>NZ_JBEXJI010000030.1:0-79243 GCF_040609015.1 Nocardia sp. NPDC004860 | reverse complement strand
GCCGCCTCCCCCCCCGGCCGGCGGGGGCGGGCGGGGGCCGGGGGCCGCCGGCGCCCCCCCCCCACCCCCCGCCCGCGGCCTCACATGGTGGCGGCGTCGATGACGAAGCGGTAGCGCACGTCGGAGGCGATCACTCGCTCGTAGGCCTCGTCGATGCGGTCGGCGGCGATCACCTCGATCTCCGCGCCGATGCCGTGCTCGGCGCAGAAGTCCAGCATCTCCTGGGTCTGCGGAATGCCGCCGATCATCGAGCCGGACAGCGAACGGCGGAGGCCCGCCAGCGCGGAAGCCCGCACGCTGTAGGGCTGCTCGGGTAGCCCGAGCGCCACCAGGCTGCCGTCCAGCCGCAGCAGTTTGAGGTAGTCCTCGATCGGCAGGTCGGCGGAGACGGTATTGATGATGAGGTCGAAGGATCCGCGCAGCTTCTTGAAGGTGTCGCGGTCACCGGTGGCGTAGTAGTGGTGCGCCCCGAACCGCAGGCCGTCCTCCTGCTTGGACAGCGAGTGGCTGAGCACGGTGACCTCCGCGCCCATGGCCGCGGCGATCTTCACGCCGATGTGCCCGAGCCCGCCCATACCGATGATGGCGACCCGCTTGCCCGGTCCGGCGTGCCAGTGCCGCAGCGGCGAGAAGAGGGTGATGCCCGCGCACAGCAGCGGCGCGGCCACATCCAGCCCGATGCCCTCCGGAATGGCCAGCACGAAGCTCTCGGTCACCACGATCTGCGTGGCGTAGCCGCCGAGGGTGCGCCCGCCCGCCTGCTGTTCGGCGGGCACCGGGCTGTTGTAGGTCCAGACCGCCCCGTTCTCGCAGTACTGCTGTTCGCCGGCCAGACAGGGGTCGCAGTGTCCGCAGGAGCCGACCAGGCAGCCCACCCCGACCCGATCGCCGATCCGGTGCCGGGTTACCTCGGAGCCGACCGCGGCCACGATGCCGGCGATCTCGTGGCCGGGCACGCACGGATAGGCGGTTCCCCGCCACTCGTTGCGGGCGGTGTGGATGTCGGAGTGGCAGATACCCGCGTACTTGACGTCGATCAGCACGTCGTAGGGGCCCAGTTCGCGGCGCTCGATGGCGATTTTCTCGAAGGCCGCGTCCGGGGCGGAGACCGCGTAGGCGGTAGCAGTGCTCATGAGGTCATGCCTACTCCCGCATGCCCGAAATGACCAAGCGATCGTTCGATTTCTCACCGGCGGCGCGGCGTGGCACTCCGGCCGCCAACGGCGTCATGCTGGCGGAATGGCCATTCTGCTGTCCCTGCTCTCCATGTGCGCGACCCTGATCGGCGGGCTGCTGGCGGTGCACATCGGTGATCGCAAGCGGCTGGTGCTCGGCCTGGCCGCGGGCGTCATGCTGGGCGTGGTGGCCTTCGACCTGATGCCCGACGCGCTGGAGCAGGACGGCCGCATCGCGCTCGGCGTGCCGGTGCCGCTGCTGGCCGCGGTGGTCGGTTTCTTCACCGTGCACGTGATCGAGCGCTCGATGGCCCTGCACACCGGCTACGAGGACGAATTCGTCGCGCACCGGCACAATCACGACTTCTCCTCGCTGGGCCTGCTCGCGGGCGCGGGCCTGGTGTTCCACTCCACCCTCGACGGCCTCAGCATCGGCTTCGGTTTCCAGGCCGGCGCGGCGGTCGGCGTGGCGGTGGCCATCGCGGTCATCTGCCACGACTTCGCCGACGGATTCAACACTTTCACCCTGACCACGCTGTACGGCAATGCCCGCACACGCGGCCTGATCATGCTGGGGCTGGATGCCGTCGCCCCGGTGGCCGGCGCGATCATCGGCACGCTGGTGCGGGTGCCCGCCGAACTCGTCGGCCTGTATCTCGGCTATTTCGCGGGCTTCCTGCTCTATCTCGCCACGGCCGATATCCTGCCCGAGGCACATGCGGGCAAACCCGCCCGGGGACCGCTGCTGTGCACCCTGGCCGGGGTGCTGGCCATGTTGGCTGTTGCGGCACTGAGCCATTGAAATACTGGTACACCAATAGACAGACATGCTCGAGCCGGCGGGCGAACCGCAATCGGGAGGGTCCGTGGACAGCGACACGCGCGGGGTTGATCCGGCGGGCGGCGCTACCGGCCCCTACCCGGTCCGGGGCCGTCGGCCCGGGCGGGGCGGGCGCACCCTGGCACTGGTCGTCGCCGCCGTCCTCGGCATCACCGGATTCCTGGGCTACCGCGGCGAACTGCCGCGCTGGCCGTTCCGCGACGATGCCACCACGGCTGAGCTGGCCGGCCCGGCGCTGCCGCCGCTGGATGTCGATCTGGTCTCACGGGTGGCCGAACCAGCGCTGGTGAACATCACCGCCGGCATCCGGCCCTACGGCCTGGGCGCGGCCGGCTCCGGCATCGTGCTGACCGCCGAGGGCGAGGTGCTCACCAGCCACCACGTCATCAAAGGTGCTGACACCGTGACGGTTTCGGATGTCGGCACCGGCGCGACCTACACCGCCACCGTCGCCGGCTACGACTCCGGCGCCGATATCGCCGTGCTGGATCTGAACGGCGCCGGCGGGCTCCCGGTCGCCCATATCGGCAACTCCGCCCCACTGCACCTGGGCGACGCCGTGCTGGCCATCGGCAATGCGGGCGGCACCGGCTCACCGACCGCGGTGGGCGGGCCCATCACCAATCTGGATTCGGCCATCGTGGCGCGCAATGCCGCCGACCTGTCACGGAAATCGCTGCACGGCATGATCGAGGTCGCGGCCGCGGTGGCCGCCGGGCAGTCCGGCGGCGCGCTGGTGGACCGCTACGGCTCGGTCATCGGCGTCATCACCGCCGCCTCGGGCGACATGCAGAAGGCAACGGGCAAGGGCCCCAACGGTTATGCCGTGCCCATCGACACCGCCATGAATGTGGTCCGCCAGATCCGTTCCGGCACACCGACCGACACCGTGCACATCGGCCCGACCGCCACCCTGGGCATCCTCACCTCCGACGCGCAGCCGGCCGGCGCGCGCATCGACGTGTCCATCTACGGACTACCCGCCTACGAGGCCGGACTCACCGACGGTGAGGTCATCACCGCCCTCGACGACCGCCCCGTCACCAGCTCACAAATGCTGAAAGCCGCACTCAACGCCCACAGACCGGACGATGTGGTGCGGCTCGAGGTCAGCGATCCGAACGGCGGGCACCGGGCGGTGAACGTGACGCTCACCGTCGGCCCGCCCAACTAGAACTTGCTGTTCCAGTACGACTGGAACTGGAGGTACACGATCAGGATGACCACCGCGTAGAAGACGGCGACCAGCGTCCACCGCCACTCCACCAGGATCTGCAGCAGTCCCCGCGAGCGTCCCCACAGCACATTGGTCACGATGGCCAGCAGCGCCGGCGTCACCGCCCACACCACCATGCACCACGGGCACAGCGCGTGAATCTTGAACACCGCGTCCCACACCAGGTAGCAGATGGACGCCACGCCGAGCAGCAGGCCGAACCACATGGCGCCGAAGAACCAGCGCGGCAGGGCGATTCCGCACACCAGCAGCACGCCGACGGTGACGAAGACCGAGAACCCCACCACGCCGATGATCGGATTGGGGAATCCGAACATCGACGCGGTCGGCGATTCCATGACCGTCGAGCACGAGAGGGTCTGATCGATGGAACAGATCGGCTTGTAGCCGGGCTCGGTCAGCGACTTGAACTTCTCCACCAGCAGCGTCACCGACGCCGCCCAGCCGATCAACGCACCCAGCAGCAGCGGCCAGGCCGAGCGGGGACCTGCCGCGATCATCACTTGCTCGCGTTCTCGATCGCCGAGGTCATGCCGCCCGGGCTCATGAGCGTCTTGGCATCCTGCACCTGGCTGCCGTTCACGTACACGGTCGGGGTGGACTGCAGACCGGTGGCGAAGACCGCCTTGGTCTCGTCCTTCACGAACTGGATGTACTTGCCGTCCCGAATGTCCTGTGCCACCTGCGGATCGGTGTATCCGGCGTCGGCCGCGATCTGGACGAGCTGGTCATCGGTCATGCCGTTGCCGTTCTCCGGCGGCTGCTTGCCGAACATGGTGCCCAGCCAGGCCTGGAACTTCGACGGGTCCGCGGCCGCGACCACATAGGCGGCATTGGCCGCGCGGGTCGAGTACTGGTTGCCGTTGGAGGCCCGGTCCAGGAAGGAGATGATGTTGTAATCGATGGTGGCGGAACCGTTCTGGACCGCCTTGGCCAGCACGTCGGAGTTGTAGCCCTCGAACATCTTGCAGGCCGGGCACTGCAGGTCGGCGACGATCTGGATCTTCGCCTTGGCGTCCGGATTGCCGATGCGGATGGCGCCGCCGGGGGTGACGTTCGGCGGAGTCGCGCCCGAGCTCGGATCGTGGGTGACGGCCGGGGCGAACGACGCCGACGACGCGGCCGGCGCGCCCTTGTTGTCGTCGTGCTTGCGGATCGCCAGACCGATGCCGATGGCCGCCACCAGACCGACCAGGACCGCGGCCACGCCGACCTGGATGAAGATCTTGCGGTTGCGTTCGGCCCGCGCCGCCTTCGCGAGCGGATTTTTACGGTCACCCGGTTTAGTGCTCACCTCTGTGCTCACCACGCCTTCCGTTGTCACGACACGTGCGCGCCCATCTTCACCCGAGAACCTGAGAGATTCCTGCATGTACGCGTGCCGAGTCGCGCCCGGTCCGCGGCGACGAGCGATTTTCCGTGGTCAGCGGCGAGAATTCACCCGGTAGCGGTGTTTATCACCCCTGGATGAGACGTTTTTTCTGTTCGGCGATATCGAACTCCGCGGGCGGCCAGTCCAGCTTCAGGCCCTGCAGGGCGTCGATGAGCAGTTCGGTGACGGCCAGCCGTGCGTACCACTTGGAATCGCAGGGCAGTACGTACCAGGGCGCGTAGTCGGTATTGGTGCGATCCAGCACCGCCTGGTACGCCTCCTGGTACTGCGGCCAGTACGCGCGCTCATCGATATCGCCCGGGTTGAACTTCCAGTACTTGTCGGGCCGGTCCAGCCGCTGCATGAGCCGCTTCTTCTGTTCGTCCAGCGAGACGAACATGGCCACCTTCACCACGGTGGTGCCGTCGTCCACCAGCTTGCGCTCGAACTTGTTGATCTCGTCGTAGCGCTTGCCCCACACCTCCGGCGCGACCAGATCGTGCACCCGCACCACCAGCACGTCCTCATAGTGCGAGCGGTCGAACACGCCGAGCTGCCCGCCGCGCGGCAGCTTCTTGCGAATGCGCCACAGGTAGTGGTGCTTCTGTTCCTCCGGCGTCGGCACCCCGAAGGCCGCGTGGTCCACGCCCTGCGGGTCCACCGAACCGATCACGTGCCGGACGATGCCGCCCTTGCCCGCGGTGTCCATGCCCTGCAGCACCAGCAGCACGCTGCGGGTGTCACCGGAACGGCCGTTGGCATAGAGCTTTTCCTGCAGATCCGACAACACCGCGCGGCGTTCCTCGAGCAGGGCCTCGCCGGCGCGCTTGTCGCCCTTGAAACCCGGAGTCGCGGATGTATTCAGATCCTTCACCCTGACGCCATCGGCGCGTAGCGCCTTGGTGACCGGTTTCGACCAGGATGTCGCCTTCGCCATTCATCATGCCTAGCACGGGGGCGTGGTTTCCCGCAGGCAACCGCGCCGAACTCCGACCGGTGCCCGCACTCACACCCGGGCCAGCCGCACCAGGTGGGCGGCCAATTCCTCATCGGTGACCGGGGTCAGGGTGAGGTCGGCGGCCGTGGTCAGCAGATAGCGGCCGTCGCCGGAGAAGTCCAGCCAGGTGCGATGCCGGGTCGGCGGCGACAGCGGATTCGCCGGTTCGACCGTGACGGTGATGAATCCGCGCCCGTCCACCGGATCCCGCAGTTTGCGGCGGAAGCGGTCGGCCTCCGCGCCGGTGCCGGCGGCGTCGGGGTACAGCACCGCCTGCTGCGGTTCGCGCAGCGGCTCCAGCCGTCCCGGCGGCGCCGATCCGATGACCTCCACCAGTTCCCGCCCCAATTGCTCAGCGGGACACAGCGATACCGTCACCGTGTCCGGCAGTGAGACCAGAATGCCCACCCGCTGCTGTGCCACCGCCGCGAAGGCGAGAATGCGCCGGGCCTCCGGGCCCGCGGTGCGCTCGCCGTACAGGGTGACGGTGGTGGTGTCGGTGCGGGCGCACAGGGTCAATGCCGCGGCCAGGTCGGGATCGGTGCGGCGCAGGAAGCGCGCCGGCGCTCCGCCCGGGGTATTCGGCCCGAATTGCGATGCGTCGCCGGGGTTCTCGGGTGCCGCCGGAGTCGTGTCGAGTGGATAGGGACGGCGTTCCAGATCGGTTTCGCGGGTCCAGATCATCGCGAACTCGTCCGGGGTCAGGATCCATTTCACGTGGCCGACCCCCCTTTCTTGGGTACCACCTCCGTCCCGTCCGCGACCCTACCGGAGAGATTCTGCGGGTGCTGCCTGTCACCGGCACGCACAATCTGTGACCTGCCGCACTCCTTCGGCGGGTTGCTATCGCCGGGTGGCGAAATCGGCGAGTCCCGCTACCGCCGTGTCGAATCCGTCGGTCGCCGC
Source organism: Nocardia sp. NPDC004860 (assembly GCF_040609015.1). Taxonomy (NCBI): domain Bacteria; kingdom Bacillati; phylum Actinomycetota; class Actinomycetes; order Mycobacteriales; family Nocardiaceae; genus Nocardia; species Nocardia sp. NPDC004860. The sequence continues at coordinate 72,715 of NZ_JBEXJI010000030.1, read as the reverse complement.
TCGGATCACGGTGGCGCGCACCGTCTCCGGGTCCGCGCCGGCCAGCGTGGCCCGGCGGATCTCCGCGTGCAGCGCGCGATCCAGGCCCGCCAGGGCGGCCGCGACGAGCCGCGCGGTGGGGTCGTCCGGGCCGGTGCCGGTGGCCTCGGCGAGCGCCTCGGCCAGCGCGGTCTCGGTCTGCTCGCCGAGCCGGCGCAATCGGGCCTGCAGGGCGGGACTGTCGTCGATCAGGCGCCAGAAGGTGGTGGCGCCGGGGGAGAGGCCGAGGGTGGGATCCTCGCGCCGCACCCGGTCGAGGAAGGCCCGCCGCACGGCCGCGGCCGCCGACTCGCCCGGTACCCGGTCGCGCACCGCGGTGGCGAGCCGGTTCGCGACCTCGTCCTGACGGTCGAAGAACAGGTCTTCCTTGGTCGGGAAGTAGTTGAACGCCGTGTTGACCGACACGTTCGCGGCGCGCGCCACCTCGGCGACGGTCACCTTGTCGAAGCCCTTCTCCACGAACAACGCCATGGCGGCGTCGGCCAGCGCGGTCCGGGTGGCGCGCTTCTTCTCCTCGCGCAGTGCCAACGACCACTCCTTCCTGTCGCAGAGCAGTATAGGTGTGACACTAAAATTGGTGTGACACCAAAATTTGAGATACGGTCGGACCCATGACGCTCAGATTCGGCATCTACGCCGGCGGACTGGCCGGCGATCAGTTCGGCAATGTCACCCCCGGTCCACCGGAACAGGCCGACCGCATCACGGCGGCCCTGGACGAACTGCACGGCGAGCATCCGTTCGTGGTGCGCGGCTACGTCCTCTACAGCGACGCGCGCGGCGGATTCCAGCAGGCCCCGCCGCAGCCCTGGCAGTACGCCACGGCGCACCGGAAACTCGATCTGGTGGTGTGCTTCCACGAACCCGGCGACGACCTCACCGGCTGGCTCGCGTTCCTGCGCAAGCAGATTCGTGAGTACGGACCGGTGCTCTGCTCACTGCAGATCGCGGAGGAGCCCAACCATGCCGGACCCGGCGGCAACGGCGGCTACCCGCAGGTCCGGCAGGCCATCATCGAGGGGGTGCGCGCCGCCCGCGCGGAGGTCGACCGGCTCGGCCTCGCGGTCCGCATCGGCTGCAACGCGACACCGATCTTCGATCCGGCACAGGAGTTCTGGACCGATCTGGGCCGCCGGGGCGGGCGCGAATTCGCCGCCGCGCTCGACTATGTCGGCCTGGATTTCTTCCCCGACGTCTTCCGCCCGATCGCCGCCGAGAGCCTGGAAGCCGCCATCACCGCGGTGGTGACCGCCTTCCGCCGCGAAAGCCTGTCCGCCGCGGGCATTCCGGCCACCACCCCCATCCACATCACCGAAAACGGCTGGGCCACCGGGCCGGACCGGTCCTATGCGCGGCAGGCCGAGATGCTCGGGACCGTGGTGCGCCTCGTCGACGGCTTGGCCGGCGAGCTCAACATCACCACCTACGAGCACTTCGGCCTGCGCGACTCCTACAGCGATCAGGGCGATATGAACCTCGAATTCGGGCTCCTGCGTTCGGATTACACGCCGAAGCCCGCCTTCGATCGCTACCGCGAGCTCATCGCGGAATACAGCACTCCGGCGTGATCGCCGTGGCGCGCCGGATGTGATCGCCGTGGCGCGTCAGACGGGTGCGACCTCGATGGTGATGCCCGCCGCGCGCAACCGCTCGGTCAGCGCGTCACCCATGGCCGAGGCCGGGGTGAGGATGCCCGCCAGCTCCGGCAGGCTGTCGAACGCCAGGCACAGGCCGGACTGGCCCAGCATGACCGAGGTGGCCTGATAGCCCGGGTCACCCTTGCCGGCGAAGGTGCACTCGTACTTCGCGCCCGAGGTGGTGTGCGCGAAGGTACGCATGGTGAACCAGCCGCTGCGCCGGGCCTGCTCGCTCGGCCCGGTGCCCGGCTTGGGCACGATGCGGTCGATCAGCTTGCGGCCCACGGCCACTCGCGAGAGCACCGCGCCCGCCGCCATGGTGGCCACGATCCCGCCCGCGATGCCCGCGGCGACCAGCGGCGCGGTGGCCGAGGAGCCCGCGCTCATGACCTCCCGGTAGCGGAAGTTCTTGCCGTACGGCCAGCCCAGCAGGCCATTGGAGCGGCGCACGATCTTGGTGTTGTGCGCGCCCATGACGAAGGTGGCCACCCAGCCGTCCAGGCTCGGATCGATGGCCGAGGCCCGCGAGAGCGCCTGATCGCTCTGGCGGCCGACGTCGGGCTCCATGGCCTTGTCGGGGCTCAGCGAATACGGGTGCGACATCACCGACGCCTTGCTCGGATCCTCCGCGATGGCCTCCATCATGGCCCGCCCGGAATCGATGGTGCCGCCGCTGGCCCCACCCTTGAGCCAGGCCACCAGGGTGACGTCGGTGAGCTCGCCGGCGTTGTCCGCGACACTGCGCTTGTACAGCTGATACACGCTCAGATCCGACGGAATCGAGTCGTAGCCACAGGAATTCACGATCTTCGCGCCGGTCTCGGCGGCCCGCTCGCCGAAGCGGTCGATGCACTCCCGGATGAACAGCGGCTCACCGGTGAGATCGGCGTAGTGCGTACCCTTCTCGGCGCACGCCTGCACCAGCGGCAACCCGTAGCGCAGGTACGGGCCCACGGTGGTGACCACCACCGAGGTGCGCGCCGCCAGCGCGTCCAGGCTGGCCTGATCGGTGGAATCCGCCTGCACCAGCGGCCATTCCGCCGCCGCGGCCCCGAGTTCCGCGCGCACGGCGGCCAGCTTCTCCGGCGACCGCCCGGCCAGCGCGATGCGCGCACCGGCCGGTGCCGCCTCGGCGAGATACTGCGCGGTCAGCTTGCCTACGAAGCCGGTCGCCCCGAATAGGACGATGTCGAATTCCCTGTTGGCCATGGCTCTCTTTCCCGTCGGTGAGGTTTCACGCCTTGGCGGCGCGCTTACGGGTCTTCTTGGTCGGCCCCCCGGTGGTCGGCGCCGGAGCCGGGCGGCTCGCCAGCCAGTCGTGATGGGCGCGGCCGAGTTCGGTGACCGGCTCGTCCCCGTAGAGCCACTCGCGCGCGATGCGATGCCAATTGCCGGTCGCCTCCAGCTGCCCCAGCATGCCGAAGGTGAGGAAGTCGGCCCGCCGGGAGAACAGGTGCTCGGGCGGCAGATTCTGCTGCTTCATCCCGGTGAACTCGCTGGCCCGCGGATCCACCGCCAGAACGAAAGCGCCGGAGGCCAATTCGGGAGTGATGGTGAGATCCTCGTCCACCAGCGCCCATTCACAGGCCGCCAGTACGTATTCCAGGCACTCCTCGGGCGTGATCTCCTCCGGCGAATCGATGACCCCGCGCTCGACCATGAGATCGCGCAGATCCTCGGCCCGCTCCTCGGCCGCGGCGCGAATACAGATGGCCTCGAACTGCACGTGCTCGGGATCCATCCGGTTGAAGAGCCCGAAATCCAGGAACGCCACCCGGCCGTCCGGGCCCAGCAGCAGATTGCCCGGATGCGGGTCGCCGCAGAACTCGTTGAAGGTGAACAGCGAGCCCACATAGAAGCGGTAGATGATCTCGCCGATCCGATTGCGTTCCGCCGCGGGCAGTTCCCGGATCTCGTCGAAGCCGCGGCCCGGGAAGTACTCGCTCACCAGCACGCGGGTGGTGGACAGTTCCGGGTAGGTGGTCGGCACCACGATGAACGGGTGCCCGGTGAACAACTCCGAAATCTGTTTCTGGGTAGTGGCTTCCGCGACGTAGTCGAGTTCGCTCTCCAGATTCAGGCGCAGTTCGTCCAGCACGGCCGGGGTCACCCACGGCATGGCCGACTGCAGGATGCGCCGGAACATGGCCAGGTTCTTCAGGTCCGCGCGCACCGCGACGTCGATGCCCGGGTACTGCACCTTCACCGCGACCTCGCGGCCGTCGTGCAGCGTCGCCTTGTAGACCTGCCCGATCGAGGCCGCGGCCACGGGTTCCGGATCGAATTCGGCGAAAACGGCCTCCAGCGGCTGCCCGAAGTCCTCCTCGATGACCGCCCGCATCACCTCGAACGACACCGTGGGCGCGCTGTCGCGCAGTACCGCCAGCCGGCGCTGGAACCGATCCCGATGCTCCGGCGGCACCAGATCCAGGTCCAGCACGGACAGCATCTGCCCGAGCTTCATGGCCACACCCTTCATGGTGCCCAGCACCATGACCATCTGCTCGGTGGCCCGGATCATGGACTCCTCGGCCATCCGCGCCCGCACGGCTTCGGAGCGGCCGCGCATGGATCGTCGAGTCTTCTGGGCGCGCAAGGCATTACCGGCGACGGCAATTCCCAGCTTCGTCCCCCGCGCAAGCCTGGATGTGGGCAGCTCTTTCGCCATAGTGACCCTCCATGGGAGCCAACACCCCCGTTGGTGCCGACACGGCGGATACCCCGTGGTGTGGTCCGCCGGGTTCAGCCTAACCACACTGCGAACTCGAGTGCTAGCCGTCAGCTAGCACTGTTTTCGCGGTTTTCCGGGTCCGGCAGCACGTGCGGGCGCGCGTTGAAGTAGTGCCGGTCGCCGCCCGCGCGGACCATGCCCTCGATGGCGCTCCACGCCATCATCGTGAGGTAGTCGAGCATTTCCTCGCTGGACATGGTGCGGTTGGAGATCCACCAGTCGGTGGCCAGCTGCACGCCACCGACCAGCACGTAGGACCACAGCATCGCGCCTTCGGTCTGGATGCCGCGGTCGAAGGACTTGTCGATGATGACCGCCGAGACCACCTGCGCGAAGAGCTTCTCGAAATCGGCGAGGGTGGAGGTGTCGGTGGCCGAGCCGTTGCCCATGATGAACCGGTAGACATCGGTGTCCGAGTCGACCGTGTGCACATAGGCCGCCAAGGTATTGCGGACCAGCTGATACTCGTCGAGGTCGTCGCTGATGGCCTCGTAGATGCGGGGCATCAGCGTGGTCTCGATGAACCGCTCCATGGTGGCGCGGGTCAGGTCCTGCTTGTCCGAGAAATACCGGTAGAGCACGGTTTTCGAGACGCCGATCTCGGCGGCGATCTCATCCATGCCGGCGTCGCCGCCGCGCTTGCGGATGGCGGCGAGGGTGCCGTCCACCAGCTCCTCGCGCCGGTCGATCTTGTGCTGTTGCCAGCGGCGTTTGCGGCCGTCGACACGACCACCGCGTGGACCGGTGGCCGCCTCCACGGCGGCACTCACGCTGCCTTTGGTGGTCACGCTGCGTTGGCTCCTTGTTCGCGTCCTGGGCCTGGGCCTATTCAGCTTAAGCCTCCCATGCTGTGGATCGTCGCCGATCGGGAAGGGCCCGGTGGCGGGGAGTTCGTCACACCACGCGCCAGAATGGACGATATGGAGCAACCTGCCGGCGGTGCCGGGGTACTCGACACGACCGAGCCGAAGCCGATGAAGACCACACCCAACGGCGGCGGAGCGTTCGCCGATCTCCTGGACGAAGAGGGCAAGAAGCGCGAACTGTGGCGCATGAAAGGCATTGCCACCGGCTTTCTCGCCGCGGCCACGATCATCTACATCGTCTGCGCCTGGATGAGTTCGCGCGGCGCGGGCGGCGAGTGGGTCGGCTATGTGAAGGCCGCCTCCGAGGCCGGCATGGTCGGTGCGCTGGCCGACTGGTTCGCCGTCACCGCGCTGTTCCGGCATCCGCTGGGCCTGCCGATTCCGCACACCGCGATCATCCGCAAGAAGAAGGATCAGGTGGGCGCCGGACTCGGCGAATTCGTGCGCACCAATTTCCTGTCGCCGGATGCCGTCACCGTCAAGGTGAATTCCGCGCAGATCCCGCTCCGGTTCGGCCGCTGGATGGCCGAGCCGGAGCACGCGGAACGCATCTCCGACGAGAGCGCGACCATATTGCGCGCGGTCATCGGCGTGCTGCGCGATGAGGATGTCGAGCAGATCATCGACAACACCATCGTCAAGCGGATCGCCGAGCCGCTGTGGGGTCCGCCCATCGGCAAGGTGCTCAAGGAGCTGATCGCGGACAACCGGCAGGCTCCGCTGCTGGACCTGCTGGCCGAGCGCGCGCACCAGTGGGCGCTGGACTCGCAGGAGACGCTGGACCGCATCGTGAACCGGGACGCGCCGTCCTGGGCCCCGAAATTCGTGAATTCGCTGCTGGCCGAGCGCATTTATCGGGAGCTGGTGGAATTCACCTGGAAGGTGCGCACCCAGCCCGATCACGAGGTGCGGCTGGCGGCGAATCGCTTCCTCGAGGATTTCGCCCACGATCTGCAATTCGACGACGCCATGATCGAAAAGGCGGAAAAGATCAAGACCGAGCTCATGGGCCGGCGCGAGGTCACCGGGATGGCGCAGGCCACCTGGCGGGCGGCCAAGCGCATGATCCTGGAGTCGGCCGACGATCCGAATTCCACGCTGCGCCGCAAGGTGGCCGACAATGTGCAGCAGCTGGGCGAGCGGCTCTCGACCGACGCCGCCATGCGCGACAAGGTGGACGGCTGGCTCGAGCGCGGCGTCCGGTACCTGGTCACGAACTACGGCGCCGAGTTCGCGTCGCTGGTCAGCGACACCGTTGCCCGCTGGGACGCGGAGGAGGCCAGCCGCAAGATCGAATTGGCGGCGGGCAAGGATCTGCAATTCATTCGCATCAACGGCACGGTGATCGGTTCGCTGGCGGGCCTGGTCATCTATGCCATCTCTCATTTGCTGTTCAATGGCTGAACATTTGACCAATAAGCGCCGCGGGCGGAGCGCCGGCTGTTTGCCGCGCGCCATTCGGTGAACTGCGCTAGCAGAGCGCTTGCAAGAGCTAGCACCCCGTCCTAGAATTGACCGCACAACCGCCGGAAGGTGAGTGATGAAGCACGATCCCGAGGTTCCCGAACCGATCGAGGGCGACAGCGCGGAGACGTCCGCCGCCGGAGATCGGACGGGTCGCGTAGCCAACGCGGCTCACGACATCGGGGGCTTCATCCGGGCGCAACGCGAGGCCGCCCAGGTCTCGCTGCGTCAGCTCGCACAGCTGGCGGGGGTGAGCAATCCGTACTTGAGTCAGATCGAGCGCGGGCTGCGCAACCCGTCCGCCGAGGTACTCGCCCAGATCGCGAAGGGTCTGCGGGTCTCCTCGGAGGTCTTGTACATGCGGGCCGGGTACCTCGAGCAGAGGCCGCACGGCCCTGTCCGGGATGCCCTGCTGGCCGATACCGGCCTGACCGAACGTCAGAAGCAGGTCCTCCTGGACATCTATGAATCGTTCTGCCGGGAAAACCAGGCGAACGAGGACAGAGGGGACGCAACGGACCTAATGGGGGGCGTTCCCGGGGGAGACAGGGACAACGAGGTTCCGCACCGCACAACCGAAGTTCCGCCACGCCAGGAGAGCGAACCATCATGACCGAATCGAACCTGACCGCGACCGTGACCAAGCCCATCTACGCCACGGTCGGCGCGGGTGACGCCATCTACGCCGCCGTGCTCGACGCCGTCTCGCAGATCCGCGAGCGCGCCACCTCCGCCGACGTCCAGGGCCGCATCGACGAGGCCCGCGAGCGCGTCGCCAACCTCCCGGCCGACCTGCAGGAGCAGGCCGAGACCCTGCGCCAGCGCGTGCAGGCGCTGCCGTCCGAGCTGCCCGAGGACCTGGCCGAGCTGCGCGAGAAGGCCACCGCCGAGGAGCTGCGCAAGCTGGTCGACCAGTACTACCACCAGCTGCTGGACCTGTACGCCGACCTGGCCGCCCGCGGCGAGGAGACCGTCGAGAAGCTGCGCAGCAACCCGGCTTTCGAGGAGCGCTTCGAGCAGGTCGAGACCCGCTACAACGACCTGCTGTCGCAGACCCAGGACATCATCGGCAAGGTGACCGACCAGGTCGGCCCCTACATCGGGCTCGCCGGCAAGGAAGAAGAGGCCGAGGCCGAGGAGGCCGTCGACGCCGAGGTCGTGGACGTGACCACCGAGACCGCTCCGGTCGAGGACGAGACCCCGGTCAAGAAGGCTGCCGCCAAGAAGGCTCCGGCCAAGAAGGCCGCCCCCGCCAAGAAGGCTGCCCCCGCCAAGAAGTAGATCTCGCACTTCGCGAAAAAGCTTGTCGCCCTCGCACACTCACGTGTGCGAGGGCGGCCGCGTTTCGGGGGAACGCAGCCGGCCTCCGAGGGATGCGATGCCACCGGGCGGCGTGAGCATCGGAGTTCCGCAACCCGTGTCGTGGTGAGAAGCCCTGGTGGGCAGGGCTTCACCCGTATGATGGGTGAGGTGATGGGAATCCCCAGCTTGATCTTGACGGTGTTGCAGCTGTGTGCGCTCGGCATGACGGTGTTCGCGCTCGTGCACGCGATTCGCCAGCGCCCGGATGCCTTCACGGCCGTCGACAAGCTGACCAAGCCGGTGTGGATCGCGATTCTGCTGGCATCGCTGGGCGCCCTGCTGCTGGCGCAGACCCCGGTGGGGATTCTGGGTATCGCGGCGATCGTGGCCACCGGCGTCTACCTCGCCGATGTCCGGCCGAAGGTGGATGAGATCCAGCGCGGGCCGCGCTGGTAAACCCGCGTTCGAGACACTCGGCCGCCACTCCGGATCTTCCGGGTGGCGGTCATTTTTTTTTCACATCAATGCGCCGGCCGGGGGTGAGGGGGTTCCGTCTCGGGAACTTTTCGGGTGCTTGCACTAGCAAGCACGGGCCGGCGCGGGTTACTGTATCTAGCAGTAACACAAAGGAGTGTCCAATGCGGGCAATGCTGCCTCACCGGGCGAACCTCAGCCGGAAGGTCCGTGACCTGGTGCGCGAGCACCGGGCGGACCTGCGCACCCGGACCTACGGCAATGCGGATCTGAATCCGCCCGCCGGTCCCTACGAGGTCGTCCCGGTCACCGCCTCCGATGGCGCCCGGCTCCGGGTGCACGCCTACGGCCCGGCCGACGGCGACGTGATCGTTCTCGTGCACGGCTGGACCTGCTGCCTCGAATACTGGAACCCCCAGATCAACGCCTTCGCCGGCGAATACCGCGTCATCGCCTACGACGTGCGCGGCCACGGCGAGAGCGACGAGGGCACCGCCCCGCTCACCATCGACCAGCTCGCGGACGATCTCGCCGTTGTGCTGGATGCCGTGCTGCAGCCGGGCCGGCGTGCGGTGCTGGTGGGGCACAGCCTGGGCGGCATGACGATTCAGGCCTGGGCGGGCCGGTATCCGCAGCGGGTGCGGCGGCAGCTGCTCGCGGTGCTGCTCACCAACACCGCGGGCGGCGACCTGATCGCCGAGACCACCGTGGTCCCGTTCTTCAATCGGGGCATCGCGAAGCTGCCGTTCCTGGTCGGCCTGCTCGGGCTGAGCGCCCCGATTCTCTTCCCGCCGATCCTGCCGGTGACGTGGGTGTTCCGACGGCAGATCATGAGCCTGGCCGCGGTCGGCGATCTCGCCGCCTTCGGCCTGAACATCGTGCGCTCGTGCCCGGCGCGGGTGCGCGGCCGGTTCGGGACCCTGCTGTCCTACCTGGATGTCGGGCGCGGCGCGGCCAAGCTGACCGTGCCGACCACCGTCATCGCCGGGTCGGCCGACGATATGACCCCGCCGGTGCACTCGGAGCGGATCGTCGAGATGCTCACCGCGACCGGCAGCCTGGACGGGTACCGAATTCTTCCGACCGGTCACCTGGGGAACGTGGAGGCGTACCGGGAGTTCAATGCCGAACTCGACCGGATCGCCAAGTCCGCGTTCGGAATCCCCGCGCGGGTGGTGGGCGCCTGAGGGGTGGGTCCGCCCACCCCTGAGGTTCCTTAACGGAGACGGCAGTCACAACGAACATAGTTGTAGAGCAAGAAGATATACCCCTGCTTGCTATTGCAAGCACCTTGGTTAGCGCGCTACGGTGGTCTGGAACACAAAGGAGTGCTCATGCTGGTGAAACTGCCAGAGGCCGGTGTCGGCGCCGACGCGCTGACCGCGCCCTTCCGCTCCGGGCTGCGGTCCCGGAACTACCGGACCGCATCGCTCAATACCCCGCGGCCCACCGAGGTCATCCCCGTTACCACGCGTGACGGCGCGAAGCTGCGCGTGCACGCCTACGGTCCGGCCGACGGTGAGGTCATCGTGCTGGCGCACGGCTGGTCCTGTGCCATCGAATACTGGAACCCGCAGATCAATGCCTTCGCCGGCGAATACCGCGTGGTCGCGTTCGATCAGCGCGGCCACGGCGAAAGCGAAAGCGGCAAGCGCACTTTCAGCGCCCATCAGCTCGCGGACGATCTGTCCGATGTGCTCGACGCGGTGTTGCGCCCGGGCCGGCGGGCGGTGCTGGTCGGGCACAGCATGGGCGGCATGACCATTCAGGCGTGGGCCGACCGCTATCCGCACCAGGTCCAGCATCGGGCCTCGGCAGTGCTGCTGGCCACCACCGCCGCGCGTCAGATTCCCAACCGCGCCACCGTGATTCCGCTGCTCAATGATGTGATCCCGGGCCCGGACTGGCTGGCGCTGGCGCTGTTCGGCACGCCGGTGCCGCTGCCCGGCGGTCCCGCGGTCAACCTGATCGCCAAGCATCGGCTGATGACTCCGGCCGCCACCCGGGACCAGATCCTCTTCGGCACCTCGATCGTCCGTTCCTGCCGCCCGTCGGTGCGCGCGGCCGTGGCCCGGGGCCTGCTCGAACTCGATCTGCACGGTGCCGCAGCGCATTTGACGGTCCCGACCACGGTGATCGCGGGCTCGCACGATCGGCTGCTGCCGGAGGTGCATTCGCGCGAGATCGCCGACACCCTCGCCGCCGCCGGACATCTCGACCGGTACACCATTCTGCCCACCGGGCATCTGGTGAACATCGAGGCCGAGAAGGCGTTCAATGTGGAGCTGCACCGGGTGATCCGCCGGTCGCGCCGCGCCCCGGTCGCTGTCGCCGGCTGACCTCGGAGACCACAACGCCCGCCCTGGGAAAACCGGGGCGGGCGTTGGCTTTTCGGGTCCTATTCGAAGACGACGGTGCGGCGGCCGTGTACCAGCACCCGGCCCTCGAGATGCCAGCGCAGGCCGCGGGCCAGCACCACCCGCTCGATATCGCGGCCCTGGCGGACCATGTCGCGCACGGTGTCGGAGTGGTCGATGCGGGTGACGTCCTGCTCGATGATCGGGCCCGCGTCCAGCTCGGCGGTGACGTAGTGGCAGGTCGCGCCGATCAGCTTGACGCCACGGGCGAAGGCCTGGTGGTAGGGACGCGCGCCGACGAAGGACGGCAGGAAGCTGTGATGGATATTGATGGCCTTGCCCGCCCAGTGCTCGCACAGCTCCGACGGCAGCACCTGCATGAACCGGGCCAGCACCACGGCGTGCGGGTCGTGCGCGTCGACCAGGTCGCGCACCTGCTCGAAGGCCGGGCCGCGTTCGGCCGGGTCCTTGGGGAAGGGCACGTAGTGGAACTTGATGCCGTGCGCCTCGGTCATGCCGGCCAGGTCCGGGTGATTGCCGATGACGGCCTCGATGGTGGCGGGCAGCTCGCCGCTGGTGGCCCGGCCGAGCAGGTCGTGCAGGCAGTGGCCGTCCTTGGAGACCAGCAGCACCGCGCGGCGGCGTTCACCGGAATCGTGCACCTGCCAGTCGGTCTCCGGGCCGAGGTCGGCGGCGACGGCGGTGAAGCGGCTGCGCAACTCGTCCAGATCGAACGGCACGGTGGCGGCCTCGAGCGCCTGCCGGGTGAAGAACCACCCGGTTTCCAGGTCGGAGTGATAACCCGCCTCCACGATCGACCCGCCGAAATCGGCGATGAACGAGGTGATGCGGGCGATGATGCCGGGACGATCCGGGCAGCCCAGGGTGAGCACGTAACGACGGTCGTCCAGGGTGGAACTCATACCGCACATCCTCCCAGCAACCGCCGGGCACCGGATCAAAGGGGTGATTCAGTGCTGCCGCTCACCGCATGCCGGGCACCGCTCACAGCATGTAGAAGGCGTCGGCGTAGCGGAATTCGCCCTTGATCTCGAGTTCGTAGGCGGTGAGCGGGCGGACCTGGAAGTGGGTGGCCCACTCCGGCTGGTCGGGGACGATGCCCAGCCGGCTGCCCGGGACGAAACCGAAGCGCGGGTAGTACTCGAGGCTGCCGAGCAGGCCCACCAGTGGTTCGTCGAGCGCGTCGGCGGCGCCGAGGGCCGCGTGCATGAGAGCCGAGCCGATCCCTTTGCCCTGATGGTCGGCGCGGACGCCGATCGGGCCCAGCGCCAGCACCGGGAACGGGCCGATGCCGGCCCGGGTGAGGCAGACGTGCCCGACGATCTGATCGTGGAACTCCGCCACCAGCGACAGGGTCGGGATCCAGGCGGATCCGTCGTCGCGGAGGAGATGGACCAGACCGACTTCGACGGGGTCGCCGATCGGCTCGGAAGCGGGGGTATCACCGTCGGCATCCGCGGAGCGATCGAAGGCGCTGCGGTGCACCGCGTCGATCGCGGCGGCATCGCCGGTACGTTCACGACGGATCAGCACGCCTACAAGTCTGCGCGACAACGGTGGCGGCCCGCAACGAAATTCGCCGGGCGTGTGCCAAACTCGGTGCTCATGGCACAGATTTCCCGTCGTGACGTGGCGGCGATGATCGATCACACCCTGCTGTCGCCCGATGCCACACCCGCCGAGGTGGCCGCGCTGGTGGACGAAGCGCGCGAACTGGGCGTGTTCGCGATCTGCGTATCGCCATCCATGCTGCCGGTGCGTGCGCCGGGTCTGGTGGTGGCCACGGTCGCGGGTTTCCCTTCCGGCAAACATCATTCGCTGGTGAAGGGGGCCGAGGCGCGGCTGGCGGTGGACCAGGGCGCGGCCGAGGTGGACATGGTGATCGACGTCGGCGCGGCGCGGGCCGGCGATTACAACGCGGTGCTGGCGGACATCGTCACGGTGCGCGAGGCGATCGGGGATCGGGCGCTGCTCAAGGTGATCATCGAATCCGCCGCGCTCACCGACGAAGCCATTGCCGAGGTGTGCCGGACCGCCGAGCGGGCGGGCGCGGATTTCGTGAAGACCTCCACCGGATTCCATCCCGCGGGCGGTGCGAGCGCGCATGCCGTGCGGTTGATGGCGGAGACCGTCGGCGGGCGGCTCGGAGTGAAGGCCAGCGGCGGTATCCGGAGCGCGGCGCAGGCGGCGGAACTGATCGCCGCCGGCGCCACGCGGCTGGGACTGTCGCGGTCTCGTGAAGTGCTGGAAGGGTTTCCGGACTAGCAGTCGATCGATTGCTGCTGCTGGTTCGGATCCGCCTTCAGCTCGGTGTGCCCGCCCTGCAGTGCGACGTGCAGGCCGTCCTTGGTGACCTCGACCTTGGTGGGCTGCAGGCCCAGCGGGTAGCTCTGCAGGCTCTGCGTCATGAGATCCACGATGCCCGAGACCAGATCGGTGGGCAGGCCGAAGCCGAGCAGTGAGGCCTGCAGGGTGTCGACCTCGATCTTGTCGCCGACAATCTTTGGCTTGACCTGCAATTGGGCCAGGCCGCCCAGCACCGCGAAGCTCAGCGTGCCGGAGCCGGGATCGGCGGTGGTGCCGGAGACCATGCCGCCCAGCGTCTTCGTGATGCCGTCGGTGCTCCAGGTGACATCAGCGGTGGAGCTGTCGACGGTGGCCTGCTGGCCGCCATCGGACATTTCGAGGTTTTTGAAGGTGGCGTGCACGACCATGCCCTGCGCCGGGCCGAACTTGGAGTCGTCGCTGTTCACCGTCACCGAGCCGACCTTGTGGTCGAACATGGTGAGCAGCAGTGGTTTCCAGCCGAACGACACATCGATCTTGGAGCCCATCTGCGCCTGGAACTGCGAGCTGATGCACTTCTCGACCTTGTTGCGGGCGTAGGCCTCACCGCCCGCCAGGCCGCCCGCCACCAGCAGCGTCGACACCAGGCCCACGATGAGCAGGGTCCGCTTGCGATTTCGTCGCTTGCCGGACGAGCCGCCCTGCCCGCCACCGCCGTTCATCGGGGGCGGCGGCGTGCCGGGCGGCAGCTGCGGGCCGCCGGGCTGCGGAATCGAACCGGAGGTGTCGGTGCCGACCGGCAGCACCGTGGTCGGCGCGGTACCGGTCGAGTGGCCCGGACCGGCGGTGGCGCCGGGAGCGTAGGCCGCCTCGCCCGGGTGGAGGGCCCGGGTGGGCTGGGCGCCGTGCTGGGCGGTGGGGTCGTTCCACCAGTCGGTGGTGGCGCCCTGGCCGTTGAGCACCTCGGTGGGCGAGTCGTGCTCCGCACCCAGGATTTCGGTGGGCGTGCTGTCCGGCTTGCCGAATTCGACCGCCTGCGCGGCAGGGTTGTCCGGCTGCGCGACGGTGGCGTCGCGCTTGGTCGCGTCGTCCGAGGTGGGTTCCGAATTCATGGAGGCGATTCTTCCCGAGCTTTCTGAGTGAGCTCTGTGCATCCTGTGAGGTGTCGGCTCACACGCGTGGATTGTGACATAACGCACATGGGTGCCGCTTATCCTGAATGTCATGGCTGGGAACGCGGCACCGGAGCCCGATCCGGAGTACGGATGGCACGCGTTGCGGGAGCAGGCCGCGCGGCACGCGGGGTATTTCACCACCCGTCAGGTGCTGCGCACCGGCTGTGAGGTCCGGATTCGCGACGGGTTGCGGGACGGCAGCATCCTGCGTTCGGGGGTCGGGTTGCTGCGGATGGCCGACTGGCCGGACGGGCCGCTCGACGAGTACGCCATGTGGTCGGCCTGGTTCGACGGGGCCGCGGCGGTCTCGCACCACAGCGCCGCCGAACTGCACGGGCTGGGACGGTTGCGGCCGCGGTTCGTGCACCTGTCGGCGCGGGTCGGGCGGTTCCCGCTGTCGCCGCGGCTGGTGGTGCTGCGGCGCAGCTTCGCCCGCAAGGATGTGGAGTCGGCGGGGGCCTTCCTGGTGACCACACCGCTGCGGACCGTGCTGGATCTGGCCGAAGCCGGGATCGGGCAGGCCGCGCTGGACGAGGTGGTGGCCGACGCCGTCGCCATCCACCGCTGCGCCCGCGCCGAAATTCGTTCCGCCAGTACCGCTCTGGATCCGGCCACGGCGGCCCGGCTGCACCGGGCCCTGACCCGCGCCCAGGAGGACCCGCGTTAGGGGCCGCCCGGGGTTTTCGCGGTGTGGTGGTCGAGTTTTGCGGCGGCTCATTTCATGGCAGGGTGACTGTTCATGGGGACGGTCGGTGCTGACGTGTGGGATCTGGTGTTTCCGCCGGGCCCGCCCGAGCGGATCGCGGACATGTTCTCGGCGGCCGTGGTCGCCGACGCGATCCGGCCCTACGACGCCGATCTGGCGCAGTCGGTGGAGACCTGCCGGGACTGGCGGCGCGGCTACCACCGGGTTTTCCGGGGCATGACGGCGCTGGCCATCGGCGCGCCGGAGGTTTCGATCGGCATGGCCGAGGCGGGGCTGGGCGCGGTGCGCCACATGCTGCGGTTCACGGTCGGGCGCACGGTGGCGGCGCTGGACACCGTCGATGTGGACGCCGAGGCCGGCGCGACGGTTCTGGAGACCGCTGAGGTCCCGGGCGCGGCCCCCGCGGTGAAACGCCTCGAGGTGCCGTGGCGCGGGCTGCTGCTGGCCGAGGACGCGCTGCGGTTGCGCCTGGCCGAGTGGCAGACCCGCGGGATTCTGGAAGCCGACTTCGTGGCGGCGATCGAGCGGGTTGTCGATCATCCGGAATGGTTGCGGCTGCCCGGTTTCCGGGTGACCGTGACCGGTGCGGACGCCGAGCTCGGACCGCTGCGGCCGCTGCTGGGGTGGGGCGCGGACGTGCTCGCGGTGGATCGGCCGGGCCGGGTGCGATGGGAGCGGTTGCGGGCGGTCGCGAAGGCCGGGGCGGGGGTCATGCGGTTCCCGGTCGCGGACGGCGAACCGGGCGTGGACATCTCCCGGAGTTTTCCGGCTCTGGCCAAGTGGATCACCGCGCACAGTGACGCCCGGCCGGTGCTCGGGTTGTATGCCGGGCTGCCCGGGGCGGCCGGTGTCCGGCTCGCCGCCGCGTCCGACGTGCTCGCCGAGACCCTGCTGCGGCATCATTCCGATGCCGCTCTGGCGCTGCTCGGCTCGCCGACCGACACCTACGCCGTGCCCGCCTCCGTGGTGGCGGCGGCCCGGGATCGCTTGGCGGAGCGCGGTATCCGTGGCAGCGCCCAGGATCTCCTGCATCGCGTGGCCCCGCACTCGCTCTATCGCCTCAACTACACGCGCCCGATCTTCGACTCCGAGGGCGGGGCCTGGGGTCTGTTCGACAATCTGCCCGCCCTGACCGGACCGGATTACGCCCTGGCTCAACGTCTTCCGCGCTGGCGAGCTGTCCTGGCCCGGGCGGCGGAGCGCACCGTGTCCTTCACGGTCGCCCCGCCCGCCTGGACCCGCAGCGTCGCCCGCGAATACCCCTGGCGCACTGCGGCATACCGTGCCGCCTCGCGGTTCGGCATCGAGGTCTTCGACCCCGCCACCGCCCGCACCCTGCTCGCCGCCAAGCTGGTGGCGGATCTGTTCGCGGACGACGAACCCCGGAATGCCAACCCGGAGGCCCTCTTCGCCGCCGGCGCGGCCCACGGCGGCCTCTGGCGGCAGCCCTTCGCCCCGCGCTCCTTGCTGGCCCCGGCCGCGATCTCCGGCACGATCCAGGAGCTGCGCCACAAGCTCCCCTGATCCGCGTGCGGCGGCGTATCCGCTCAGGACAGGGGTGCGACGGCGGACCAGGGCACGGTGAGCAGATTGTCGCGCAGGCGGCGGCGGTAGGGGCGGAGCGGAAAACCCTGCTCGCGCAGGAGGTTCGAGGCGTGCCGCCAGCGGACCCGGGGGCCGTAGGGGGCCAGGGGCGCGGCGACGGCCCAGGCGCGGTCGGCGGCGGTGAGCAGGGTGTGGATGGGTTCGCCGGGGACATTGCGGTGGATGAGGGCCTTGGGGAGGCGTTCGGCGATGTCGGAGGGGGTGCCGACGGTGAAGGGATCCCAGGCGAGGGTCAGGGAGAGGGGTGCGGTGCGGTCGAGGAGGATCCAGGCGCAGCGGCGGCCCAGTTCGTCGCAGGTGCCGTCGAGGAGGAGGCCGTCCGGAGCCAGACCGGACTGGATGGTCGACCAGGCTTCGGGGACAGCGGATTCCGGGTATTGCCGCAGTACGTTGAAGGCCCGCACCAGGCTCGGGCGCAGCCCCGCGAGTTCGAAACCGCCGCGCGCGAACACCACCCCGTCCCGGCCGGGAACCACGCGCTCCGGATCGATTTCCAGGCCGACCACCCGCAGGTCCGACCGGACGGTCCGCAGCCGGGCCGCCATTTCCAGGGTGGTGACGGGGCTGGCGCCGTATCCGAGATCCACCACGAGCGGATCCGCGGCATCCAGCAATCGCCCGGCGACGAGGGAGTCGTGCGCCATCCAGCGATCGCCGCGGCGCAGCCGGTTGATGCCGGTGGTGCCACGGGTGATCGTGCCGATCGGCTTGGTCAGGCGACGGGGTGCTGCTGATCCAGCCAAACCTTCGTCACCTCGGCTTCGGCGCGGAACAGGTCCACCAGGTTGACCAGCATGAGCTGTTCGAGCCTGCGCCCGAAGAACGGAAGGTGGACCTGGGCTCGCGAGGAGGTGCGCAGCGTGCAACCGGTCTCGGTGCGGAACAAACGCATGGTGCCGCCGAGAGTGCCTGGGCTGTTGGGGATTTCGGCGGTGTACTCGCCGGTCACCTCGGGTCCGTAGGGGCCGTAGGTTTCCCGGCGGGTGATCACCATGTCCCTGTGCACCACCATCTGCGCCATCTCGGGCAGGGTGTCGCGGGGTAGCACGTGCCGCAGTTCGATCGTGATGCCATGGTCCCCGGAGTCCAGGCTGACGATGTCGTTCGGGGAGTGCTTGCGCAGTTCCTCGATGCGGGCATCCCAGTGCTCGCGGTTCATCATCGCGGCGTACACCTCTCGGGTGGTGTGCAGCGGATACCGCGCGGAGTAGTCGAGTCGGCGTACCACGATCGGTCAGGTTACTGCCGGGCGACCCCGGTCAGCGCGACCTTGGGGCGGGTCGCCGGCTGTGAACCGGGGTGCTCAATGCGAACTCAGCCACGTGTCGGTGAACTCGGCCTCGCGCTCCAGCAGCTCGGTGAGGTGCTGCTGGATGGCGGCCTCGATCTTCTTGCCGAACAGCGGGATCTTCACGTCGATGGAGCCGTCCACCACGAAGGTGGAGCCGGAGCCGTTGTCGGTGACGGTCAGGGTGCCGTTCACGGTGGCGGGCGCGCCGTCCACGCGGGCCTCGACGGTGCCGCCGCTGCCGTGCCAGGTCTCGGTGCGCGGAATGGTCAGGCCGTCGGGCTTGATCGCGGTGATCTGCGCGGGCAGCTCTTCGGCCGGAATCGTCTGCACCATGTCGACGCGCACCTGGTCACCGGTGATGAGGAGGTTCTCGATGCGGGCATTGGGACCGCCGACCGCCTCGATGCGGTCCTTCCAGTACTGCTCGTCGGCGAACGCCGCGCGCACCGCGGCCATGGGATGTGTCGAGTGCGCAGTGAAGGCCAGAGGTGTCGCCATGGTCGGACAGGCTACCGTCTGTGCCTGTGCGTACTTCTCGGGTGGTGTCGTTCGACGACCTGCGGGACCGGCTGACGGCGACCGGTGCGCGGCCGCGTGCCGCGGTCCCGTTGGCGGAGCTGACGACCCTGCGGGTCGGCGGTCCGGCCACGGTCGCCGACTGCGCGACCACCGACGCCCTGGTGGCGACCGTGCGCGAACTGGACGCGGCCGGGGTTCCGGTGCTGCTCATCGCGGGTGGCTCCAACCTGCTCATCGGCGACGACGGGTTCGACGGGGTTGTCGTGCGGATCGCGACCGAGGACGTCGAGATCACCGGTGACACGGTGATCGCCGAGGCGGGCGCGAACTGGGACGCGGTGGTGGCCGCGACCGTGGCAGCCGGTTTGGGCGGTCTCGAATGCCTGTCCGGAATTCCCGGTTCGGCCGGTGCCACACCGATCCAGAATGTCGGCGCCTACGGTGTCGAGGTGGCGAGTTTGCTGCGCCGGGTGCGGTTGCTGGACCGCGCGACCGGCGAGATTCGCTGGGCCGGGCCGGAGGAGCTCGGATTCGGTTATCGCACTTCGGTTCTCAAGCACAGTGACGCCGCCGTGGTGCTGGCGGTCGAATTCGCCCTGCGTGCTGACGGTTCCAGCGCGCCGCTCGCCTACCGCGAACTGGCCAACGCGCTCGGTGCGACCGAAGGCGAGTCCCGGCCCGCGGCGGAGGTGCGCGCCGCGGTGCTGCGTTTGCGGGCGGGCAAGGGCATGGTGCTGGATCCGGCGGATCACGACACCTGGAGTGCGGGATCGTTTTTCACCAATCCCGTGATTCCGGATGCGCAGGTGGCCGCGGTGCGCGCGGCGATCACGTCACATCTGGGGGCGGACGTGGCCGTGCCCACCTATCCCGCGGACGGCGGGGTAAAGTTCTCGGCGGGCTGGCTCATCGAGCGCGCCGGCTTCGCCAAGGGCTTTCCGGGCGACGGGTCTCCAGCGCGGTTGTCGACCAAACACACGCTGGCGCTGACCAATCGGGGCGCGGCTACCGCGACCGATCTGGTGACCCTCGCCCGCACGGTTCGCGAGGGGGTTGCTGAGCGCTTCGGCATTCATCTGGATCCGGAACCTGTGACCGTAGGAGTCAGCCTGTAGCGAGTGGCTTTCGCCACCAATTCAGCGTCCGGAATACACGGTTTGCGGGGGTAGGGTCGAGCGAGTGAGTAATCGAGGACTGTCCCGCCGGGCGGCCATGCGGGCCGCTCTGGTGGCGTCGACGGCAGTGATCGCGGCGGCGTGTTCGTCGTCGAACAAGGGTGGTGGCGGCCCCGCGCAGCCGGCCGCTCCGATCGCGTCCGTCAAGCTGGAGCCGGGTAGCGGCACCGACAATGTCAACCCGACCACCGCGGTGTCGGCGACGGTCAGCAATGGCCGCATCGATCAGCTGGCGCTGACCAATTCCAATGGCAAGCAGGTAACCGGCACCTTCGATGCCACTCACAGCAAATTCACGGTGAACGAACCGCTCGGCTACGGCGCCACCTACACCTGGTCCGGCACCGCCATCGGCACCGACAACAAGCCGGTGGCCATCGACGGCAAGT
Organism: Nocardia sp. NPDC004860; assembly: GCF_040609015.1. Taxonomy (NCBI): domain Bacteria; kingdom Bacillati; phylum Actinomycetota; class Actinomycetes; order Mycobacteriales; family Nocardiaceae; genus Nocardia; species Nocardia sp. NPDC004860. The sequence goes on along the minus strand of NZ_JBEXJI010000030.1, from coordinate 52,678 downwards.
TCACCACCATCAGCCCCAAGAACACCGCGCCCGCCACCATCAATATCGGTGACGGCCAGGAGGTCGGCATCGCGGCGCCGATCATGCTCCAGTTCAAGGGGCACGTCGAGAACAAGGCCGCGGTCGAGAAGGCGCTCGTCGTCACCGCCACCCCGGAGACCGAGGGCTCGTGGGCGTGGCTGCAGGACGAAAACGGCGGCTCCCGGGTGCACTGGCGGCCCCGCGAGTACTGGCAGCCGGGCACCACCGTGCACGTCGGCGCCAAGCTGTACGGCCTGGACATGGGCAGCGGGCTGTTCGGCGACTCCGACCTGACCTCCGACTTCCGCATCGGCCGCGCCCAGATCGTGAAGGCCGCCGCCCCCACCCACCGCGTCCAGGTGGTGCGCGACGGGCAGACCGTCTTCGACTTCGCCTGCAGCTACGGCGAAGGCAACCAGGACCGCAATGTCACCCGCTCCGGCATCCACGTGGTGACCGAGAAGTACGAGGACTTCATGATGTCCAACCCGCCGTTCTACACGAACGTGCGGGAACGCTGGGCCGTGCGCATCTCCAACAATGGCGAGTTCATTCACGCCAATCCGGAATCGGTGTCCGCCCAGGGCAATTCGAACGTCACCAACGGCTGCATCAACCTCAACCCGACCGACGCCCAGGCCTACTTCCCGACCGCCCTCTACGGCGACCCGGTCGAAGTCACCGGCACCCGCATCCAGCTCTCCGCGGCGGACGGCGACATCTACGACTGGACCATCGACTGGGAGACCTGGAAGGGTCTCTCGGCACTGCAGGGCGAGCCGAAGAACCAGATCTCGGCCTCCCCGCTCCCGCCCCAGCCCGTCGGCGGCCGCTGAGAACCCTTCCGCGACATGCGCGCCCTGAGTCCCTCGGAGCGGTGGTTCTGGATCATCGACCGGATCTCGCCGTCGAATTGCACTGGGCGCGTGCGGGTTCACGGGCGGGTCGCGGCGCGGCGGCTGGAGGAGGCGGCCGCTGCGCTGGTGGCGGAGTATCCGCTCTTGCGGGTAGGGGTAGTGGACGAGGCGGGCCGGGATCCGTGGTTCCGGGACTTGGCCGATCCGCGAATTCCGGTGCGGCGCATGGAGTCGCATGATTCCGAGGCGTGGGTGCGGGAAATCGATGCCGAGATGGCTGATCCCTTCGATACCGCGAAGGGGTTGGCGCGCATTGTCGATATCGCGGTCGGGGCGGGGACCACGGGCGAGTTCCATGACATCGTGCTCACGATCTCGCATCTCATCATGGACGGCCGGTCGCTGATGGCGTTGCTGCAGAAGCTGATCGGGCATGCGGCGGGGGCGAGTGCCGGGGTGGCAGAGCGTGCGGAGGTTCCGGCCGCGGATTATCTGATTCCCGCTGGGGCGCGCGGGGTGTGGCGGTGGGTGTATACGACGCTGTTCGATCAGGTGGCGGCGCTCGGGCAGCGGCCGCAGCGCGTGGCCGGTGCGCGGGCGGCGCTACCGGAGCGGCGAACCCGGGTCGTGCACCGGGTGCTCGATCGGGAAGCGCTGGCGGCGTTGGTAACCGACTGCCGGCGCGCCGGAGTCACCGTGCACGGGGCGCTGGTCGCCGCGGCGGCGTCCGCGATCGGCGCCTCGAATTCCGGGGGGAGCGGAATCGCCGGGATCGCGTCGCCCGTGGATTTCCGGGAATTGCTCTCCCTGCGTCCGACCGACGATGAGCTGGGGATCTATGCGCCGGTGCTGGTCGGATTCGTGCCGTTCGGAGTTCCGCTGTGGACCGCCGCCCGGTCGGTGAAGCGCCAACTCGAGCGCGGGGTGCGGCAGCGGCGGCATCTGGCGACGGTGGCGGGCATGCGATTCGGGACGCCGCGGGCGCTGGAATCCGGCCGGCGCCTGGCGGACCTGGTGGATCGGCGGGCGCCGTGGAATGTGTCGGTCACCAATCTGGGGCGGGTCGAATTCCCGGAAACGGCCGGGGCATGGCGGCTTTCGGGGCTCACGCTGGCCGCGTCGAATTCCTGTGTGAGCGTCCTGACGGTGGCGGTCGCGACCGCGCACGGGGAAATGCGCCTCGGGTTCTGCTACGCGGAACCGGTCCTGTCCGAGCGGCGGGCGGCGGATTTCGCGGACGCGATGCTGACCGCGCTGCGCGAGCGCCCGGATCCCTCAGCCGAGCCGCTGCGCCAGCCGGGCGCGTAGCGCGGCCCGGTCGGGTTTGCTGGTGCGCCCGCCGACCGGGATCTCCGCGACCAGCACGATGTCGTCCGGCAGCGCGGAAACATCGATCAGGGAGGGTAATTCGCGGCGTAGCCGCTCCTCGATATCGGAGGCGTCCGGGTCCGGCACCACGGCCAGCACGATGCGCTCGTCGCCGATCTCGCTGGGAATGCCGACCATGATGGCCTGCCGCACGCCCTCGACGCCCGCGATGGCCGGTTCGTACAGACCCGGATAGATATTGGTCTTACCGCGGATCATCATGTCCTTCTTGCGGCCCATGAGCACCAGGGTGCCGCCCTCGAACCGGGCCAGGTCGCCGGTGGCGATCTCCTTCAGCGATGGTTCCCCGAGGTAGCCGCGGCACAGATTGGGGCCGGAGAGGATGAGCTCGCCGTCGTCGGCCACACGCGCGTCCACGCCCTCGACCGGCGGGCCGAGCGGGTCACCGGGTCCCTCGAAGGCCAGTTTGTCCGCGCCGGAGGTGATGGCCACCGGCAGGATCTCGGTCATGCCGTAGACGGCCAGCAATTCGGTGTCCGGGAGGGCGGCGCGGGCGCGGCGCAGCAGCGCGGTGGTGACCGGCGCGCCGCCCAGCGAGATCTCCTCCAGGTGCACCGGCGCGACCAGTCGTCCGGCCTCGATGGCGTCCAGCACCACCGCCAGGTCGGCGGGCGTGACGAAGGCGTGCGTCGCCGTGCCGAGGGTGCGCGCGAAGCCGATCGGGTCGATGTGGGTGCCGAAGCGCGGGTACCGCGGCATGGACCAGCGTGCGCCCTCGAGCACCGCGGGCAGCCCCATCATCAGCTGCTCGGTGTACAGGTGCGAACCGGGCATGAGGCTGGTGCAGCCCGCCATGGCCGCCAGGCCCGCGCCCAGCGAACCGCGGGTGTGCACAACGGCTTTCGGGTCGGCGGTGGTGCCGGAGGTGAAGACGATGAGCGCCTCGGCGTCGGGGTCCTCCACGGGCGCGTCGAAGGTCGATGTGGCCGCGGGACCCTGCCAGCCGGGCTCGGAACCCACCAGCTTCCGCAGCGGGAGGGCCCCACGCGGCGTGCCCGGTAGCCATGGCCCGCAGCGGATGTGCCGCACCGGCAGCTGCCCGAACTCCGGCAGCGACAGGCCGAATCGGCGGCCGAACCCGCGCAGCGGCCCGCTCAGCAGGTACAGCAGCGATTCCGTCGCGGCCCAGCTCGGCCGCACCAATTCGATGCGGCGCGCGAACAATTCGGGTCCGACGCCCGGGTCCACGAACACGATGGTGCCACCCGCCGCGATGGTCCCGAACACCATGACCACGGCGTCCACGCAGGGCCGGATGGAGAACAGCATGCGGTCGCCGGGCCGGAAGCCCATGCCGTGCAGGCGTTTCACGACCAGCCGGACACGGGCGTCGAGTTCGGCGAAGCTGAGCGGCGGTTCGCCGATCATGCCCAGCGCGGGCGCGTCGGGGGTGCGCAGTACCTGCTCGCGGAGCAGCGCGGTGAAATCCTCACCCGCCGAGGGGTATCCAGCGCTCACCGGATGTCCACCAGCTCCGGTTTGTAGCGGTGGTCGGCGTACCAGGCGAGAGTTTTGCGCACACCCCAGGCTCGCACGCGCCGGTTGGAGCCGTACACCCGCACGTCCCGGCACAGCCCGTAGTCGGTGGTGAGCATGCGCACGGCGTTCACCAGCGCCCGATCCTCGTGCAGCTCCTCGATGGCGGTGCGCGGGAATCCGCCCGCGGCCTCGTACAGTTCGGCGGTGATGGCCATATTGCAGCCGGGCGTCATGACATACGGGCCCAGGTAGCGCGGATCGCGGTTGCCGGGCCGGAATTTCCCGAACAGGGAGGCCACCTCCAGCGCGACCAGGATGATGGTGCGATCACGCAGCCGCACGCCCTCGTCGGTGCGCGGGATCAGCTGCCCGCTGATCAGCCGCAGCCCTGAGTCGAAGGCGGCCCGGATGCGCGCGGTCCAGTCGGGGGTGGGCAGGCAGTCGGCATCGGTGCGGGCCAGCCGGGTCGCACCGGCCGCGATGGCGTGCCGCATGCCGGTGTCGGCGGCCGCGCCGGTGCCTTTGCGCAGCTCGGTGATCACCTCGACGTGCAGGCCCGGATGGGTGTCCGCGAAATCGCGCACCACCTTGACGGTGGCGTCGGTGGAGTTGTTGTCCACCACCAGCAGCGTGAAGTCCCGGTCCTGCTGCCCTGCCAGGGCGGACAGCGTGCCGGCGATGCCGTGCTCCTCGTTGTAGGCGGGCACGATCACCCACAGTTCGTTCATGGCCCTTCCCGGCGGATTCCTCGCCCCGGCTTACGGTTTCGGCAGGCGGTAGGCGATGGCCGCGGCCGAAGGCCCGGCCCCGGCGGCCACGAACAAGGCTACGTCGGCCCGATCGAGCTTGCCGCTGTCGCGGGCCGCCAGATACGCCACCGGGAGTGCCGAGGTGTGTGCGTCGAAGCGCGGGGAGTCGGAGCGCTCGGTGTCGTCGGCGCTGACCGCCTCCGGCGCGATGCCCAGGCGCTCGGCCAGCAGCGCGGGGAATCCGGCGGTGGGCCGCCCGCAGATGAGCACCGTCCGCGCGGGGGGAGCGTCGGCCACGTCGAGCGCCTCGGACGCTGCGGAAACCGCGTGGTGCAGTAGCTCTTCCACATCACCGGTGCGGTTCACGGTGATCGAGGACCGGCCGGTCGAGCCCATCTCCGACAGTCGCACGAAGCCCTCCGCCGCGGGCCGCCCGTCGGTGGCGCTGATGTGCAGCGCCCCGAATCCGGCTGTGCCCGGCCGCTTTTCCAGCAGCATGGCCGCGCCCACCGGCTTGATCGGGAAGCCCGGCTGCGGGTCGGGGGATTTCGACGGATGCGCGTCACCGGAGACCAGCAGCACCCGGTGCACGGTCGGGGCCTCCAGCAGCGCCTGGCTGACCTGGATGGCATTGAGCATGCCGCAGGCGCCGTTCATCAGGTCGAAGGACAGGCACGGCACATCGCCGCTGCGATATTCCAGCCCGATGCCGGCCTGCTGTTGAATCAGCGCGGACATGGCGGGTTCCACCATGTTCGAGTCGCGGTAGACGCCGGTATTGATCAGCGCGTCGATCTGCTCCGGCGTGGCGCCGGCCTCCGCGATGGCCCGGCGCGCCGCGGCCGCCGCCTGCTCGATGGAGCTGCCGCCGCCGATTTCGGTGGTTACGGAAGAAATGACGATTCCCATGCTGCATCACACCCGAAGGTCGCCGAGCGTCACCGACAGGAACCCGGCCACGACGCCGGAAGCCGCGGGCACCATCAGTACTTTCGCCCCGGACGCTATCCGCTGTTGTTTGAGCGCGTCGTGCAATACCACGAAATGCGACGTGGATGCGGTGTTGCCATAGCGGTCCAGGACCATGAGCGCGGGCGGCACCGGGGCGTCGAATTCGCGTTCGGCGATCTTCGATACCAATTCCACCGCGGGTGCGCTGAATTGATGATGGATCACGTGGTCGTAGCCCTCCGCCGCGAAACTGCTGCCGTTCTCGCGCAGGAAATCCCGCTGCCGGGTCGTCCACAGCAGATAACGGGATTCATTGTGCATCGCCCGGTTGTCGGTGTACAGCGCGATGCCGGAACTGCGATCGCTGGGCATGCCCAGGCACAACTGTGCGAAACCGGCGCTGGTATTGAGTTCGATGTAGTCGATGCCCTCGTCGGCGCTGCCCTCGCTGTCCACAATGACGGCGGCCGCACCGTCGCCGACCGTCAGCGAGGCGAACTGCGGATCGTATTTCTCGGACATCTCACGCACGGCGGTGTCGGAGATGGGCGTGATGTACTCCCCGGAAACCACCAGCCCGCGTTTCACCATGCCCGCACGAATCATGCGATCCAGCACGAGAACTCCGCTCATCATGCCCGCGCAGGCATTGGAGACGTCGAAGTGGATGGCCCCGGTCGCGCCGAGTTCATTGCGGATCATGAGCGCGAAGGACGGCTCCACGCAGAATTCGCCGTCGCGAATGCGGGTGATGGAGCAGGAGATGACGATATCCAGATCGGCCGCGTCATAGGACGAATTCTCCAGTGCGGTCCGCGCCGCGGCCAGGGCGACGCTCAGGGAATCCTCGTTCTCGGCGCAGCGGCGGCGGTGCCGCACGCCGCTGATGCGCTCCAGGTCGATGGGGGAGTCGATGGCCAGCTGGGCCAGCAACTCCGCGGTCGATATCTCGGTGTCGGGCAGATAGGACCCGACCGCCTCGATTCGTGATCTCACCATGTTCACTCCCAGCAGCCCTCGGTTGCGGGCGACGCTAGCAGTGCCGGTATTTCGGTTTTGAAAAATCTATGATTCAGATCATGTGAGGTGAACTACATTGCGGCACAACGCCATTTGACCTACCCCGCAGCGGACTTCACGAGCGGCGGGCGAAACGTCCGGCCTCGGCCTGATCGCGCGGCTTGACGACAATGGTGTCCAGATCGACGTGCGGCGGGCGCGAGGCCACGAAGCCCACGATCTCCGCGATGTCCTGCGCGACCAGCGGATCGATGCCCTGGTACACGCTCGCCGCACGCTCGGCGTCGCCACCGAAGCGCACCAGCGAGAATTCGGTCTCCACCGCGCCCGGCGCGATCTCGGTCAGCCGCACCGGCTGACCCAGCAGCTCGCCCCGCAGCGTCCGGTGCAGCACCGCCTGCGCGTGCTTGGCCGAGGTGTAGCCGGAGCCGTTGTCGTAGGTGGAGAACGCGGCCACCGAGGTGATGGTGACGATCAGGCCGTCACCGGAGGCGATCAGCTTGGGCAGCAACGACTTCGTGAGCCGCAGCGTGCCCAGCACATTGGTCTCCCACATCCAGCGCCAGTCGTCCAGATCCGCCTCGAGCACCGGGGCCAGGCCCTTCGCGCCGCCGGCATTGTTGACCAGCACATCGCAGCGCTCGACGGCTTCGGTGAAGGCGCGCACCGACTCCTCGTCGGTCACGTCAAGCGGCAGCGCGGTCCCGCCGATCTCCGCGGCCAGCTGCTCCAGCCGATCGACCCGGCGGGCGCCGACGTACACGTGGTACCCCTGCTTGGCGAGTTCGCGGGCGGTTGCCTCGCCGATACCCGAACTGGCTCCGGTCACCACAGCGGTACGAGTGCTCATGTCCCTGAGCTTAGGCAGGGCGTGTCGCCGGTGCGTCGCGGGTGGTTAGCCTCACTCCTATGGCAATTCGGGAAGTAGCAAGCGCGGACGGCACGACCATCGTTTACCGGGTGACCGGTCCGGAGGGGGCCCGGCCGCTCGTGCTCCTGCACGGCTGGTCCGGAAACCTGCGCTGCTGGGGGCAGGCCGCCGACCTGCTCGCCGAGCAATTCCGCGTGATCGCGGTCGACCTGCGCGGCCACGGCTACTCCGACGCTCCCGAGGCCGGATACGACGACCCGAAGAACTGGGCTGCCGATATCGCCGCGGTGCTCGCCGCCGAGGACATCTCCTCCGGCGCGATCCTGCTGGGCTGGTCCTACGGCGGCATCGTGCTGTCCGACTACCTGACCGCCTACGGGACCGGCGCGATCGCGGGCGTCGTCTACACCGGTTCACAGGCCAATATCGGCCGCGGCGTCCAGGGCGCGGAGACCGGTCCGGGCATGAGCAAGGCCATCCCCGACGTCTTCGACGAGAGCGCGGGCAAGGCCATGCGCGGTTTCGCCGCGTTCGGCAATGCCAATACCGGACCCAGCCGCGACAAGGGCGTGGACGCCCAGCGCTTGTTCGGCGGCAGCATCGCCACCCTGCCCCGGGTGCGCAAGGCCCTGTTCTATCGCACCGTCGACAACACCGAGACCCTGCGCGGCCTGGACGTGCCGGTGCTGGTGCTGCACGGCACCGCCGACCCGGTCGTGCCGATCGAGAACGGCCGCTACATCGCCGGCACCGCGCCGGAGGTGCGGACCTCCTATTGGGAGGGTGCGCAGCACGGCCTCTTCATCGAGGATCCCAGCCGGTTCGTGACGGAGATCACCAATTTCGTTGAGGCGCTGGGGTAATCGCGCGTCGCGGAAGATCGGGGACGGAGTCCTCGTGCGGCCTCCGCGAGTTGTGACCGACCTCACTTGGGAAGGTAACCCGTGCATGGGGTGTTACTACCCCCGTGCACACTGGAGTGGTGAGTCAGCGCCTGGACCTACGGCCCAATCGGATTGCCGTGTTATCGGTGCATACCTCACCACTCGCCCAGCCCGGGACCGGCGACGCGGGCGGCATGAACGTCTACGTGCTGCAGACCGCCATCGAACTGGCTCGTCGTGGCACCGAGGTCGAGATCTTCACCCGGGCAACCTCCTCCAATGACGAACCGGTGGTCGAGGCCGCGCCGGGCGTGCTGGTCCGCACGGTGGCCGCCGGGCCCTTCGAGGGGCTCGACAAGCACGATCTGCCCACCCAGCTGTGCCCCTTCGCCGCCGAGGTGCTGCGCACCGAGGCCCGCAATCTGCCCGGCCACTACGACCTCATCCACTCGCACTACTGGCTCTCCGGTCAGGTCGGCTGGCTGGCCCGCGACCGCTGGCGGGTGCCGATGGTGCACACCGCCCACACCCTGGCCGCGGTCAAGAACGCCTACCTCGCCGAGGGCGACTGCCCCGAGCCCGCGGTCCGCGAGATCGGCGAGAAGCAGATCGTGGCCGAGGCCGACCGGCTGGTGGCCAATACCGCCGACGAGGCCCGGCAGCTGATCGAGCTGTACGGCGCGGACCCCGACCACATCGATGTGGCCCTGCCCGGCGCCGACCTGACCCGCTACCAGCCCGGTGACAAGCTCGCCGCTCGCCGCGAGCTCGGTCTGCCCGCGCACGAGCGCATCGTCGCCTTCATCGGGCGCATCCAGCCGCTCAAGGCCCCCGACGTGCTGGTGCGCGCGGCCGCGCAGGTGCTGGCCGAGGAGGCCGCCCTGCCGATCCCGCCGCAACGCCCGCTGCGCGTGGTGATCGTGGGCGGCCCGTCCGGCAGCGGACTGAAGAAGCCCGAGGCCCTGATCGAACTGGCTGCGGCCCTGGGTATTTCGGACCGCGTCACCTTCCTGCCACCCCAGCCCGCGCACCGGCTGGTGCAGGTCTACCGGGCCGCCGACCTGGTGGCCGTGCCCAGCTACAACGAATCCTTCGGCCTGGTCGCCATCGAGGCGCAGGCCAGCGGGACCCCCGTGCTCGCCGCCGATGTGGGCGGGCTGAGCACCGCCGTCCACGACGGTGTTTCCGGCCTGCTGGTCCCCGGCCACCAGACCGGCGACTGGGCCGCCGCCCTGCATTCACTGCTCGACGATCCGGGCAAGCTCGAGGACATGGGCCGGGCCGCGGTCGGGCACGCCGCCAACTTCTCCTGGGCGCACACGGCCGAGGCGCTGCTCGACAGCTATGCCGCCGCGCTCGCCCAGGCGCCGGCCGTCCGGCCGCACAGCGGTAACCTGCACATCGACAGCAATCACGCCAGATCGCTGGCGCTGTGGCGGCGTCGGATGGGAGCAGTACGCAGATGAGCGAGGCCGACCGCACCGAGGAGTGGACGCCCCGCCCGCATGCCAGCACCGGCGGCCTGAACGACGAAACCGCCCGTGCCACCGCGCAACTCATCGACGAGACGCTCCGCGAACGCGAGATCGAGTACACCCGCGACGCCCCCGACCTGTTCGTGGTGGTGCTGCCCGGTGAGCGCAAGCTCAAGACCGTCATCGGCGTCAGCGTCGGCAAGCACGGCGTCCGCATGGAGTCCTTCGTCTGCCGCAAGCCCGACGAGAACTTCGAGGGCGTCTACAAATTCCTGCTCCGCCGCAACCGCCGCCTCTACGGCGTGGCCTACACCATCGACCGCGTCGGCGACATCTACCTGGTCGGCCGCATGTCCAACGACCGCGTCACCCCCGACGAACTCGACCGCTGGCTCGGCCAGATCCTCGAGGCCGTCGACGCCGACTTCAACACCCTCCTCGAACTCGGCTTCGCCGAATCCATTCGCAAGGAATGGAAATGGCGGGTCGCCCGCGGCGAATCCCTCAAGAACCTCCGCGCCTTCGAACACTTGATAGATTGACCCGCCTCCCCGGGACTTCAGCGCACGGCTGAGAGCTGTCGGCGTCGGGAACGCGTGCCGGAGGCTGGGAGCCGAACCGATTTTGGACGTCCCGACGAGTCACCCCGACCGTTACGAAATCAGTCGTCACCTCGGCATACGGAGAACGAGCTCCGTGCGCGACAATCGGCCGGGCCATCGGAACACGGAAGCGCACAGGAGGCGGTCGGCGATGACGGTATTAGCGCTGGATATCGGAGCGACCAAATTCGCTGCGGCGACCGTGGATTCGGATGGGGTGGCCGGGGATCCGCGGCGGATCGCGGTGCCGGAATCCGGGGTGTGGGACGCCTGCCGGGCATTGCTGACCGATGTTGCCGGGGATGCCCGAATCAGTGCGGTCGGTATCGGGTCGGCCGGGCCGGTGGATGTGGGTGCCGGAGTTTGCGGGCCGCTCAATATTCCGGAGTGGGCCGAGGGATTTCCGATCGTGGATGCGGTGCGGAAACTGTTTCCGGAGGCCGAGATTCGGTTCGCCATCGACGGTGTGTGCCTGGTGCTGGCCGAGCAGCGGTTCGGGGCTGCGCGCGGGGTGCCGAATGTGCTCGCCATGACCGTTTCGTCAGGGATTGGTGGCGGCATCATCTCCGATGACCGGGTTGTCATGGGACGCACCGGAAATGGCGGGCACGTCGGTCATATTGTCGTGCCCGGTCAGGACGAGCCCTGCGCGTGCGGTGGATTCGGTTGTGTGGAAGCCGTGGCGAGTGGCAAATCCTCGGTGCGCTGGGCGCGGCGGCAGGGCTGGACCGGAACGACCGGGGTGGAGCTCGCGGCCGCGGCGCACGCGGGGGAGCCGATCGCGGTGGCCGCCCTCGAGCGGGCGGGCACCGCGATCGGGACGGCTGTCGCCTCGGCCGCCGCTTTGCTCGACACCGATCTGGTGGTCATCGGGGGCGGTTTCGCGCAATCCGGCGAACCGCTGTGGGGTGCGCTGCGGACCGCCGCCGCGGCGCACGCGCGGCTGAAGTACCTGCGCGGACTGCGCGTCGTGCCGTCCGAATTGACCGATCAGGCCACCCTGCAGGGTGCCGCGATTCTCGCGCTCGGGGCCGCGAATGCAGGCGAAACCCCGCGTGGGAGGATGAGCCCATGACGTACACCCTCGTGTTGCTGCGCCACGGCGAGAGCGAATGGAATGCCCTGAACCTGTTCACCGGTTGGGTGGACGTTCGTCTCACCGACAAGGGTGTCGCGGAAGGCAAGCGTGCCGGTGAATTGCTCGCCGAGCACGGGATTCTGCCGGATATCGTCTACACCTCGTTGCTGCGCCGTGCCATCAGCACCGCCAACAATGCCCTCGACGCCTGCGACCGGCACTGGATTCCGGTGGTCCGCGACTGGCGCCTGAACGAGCGCCATTACGGCGCGCTGCAGGGCAAGAACAAGGCGGAGATCAAGGAGCAGTACGGCAACGACCAGTTCATGCTGTGGCGCCGCAGCTACGACACTCCGCCGCCGCCGATCGAGGTGGACAGCGAGTACAGCCAGGACGGCGACCCGCGCTACGCCGGCATCGAGGTGCCGCGCACCGAGTGCCTCAAGGACGTCGTGGCCCGCATGGTTCCCTACTGGGAGGACACCATCGCGGCCGATGTGCGCTCGGGCAAGACGGTTCTCGTTGCCGCGCACGGTAATTCGCTGCGCGCCCTGGTGAAGCACCTGGAGAACATCTCGGACGAGGAGATTTCCGAGCTGAACATCCCCACCGGTATCCCGCTCAAGTACGAGCTGGACGAGAACCTGCGGCCGATCGGCAAGGGCGAATACCTCGACCCCGAGGCCGCCGCGGCGGGCGCCGCCGCCGTGGCCGGCCAGGGCGGCAAGTAACCAGCCAGGGCGGCAAGTAACCAGCCAGGGCGGCAAGTAATTCGAAACGAAACTCGCGCTGTGACCGGGATTATCCGGTCACAGCGCGTTTTCATTTCCGGCGAGGTTTTCGCGTCGAAGCCTCGATCGGAATGCCTTATCCGCTACTGTGATCCGCGTCTCACTACGTGAGCGTAGGGTATTTCCCTGTCTCGCAAAGGAATTTGCCGAAGCGTTGCCAGTTTAAATCGGTGTCTGTAACCGGGGTTTGCAACTTACTTCGCAGTAGATATGCTGCTGGGCGTTCGACCATTTGCGAGAGGTAGATCACGTTCGATGAAGCACGCGCTACGGGCCACGGTCTCGGCCGCCGCGGCCGCTCTGCTCCTGCCTGTTGCCGGCATCACCGCCGATGCCGCCATCCCCACCGGCCCCGACGGCGGTGCCGCGGGCGCCGAATGGACCACCACCGAGGACGGGCAGCAGCAGTACCCCAACGTCTTCATCGACTGGGACGTCCCGATCACCATGAGTGACGGCACCGTCCTGAAGGCCAATGTCTACCACCCGGCCGACGCCGCCGGTCATCCCATCGACAGCCCGACGCCGACCGTCGTCAATATGACGCCCTACACCAAGCTGGTGTCGAACGTCGCCGACAGCGCCTTCTCCATCCCCGGCCTGTCCGACGCGCTCCTCGACGTCTTCCGCAACATCCACCTCGACGGCACTCCGCTCACCGGCTTCGGTGAACTGCTGAACGCGGCGGGCAACGGCGAACTCCGCAACTTCTCCGTCGACCGCCAGCTCATCAGGTCCGGGTACACGCAGGTCGTCGTGGACGTGCGCGGCACTGGCTTCTCACAGGGTGAGTGGGACATGCTGCGCGGCCGCGAACAGCAGGACACCGTCGAGGTCATCGACTGGGCGTCCGAACAGGGCTTCAGTAATGGCCGCATCGGTATGAACGGCCTGTCCTACTCGGCCATCAACCAGGTGCAGGCCGCCGAGAAGCAGCCGCCCGCGCTGAAGGCCATCTTCCCCATCGTGCCCGGCAGCGACCTCATCGACGACGTGCTCGCGCCCGGCGGCGGCTTCGGCTTCAACTTCATTCCGTTGTGGCTGAGCGCCGTCAACGGCCTCAAGTGGGTGCCGGACCTGGCCTCGATCGCCAACGGCGCCTTCGACTTCACATGGCTGCAGGACCGCGTCAACGATCCGTTCGGCTACCTCGACGTGCTCATGTCGGCCTACACCAGCACGGACATGAACAGCATCGACCCGCGCGTCAAGGACATGCTCAACGGCTTCAGCCAGGAACGCCAGGAGTGGCTGGGCGACCCGGCCAAGATCCAGGTGCCGACCTTCGTGACCGGCGGCTGGCACGATCTGTTCACCTACTCGGAATCCAAGATCTACAACCAGATTCCGCTGCCGCCCGGCCAGAAGCAGCTGCTCATGGGCAACACCTACCACGTCACCTCGGGTGCGGATGTCAACCGGGTCGGGGCGCCGCCGCGACTGGACGTGCTGCAGCGCGCCTGGTTCGACAAGTGGCTCAAGGGCATCGACAACGGCATCGATCAGTACGGTCCGGTGACCCTGAAGCAGCAGGGTGGCGGCTGGACCACCCAGGGCGGATTCGGGCCGACCGCACCGGTTTCCGAGGCCGCCGACTACCGCCGCATGTACCTCTCGTCGCAGCGCTCCGGCACCGCGAACAGCCGCTACGACGGCTCGCTCACCGCGGACGCCAATGGCGACACCGACCGGCTCACCGTCGCGCCCGGCCTGTCCACCGTCTGCTCCAATGACGCGGCCCAGGCCACCGCGGGCATCCTGAACCTGGTCGACGCCTGCGCCAAGGACTCCCGCATCGCCGAGACCAACGCGCTCACCTTCACCAGCGCGCCGGTGGTCGAGGCCACCACCGTCTCGGGCCCGATCGCGGTGCACCTCAACACCGTTCAGGACGCCGCCGACGGCTACTGGACCGTCACCGTCAACGACGTCGCCCCCGACGGCCAGTCGACCGTGCTGACCTCCGGCGAGCTCATGGCCTCGCTGCGCCAGGTCGACGAGGCCAACAGCAGTCGCTCCGCCAACGGCGACTACACCGACCCGCGCGCCTTCACCTCCCTGGACAAGCGCGAGGAGACCGTCCCCGGCGAGGCCACCACCCTCGACATCGCCCTCGGCGGCACCCAGGCCGTCCTGCAGCCGGGTCACCGCCTGCGCGTCGACGTCTTCGCCGGCAACTTCCCCAAGGGCCTGCCCATCCTGCCGATGCTCATCGACACCGGTCTGAAGCCCGAGCACCTCCAGCTCGACCCCGACCGTCCGAGCTTCGTGAACATCCCGGTCCGCGGTAACACCGGCTGGTGAATCCGTCCCTCCGGGATCGAAGCCCCGGGTGCGCACAACGGCGTGCACACCCGGGGTTTTGCTTTTCGCCCGCATCGGTGCCGAGGTTCAGGCTTCGCCGACGATGACGACTTTGCCGGTGACGGTGCCGGATTCGGCGAGGGTGAGCGCCCGTGCGGCCTCCCGCAACGGGATTCGGGCCGCGATCTGGGGGTGCAGCACGCCGCGCTCCGCGAGATCGAGCACCGCGCCGAGGTCGGCGGCGAGCTGGGCCCGGAACCGGGCGAGCCGGCGGCGTCCGGCCCAGATGTTGTAGAAGGACGCATTCCGCCCGTTGGGCAGCGCGTTCCACCACAGCAGCCGGGCGAACAGCTTCAGCACCGGCAGCCGGGAATCGCCCTCCTCGTTCTTGGTGGCCGCGCTGCCGTAGGAGACGAGGGTGCCGCCGGGCGCCAGCAATGCGAAGGAGTCCACGATGCCGGGACCGCCGACATGATCGAAGACGGCATCCACCCCGTTCGGCGCGAGCGCCCGCACCTGGGCCGCCACGTCCCCGCGATAGTCCACCGGCAGTGCGCCGAGCGCGGCCACCGCGTCCGCATTGCGTGCCGACGCCGTCCCGATCACCCGGATCCCGGCGGCGCGCGCCAGCTGCACCAGCGTCGAGCCGACACCGCCGTTCGCGCCGTGCACCAGAATCGTCTGCCCCGCACGGGCTTTCGCCTTCCGGTGCAGCATCTGCCAGGCGGTGATGCCATTGACGACGAAGGTCTCCGCCGCGTCCGCCGCCAGTCCGTCGGGTACCGGCACCAGATCGCCCGCGGGCACCGTGAGGTGACTGCTCCAGCCGCCGATCTTGGTCAGCGCCGCGACCCGGCGGCCGACCAGGGCCGGATCGACCCCGGCTCCGACCGCGATCACCTCGCCGACGATGTCGTAGCCGGGCACGAATGGAAACGCCGGCTGGTCGTAGTACTTGCCGCGCCGCATCTGCTGTTCGGCGAAGGACACGCCCGTCGCCTCCATGCGGACCAGCGCCTCGCCGCTGCCCGGCGGCGGCAATTCGCGGTCGGTGACGGTCAGGCCCTCCGGCTCGACGCGTCCCGGCAGCACTACCTCGGTGGCGATGATGTTCGACATCGGCCTGTCCCTCTCAGGTGTGTGATTGGTCAATCACTCTGTGGTTGAAAGAAAACGCCCTCGTCGGAGGGCGTGTGAAGGTCAGTTGAAGTGGCGGATTCCCGCGGTCAGGGTGGCGACCCAGGCGCCCTCGCCGGCATCCAGGCCGAGAGTGGTGATCAGGTGGCACAGCTGTCCGTAGGCCATGAAGTGCTGCACCTGCTCACCCGTTGCGCCGGAACGGGTTTCGGCGAAGTCGGTAATGCGCTGGAGGCCGCGGCGCAGGGCCGCGGCGATATCGGGCGTATCGGCCGCGGACAGGGCGTGCACCTGCAGCATGAGCAGGCTCTTGTCCGCGATCAATTCGGCGTAGGCCCCGCCCATTTCGTGCAGCACCCGCTCCGGATCGCCGCCCGGTGTCCGGGCGGCTCCGGTGGCCAGTGCCCCCTCGACCCGCTCGAAACACCGGTCCAGCGCGGCGACGAACAACTCCACCTTGCTGGGGAACAATTTGAACACGTACGCGGGGGAGATCCCGGCCGTCGCGGCGACGGTGTTGATCGGGGTCCCATGGAATCCGGTCTTGGCGAATTCGGTGATGGCCGCGTCCAGCACGGCTTCCCGCCGAATGTCCGAAGTCGAGAGTGCGATCCCGCGCCTGTTCATGTGAGTGACCGTACACTCACTCTCCGGTTCCCCGCAAGCCCACCGGCCTAATCGGCAGCGGCGAAGGCGGACTCCAAGGGCGGGAACATGGCTCGGGCGTCATGGCCCGCGAACCAGAGGCCGACGACGAAAGCCGAAGTCGCTTCGAGGTATCGGGCCTGGGCGAGGCCGCCCGCGTGGACCGGATGCAGCTTCAGGTCCGTGGCCAGGGCGGCCACCGTCGCCATGGCGTTCGGGTCGTCGCCGCACAGCGGAACGGTCAGGGGGCGGCCCTCGAACTCGCGGTGCGGGCCCGCCCAGACCTCGGCCGCAAGCAGATTGAACGCCTTCACCACACGTGCTCCGGGCACAGTGTCCGCGATCCGTTCCGCGACAGCGGGTTCGGAGAGGGTGAACCCTCCGCTGTCGGGAGCGAAGGCATTCGTGCAGTCGATCAGCGTGCGGCCCGCCAGGGCATGCCGTCCGTCGGTTCCGTCCGCCGCACCCACCCCTGTCGCGTCCTCCGAGTTCGCCGCGGCGAGCACCTCGGCGAGGGCGTCGACCGGGACGGCCAGCAGTGTGATGTCGCCGAAGCGAGCGGCGTCGGTGATGGTGGTGGCTCGTGCGCCGTGGCCGATGACAGCGACTGCCTCGTCGGCGCGGGCCGAAGTGCGTGCACCGAGCGCGATTTCGTGTCCGGCCGCGGCCCAGCCGCCGCCGAGGGCGCGGGCCATCTGTCCGGCTCCGATGATTCCGATTCGCATGTGAACTCCTTGGTCTGGCTTGCGCAATCGACGCTAGGGATTCCGATGCGCACTCCCGGGTGCCCAATGACGGTGGCAGGCTGGATGCATGACGGCCGAGATCATCGAACCGGTGGAATTCGCGGAGTACGGCGGGCTCGAATCCGATTGCCCCGCGCGGCTGGCCGTCGACGTGTTCGGCAATTCGTGGCTGACTGTGATCGTTTACACACTCCGCGAGGGCCCGATGCGGCCGGTGGAATTGCGGCGGGCGATCGGCGGCATCAGTCAGAAGATGCTCACCCAGACGCTGCGGCGCATGGAGCGGATGGGATTGCTGGAACGTCGCCGATACGCGGAATCCCCACCGCGCGTGGAGTATTCGCTGACTCCGGCGGGCGCGGATCTGCTCATCCCCATCTTCGCGCTGGGAGAGTGGGCGGACCGCCACGGAGACACCGTCCGCACCGCCCTCTACGGCGACGCCGAGGACTGATCCGTGATCGCGAAAGTGGTTGCCGCAAGGGCGCTCAGCGGTCGAGACACGCTGACCGAACATTGCGTAAACGCCGGGCTAACGAGGATGGAAGTACCCATGACCTGCGTGAAACTTCCAGCACCCGGGGTTTGACCCCGCGTCGGCGACCGTACGATTCAAAGTGTGAGCGTTCCACAGGCCGTGCTTTTGGCAGTCCTGGCGGCCGTAGTCGGACTGGCCGTCGGAGGACTGCTCATTCCGTATGTGAACGCTCGCCAGGAGCGCTTGCGCGCCGCCACCGACACCGGGCTGACCATGTCCCAGGTCCTGGACCTGATCGTGCTCGCCTCCGAGTCCGGCATCGCCGTGGTGGACCAGTACCGGGACGTGGTGCTGGTGAACCCGCGCGCCGAGGAACTGGGCGTCGTCCACGACCGCCTGCTCGACGAGCGTGCCTGGGCCGCGGTGGAACAGGTGCTGGCCGGCGGCCAGGATGTCGATTTCGAACTCACCGCCAAGATCCCCATGCCGGGCCGCGCCCGCCTCGCTGTCCGGGGAGTTGCTCGGCCGCTCTCGCAGGAGAACACGAACTTCGTGGTCCTGTTCGCGGACGACGACTCCGAGCAGGCCCGCATGGAGGCCACCCGCCGCGACTTCGTCGCCAATGTGAGCCATGAGCTCAAGACCCCGGTCGGCGCCATGAGCCTGTTGGCCGAGGCGTTGCTGGAATCCGCCGACGATCCGGACTCGGTGCGGCACTTCGGGGAACGCCTGCACGGCGAGGCCCGCCGCATGGGCAAGATGGTGACCGAGCTCATCGCACTGTCCCGCCTGCAGGGCGCGGAACGGCTGCCGGAGCTGGAAGCCGTCGACGTCGACACCGTCGTCACCCAGGCCATCGAGCGCTCCCGCAACGTGGCCGAGGCCGCGGGCATCACCGTCTCCACCGACGCCACCAGCGGCCTCGAGGTGCTCGGCGACCAGACCCTGCTGGTGACCGCCCTGTCCAACCTGGTCGAGAACGCCATCGCCTACTCCCCGCGCGGCTCGCACGTGTCGGTGAGCCGGGCGCTGCGCGGCGGCTACGTCAATATCGCGGTCACCGATCGCGGCATCGGCATCTCCAAGGAGGACCAGGAGCGCGTCTTCGAGCGTTTCTTCCGGGCCGACAAGGCGCGCTCGCGTGCCACCGGCGGTACCGGCCTAGGGCTGGCTATCGTCAAGCATGTGGCCGCCAACCACAACGGTGAGATCACCCTGTGGAGCAAACTGGGCACCGGATCGACGTTCACCCTGCGTATCCCGGCCCACCCTGCCGATTCCAACGGGCAGGTCGACAAGAGACTTGCCACCGGTGTTCCGGTGGCCAAGAAGGAAAACGGCTCGCGCTCCCTCGGGCGGGCCAGAACCAACGGTGTGGAGGCAACCCGATGACGAGTGTGCTGATCGTCGAGGACGAGGAGTCGCTGGCCGATCCGCTCGCGTTCCTGCTGCGCAAGGAGGGGTTCGAGGTCACCGTGGTGGGTGACGGCCCGGCCGCCCTGGCCGAGTTCGACCGTTCCGGCGCGGACATCGTCCTGCTCGATCTCATGCTCCCCGGCATGAGCGGCACCGACGTGTGCAAGCAACTGCGCGCTCGCGGCAGTGTCCCGGTGATCATGGTGACCGCGCGCGACAGCGAGATCGACAAGGTGGTCGGCCTGGAACTGGGCGCCGACGACTATGTCACCAAGCCCTATTCCTCGCGCGAGCTGATCGCCCGCATCCGGGCCGTGCTGCGCCGCGGCGCCGGCGAGGAACCCGACAACGGTAGCGAGACCAGCGTGCTGGAGGCCGGCCCGGTGCGCATGGACGTGGACCGCCACACCGTCCAGGTGAACGGCAAGGCGGTGACCCTGCCGCTCAAGGAGTTCGACCTGCTCGAATACCTGCTGCGCAATTCGGGTCGCGTGCTCACCCGCGGACAGCTCATCGACCGCGTCTGGGGGGCCGACTACGTCGGCGACACCAAGACCCTCGACGTGCACGTCAAGCGCCTGCGCTCGAAGATCGAGGCCGACCCGGCCAAGCCGGAACACCTGGTCACCGTGCGCGGCCTGGGCTACAAGCTCGAGGCGTAGCCCACCCGGACGACAAAGAACCCGCCCGCTTCGAATTCGCGAAGCGGGCGGGTTCGGCTTACTCCCGACCAAGTCCTTCGAGCGCCCCCCGGCAGTCTTCGGTGCTCAGGCGTTGGGGTCGTTCTTCATGCTGTCGACCCACGCGGGGCCGAGGCCCGGCAGCTCCTGCTTGTCCAGAATGATCCAGCCCAGGCCCGGGTTGTCCTGCTGCATGCAGCCGTACCACGGCACGTCGGCGCCATTGCCCTTGCACGCGATGGTGTGGCTGGTGCCGTACGGGCTGACGATGATCTGCTTGCCGGCATCCTTGGCGCTCAGGACGGCGGGATCGTTGTACGCGACGAAGTCGGCGGTGCGATCGCTGTACACATTGGGGTCGGCGTTGTCGGCGAACGCCTGCGGCGCGATGGCGAGAACGGCACCTGCGGCCAGCGCAGTGACGGCGAGAGTTTTCTTGATCATGGCCAGGATGTCTAACACGCTCTGGTGAATTCGCAATAGCGGAACGATGTCGCGCATACTTCGGGCTATTCACATCCCGAGGTCATCGGACCGGGTGGGATGCGAAATATACTTCTGCGCAGCCTGATTCGTTTGTCGCCCGGCCGCACCGGCTGTTCACCTCCCGGCCACCCGCGATCGCGTCACATAACGACGCGGGCCGGGCTCGGGACAGTCGCGCCCGCCGCGATGTGACGGCGGGCACGAAACCGGTGCGCTACGAGCCGGCGCTGCCGGTCAGCCCGCCGAGCAGGCCGCCCAGCGCCGAACCCGCGCTGCCGGTCCCGCCGCCACCGCCGGTGCCACCGCCACCGCCCGGCTGGGACGGATCGGTCACGGTCACGATGATGGTCTTGGTGTTGCCGCCCTGCGAGGCGGTGATCATGTGCTGGCCCGCAGTGGTGGGCTTCCAGTCGATGCTGGAGTAGCCGATCGGCCACGGCACCTTGCCGGCCGGGGTGAGGCTGGTGCCGTTGTCCGACCAGTAGACGAGCAGGCCGATGCCCGCGCCGCTGAGGTTGGCGGTGAGGGTGTAGCCGGTGTTGATGGTGTAAGGGGCGCTGCCGGAGATGGCGACCGAGTCGACCGTGGCGGCGGCCTGCGGCGCGGCCAGTACGGCGACGGCGGCGGTGGTCGCGAGACCCGCGACGCCCGCGCCGATCCGGCGGGCTGATTTCGATGCACGAATGGTGCTCATGCGGAAAATCCTGTCTCGCTTGCTAGTTCGGCGTGGTGCCGCTGCTGCCGCTGCCGAGCGGGCCGGCGGGCCCGAAGCCGCTGCCGGTGCTGCTGGAGCCCGAGCCGAGCGGTGCGTCGGCCACCTGCACGATGATCGACTGGCTGTTGGGGCCCTGGGACGCGGTGATGATGTGCTGTCCGCTGGTGGTGGGCCGCCAGCTGATCGAGGCGTGTCCGGGCGGGGACGGGATCTTGGGCGGGCCGATCTCGTTGCCGTTGTCACTGAAGTACACGAGCAGGCCGATCGAGGCGCCGCTGAGGGTGGCCGAGATGGTGTATGCCTTGTCGACCACCGGGTTCGACTGATCGATGCTGACCGTGTCGACCGCGGCCAGGGACGCGGGGGCCGCGACCACGGCCGCGGCGGCGAGGGCGGCGAAGCCGGTGATCCCCACGCCGGCTCGGCGCGCGCTGATTCTCGGTGGTGTGTTGCGCATGTGTTGCTCTCCTGTGCTGCCCCACGGGGAGATGTGCGGGCTTCCGCACCCTAAGGGACCGGATGTGTGAAGCGCGGCTATTTCGAAAAAATAATCAAGCAAGCGTCCGCTTGGTGCTGGTGGGCGTGACGGGCCCCACCGGAAAACCCGTCACGCCGTACCCGAATCGGGTGGTTGCTAGCTGCTGCCGAACAACCCGCGCAGCAGTCCGCCGACCAGGGTGCCCGCGCTGCCGCTCGCGCTGCCCGTGCCATTGCTGCCCGTGCCGCCGCTGCCCGGCGTGGTGGTGGTCGGGTTACTGGTGGGCGGCGTGGTGGTGGTCGTGGTCGGCGGCGTGGTCGTGGTCGTCCCGCCGGAACCGGTGCCGACATTCACGACCAGGGTCTGGGTGCTGTTGCCCTGCGAGGCCGTGATGATGTGCTGGCCGGGGGTGGACGGCGACCAGTCCAGGCTGGCCTCACCCGGGGGCCACGGGACCTTGCCGACCGGAGTCAGGCTGGCGCCGTTGTCGCTCCAGTAGACGAGCAGGCCGACCGACGCGCCCGACAGGGACGCGTGCAGGGTGTAGTCGCCGCCGACGGTGGGCGTGGCGCTGGAAATGGTGATCACGTCGACGGTCGCGCTCGCGGTCGGCGACATGACCACCGCGACCGCGGCG
Organism: Nocardia sp. NPDC004860; assembly: GCF_040609015.1. Taxonomy (NCBI): domain Bacteria; kingdom Bacillati; phylum Actinomycetota; class Actinomycetes; order Mycobacteriales; family Nocardiaceae; genus Nocardia; species Nocardia sp. NPDC004860. The sequence continues at coordinate 30,789 of NZ_JBEXJI010000030.1, read as the reverse complement.
GCAGCCGCGACCGTGACGCCGGCCAGTCCGGCCCCGACCACGCGGCCCGAAGGTTTGCTGCGCATGGATACTCCTGTGCTTCTCATGGTGTGCCCCAAGGGAATTGGGATGGGAATCGGGTCAGAGCCCGAAGGGCAGGCCATTGGCGCTGCCGGTGCCGCCGCCGCTGCTGCCGGTGCCGCCGTTGCCCGGCGACGTCGTGGTGGTCGGCGGGACCGTGGTGGTGGTCGTGGGCGGGACCGTGGTGGTCGTGGTGGGCGGCACCGTCGTGGTGGTGGTCGGCGGCACCGTGGTCGTAGTGGTGGGAGGCACCGTCGTGGTCGTGGTCGGCGGGACCGTGGTCGTGGTGGTCGGCGGCACGGTCGTGGTGGTGGTGCCGTCGCCGACGTTCACGATCAGGGTCTGGGTGGTGCTGCCCTGCGAACAGGTGATGATGTGCTGGCCCGGGGTGCTCGGGGTCCAGTCCAGGCTGGCGTGGCCGGGGGGCCACGGGACCTTGCCGACCGGGGTCAGGCTGCTGCCGTTGTCACTCCAGTAGACGAGCAGGCCGACCGACGCGCCGGAGAGGTTGGCGCTGAGGGTGTAGCTGGTGCCGACGGTCCAGTTCGATCCCGAGATGGACACCGAGTCGACGCTGGCGTGCGCGGCCGGAGCCTCGTGCGTGGTCAGGACGGTGACCGCACCGGTCGCGATGGCCAGCCCGGCCAGACCCGCGCCGAGGCCGCGCCCCATGGGGGTGATTCTCATGAAAACTCCTGGATTTCAGGGGAATTGGTCTCGATCAGAGACCGAAGGGCAGCCCGTTGGCGCTGCCGGTGCCACCGCCGCCACCGCCGCCGGGGGTGGTCGTGGTGGTCGGGGGAACCGTTGTGGTGGTGGGCGGTTCAGTGGTGGTGGTCGGCGGTGCCGTGGTCGTCGTCGGCGGAACCGTTGTGGTGGTGGGCGGTTCGGTCGTGGTGGTCGGCGGCACGGTGGTGGTCGGGGGAACCGTTGTGGTGGTGGGCGGTTCGGTGGTCGTCGTCGGCGGCACCGTGGTGGTCGTCGGCGGTTCGGTGGTGGTCGTCGGCGGCACCGTGGTGGTCGTCGGCGGCACTGTTGTGGTGGTCGGCGGTTCAGTGGTGGTCGTGGGCGGGACCGTGGTGGTCGTGGTCGGTGGCACCGTGGTGGTGGTCGGCGGGACCGTCGTGGTGGTGGTCGGCGGGACGGTCGTGGTGGTGGTGCCGTCGCCGACGTTCACGATCAGGGTCTGGGTGGTGCTGCCCTGCGAGCAGGTGATGACGTGCTGCCCTGGGGTTTTGGGGGTCCAGTCGAGGCTGGCGTGGCCGGGGGGCCACGGGACCTTGCCGACGGGGGTGAGGCTGCTGCCGTTGTCGCTCCAGTAGACGAGCAGGCCGACGGAGGCGCCGGAGAGGTTGGCGCTGAGGGTATAGCTGGTGCCGACGGTCCAGTTCGATCCCGAGATGGAAACCGAGTCGACCGAGGCGTGGGCGGCGGGGGCTTCGTGTGTGGCCAGAACGGTGACTGCGCCCGTCGCGATGGCCAGCCCGGCGAGACCGATGCCGAGATGGCGGCCGCCCAAGGGGATTTTGCTCACTATGCGTACTCCTGTGCTGCGACCCATGTGGATAGGGGTCCGTCGCACAGTAAGGGAGCGGCAATGTGAAATTGGGTAATTTCAGAAAATTACTGGCTAGTTCTCCGCTATTGCTGCGCGGACTTAGCCTTGCGGGCCGCCTTCTTCGCGGACGTGGCCTCCCGCTTCGCGGCCTCGGCGGCCTTCTCCTCCGCGATGGCCGTGGCCGGATGCACCGCCACGATGCCCAGGCCTTGACGGCGCTTGCAGTGCCGCGCCAGCTCGTCGTAGGCCGGCTTGCCGATCAGCTCGATCAGCTCGGGCGCGTAAGCCTCCCACACCGGGCGGGTGCCGACGTGCGCATCCGGAGAACCGGTGCAGTACCAGTTCAGATCCAGGCCGCCGGGACCCCAGCCGCGGCGGTCGTACTCGGTGATCACGGTGCGCAGGATCTCCACCCCGTCCGGCCGGTCCACCCATTCCTGGGTGCGGCGGATGGGCAGCTGCCAGCACACTTCCGGCTTCACGGTGAGCGGCTCCAGGCCCTTGCGCAGCGCCATGGTGTGCAGCGCGCAGCCGATGCCCCCGGCGAAGCCGGGCCGGTTGAGGAAGATGCAGGCGCCGTCCACCCGCCGGGTGCGCAGAGCGGGCTCGTCGTCGAGGTCGTCCTCTTCCAGATACATCTTCTTGCGGACCCGGCCCTTCTCGTCGACGGCCTTGTCCATCAGCTGCCAGTCCTCGGGTGTGAGCATTTTCACAGCCTGGTGCAGCTTCTTGCCGTCCTCCTCGTCGGAGAGGAACGCGCCGTGCGAGCAGCAGCCGTCGTTCTCCCGGCCGTCGATGATGCCCTGACATGCCGGAGTGCCGAAAACGCAGGTCCAGCGCGAGAGCAGCCAGGTCAGATCGGCCGCGATCAAATGCTCATCATTTGCTGGATCGACGAATTCGATCCACTCCCGCGGGAAGTCGAGTTCAACTTCGGGCGCCGGGTCGATCTTCGCCGCTGGTCGCAGCCCGGTCGGTCCGCTCGCCGATGCACCTGCTGTCACAATGCGGAACGCTAACAGCTCAGTCGCCTGGCCAGAAGTCCGGACGCACCCAGTACCGTGTTCTTGTGCGGCTCGGTGTACTCGATGTGGGAAGCAATACCGTCCACCTGCTCGTGGTGGACGCGCATCGTGGTGGACACCCGATGCCTATGAGTTCGACGAAGTCGGCCCTGCGGCTGTCCGAGAACATGGACGACCAGGGCCGGATCACCTCCGCGGGCGCGGCGCGGCTGACCGCGACGGTAGCCGAATTCGCAAGTATCGCAAAGACTTCCGGCTGTGTGGAGCTGATGGCGTTCGCCACCTCCGCGGTCCGCGAGGCCACCAACTCCGACGAGGTGCTGGCCCGGGTGCGGCGCGAGACCGGAGTCAATCTGAAGGTGCTCACCGGTGTCGATGAGGCTAGACACACCTTCCTCGCGGTGCGGCGCTGGTACGGCTGGAGCGCCGGGCGGATGCTGAATCTGGACATCGGCGGCGGCTCGCTCGAGATGAGCAACGGTGCGGACGAGGTGCCGGACGTGGCGCTGTCGCTGCAACTGGGCGCCGGCCGGCTGACCCGCGACTGGCTGCGCCACGATCCGCCGGGCAAGCGCCGGGTCGCGGTGCTGCGCGACTGGCTCGACGCCGAGCTCGTGCTGCCCAGCAAGCAGCTGCTCGAGGTGGGCCGCCCGGATCTGGCGGTGGGCACCTCCAAGACCTTCCGCTCGCTGGCCCGGCTGACCGGCGCCGCCCCCTCTGTTGCGGGACCCCGGGTGCGGCGTACTCTCACCAGTTCCGGCCTGCGGCAGCTGATTGCGTTCATATCGAGAATGACGGCCGCCGACCGGGCAGAATTGGAAGGCGTAAGTTCTGATCGGTCACAGCAACTGGTGGCCGGTGCGCTGGTCGCGGAGGCGAGTATGCGGGCTCTGTCCCTGGACACGCTCGAAATCTGTCCCTGGGCACTGCGAGAGGGATTGATCTTGCGCAAACTGGATACCGACCTGGATAGCGAACCGATTACCGGCGGCCCCGACAACGGCCTGTCGGGCCCGATCGAAACGGTGTCTCGATGACCGAGGATTCAAGCCAGCTGTCCGTCGCCGAGCTGCTGGCGCGGAACGGCCAGCAGAGTGGGGCCCCCGCCGGCGGCGGGGGGCGCAGACGTCGAAGCGGCCGTGGCATTTCCGTCGCGGAACTGACCGGCGATATCCCGGTGGTGAACGCGGGATCGTCCTCGCACGCCGCGCCCGACGAGGACGTGGCCGAGCCCGCCCCGATCGAATCGGACTATTCAAACTCTTCGAACTTCTCGAATCATCCTGATTATTCAAGCTTTCCGGATTATTCGGACCTGGTAGCCGCCGCATCGGGCAAGCCGGACTATTCACAGTACGACGCGGTACCCGATCCGGACCCCGCGTATTCGCCGCTCTCCGGGCCGATCTCGTACTACGACCCGCTGGCCCCCGCCCCGCAGCCACCGTCCCTACCGGAGCCGTCCCAGGACTGGTCCGCCGGTCTGGACTGGCCGCCGACCGAGAACCCGCTACCGGAGGCCCGCCCGAGCGGCGGCCGCCGCCGCAAGCCGGACCCGCTGGACTCCGATGTCGCGCTGGGCCGGTTGCCGGACATCGAATCTCCCGCCCCGCCCGCCGCGCCGCGCGAGGGCGGTCGCCGGCGCCGCTACGACCCGGACGACGAGAACACCGACGAGGTGCGTCCGTTCCGCGGCGACACCGGCCGGCCCGCCGACGGGGGCGCACGCACCCAGTTCAACCCCGCGGTCCGCCAGCCCTTCGACGACCGGCCGCCGTACGAGGACCAGCCGCCCTTCGGCGACCCGGCCCGCACCCAGTTCCAGCCGGCCGCCCCCGCGTGGTCGCCGGTGCCGGGACCCGAACCGCTACCGCGCACCCCCGGGCAGGATCGGCCGCACTTCGAGCCGCCGCAGGCCGCGCCCGCCGCGCCGCCCATGTCGCGCTCGGCGCGCCGGCACGCCGAATCGCAGGTCCAGAATGCCCCCCAGGGCCCGGCCGTCGACCGCCGCGGCGGCGTCGACCACGGCGCGGCCAACGGGCTTCCGGAATGGTCCGCGCACCGACGACCCGACGCCGATCCCGTCCGCGACCGCCAGGATCAGGCCGCGGTGCCGACCGCCGCGTGGTCGTCGCTGGCCGCCTCCGATCAGCAGCTGCTCTCCGGGGAATCGGTAGCGGGTGATCTGCTCCGCGACGCCCAGCAGCGCGACGATCAACGCGCGGAACGGAATTCGCGAAATGCCGGCAAACGTCCCGGCGGCGGGCGCGGCCGTGCGGTGGCGCCCGAGCCGGAGCCCGACGACCACCTCACCGATTTCTACGAGCCGTTCGACGACTACGACGACTATGACGACGACGAGCCCGAGACGTCGCTGGGCGGACGGCTTTCCGCGCTCACGCAGAAGGCCGGCTCCTTCGCCCGCAAGAGCAAGAGCAGGAGCACCCGCGGCGCCCCGGCCCGCGCGCGCGCCGCGGCCCGCTCCGACGATGATGAGCATCGCCGGCAATGGCTGATGATCGCGGGCCAGAGTGTGGGCGCCGCGGTCGCGGGCATGTTGCTGTTCAAGGGCTTCGAACGCATGTGGGAAATGCTCCCGTGGGTGGCTCTGGCCCTGGCCATGATCGTGATTCTCGGCCTGGTCGCGCTGGTACGGGTACTGCGCCGCACCGATGACATCTTCAGCACCGTGATTGCCGTCGTCGTAGGCGTCTTCGTGACGCTCGGACCGCTAGCCTTTCTACTCAGTACGAACTGAGCAGGGAGCAGCAGTGGGGAACATCGTGCAAGCGCAGGGGGCGAGCACCGAGGACCGGGCGGGGCGAAAGGAAGTCCGGGTCGGGCTCTCGACCGCATCGGTGTATCCGGAGAACACCGAGGCCGCCTTCCGGTACGCGGCCGAGCTCGGATACGACGGCGTGGAACTCATGGTGTGGGCCGAGCCCGCCAGCCAGTCCATTTCGACCGTGCAGCATTTCGCGCACAAATACGACGTGCCGGTGCTGGCGGTACACGCGCCGTGCCTGCTGATCTCGCAACGGGTGTGGGGGTCGGACCCGATCGCGAAACTCACCCGCAGCGTGCACACCGCCGAGGCGCTGGGCGCGGCCACCGTGGTGGTGCACCCGCCCTTCCGCTGGCAGCGCCGCTACGCCGACGGCTTCGCGAAACAGGTTGCCGAACTGGAGGATTCGAGCCCGGTCGCGGTGGCCGTGGAGAACATGTTCCCGATGCGCGCCGACACCCTGTTCCGCGGCAGCTCGATCGAGCGGCTGCAGCGCCGCGGCGGGCCCGGCCCCTCCATCACCACCTTCAGCCCCTCCTTCGACCCCACCGACGTCGGTTTCCGGCACTACACCCTCGACACCTCGCACACCGCCACCGCGGGCGTGGATCCGCGCATCCTGGCGGGCCGCATGGGCGCCGGCCTCACCCACCTGCACCTGGCCGACGGCCGCGGCGCCGCCACCGACGAGCACCTGATCCCGGGCGAGGGCACCCAGCCGGTGGCCGAACTCTGCGACATGCTGGTGCACAACGGTTTCGACGGCCAGGCCGTCATCGAGGTGAACACCCAGATGGCCCGCACCACCATGGACCGGGCCGCCATGCTCAACCGGGCGCTCACCTTCGCCCGCACCCACCTCAACCCCTTCACCCCCGTCCCCACCCCCGAGCCGACCGTCGCCCACCGCGGCTGAGAGCCTCGGCGAGGGTTGCGTGATTCATCCCACCGCTGGGCCGGAATGCCCAGACGGTCCGTTTACGCTGTACAAACCGCGACAGTGGAAGGACAGCGGATGACAACGGAGTTGACCGTCGATCTCGAATCGGCGAGCGAACTGGCGAACGCGCCGTTCAGTCGCGTCTGCGCGCTGACCGAGGTCGAGGCGGAGACTCCCGGGCTCGGCCGCTACGCGGGCCTGATCGAACCCACCTGGACCATCGGCGACAAACTGCACGGCGGCACCATGGTCGCCGGCAGCGCGGCCGCCGCCACCGAATGGCTGCGCCGCACCGCGCCCGCGCAGGCCGCCATGTTCCCCATCTCGGCCAGCACCGACTTCCTCGGCGCGCCCGTCCCCGGCGAGGTCGAGTACGAGATCCGCACCCGCAAGCTGGGCCGCCAGATCGCCCTCATCGACGCCGGCCTGATCCAGGACGGCCGCACCCTGGTGCACACCGCCTTCACCTTCGGCCACCTCGACGACGCCGTCCCGCAGTACGCCGCCGACCACGCCGGCGACATGCCCGCGGAACCGCCCGCCGACGCCCTCGCCTACGACGAGCGCAACCCCATGGGCAAGATCGTCCATGTCGCCCAGGGCTCCTCGGTCGCCATCGACCCGGCCTGGGCCCGCTTCCTCGCCGGCGAGAAATCCGAACCGCGCCTGCGTCTCTGGATCCGCCCCTTCGAGGGCGACGAGCAGGACCCCGACGTCGCCGCCTTCTTCGCCCTGATGGCCGCCGACATGAGCCCCCCGGTCCCCATGAACCTCGGCCACTTCGGCTGGGCCCCCACGGTTCAGCTCACCACCTACCTGCGCCGCCGCCCGGCCCCCGGCTGGCTCCGCGTCATCGCCCACAGCCGCGAGGTCGGCAACCGCATGTTCGACGAGGACCAGCTCGTCATCGACTCGACGGGCGCCATCGTCGCCCAGAGTCGCCAACTGGCCCTCATTCCCCAACCCCGCTGACCCCGACCGCCGCGCTCGGTGGCCTTCGGCCCCCCGGCTGTGCGCTGAAGGCTCGGAGAGGCGGGACAGCTAGCCTTGACTTCCATGACGAGGATTGCGGTTATCGGTGGGGGTCGGATCGGGGAGGCGTTGATCGCCGGTCTGCTCGAGTCCGGGCGGGCGAACAAGGATCTGGTTGTCGTGGAGCCGGTGCCGGCGCGGGCCGAAATGCTGGCCGACCGGTTCGGGATTCGCGCCACCGACGACATCGCCGATGCCGCCAAGTCCGCGGACCTCATCGTGATCGCGGTGAAGCCGAACGATGTGGACGCCGTGGTCGCCGAACTGGGCAAGGCCGAACTGGGCGACGACCACGATCAGGTGCTGGTGTCGCTGGCCGCCGGCGTGCCGACCGCGCGCATGGAGTCCCGGCTGCCCGCCGGCTTCCCGGTCGTGCGGGTCATGTCGAACACGCCGATGCTGGTGGGCCAGGGCATGAGCGCCATCGCGCCCGGCCGCTACGCCCGCAAGGAGCAGCTGGTCCTGGTCACCGAGATGCTGGAGTCGGTGGGCAAGGTGGTGACGGTCGCCGAGTCGCAGATGGATGCCGTCACCGCGGTGTCCGGTTCGGGTCCGGCGTACTTCTTCCTGATCGTCGAGGCCATGATCGACGCCTCGGTGGGCCTGGGTCTGAGCCGCGATGTGGCCGCCCAGCTGGTGACGCAGACGATGCTCGGTTCGGCGGCCCTGCTCGAGGAGTCTGGGCAGTCTGCTCCGGAATTGCGTGCGGCCGTCACCTCGCCCGCGGGCACCACCGCGGCGGGCCTGCGGGCGCTGGAGCGGGGTGCGGTGCGCTCGGCTTTCCACGATGCATTGGACGCCGCAAAACGCCGTTCCGTCGAACTCGGCGCGATCGCGGACTAACGTTGAAGGTGCGGCGAGTGCACTCCCCGCATTCCAATACTGCTCGGTTGCTAGTTTGCTGCCGAAGGCCGACTCGCCATAGCAAAGGCTGATTTCTCACACCCGTCGCAGCAATCCCACTGGTCCCGCTAAGCTTCAAGGAGCACGTGCGTGTCTGTTCCGCCGGTGGGGAAGCCGGCGGCGCGGACGTGCCGGAGGTCAGTGGCGCAATGATGTCTGGAAACAGCCAAGCGAGGTCCGGAAACAGCCCAATCAATGCAGGATCCGTCATCGGCGGCGGAACTCAGTTCCTCACCGTCGCCGAGGTCGCGAATCTGATGCGGGTATCCAAAATGACGGTGTACCGGTTGGTGCATTCGGGAGAGCTGCCCGCGGTGCGGGTGGGGCGTTCCTTCCGGGTACACGCCAAGGCGGTGCACGACTATCTGGAGACGTCCTACTTCGACGCGGGGTAGTACACCCGGATAACCGATCGGCCACCCGTTTCGTTCGCCGGAGAGTGGCCCGGTAGCATGGACCGGCATCCTGTACGTGCCGGTGGTGCCGCCGGGTCCATTCGGCCCGTATCGGGTAGGGACTGTGCAGGGTCAGACAGTGTGCACCCCGCGGAAGCGGGGATGACCCGAGAGAACGCGAGGAACAACCCTATGGGTTCTGTGATCAAGAAGCGCCGCAAGCGCATGTCGAAGAAGAAGCACCGCAAGCTGCTTCGCCGCACGCGTGTTCAGCGGCGCAAACTCGGCAAGTAAGCCGCTGTGTCGTAGCTGGAAGCCCGTCACCTCAGGTGACGGGCTTTCGTTTTTCACAGGTGATTGAAGTCATCGTTAGATCCTGGTTAATACCCTTCGGATGGTCCCTACTCGCCGGTTACTCTGGGAGCGCGGGAATAACACAGCGGCGATATTCAAGACATGGGGGCTGCGAGTGGGATCCGGAGTGGCAGGGACTCGGGACGGGCAGGCGCCCAGGGTGGTGATGGTGACCGGTGCGAGCCGGTTCTTCGGCGGCAATGTGGTGGCCCGGCTGGCGGCCGACCCGGCTGTCGAACGCGTCATCGCCGTGGACGCCAAACAGCCCAGCCGGGAGCTGCTGCGCCGTATGGGCCGCGCCGAATTCGTGCGCGCCGATATTCGTAATCCGTTGATCCGCAAGGTTATCGACGGAAATCAGGTGGATACGGTGGTGCATCCCGCGGCACTGTCGCGCCCGCCCTCGGGCGGCGGCCGGGCCGCCATGAAGGACATGAACGTCCTGGGCGCCATGCAGTTGTTCGCGGTGTGCCGCAAGGCTTCCAGTGTGCGGCGGGTGGTGGTGCGGTCCTCCTCCGCCGTCTACGGGTGCAGTGCCAAGGACCCGGTGAAATTCACCGAGGAGATGAGCGCGCGCACGCCGCCGCGCGGCTGGTTCGCCCGGGACATGATCGAGGTGGAGGGCTTCGTCCGCGGGCTGGCCCGGCGGCGGCCGGATATCTCGGCGGCCATTCTGCGCTTTCCACCGATCGTGGGGCCGCAACTGGCCAAACGCGGTGTGCAGTACTTCCGTTCGCCGATCACCCCGACCATCCTCGGGCGTGATCCGCGCATGCAGCTGCTGCACGAGGAGGACGGCATCGCCGCCCTCGTCCACGGGGCCATGACGGCTCCGGGCGGGACCTTCAATGTGGCCGGTGACGGCGCGATGGCGCTGTCGCAGGCGATCCGCCGGGCCGGGCGGGTCGAATTGCCGGTTCCGTACGCGGTTTTCCGCACCGTCGGGCGGACCGTGATGGGCCCGGTCATGCGGGAGTTCACCGCGGAGCAGATCGACTACTTCCATTTCGGGTGTGGTCTCGACACCACCCGGATGCGCACCGAACTGGGCTTCCAGCCGCGCTGGACCACGGTGCAGGCGTTCGACGACTTCATAGGGGGCGCAGCGTTGCGGCCCGTGATCGATCCCACGTGGATCGACGCCGCAGAAAACAAACTTCTCGGCCTGCTCGGGGCCGGGACGGGAGCACACCAATGAGTGATGTAGCGAAGGTGATTCGACTTCACGACGTGGATTTCGAGACGCGGCACAGCCGGCCGTCCCGGGCGTGGCCGGTGGGGGAACCGGCGCTCACCCCGGTAACCTCGCTGACCGATCGGCTCGCCGAAGCCGAAGCGCGCCAGCCCAAGTCGCTGGGCGACCTGATCCGGGGGACCGTCGCGGACGGGGTCCGCTTCACCGCCGACTTCGCGCGCCGCCGCCTGACCGGCGATTACCAGGTCGATGAATTCGGTTTGGACGAGCACCTTCTCGAATCGGTGATCCTCCCGATGCTGCGCCCGCTGTCGGACCTGTGGTTCCGGGTCGAGGTGTCGGGCATCGAGAACATTCCGGAGGTGGGCGGGGCGCTCATCGTGGCCAATCACGCGGGCACGGTGCCGCTGGACGGGCTGATGCTGCAGCTGGCCGTGCACGACCGGCACCCCAAGCAGCGGGCGCTGCGCATCCTGGCCGCGGATCTGATCTTCGAGACGCCGATCGTCGGCGGGCTGGCCCGCAAGGCCGGGCACACCCTGGCCTGCCCGGCGGACGCCGAAAGGCTGTTGCGCGCGGGCGAAGTCGCGGGCGTGTTCCCCGAGGGCTACAAGGGCATCGGCAAGCCGTATTCGGACCGGTACAAGCTGCAGCGTTTCGGCCGTGGCGGTTTCGTGTCGGCGGCGGTGCGCACCGGCGTGCCGATCATTCCGTGCTCCATTGTCGGTTCGGAGGAGATCTATCCGAAACTGGCCGATCTGAAGCCGCTGGCCCGCCTGCTCGGTATCCCGTATTTCCCGGTGACGCCGCTGTTTCCGCATCTGGGTCCGCTCGGTGCCATTCCCTTCCCGTCGAAGTGGTACATCGAATTCGGCGAACCGATTTCGACCGCCGGATACGAACCGGCGGATGCGGATGATCCGATGACGATGTTCGAAGTCACCGATCAGGTCCGCGAAACCATTCAGGGGACGCTGTACAAGAATCTGATCAAACGCCGGAACCCGTTCACCGGCTAGGTTTCTCGCACATATTTGCGACCGGCCCGCTCCGAAATGGAGCGGGCCGGTCGTGTTATGTGCTGGGAAAACTGCTCGAGCTAGCTCGCTTTGGCTTCCCGCTTACGCGAGAGCACGGCCGCGGCCGCGCCGCCCGCCGCGCCGAGTGCGAGGGCGGTGGGCACCCCGACTTTCGCGGCCTTGCGGCCGGTGCGGAAATCACGGATCTCCCAGCCGCGGTTCTTGGCGACCTCGCGCAGGTCCGCGTCCGGGTTGATGGCCACGGCGGTGCCGACCAGCGAGAGCATCGGCACGTCGTTGTGGCTGTCGCTGTAGGCGGTGCAGCGCTTGAGGTTCAGGCCCTCGCGAATGGCCAGGGTGCGCACCGCGTGCGCCTTGCCCAGCCCATGCAGGATGTCGCCGACCAGGCGGCCGGTGAACACGCCGTCCTCGCTCTCGGCGACCGTGCCCAGCGCGCCGGTCAGGCCCAGCCGCTTGGCGATGACCTGCGCCAGCTCCACCGGCGTGGCGGTGACCAGCCACACCTGCTGGCCCGCGTCGAGATGCATCTGGGCCAGCGCCCGGGTGCCCGGCCAGATCTTGTCGGCGATGATCTCGTCGTAGATTTCCTCGCCGAGCGCGGCGAGTTCGGCGGTCGGGCGGCCGGCGATGAAGGAGAGCGCCTTCTCCTTGCCGGAGGCCATATCCGAGTGGCTTTCCTTGCCGGTGACCCGGAATTTGACCTGCTTCCAGGCCATATCGACCAGGTCGGAGGTCTTGAAGTACTTGCGCGCGGCCAGGCCGCGGGCGAAGTGCACGATGGACGCGCCCTGCACCATGGTGTTGTCGACATCGAAGAAGGCGGCGGCGGTGAGGTCACGGGGGACCGCGAGGGGCGGCGTGCCGTCGTCCCGCAGCGCGAGTTCGGCGTCGTGCAGGGCGATGGCGGCGTCGGCGCTGGCCTCGCCGGCCAGGTTGGCGCGGACCTCTTCCTCGCTGGGACCGAACGGACTGCGAGTGATGCGGGTGAACTGATCCTGCAGGTCCTGCAGGCCCTGACCCCAGCGCGCCGGGAATTCACCGAAGCGGCCCGCGATGAAGCCCGTCCCCTGCTCTTTCGAACGTTCCGGCACCAGTACCTCCGCCTGTTAGCGCGAACAAGTCCACAGTAACGCCCGGGGGTGGCCGCAACGTAGACGGCGAACGACTTATCGGAGAGTTGTTAGATGGTGGCTATGAGCGATTCGACACATGCTGTGACTCTGTTGACCCGCAGCGGCTGCGGCCTGTGCCACACGGCACTGGAACAATTGCGGCCGATCTGCGCCGAGTTCGGCATCGAGGTCGCGACCGTGGACGTGGACGAGGCCGCCGCCACCGATCCGGGCCTGCGCGCCGAATACGGCGACCGGCTGCCGGTCGTGCTACTGGATGGGCGCGAGCACAGCTATTTCGACGTGGACGAGCCGCGACTGCGTGCCGACCTCGCGAAATAAGGCGTAATAGGGGCTTTTCGGGGGTTCGTGACGGCGGGCCTCTCGGCCCCTTCCCGCCGGTGTGTTGCGTAGCGGGTTCGCGCTGATGAGGGTTGAATGAAGCCGGGGCCGGAGCCTGTCGCAAAGTGACTGAATTCACCGACTTTGTGCAGGGCTTCACAAGCGGTTACGGTGGTGGCACGCGACCCGCCTTCTCGGGCAGCGGAAGCGACCCCCTGAACCTGACTCGACCTCGCCTGCAAGGACCGCGACGGTCTCCCGGCGTCGGGTCGACAAAAGAACCCGGACACTCACCCCCGGCCGGACGAGGAGCGCAAGCGACGTGACAGAGCAGCACGAGACGCCGCCGACTGGCGTCTCCAAGGCTCTGCAGAAGGACATCCCGCAGGCCACGGTGGCCCGGCTGGCCACCTATCTCCGCGTGCTCGCTGTACTCGCCGACGACGGTGTAGCCATCGTATCGAGTGAGGAACTGGCTGTCGCGGCGGGTGTCGGTTCGGCGAAGTTGCGCAAGGATCTTTCCTTCTTGGGGCCCAATGGCGTTCGCGGCGTGGGCTATGACGTGATCAAGCTGCGCGACCGCATCGAGGATGTGCTCGGCCTGTCCGAGGGGCACCGGGTGGTGCTGGTCGGAGCCGGTCATCTGGGCCGCGCGCTGGTCGGCTACGGCGGTTTCCGCCGCCGCGGGTTCGCCATGGTCGGGCTGTTCGACAACGATCCGGCGGTGATCGGCACGACGGTGTGCGGACTGGTCGTTCGCGATGTCGCCGAATTGGCCGATGCCGTGGACACTCTGGAGCCCACCATCGCCGTCATCGCGGTGCCGGACGCGGCCGCGCAGAACGTCTGCGATCTGCTGGTCGAGGCCGGCATGCAGTGCATTCTGAGCTTCTCCGCCCTGGCGCTCGAGGCCCCCGCCACCGTCGAGGTGCGGCGCGTCGATCTCGCGGTGGAGATGCAATTGCTGTCGTTCGAGCGGGCCCGCAGCGCGGAATCGGCCGCAGAGGAAGCGATGAGCGCGGCCGCCGGGAGCTTGATGCCCCGGGTACCGATGACAACCAGCAAGGGAGCGGTGGTCCAGCCATGAGTGTGCTTCTCGTCGGGATCTCGCATCGCAGCGCACCGGTGTCGGTGCTCGAGAAGATCGCCATCACGGAGACCGACCGGCCCAAGCTGACCGACAAGATGCTGGCCTCCAGCCACGTCTCCGAGGCGATGATCGTCTCCACCTGCAACCGCATCGAGGTCTACGCGGTCGTCGACGCCTTCCACCCGGCGCTGGGCGAGATCGGCGAATTGCTCACCAAGCATTCAGGTCTGCCGCTGCCGGAGCTCACCAAGCACGCGTACGTGCGCTACGCGGAGGCTGCGGCCGAGCACCTGTTCGCGGTGGCCTCGGGCCTGGACTCCATGGTGGTCGGCGAGCAGCAGGTGCTGAGCCAGATCCGCGCCGCCTACGCCGCCTCCGACGCACAGCAGGCCGCCGGGCGCACCCTGCACGAGCTGGCCCAGCACGCGCTGCGGGTGGGCAAGCGGGTGCACTCCGAGACCGGGATCGACCGCGCGGGCGCGTCGGTGGTGTCGGTGGCGCTGGATCGCGCGCGCCTGGTGCTGGGTCCGCTGGCGGGCCGCACCGCGCTGGTGCTGGGCGCCGGCGCCATGGGCGGGCTCGCGGTGGCGCAGCTGGCGCGCGGCGGGGCGGCGAAGATCCTGGTGGTGAACCGGACGCTGGAAAAGGCGCAGCGCCTGGCCAATACGGCCACCACCATGCACGGCGTGCCGGCCGAGGCCATCGAAATGGACCGGCTGGCCGAGGCGATGGCCGCCGCCGATGTGGTGGTCACCTGTACCGGCGCGGTCGGCACCGTGGTGACGCTGGCGGACGTGCATCGCGCGCTGGCCGCCAACACCGGCTCGGAGGAGCTGGTCATCTGCGATCTGGGCCTGCCCCGCGATGTGGACCACGCGGTGGCCGGGCTGCCGGGTGTGACCGTCATCGACATGGAGACGCTGCAGCGCGATCCGTCGGCCGGCGCGGCCGCCGACGACACCGCCGCCGCGCGCACCATCGTCGCCGACGAACTCGCGAAATACCTTGCCGGACAGCGCATGGCCGAGGTCACCCCGACCGTGGCCGCGCTGCGTCAGATGGCCGCCGACGTGGTCGAGGCCGAGCTGCTCCGGCTGGATTCCCGACTACCGGGACTCGAATCCACCGAACGCGACGAGGTGGCCCGTACCGTGCGCCGGGTGGTCGACAAGCTGCTGCACGCGCCGACGGTGCGGGTCAAACAGCTGGCGTCCACGCCCGGCGGCGACAGCTACGCCGAGGCGCTGCGCGAGCTTTTCGAACTGAAACCCGGTGCGGCACAAGCGGTTGCCGCGCCGATGGAGATCTCCGCCCTGCAGGGCGAACTGGCCGACGATTTCACCGCCGCTCACCCGGGCGACGAACAGGGGCACACCGCATGACCGGAGCAATGGTGCACGAGAACGAGACAACCGTCCCCTCCACGGAGCGGATCGTTGGCCGCGGGACCGTCGAGGCGCCCTGGCGCATCGGTACCCGCGGCAGTCTGCTGGCCCTGACCCAGGCCGGGCATGTGCGCGACGCCCTGATCGCCAACGGTCAGCAGGCCGAGCTGGTCATCGTGAAGACCGCCGGTGACCAGAACGCCACCGATCCGGTGCAGAAGATCGGGGTGGGTGTCTTCACCGCCGCGCTGCGCGAGGAATTGGCCGCGGGCACGGTCGACATCGCGGTGCACTCCTACAAGGACCTGCCGACCGCGCAGGATCCGCGCTTCGACATCGCGGCCATCCCGGCCCGCCAGGATCCGCGCGACGCGCTGGTGGCGCGCGACGGTCTGGTGCTCGGCGAGCTGCCCGCGGGCGCGAAGGTCGGCACCTCCGCGCCGCGCCGGTCCGCGCAGTTGAAGGCGCTGGGCCTCGGTATCGAGATCGTGCCGTTGCGCGGCAATCTCGACACCCGCATCTCCAAAGTTACTTCCGGTGAATTGGATGCCGTCGTGGTGGCGCGGGCCGGGCTGGCCCGCATCGACCGCCTCGACGCCGTCACCGAATCGCTCGAACCGGTGCAGATGCTGCCGGCCCCGGCGCAGGGCGCGCTGGCGGTCGAATGCCGCAGCGCCGATACCGAACTCGTGACCATCCTGTCGGCTCTCGACGATCTCGGCACCCGTGCCGCGATCACCGCGGAGCGGGCATTGCTGGCCGAACTGGAGGCCGGCTGTACCGCACCGATCGGTGCGCTGGGCGAGGTCGTCGAGTCGCTCGACGACGACGGCCGGGTGGTGGAGGAGTTGTCGCTGCGCGCCTGCGCGGCGGCGATCGACGGCTCGGATGTCATCCGGGCTTCAGTGGTCGGCTCGGTCGCGGATGCCGCGGACCTGGGTCGCGCACTGGCGCGCGAGCTCTTGGAGCTGGGGGCGCGCGACCTGCTCAGCGTCACAGAGGAGCCCGCTGAGCTCACCGACAGCAGCAATCCCAGCCCAATGGAGAACAGCCGATGAGCCGAGTGACGAAGAAGAATCCCGGTCGGATCCTTTTCGTGGGGTCCGGGCCTGGTGACCCGGCGCTGCTCACCGTGCGGGCCCGCGAGGTGCTCGGCCGGGCGACGCTGGCGTTCACCGATCCCGATGTCGACAAGGGCGTGCTCGCCCTGATCGGCACCGCGGTCGAGGAGAACCCCGACGGGACCCGTCCCGTCGACGTGCGTCCCGCGCTCGGTGACGCCGCCGAGGTGGCCAAGACGCTGATCGCCGAGGCGCGCAATGGCTCCGACGTGGTGCGCCTGGTCTCCGGCGACCCGATGACCACCGATTCGGTCATCCAGGAGATCAACGCCGTCACCCGCTCGCACCTGAACTTCGAGGTGCTGCCGGGTCTTTCGGCCGGTACCACCGTCCCCGCCTACGCGGGCATCGAAATCGGTTCCAGCCACACCGAGGTGGATGTGCGCGGCGAGGTGGACTGGGCGGCCGTGGCGGCCGCGCCGGGCCCGCTGGTGCTGCACGCCACCTCCGGGCACCTGGCCGAGACCGCGTCGGCGCTGGTCGAGCACGGCATGGCGCCGCAGACCCCGGTCGCGGTGACCGTGCGCGGCACCACCCGGCAGCAGCGCACCATCGACGCCACGCTGGCGACGCTGAACAATGCCGCCTCCGAACTGGTCGGCCCGCTGGTGGTCACGGTCGGCAAGGCGGTGGAGAAGCGCGCCAAGACCTCCTGGTGGGAGTCGCGGGCCCTGTACGGCTGGACCGTGCTGGTGCCGCGCACCAAGGAGCAGGCCGGTGAGATGAGCGAGAAGCTCGTCATGCACGGGGCCATCCCGATGGAGGTGCCGACCATCGCGGTCGAGCCGCCGCGCAGTCCGGCGCAGATGGAGCGCGCGGTCAAGGGTCTGGTCGACGGCCGCTACCAGTGGGTGGTGTTCACCTCCACCAACGCGGTGCGCGCGGTGTGGGAGAAGTTCGGCGAATTCGGCCTGGACGCCCGCGCTTTCAGCGGCGTGAAGATCGCCTGCGTCGGTGAGGCCACCGCGGAGAAGGTGCGCTCCTTCGGCATCAACCCGGAGCTGGTACCCAGCGGCGAGCAGTCCTCCGAGGGCCTGCTGGCCGACTTCCCGCCCTACGACGACGTTTTCGACCCGGTCAACCGGGTGCTGCTGCCGCGCGCGGACATCGCCACCGAGACCCTCGCCGAGGGCCTGCGCGACCGAGGCTGGGAGATCGACGACGTCACCGCCTACCGCACCGTGCGGGCGTCGCCGCCGCCCGCGGAGACCCGCGAGATGATCAAGACCGGCGGTTTCGACGCGGTGCTGTTCACCTCGTCCTCCACCGTCCGGAACCTGGTCGGCATCGCCGGCAAGCCGCACGCCCGCACCATCGTGGCCTGCATCGGCCCCAAGACGGCCGAGACCGCAATCGAATTCGGCCTGCGCGTGGACGTGCAGCCCGAGATCGCACAGGTCGGCCCGCTCGTCGAGGCGCTCGCCGAGCACGCCGCCCACCTGCGCGCCGAGGGCCTGCTGCCCCCGCCCCGCAAGAAGAGCCGCCGCAGCCGCTAGCGCTCGCGGCCGGGCCCGGCGGTATCGCCGTGTTCGCCGGCCGGTACCGGGCCCCGCATCCAATGATGCGGGGCCCGTGGCATTTCGCGTTCGCTGGACGGATGCCCATGAAAATGCTGGCGTTTCATCTCGACCCGAAATGCATACGCTGCGTTCAGCATTCGAACTTCGAAAGGTGAACGTCCATGAAGCGCACGGCAGTCGGCCTGATCGCGATGTCCGGGATTGCCCTCGCGGTGCTGTCCCCGGGCGCGGCGTCGGCGGCGCCCGTACCGCTGGAGCAGGCTCCGGCCGCGGTCCAGACCACCGCGGTCGCACCGATCGATGCCACCAGCTCCGGTAGCGCGGCCGTGAACACGCTGCAATTCCTGCTGAAGTGCCTGACCACCGGCTCGGGTACCCCGGGCACCACCGGCACCGGCTGCCTGGTCTCCTAGCGGCCGTCGTGCACGGCGGAGGTTCTCCGAAGTCTCTTGCGCGGCCTCGGAGAGCCTCCACCGTTGTCAGCGTTGCGCTGCCATCAGGCGGCGGACCATGCGGCAGGTGGCGTCCGAGGGCCGGTGCACGCCGATGACTTCCGCTGTGTGGCGGATGTTTTCATTGGTGGCCTGATCCGGGCTGAAGGATCCGGAATCCAGTAGCGCGATGGCCAGCCGCATGGCCTTCAACCTGCGATTGTGCGAGATGTACCACGACCGCGGCCGTCCCGCGGGCAGCGGCTGTTTGGACAGCGGCCGCCACGCGTGATCGATCACGTCCCCCTTCTTCGGCACTTCGCCGGCCCTGTTCACCTTGTCGGACATGCTGGTAACAGCTGCGAGCACGACCATTCCTCCCGTCGCGATCCGGATTCGCACCCCGTATCGGCGGCGCGGCTCCTTCGAACACATCTTCGATTCTACTCGTGCGCACCGACAAAATCGGCTGCTCCCAATGACTTTGGCGATGCGACCCGATGACCGTGACGGTGTGGCGTGGCCCGGCCGCGGAGGCGCGCGCATCCGGGTCCGGGGGCGGGCATATCATGCGAACATGACCGGAATGGACCGCCCTCGGCGGTTGCGCCGCACTCCCGCCATGCGTCGGCTCGTCGCCGAGACCAGCCTGGAGCCACGGCATCTGATTCTGCCCATGTTCGTCGCCGACGGGATCGGCGAACCGCACGAGATCTCCTCCATGCCAGGCGTTTTCCAGCACTCGATGGACTCGCTGCGCAAGGCGGCCGTGGAGGCGGTGGCCGCCGGCGTGGGCGGGCTCATGCTGTTCGGCGTGCCCAAGCCGGAGGACAAGGACGCGCAGGGGAGTGCCGCCAGCGATCCGGACGGGATCCTGAACCGCGGCCTGCGCGCACTGGTGCACGAGGTCGGCGGATCGACCGTGATCATGGCCGACACCTGCCTCGACGAGTTCACCGACCACGGCCACTGCGGCGTGCTCGCCGACAGCGGCGCGGTCGACAACGACGCCACGCTGATCCGCTACGTGGAAATGGCGTTGGCGCAGGCCGAAACCGGCGCGGACCTGCTCGGCACCAGCGGCATGATGGATGGCCAGGTGGCCGCGATCCGTGCGGGCCTGGACGACGCCGGGTACTCCGACACCGGCATCCTCGCCTACGCGGCCAAGTACGCCTCGGCCTTCTACGGTCCCTTCCGGGAGGCCGTCGGCTCCTCGCTGCAGGGGGATCGGCGCACCTATCAGCAGGATGCGGCGAACCGCCGCGAGGCAATACGTGAGCTGGAGCTGGATCTGCTCGAGGGCGCGGACATCATCATGGTGAAGCCCGCCATGTCGTATCTGGACATTCTGCGCGAGGTCGCCGACCGCTCCACGGTGCCGGTCGCGGCCTATCAGATCTCCGGCGAGTACGCCATGATCACCGCGGCCGCCCAGCACGGCTGGATCGACCGCAAGGGCGCGGTGCTGGAGTCGCTGCTCAGCATCCGGCGCGCGGGCGCGGACATGGTGCTGACCTACTGGGCCACCGAGGCCGCGCACTGGCTGTCGTGAGCGTGACCGAGTAGTTCCGATCGTGAATCCGATGGTCCCGCCGGGCATTTCGCGCCCGGCTCCGGAAGACGTGCGCACCGCCTGCCAACTCTGGTACGCCACATTCGCTGTCGGGCTGGTGCAGTTGATCGCTTCGCTGGTGACGCAGTTCGGGCAGCGGCAGGATCTGGCGCAGCAGATGTTCGACCAGGTCAAGGAGCAGCAGCCGACCGTGACGCTGGCACAGGTGCAGGCCTGGATGGCGATCGTGTTCATCCTGGTCGGCGTGTTCTGGCTGGTGCTCACCGGCGCCGGAGTGGCGGTGGTGTACCAGCTGGGGCGCGGAAAGGCCTGGGCGCGAGCGCTTCTCACCGGGTTCGGCGTCTTCCTGGTGCTCGGCGCGGCGGGCACGCTGTTCGGCATCGGGGCGAAGGAGGGCGCGGCCGCGCTGGTCGCCGGCGGGGCCGGAATCGTGGGGGCGGTGCTGGCGGGCGGGGCCGTATTCCTGTGCTATCGAAGCGAATCCGAGGCCTTCTTCCGTCCCGGACCGCAGTAGGTACGCCTGAGTTTGTGACAAGCGTACTAGCGGGTATGGTGAGGGCAGTCACAGAGAATTCGGGAACCGGATGCCGGTCGTCATACGTTGTGTTATGGCGCGTTCGGCTCCGGGAAGGCGGAGGCAACGATGCGAGTGGTGATCCAGCAGCCGCACAGCCTGCGGCGCGATGTGCTGGTGCTGAGTCTGCTGTTTCTGTTCGGGCTGCTCACCCTCGCCGTGCTGTTGATTCCGGGCCTGGCCCGCTGAGCGAATCCACGATCTTTACGCTCGACCTATGAGTGAGGCCATCAACACCCCCGGGGCCGTGCTGTTCTCCGAGCCCGGTGCGCGCTGGCGGACCATCGCCTACGGACCCGCGCTGTGCGCGATCATTCTGGTCATCGAGCTGATCCGGGGCGGCGCCGTCCACTGGTTCGGGCTGGTCTTCTGCGCGGTGCTGCTGGCCGGATTCGTGTGGTTGCAGGTGGTGGCGGGCAAGCGGCACATCAGTGTCGAGCTGACGCCGGCGCAACTGCGCGAGGGCACGGAAGTGGTGCCGCTGCGCGACATCGCCGAGGTGCTGGCGGAGGAGGACGAGGAGTCCTGGGAGTATGAGGACTGGCAGTCGGCGCGGGCGCTGGGTGAGCTGACCGGAGTACCGCGGCGGCGCAAGGGAATCGGGCTGAAGCTGACCGACGGGCGGCTGGTGCAGGCGTGGGCGCGGGATCATGTCACGCTGCGTGCCGAGCTCACAGCCGCGCTGGGGCGGGCACGCGGTACCGATGGCGACCCCGGCACCGATGACGAGCCTGGCACCGATGACGAGAGCGGGTCGGACGACGAGCGGAAGGAAGCGCTGTGATGCGATGGCTGACCGTGTTCGCCGAGTTCGTGCTGGTGCCGGTGCTGGTGGTGGCGGCGGTGTGGTGCTGGCACAACGGGATTCGGACCACTGCCTTCAAGCCGCAGGGTGAGGTGCCCGCGTTCACCGCGACGCGGTACATCGGGCCCTGGCTGGCGGGGTGCGCGGTGCTGGCCATCATGTCGGGGCTGGCGCTGATCGACGTGGTGGCGCGGGCAGTTCGGCTCGCGCGCTGAGCTTTTCGCGACATACCACGCGGGGGTGCGAAGTCCGGATTCGCCTTGGAGGCGTCCGGGCGGTCGCGGAGAATCATGGGCATGAAGCGCACAGATCTCGTGAAACGCATCGCCACCGCGGTGCTGGCCACGGGGGTCGTCGGCGTCGCGGCGGTGGCCCCGGCCGCCGCCGCTCCGGTCGATGCCGTCCCGGATCATCGGACACACCCGGTCGAGCTGTCCTGGCAAGACCTACTACCGCCCCAGCTGAATTGCCTGCTGTCCACCGGATGGGCGGCGTTCTGCCTGGGGATTCCACTCCCGTAACGGGTCGCGGCGGCGTGACCGCAGACCGCGCCGCCGTCTCCGCTGCGGAAAAAGGTGTCAGCCCCGCTTGCGCGAGGGCCGGCTGCCGCTGACGCGAAGGCCTCAGCCCCAGTTCTGGTAAATATCCAGCACCCGTCCGCTCCGGCTGCCCGGCAGATCGAGGAAGATCGCGACGCTGCCGTCGGGATGATCGGCGGCCTCCGCGATCACCTGCCGGAGCGAGGCGTGCACGCCACCCTTGTCGTCCTTGTAGATGGTGGTGTCGGGCCGCAGGCCCGCCCCCATCCGGTTCAGCGGCACGACCATGCTGATCACCGCGGGTACGGGACCATCAGCCAGCGCGGCGGTCTCACCGTGGGACAGCGTCACCCCCACCCGTCCCTGATCGATCTGCACCAGCGGCTCCGCCGCTGCCGCGACTCCGGCCCCGGCGGCGAGCCCGGCCGTCACCGCGACGATCCCAACCCCGATTCGAACGACCCGCATACGTCCCGCCCTCTCTCCCAAGTCGTTTCCTGTGCCGAGACATTACGCATCAGCAAACGTGTAGCGAATAACGTTGTACGAAACTGGACTCCGGCGTGTTGCCCCACCGTCCCAGTGAGCCCACATCGGAGTCCGCGCACCGCAATTCGGAGTCCTGCGGCTGCGGGGCTGGAAGGGGACCCGCGGGTACGCGGTGCCCGGCAGCTCACGGGTGAACCGCCATCGGTATTCGCGGGCCCGGTAGCGGTTGACGGTCGCGCCGCATCCCGCGGACCCGGCACCAGGCCGTTCGCCATCGTCGCGGTCGGGCCGCCCGATGGTTCGGCCGATGCCGCGGGGAGTTCGGGAGAGGCGGTATCGGCAGCGAGGGCTCGGGCGCCGGGGTGGGCGGCCGGGCCGCCTTCGGGATGCGGTGTTCGTATCGGGGTGCGAGGATGGCGGGTTGGCTGTGGGAAGGGCCACTCGACTACACCCTGTCGTCGACGGGGGCGGGGGCGGCTGAGAGACTGGGTGCCGTGAGTTCTTCTCCGCGTGTGAGCCAGGTGTCGGTCCCGGTCTCAGCCCAACTTTTCGAACGCGCCGCGGCGGTCATCCCGGGTGGCGTGAATTCGCCCGTGCGTGCGTTCAACTCCGTGGGCGGCACGCCGCGGTTCATCGCCTCCGCGCGCGGTTGCACGCTGACCGACGCCGACGGCAACGACTACGTGGACCTGGTGTGTTCGTGGGGCCCGATGATTCTCGGGCACGCGCACCCGGCGGTGGTCGAGGCGGTGCAGCGGGCGGCCACGGGCGGGCTGTCCTTCGGCGCGCCGACCGAGGCGGAAATCGAGCTCGCCGAGGCCATCGCGGGCCGGGTCGCTCCGGTGGATCGGGTGCGGCTGGTGAACTCCGGCACCGAGGCCACCATGAGCGCGGTCCGGCTGGCGCGTGGTTTCACCGGGCGCGGCAAGATCATCAAGTTCAGCGGCTGCTACCACGGGCATGTCGACGCACTGCTGGCCGACGCCGGATCGGGCGTGGCCACGCTGGGCCTGCCGACCTCGCCGGGCGTCACCGGTGCGCAGGCGGCCGACACCCTCGTGCTGCCCTACAACGATCTCGATGCGGTGGCCGCCGCGTTCGCCGCCTACCCGGGTGAGATCGCCTGCGTCATCACCGAGGCCGCGGCGGGCAATATGGGCGCGGTCGCGCCGGTGGCCGGATTCAACGAGGGGCTGCGCCGGCTCACCACCGAGCACGGCGCGCTGCTCATCATGGACGAGGTCATGACCGGTTTCCGGGTGAGCCACTCGGGCTGGTTCGGCATCGACGGCGTGGCCGGTGACCTCTACACCTTCGGCAAGGTGATGAGCGGTGGCCTGCCGGCCGCGGCGTTCGGCGGGCGCGCCGACATCATGAATCACCTGGCGCCGCTGGGTCCGGTCTATCAGGCGGGCACCCTCTCGGGTAACCCGGTCGCGGTGGCCGCGGGCCTGGCCACGCTGCGCGCCGCGGACGAGCAGGTGTACGCGACGCTGAACAAGAACGCGGAGCGGCTGGGCGCGCTCATGACCGAGGCGCTGACCGCCGAGAGCGTCCCGCACCGGGCGCAATTCGCGGGCAATATGGTGAGCGTGTTCTTCGCCGAGAACCCGGTCACCGACTACGCCGCCGCCAAGGCGAGCGAAACCTGGCGTTTCCCAGCCTTCTTCCACGCGCTGCTGGATGCCGGTGTGTACGCGCCGCCGAGCGCCTTCGAAGCCTGGTTCGTCTCGGCCGCCCTCGACGAAGACGCGTTCGACCGCATCGCCGCCGCCCTCCCCGCCGCCGCGCGCGCCGCGGCGGCCGCCACCCCCGAAGGATCCGCCGCGTGAGCTCCGCCCACCCCGACTCCGGCCTACCCGCACCCACCCAGCACGAGGTTCCCCTCTCCGCCGCCGAGGCCACCCGCCTCCTGGACTCCATCCGGCAGGCCGAAGAGGAACTGGCCGAAACCGGCGAGCACATCGCCGTCTCCCCGGCCGAACCCGTTTCCGCCCCAACGGAATCCGATAATTCCGGCGCAGTGGCCGATGAGCTCGGCGAGGCTGCGGCGTCCGCGGCCGGGGAGTTCGCTACCGACGCCGGGTCCGAAACGGATCCGGATGACTCCGATGCGGGTGAATCCGCTGTTCCGCTTGCGTCGTTCTCGTCCGAGATCGTGGTCGAGATCGACCCCGATGCGGGTGAATCGGGCACGGAATTCGCGGCCCCGGGCGATTCGGATGCGGCTGCCGACGGCGCCGACGTGGCCCCCGGCACCACGGGCGGGTTGATCCTGCCGGGTGACGTGGCGAGCGATCTCGAGACGATCGTGCATGTCATGCGGCACGGCGAGGTCCACAATCCCAAGGGCATCCTGTACGGCCGCTTGCCCGGGTTCCAGCTGTCGGTGACGGGACGGGCGCAGGCGCAGGCCGTGGCGCGGTCGCTGGCGGATCATGACATCGCGCTGGTGGTGGCGTCGCCGCTGCAGCGGGCGCAGGAGACCGCGGATCCCATTGCGGCGGGCCACGGTCTGGTGATCCGGACCGACGACAATCTGATCGAGGCCGGCAATACCTTCGAGGGGCTGCGGGTCTCGGCGGGGGACGGCGCGCTGCGCAAGCCCCGGCACTGGTGGAAGCTGCGCGACCCGTTCACGCCCTCCTGGGGTGAGCCGTATCTGCAGATCGCGCACCGCATGCTGGCCGCGGTGAACAAGGCGCGGGTGGAGGCCGCCGGCCGGGAGGCCGTGCTGGTCTCGCATCAGCTGCCGGTCTGGACGCTGCGCCGCTTCCTGCAGGGACAGCGGCTGTGGCACGACCCGCGGCACCGCCAGTGCTCGCTCGCCTCGCTGACTTCGCTTGTCTACCAGGGCGATACCTTGATCGACATCGTCTACTCGGAGCCGGCGGGCGCCTCGGATCCCAAGGTGACCGGGGCATGAGCGGGTCAGGCCCGGAGGAGGCAGCTTGCGTAACCACGCAGGGCCCCCGCTCATGCCGAAAGGGCACGGCATGAGCCGCGCCATCGCGTCCCGGCCCGCCCGCCGCCCGCTGCGCCGGGTCGCGGCGTTGCTGGCCGGTGTGAGTGTGGTGGCCGTGCTCGCCGGGTGTTCGACGGCGGGCAAGGACGCGGTGGCCCAGGGCGGCACCTTCGACTTCGTCTCCCCGGGCGGCAAGACCGAGATCTTCTACGATCCGCCGGCCTCGCGCGGCACCATCGGCAAGCTGTCCGGCCCGGATCTGCTGCACGACGGCAAGACCACGTCGGTGGACGATTTCCCCGGCAAGGTCGTGGTCGTCAATATCTGGGGCCAGTGGTGTGGCCCGTGCCGCGCGGAAGCGCCCGCGCTGGAACAGGTCTACCAGGCGAGCACGGACAAGGGTGTCGCGTTCCTGGGCATCAATGTCCGCGACAACCAGAAGGACAAGGCCCAGGACTTCGTGACCGACAACAAGGTCGGTTACCCCTCCATCTACGACCCGTCCATGCGCAGCCTGCTCGCGCTCGGCGGCAAGTTCCCGACCAGCGTCATTCCCACCACCATCGTGCTGGACAAGCAGCACCGGGTGGCGGCGGTGTTCCTGCGCGCCCTGCTGGCCGAGGACCTGCAACCGGTGGTGGACAAGCTCGCGCAGGAGCCGGCGTGAACCACGTGACCTACCTGGCGAGCGTGGGGGATTCGTTCCAGCAGACCGCCGCCACCGGACCGCTGCTGCTGGCGCTGGGCGCGTGCATGCTGGCCGGTCTGGTGTCGTTCGCCTCGCCGTGCGTGGTGCCCCTGGTGCCCGGCTACCTGTCCTACCTGGCCGGTGTGGTGGGCGCGGAGGCCCCGCCGGTGACGGTGGAATCGGCCAAGACCACCAGAACCGCCGTGGCGGGCCGCAATTCCGCGCGCCTGCGGGTGGCCGGCGCGGCGGGCCTGTTCGTGGCGGGCTTCACGGTGGTGTTCGTGCTGGCCTCGGCGACCGTGTTCGGCGCGATCCAGGTGCTGAACGTCAATCGTGATCTGCTGCAGCGCATCGGCGGCGTGGTGACCATCGTGATGGGCCTGGCGTTCATCGGTCTCATTCCGGCGCTGCAGCGCGACACCCGCATGGAGCCGCGCCGGCTCAGCGGCCTCATCGGGGCTCCGCTGCTGGGCGCGGTCTTCGCGCTCGGCTGGACACCGTGCCTGGGTCCGACGCTGTCGGGCGTGATGGCGGTGTCGGCGGGCACCGAGGGCGCCACCGCGGTCCGCGGTGTGGCCCTCATCGTGGCCTACTGCCTGGGCCTGGGCCTGCCCTTCGTGATCCTGGCCTTCGGCTCGGCGACCGCGCTGCGCGGCGTCGGCTGGTTGCGCCGTAATTCCCGCACCATTCAGGTGATGGGCGGTCTGCTGTTGGTGGCCGTCGGCATCGCCCTGGTGACCGGGGCGTGGGACCAGTTCGTCTCCTGGGTCCGCGACGCCTTCGTCTCGAATGTGACCCTGCCGATCTGACATGACTGCCACCATCGAAACCCCCAGCGCCCCCGTCCGTCCGCCGCGTCAGTCGCCGCTGCGGCGCGTACTCGGCGTCCTGCGCAATACCTGGCGCGGACTGACCAGCATGCGCACCGCGCTGATGCTGCTGTTCCTGCTGGCCCTGGCCGCCATCCCGGGCGCGCTGCTGCCGCAGCGCAGTTTGAACGCGGGCAAGGTCGACGACTACATCCGCAACCGGCCGACCCTGGGCCCATGGATGGACCGGCTGCAGCTGTTCGACGTGTTCTCCAGCTTCTGGTTCACGGCCGTGTATGTGCTGCTGTTCATTTCGCTGGTGGGCTGCATCCTGCCGCGCTGTGTGGACCACTACCGTGCGCTGCGGACGCCGCCGGTCAAGGCGCCGCGCAACCTGTCTCGCCTGCCGCATCACTGGTCGGGGACCGACGCGGCCACCCCGGAGCAGGTGATCGAGCGGGCTCGCGGTCAGATGCGTGGCTGGCGCACGGTCGTGCAGCCGGGCGATCGCGAAGGGGAACTGACTCTTTCGGCGGAGAAGGGCTACACCCGCGAGCTCGGAAACCTGGTCTTCCACCTGGCGCTGGTGGGTCTGCTGGCGGCGATCGCGGTCGGCAAGCTGTTCGGCTACGAGGGCAATGTGGTCGTGCTCGCCAATGACGGCCCGGGTTTCTGCACCACCTCGCCCGCGGTATTCGACTCGTTCCGCGCGGGCAATGTGAACGACGGCACCGGCCTGACGCCGATGTGTGTGCGGGTCAAGGACTTCCGGGCCGATTACCTCCAGAACGGCCAGGCGTCCATGTTCACCTCGAACATCCAGTACCAGACCGGTAAGGATCTGAACTCCGACACCTGGCGGGACACCGCCATCCAGGTGAACCATCCGCTGCGCGTCGCGGGCGACCGGGTCTACCTGCAGGGACACGGTTTCGCGCCCAAGTTCACGGTGACCTTCCCGAACGGCCGGACCCGCACCGAGGCCATCCAGTGGAAGCCGGACGACGCCACCACCTTCCTGTCCTCGGGGGTGCTGCGCATCGATCCGCCGGGCGGCATGTATCCGAACGAGGAGGAGCGCCGCAAGCATCAGGTGGCGATCCAGGGCCTGTTCGCGCCGACCGCGCTCATGCACGGGCAGTTGCTGACCTCCATGTATCCGGCCATGAAGGATCCCGCGGTGGCGATCGACATCTACCAGGGCGATACCGGCCTGGACACCGGCCGCGCGCAGTCGCTGTTCGCGCTGGACCCGGAGATGATCAAGCAGGGCCGCCTGGTGAAGGAACAGCGGGTGAACCTGAAGCCGGGTGAGTCCGCGACCCTGTCCGACGGCACCAAGGTCACCTTCGACGGCGCGGAAGAGTTCGTGAACCTGCAGGTTTCGCACGATCCGGCGCAGCAGTGGGTGCTGGTGTCGGCGCTGACCATGATGGCGGGCCTGCTGGTGTCGCTGCTGGTGAAGCGCCGTCGCATCTGGTTGCGGGTGTACCCGGGTACCGGAACCGACGAGGTACGACGTACCGTAGTAGAAATGGGCGGATTGGCCCGCACCGACCAGGCCGGGTGGGGCGGCGAGTTCGACCGCCTGCGTGAGCGGCTGCTGACGGGAGAGAAGTAATGCCGATCGACGAGAACATCGCCTCCTACAGCGATCTCGCGTTCAAGTCGGCCATCGTGATCTACGCGCTGGTCTGGATCATGCTGGTCTGGCAGTTCGCCCTCACCCGCACGGTACCGACGGCCGCCGCCCGTCAGCTGGTCACCTCCGGAGGCGGTTCCGGCATCGTCGACGAGCCGCCCGCCACTGTGCCCGGCAAGGTGCAGCCGCGCGGGGGCGAGCGCCCCTTCTCGGAGCGCCTGGGCAATATGGCCTTCGCGGTGCTGTTCGTGGGCTTCGGTGTGCACCTGGTCTCGATCGTGCTGCGCGGCTTCGCGACCCACCGCTTCCCGCTGGGCAATATGTTCGAGTTCATCTCGATGGCGACCGGCGCGGCCGTGCTGCTCGGCCTGATCCTGCTGCGCGACCAGCGCTACCGTGGCATGTGGTCGTTCCTGCTGGTGCCGGTGCTGATCCTGCTGTTCCTGGCGGGCACCAAGCTGCACGTGGACGCGGCCCCCGTGGTCCCGGCCCTCAAGTCCTACTGGCTGCCGGTGCACGTCACCGTGGTGTCGATCGGCTCGGGCGTCTTCCTGGTCTCCGGTGTCGCGAGTCTGCTGTTCCTGTTCCGCCTCTGGCAGCCCGCGGGCGCGGAGTCCGACACCATCCTCGGCCAGCTGGCCCGCCGCCTCCCCGATGCCCAGCTGCTGGACCGGCTCGCCTACCGCACCACCATCATCGGCTTCCCGATCTTCGGCGCCGGCGTCATCCTCGGCGCGATCTGGGCCGAGGCCGCCTGGGGCCGCTTCTGGGGCTGGGACCCCAAGGAGACCTGCTCCTTCATCGCCTGGGTCCTCTACGCCGCCTACCTGCACGCCCGTGCCACCTCCGGCTGGCGCGACACCAAGGCCGCCTGGATCAACATCGCCGGTTTCGTGGCCATGCTCTTCAACCTCTTCATCATCAATATCGTGGTGAGCGGTCTGCACTCGTACGCGGGTCTGAACTGACCCGGCAGGCTTCCTGAACTGGCCCAATGGGTTTCGGAAGGTCCCGGCACGTTTCAGTGCCGGGGCCTTCTTCTATTCCCGGGAACTTCCGATCGGTGCTCAGGGGCTGTACCGTATTAAGCGACCGTGATTAGAACACGTTCTAGTTTTTAGAGAAGGGGCTCGTCATGGCAGTGGCGCCGCAGGGTCGGGTTCGGAAGGTGCGGGAGATCGACGTGGGCGAGGCGCCCACGCGGTACGCACGCGGATGGCATTGCCTCGGGCTCGCGAAGTCGTTCCGGGACGGGAAGCCGCATCAGATCTCCGCATTCGGGACCAAGCTGGTGGTCTTCGCCGACAGCAAGGGTGAGCTGCACGTGCTCGACTCCTACTGCCGGCATCTGGGCGGCGACCTCAGCATGGGTGAGATCAAAGGTGATTCCATCGCCTGCCCGTTCCACGACTGGCGCTGGGGCGGCAATGGGAAGTGCACCGGGATTCCGTACGCGCGGCGGGTGCCGCCGCTGGCGCGGACGCGGTCGTGGATCACCTTGGAGCGCAACGACCAGCTCTTCGTGTGGCACGACCACGAGGGCAACCCGCCGCCGGACGAGGTGACGATCCCCTACATCGAGGGCCCGTACACCGATGCCGAGGGCAAGGGCACCGAGGGGCTCGCGGACGGCTGGACCGAGTGGACCTGGGAGTCCATGGTGATCGAGGGCTCCAACTGCCGCGAGATCATCGACAACGTCGTGGACATGGCCCACTTCTTCTACATCCACTACGCGTATCCGACGTTCTTCAAGAACGTCTTCGAGGGCCACGTCGCCACCCAGTTCCTGGACTCCACGGCGCGCCCGGACAAGGGCATGGCCACGCAGTACGGCGGCAACTCGACGCTGAAGTCGGTGGCCTCGTACTTCGGGCCGTCCTACATGGTCAATCCGCTCGTCAACAACTACAGCGGGTTCGAGCTCGAGACCGTGCTGATCAACTGCCACTACCCGATCTCGCAGGACGCGTTCGTGCTGCAGTACGGCATGTCGGTGCGCAAGCCGCAGGGCATCGACGATGCCTCGGCCGATCGGATCGCGAAGAAGATGACCGTCGGCATCGGTGAGGGCTTCCTGCAGGACGTCGAGATCTGGAAGCACAAGTCCAAGATCGAGAATCCGCTGCTGACCGAGGAGGACGGCCCGGTCTACCAGCTGCGCCGCTGGTACGAGCAGTTCTACGTGGACGTCGCCGACATCGACCCGAAGTCGGTGCAGCGCTTCGAGTTCGAGGTCGACACCACCAAGGCCAATGAGGCGTGGGAGGCGGAGGTCGCCGAAAACCTCAGGCGCAAGGCGGAAGAGGACGCCGTCAGTCACTGACGGGGATCGGGTTCCGGACGGGGCGCGGGGGGGGCGGGGGGGCGCCCCCCCCCGCCCGCCGGGCGTGGGGGCCGCGCGGGCCCCGCCG
>NZ_JBEXJI010000029.1:0-113922 GCF_040609015.1 Nocardia sp. NPDC004860 | reverse complement strand
CTGGGGCCGACCAGCCCCGAAACCCCGAACCCTACGCCGCCGCTTTGTGTACCACCTTTGAGGAACGCAGCACTAGTAGGACTTTGTTAGGTCGGTGTGTCGTGCTCGAGTGTCGTGGTGATTCTCGAGACGATGCCGGGCGTGGATCATGGCGAGCTGGCCCGGGTCGATGCGTTGCTGGACGCGTTTGTCGGTGATGTGTTTTCGTCGCTGTCGCGCAAGGACCGCGTCGCCACCGCCGGGGTGTATGTGCGGGGACTGATGCTCGACGGCAAGCGGAAGTCGATGCAGCCCATGGCCCAGCGGCTGCGGACCGATCACCAGAGGCTGCAGCAATTCGTCACCACCTCGCCATGCTGAAGGCAGTGGAGCAGGGCCGCGAACCAGCCAGCCCCGGATTCATCTCCGCTGTTGCGAAGGCGCTGCACATCACCCCCGAGCAGTTGACCGGCGCACCGTATGACGATGGGAAACCGCTGTCGGACGCGGTCAACGAACTGTCGGTGCTGCTGGCCGAAGGGCGATACGTCCGCGCGGTAGAACCGGGCCCGCTGGCCGGAATCGACACCGATCTTGTTGCCGCGCAACGGCTGTACCGCCGTGACCGAACGCTCGAAACAATCGAGAGGCTTCCCGACCTGATTCGCCGGATCCACGGCGCGGTCAGCGACAGTAGCGGAGAGGAACGCGCCCACGTCTCCACCGTGCTGACAAACGCATACCTGCTGGCGGGGTGGGCGATACGCCGAACCGGACGCCCTGCGCTCATGCTGCCCGCCCTGGATCTGGCAGACCACTACGCCCCCACCGGGAACGATCCGGGTTGGGGCTCACTGGCGATGCTGGACCGTGCACGCATGCTCACCCACTACGGCGAATCGGAGGTAGCGGACGCACTGATCGATACGGTTGTCACCGCTACCGACTCCGCTCACGGATCGCCGGTACTCGCCGGGTACGCGCACCTTGTCGGCGCAGTTAATCAGGCGCGGCGACTGGACTATTCAGGTGCGATGAGCCACATCGAAGCGGCCCGTGGGCTCGCCTCGCGCACCGGCGAGACCGACGAATACGTGACAGCATTCGGACCCGTGAACGTCGAGATTCACGCGCACGCTGTCGAATTGGAAGCTGGCGACCCAAACCGGGCAGCAGTGCAGGGCGCAAAGCTGTCGATCCCTGCCGGGCATCGTGCACCGACCCGCGTCGGGCATCACTGGCAGGACAATGCCCGCGCCTGGTTGATGTCGAGAAAGCCGGAACGAGCACTGGCGGCGTTGAACAAGGCCCGCGCCGCAGCACCGCAACAGACCGCCTCCATCCAGCGGTTCGGGAAACCTTGTACGGCATCGCGGCGGCGGAGAGGCGGCGCACCGACACCCTCGCTGGTTTCGCCAGCTGGCTGGGTTCCCCACTCTGACAGTCGATTCCATCATCTCAATGGCACATTAGGGAGCTATGAACGATCAAGGCGCACCCGTCCTGTATGCCATCGTCACCGGCTCACCCGCCGCCAGCGATATCGGCAAGCTCGTGGATCTCGCGCAGGCAGACGGCTGGGACGTGTGTGTGATCGCCTCCCCCGACGGCAGCCGGTTCATCGATGCTGACATGTTGGAAGCCAAGACCGGGCACCCGGTGCGCAGTCAATACAAGGAACCGGGTACCCCCGATCTATTCCCACCCGCTGACGGGATGATCGTCGCGCCGATCACGTCGAACTCGTTGGCTAAGTGGGCTGCTGGCATCTCCGACACGCTGCCGCTGGGCCTGCTAGTGGA
Source organism: Nocardia sp. NPDC004860 (assembly GCF_040609015.1). Taxonomy (NCBI): domain Bacteria; kingdom Bacillati; phylum Actinomycetota; class Actinomycetes; order Mycobacteriales; family Nocardiaceae; genus Nocardia; species Nocardia sp. NPDC004860. The sequence continues at coordinate 112,141 of NZ_JBEXJI010000029.1, read as the reverse complement.
GGCGGTCGGCAAACGTATGCCGGTCGTGGCGGTGCCGTTCGCGAACTCGGCGCTGCGTAGCTTCCCCGCCATCAGCAACGCCATCACCAACCTGTCCGAGTGGGGCGTCACGGTGCTCACGCGTGATCAGCATTCACCCGGTACAGGATCAGGGGTCCTCCACCTGTTCCCGTGGGAGACGGCCTGGCACGCGCTGCTCGAGCATCCATGGCGGTCCGCGGCAAGCTAGCTCCGGCATCTCGTTGCCGAAGTGGCTGCGCTGGTGCCTTCCGATGTCGTTCATGGGCGAACCACGACGTCAATCAGCGAGATCGAAGGGCATCCGCTTATGGCGAATACAGGGTGTACGGTGGCCTCACCGCAAAGCGGTCTGGGCAGGTGGTGAGTCCGCCGATGGCGCTGGTATGCACCGACCCAGCCAGACACCCCAGATGGTCTGACCTCCGATAAGCGTCATACAGCATCCAGCACAGGAGGCAGAGGCATCCGACTCAACGGCCGTGCGACTCCCGCTGCCCTCCGACCCAGGTCGAACCGCAAATAGGTCGATCCAATCAAATTTTCACCGCGCCTCACGGCCCCGCGCCACTGCCGGTAACGTCCGCCGAAGCGTCCACCTCGCCACCTGTAACGTGCCGTCCATGAGTGATGACTTGTCGGGTAAGAGCGCGCTGGTCACCGGGGCCAGCCGGGGTATCGGGTTCGCGGTGGCGGCGGAGCTGCTCAGGCGAGGCGCCAATGTGGTGATTTCGGCTCGGAAGCCGGAGCCGCTGGAGGAGGCGGCGGGGCGGCTGCGCGGGCTGGGGCATCCGGGGAAGGTGGTCGCGGTCGCCGGTAATTCGGGCGATGCGGCGGCTCGGGCCGAGCAGGTCGCCACCGCGGTGGCGCAGTTCGGGTCGCTGGATGTGCTGATCAACAACACCGGGATCAATCCGGTGTACGGGGCGCTGATGGATGCCGATCTGGATGCCGTGCGCAAGATCTTCGATGTGAATGTCGTTGCGGCGCTGGGGTATGTGCAGCAGGCGTACCGGGCGTGGATGGGTGAGCACGGGGGCGCGGTGGTGAATGTGGCGAGCGTCGCGGGGTTGCGGTCCACCGGCGTGATCGCCGCATACGGGGCGTCCAAGGCCGCGCTCATCCGGCTCACCGAGGAGCTGTCGTGGCAGCTGGGTCCGAAGATCCGGGTGAACGCGGTGGCGCCGGGCGTGATCAAGACCAAGTTCGCGGACGCGCTGTACTCGGCCGACGAGGAGGCCGCGGCGGGGATCTATCCGATGAAGCGGCTGGGGTCGCCGGAGGACGTGGCGGCGCTGATCGGATTCCTGGCTTCGAACGAGTCGTCGTGGATCACCGGCACGACCGTGCGAGTCGACGGCGGCCTGCTGGCCACCGGCGGCATCTGACACCGAACGGACCGAAAACTCGTGCCCGGCACCAGGAGTGGGTGCCGGGCACGGAACCGCGGCCGCTCAGCGGAAGACGAGCGCGCCCAGGGTGTCGCTGTGGCGGTACTTCAGGTACTTCGTGACCGTCTCCTCGTCGACCGCCGGGGTCGCGGTGGCCACGGTGATGACCAGGAAGTTGCCCTGGCTGCCGTCCCGCCATTTGCCGGTCTCGAAGTCGTTGATGTAACTGCCTTCCGGGAGCACGACGTCCTTGTCGTCGAACTGGCCGTCGGCGCCGGAGGCCTTGTCCGCATCGGACATGGTGAGCACCAGCTGGGTCAGCATGAGCGTGCCGTTCTCAGCCTTCCACGCCATCTCGGAGGCGCGCTTGCACCCGAGGCCCGTCAGCTTGCCCGCTTCCTCGATGTCGGCGCAGGTGTTGTAATCGCGACCGGACACGTAGGTGGCCTGGAGTGCGACGTCGCCCAGTTTGAAGTTCCAGTTCTGGCCGTACTCGGTGTAGCTGAACGATTTGCCGCCAGGTGCGGACTTGGTGGTGGTCGGGGCACTGCGGGTGGTGGCCGGAGCACTGGTGGTGAGCATCGTGGTGGTCGTGGTGGTCGCGTCGGCCTGCGAAGTGTCGTCGCTCTTGGAGACGAGGACGATCGCGCCGATGGCGACCGCGAGCACTACGACCACGCCGAGCACCACACCGATGACCAGCCCGGTGTTCGACTTTGGTGGCTGCGGCGGCGGGAAGCCCGGCTGCTGCGGAAAACCCGGGCTCTGCTGGAACCCCGGCTGCTGTTGAAACCCCGGCTGCTGTGCGAATCCCGCGTCTTGCGGATACCCCGGCTGCTGCGGATATCCCTGCTGCCCAATCCAATTCGTCTGTGTGGGCTCCCACCCCGCCGGATCGGCCGGCTGCTGTCCCGGCCAACCGGCCTGCGGCGCCTGCTGCTGGCTGCCGGTCTGCTGAGCGGGGTGGTCCCACCACGCCGGATCCGGATCCTGCGGCGGCTGCCCGTGCACGGTGGGGTCGCCGCCGAATCCGGCGGGTGGATACGTCATCTGCTCACCTTTCGCGGCCTGCCCGAGCCCTCCCCGGCCCGGCATCATTCCCGAAGCGTAGGCGGGCGACCCGTCATGATCCAATCACGTGGTGACCGATGATCTCCTCATCTGCGGTGCGGGCCCGGCGGGGCGAGCCGTCGCCCACCGCGCGCTGGCGCACGGACTCTCGGTCACGATCGTCGATCCGCACCCCCGGCGGCGATGGACGGCCACCTATGCGGCCTGGGCGGATGAGCTGCCGCAGTGGGTCGCTCCGGAGGCGATGGGGGCGACGGTCGACCACCCGATCGTGTGGGCGCAGCACCGCATCGAACTGGATCGCCGTTACATCGTCTTCGATACCGCGCGCCTGCAGGATTCGCTGGACCTTCCGGGTGCGCGGCTCCTGCAGGACAGCGTGACCGACATCGCGCCCGCTGCCCGGAACCGGCACGACGGACTGGATCTGCCGTCGGTGCGGCTCGCGTCGGGTTCGGTGCTGGCGGCCGGACGGGTCATCGACGCGCGCGGGGTGGCCCGCTCCCCCAGGCTGGCCGAGCAGACGGCATTCGGGGTGATCGTGGACCGGGCCCGCCTGCCGGAGCCGGAGACGTATTTCATGGACTGGCGTGCGGACAACGGCGCGGAAACCGATGCGCCCCGGTCGTTTCTGTACGCGGTGCCATTGGACGATGAGCGGGTTCTGCTGGAGGAGACGTGCCTGGCCGGGCTCCCGGCGCTGGATCAGCGGACGCTGCACGACCGGCTGACACACCGATTGCGTTCCCGGGGAATCACTCTCACCGGCACCGAACCGGTCGAACGCGTCCGATTCCCCGTGCACGGCGGCCGGCCGAACGCCCGCACGTTCGGCTCCGCGGGCGCTTTCACGCATCCGGCAACGGGATACAGCGTCGCGACCTCCCTGCGGATGGCCGATGCCGTCGTAGCCGGGGACCCCCTGTGGCCGGGTCCGGCGCGCGCCGTGCACCTGTTGCGCCAGGCCGGACTACGCGCCCTGCTGGCACTGCCGCCCGCCGACCTGCCCCTCTTCTTCGAGGCTTTCTTCGCACTGCCCGCCGAATCCCAGCGCGCCTACCTCTCCGGCCGCGACGACCTGCGCGGCACCGCCGCCGCCATGATGTCGCTGTTCGCGGCACTCCCCTGGCGAATGCAGCGCACACTCGCCATTGCCGTGGCCCGACCGCCCCGCCGCACACCCGACGCCTCCCGAGCCACGCCCTTATCCGCCGAGGGTCCCGTGTAGCGCAGTGGGTCGACGGTTATCGGTAGCGGGTTCGGTATTCATCTACCCGAATTCTCCGGAATTGCCGATGTAAAGCAGTCGCTGATGGTCTGCTGGTGGGGTCGCAATCCCGAATAGGGGGAGGTTCCAACGATGTTCGACCTTCCACGATCCAGTCACCGAGCACTGCCGAGGATGACCGTTTCCGATGCGCTCGCCGCGCAGAAAGCGCACGCCCAGTGCCCGATCACAATCTGCCCGATCAAATTGCAGGCCAGGACATTTCTTTTCGGTGAATCGCACCGCAGACCGAAGGGGGTGGGGCGTGGACGACCAGAGTGACATCGAGATTCGAGCGCTGCAGGATGTAATCGACGCGGTCGAAGATCGGTTGCGGCGTTTCGAGGCGAAGGACGGTGTCGTACTCGCGGAGCGGTCCGAGGTGTATGCCACCGTCATATACGCGGTCATCGCCAGTGCACGCGCCTCCGGCCACTACGGCGCGGGAAGCCTGGCGCGAGCGCCACTTCTGGACGAGATCCTCCTGGGTGCCGAGCCGGAGCCCTGGGAGACAGCGATGTACGCCGTGGTCATCGATCGGGCGTTGACGCAGTGAAGCGCGGGAGCCGCCGGCCCCTCATCGGTCAGCGGCTCCCGGGCCGTGAAGCGGGGGTCAGCCCCACTCGCATGGCGGTCAGTCCCACTCGCTCATGGCGGTCAGTCCCACTCGCTCATGGCGGTCAGCCCCGCTCGCTCATGGCGGTCAGCCCCGCTCGCTCGTGGCGATGCCGCGTGCGTCCGACGACCGGCAGCTGCACGGTGAACCGCTCTACCACCCAGCCGGGCGGCAGCGCCGATGCACAGTGCCCCCGCGGTGTCCACGATCCCGGCCGGCTCAGCACGATGCTCACTCGATCCAGCTCCAATCACGGTCGGGGTCCTGGTATTCCAGCCCGATCCAGCCGTCGTATCCGGCGGCGTCGAGGGCGGCGAAGAGGGCCTCGAAATCGAGGGTTCCGGTGCCGGGCCGGCTGCGCGCGGGCGCATCCGCGATCTGCACGTGCCCGATCCGGGATGCGTATTCGGCGATCACGCCGAACAGATCCGCACCCATGCGCGCGAGATGATAGAGGTCGCAGAGGAACCGGAGATTGGGTTCGCCGACCGCATCGATCACCTGTACGGCGCGCGCCGCCGACACGATCGGATAGTCCGGCGACTCGATGGAATTCAGTGCCTCGAGCACCACCTGCGCCTCGATGCCCGCGGCGGCGCGCGCGGCCAGTCGCAGGTTCTCCAACGCCAGCCCGTCCTGCACCGCCGGATCCGCGCCGGGAATCCGGTTCCCGTACAGGGCATTCAACGACCGGCATCCCAGCCGCTCGGCGATCCCCACGGTGACGTCGATATTGTCCCGGAATTCGGCCTCGCGTCCGGGCACGGACACCAGTCCCCGCCCGGCGGGCACCAGGTCGATGAAATTCAACCCGACCAGCTGCACCCCGGCGTCGGACACCGCGGAGACGAACGCGTCGACCTCCTTGTCCCCGGGCACCGGGTTCTCGCCGAAGGGCCACCAGAACTCGACCGCGTCGAACCCGGCCGCCTTCGCCGCCGCCGGACGCTCCAGCAGCGGCAGATCGGTGAACAGCATCGAGCAGTGCACGTCGAACTTCCGCAGCGCGCCCTCGGCGGTGTACTTCATCGGGCCGTTTCCTCCCTGTAGGTATGCCAGCTACCGAAATCGGTGATGTCGATGAGCTGCGGGTAGGAAATGATCGGGCGGCGCAACAGCATGGACAGCACCGAACGGTTGTCGGCCAACACAATCACACCCAGTTCCAGCTCCGGCGGTTCGGCCGGGAGCAGGCGGGTGCGCAGCACCTGCATCGGCACCTCGAACAGCTCGCCCGCGATGGGCGCGCCGCCGTAGGCCACCGGGTGCAGGCCGGGGAAGCGGTCACCGACCGAATAGAACCGGTAGTGCGGCGCGGTCCTGACCTCCCCGGCGCAGGGCGCGCCCTCGAGCAGGTGGTTCAGGGGTCCGCCGCGCATGGCACCCCCGTTCAGGAAGATCAAAGGCATTGCCGTGGTTCCTTTTCGGTCGACCGATGCATCAAGCGGTGAGCCGGAGGGCGTCCGGCGAGTCCGGAACGGTCACCTCCGGCACCGCGATCGCATCGCGATGGATCGGTCCGCCGTAGGTGCCCAGAGGCATTCCGGTGCCCCCACGGCGGACCGCCACGATCTCGGCGGCGATGGAGACGGCTGTCTCCTCCGGAGTCCGCCCGCCGAGATCGAGTCCGATGGGCGACTTCAGCCGCGCCAGTTCGGCATTCGTCATCCCGACAGCACGAAGCCGCTGGAGACGGTCCTCGTGCGTCCGCCGGGATCCCATCGCACCCACGAACGCCACCGGCAGGCGAAGCGCCACCTCCAGTAGCGGCACATCGAATTTGGCGTCGTGAGTGAGCACACACAGCACGGTCCGGGCATCCACCTGGGTCCGCGCCAGATACTTGTTCGGCCATTCCACGACCACCTCGTCCGCGTCGGGGAAGCGGGCGCGGGTGGCGAAGACCTCCCGCGCGTCGCAGACGGTGACGTGATAGCCGAGGAACTTGCCGATGCTGGCGACCGCGGCCGCGAAGTCGATCGCCCCGAAGACGATCATCCGCGGCGGCGGCACATGGGATTCCACGAATACCGTGACCTCGGCGTCACCGCACCCGATGGTGCGCACCGCGGTGGTGCCGGCGTCGAGCATGGCCTGGGCTTCGGCCACCACCCGTTCGTCGAATTCGGCTCCGGAGGTCCACCAGGTGCCCAGCGCCATGACGGCGCCGCTGTCGAGGTCGCGGACCATGGCCACGGCCTCCCCCTCAGCTCGCAGGACCTTCTCCACCGCATCGCGAGTGGACTCGGTCACCGACTGGACGAACACCTGAATCGTTCCGCCACAGGTCAATCCGACCGCGAAGGCGTCGGTGTCGCTGTAGCCGAAGGTCTCCCGGAGCGGTTCTCCCGTTCGCAGCGACTCGCGGCACAACTCGTAGACAGCACCCTCGACACAGCCGCCGGAAATGCTTCCGACGACGGTGCCGTCGGCATCCACGGCCAGGGCCGCGCCGATCGGACGGGGCGCGGAGCCGCCGATCCCGATGATGGAGGCCACGGCGTATTCCTTGCCCGCCGCATGCCATTCCAAGAGTTGTGCCGCGATGTCGCGCATGACTAGCCTCCCAGGGCCAATTCGATGCCGTTGATACCGAAGTAGGCGACGAAGACAACGCTCACCACGGCCACCAGCCAATGGATTTCGCGGTACTTACCGCGAGCGAGCTTGATCACCGTGTAGGCGATCAGGCCCGCACCGACACCGTTCGTGATCGAGTAGGTGAACGGCATGAGCACGATCGTGACGAAGGCCGGCACGGCGACCTCGAGATCGTTCCAGTCGATCTTGCGGGCCTGCGTCATCATGAGCGCGCCGACCAGCACCAGGGCGGGAGCGGCGGCCTGAATCGGCACCACGGCCGCGATCGGGGTGAAGAAGATGGCGGCACAGAACAATCCGCCGGAGATGACGCTGGCCAGACCGGTACGGGCGCCCTCACCGACACCCGTCGCCGACTCGACGTACACCGTGGATCCCGCGCCGCCGGACAGGCCGCCGACGATCTGGGCGACACCGTCGGTGGTGAGGATCTTGCCCATGCCGGGCACCTGACCCTTCTCATCCACCAGGCCCGCCTCGTCACAGACGCCGAAAACCGTTCCCATGGCGTCGAAGAAGCCGGTCAGCACCAGGGTGAACAGCACCACCGTGGCGGTCACCGCACCCGCGGTGGCGAAGCCGCCGAACAGGTCGATGTGACCGATCAGACCGAAATCCGGGGAAGCGAACAGCGATTTCGGCTTCTCGGGGACGACCGTGCCCCACGCCTTGGGGTCGATGGTCGCCATGGCGTTGACGATGATCGCCAGCACGGTCGAGATGGCGATGCTGATCAGGATCGCGCCCGGCACCTTGCGGATGAACAGGGCGAGCATCAGCAGCAGGCCAACGGCGAAGATCACCGTGGGCCAGCCGGCCAGATGTCCTTCGACACCCAGTGTTACCGGTGGCCCGCCGGGCGCACCATGTCCCACCACGCCGGAGGAGACCAGGCCGATCATGGCGATGAACATGCCGATGCCGACGCCGATGGCGTTCTTCATGGCCAGCGGAATGGCATTGATGATCATCGTCCGCAGGCCGGTCGCGGCCAGGATGACGATGACGATGCCCATCAGCACCACCAGGCCCATGGCCTGCGGCCAGGTCATATGGGGTGCGGCCTGATAGGCGACGACGGGGACCAGACCGAGGCCGGCGGCCAATGCGAGGGGCACATTGCCGACCACGCCCATCAGGACGGTGGTCAGGCCGGCGGAGAAGGCGGTCGTGGTGGTCAGCTGAGCGATATTGAGCTTGTCCCCGTGCGCGTCGGTGACGCCGCCGAGAATTAGCGGAACCAGCAATATGACATACGCCATAGCGACGAATGTGGTGATGCCGCCACGGATTTCCCGCGATATGGTGGTCTTGCGCTCCGATAGCCTGAAGAACTTTTCGAGCGCAGAACCCCGCGTTTCCGGGGTGGTGATCGGTGACTGAGTCTGGGTCATGGCTGCCCTCCTATGGGCGTAGCCGACCAGCGGCCCGGGGTGCTGGGGTATCCCGGGCCGCGGATTCGGTGATGCTTGTTGTGGGGTCCCTATCGCGCTCCACCATTTCGAGAAGCGCGATCTGCCCCTGTTGATCAACTGTTCCGGATGATGTCTTCCGGACGCACGGGCACGCGGTTGATGTTTCCGGTGCCGCCCCGCTTGCGACAGGCATCGCGAATCGCTGCGGCGATCGCAGGCGTGGAGGAGAGAGTGGGCGGCTCACCCGCGCCGCGCAGGCCGTAGGGGGCGTGCGGGTCCGGGTTCTCCAGGATCTCCAGCTTCTGCGGGGGTGTATCGAGAATCGTGGGAATCAGATAGTCCGTGAAGGACGGATTCCGCACCTTGCCATTGGTGACCTGAATTTCCTCCATAACCGCCAGACCCAGGCCCTGAATGGAGCCGCCGTGGATCTGGCCTTCCAGCGAAAGCCGGTTCATGATCTTGCCGACGTCCTGAACGGCGTCCAGGGCAACGACTTTGACCAGTCCGAGTTCGGTGTCGACATCCACCACGGCCCGGTGCACGCAGACCGCGAGCTGGGTGTGGCTGGAGCCCTGACCGGTCACCTTGTCCATACCGGTGGTCGGCCGGTGGTGGTATTCACGGGTCAGATCGATGACGTCGTCGCCGAGCACATCCTCGATGGTCGCGACCACTTCACCGTTGTTCTTGACGACCTTGCCGCCCTCGAGCCGCATGAAGCCGTGCACGTCGAACTTCTTGCGCGCCAGCACGAACAGCTCGTCGGCCACCGCGCGGCAGGCGGTCATCACCGCGCCGCCGGTCATGTACGACTGGCGTGACGCGGACGAGGAACCCGAGCTGCCGACATTGTTGTCGGAGGGGTGGCTGACCACCCGCTCGATGGCGAGCTCGGTGCGCGCGATCTGCGCTTCGAGGGTGATCAGACCCTGGCCGACCTCCGCGCCGGCGGTGTGCACCAGCGCGACCGGCTCGCCGCCGATCACTTCCAGGCGCACCCGGGCGGTCGAGTAGTCGTCGAAACCCTCGGAGAAGCAGATGTTCTTGATGCCGACGCCGTAGCCGACGCCGCGGTACACGCCCTCGCCGTGGGTGGTCTGCGACGCACCGCCGGGCAGGTTGCGGATGTCCGAGGTGTCCACGGACTCCGGCAGTTCCATGTCGCGCAGGCTGTCGAGCATCTCCTTCAGCGGGGTCGGCGCGTGCACGACCTGGCCGGTGGCGAGCGTGGAGCCCTGGGAGACGGCATTGACCTGACGAACCGTGACCGGATCCATATCGAGCGCCTCGGCGAGCTTGTCCATCATGGACTCGTGGGCGAAACACGCCTGCACGACACCGAATCCGCGCATGGCGCCGCAGACCGGATTGTTGGTGTAGACACCGTAGGCGTCGATCTCCAGGTGCGGCACCTCGTAGGGGCCCAGCGCCAGCGAGGCGGCATTGCCGATCACGTTCTGGGTGGCCGAGGTGTACGCACCGCCGTCGAGAACGATGAGAACCTTGGCGTAGGTGATCTTTCCGGTCGCGGTGGCGCCGAATTCGTAGCGCATCTTCGCCGGGTGGCGATGCACGTGCCCGAAGAACGACTCCTCGCGGTTGTACATCATCTTGATCGGCTTGCCGGTGCGCATGGCCAGCATGCCGGCGTGGATCTGCATGGACAGGTCCTCGCGGCCGCCGAACGCGCCGCCGACGCCGGACATGGTCATGCGGATCTGGTCCTCGTCCAGATCCAGGCACGGGCCGATCTGGGTGAGGTCCCAGTGCAGCCACTGCGTCGCGACATAGAAGTCGAGCGAGCCGTCCTCGTTCGGGATGACCATGCCGGATTCCGGGCCCAGGAAGGCCTGGTCCTGCATGCCGACCTCGAACTCCTCGGAGACCACGACGGTGGCGAGGGCCTTGCCGATCTCGATGTCGCCGGAGCGCACCGGCTGGTAGCGCGCGATGCCGCCGCGCGACTGCACGGCCAGCCCGACCGGGTCCTCGACCACCGCCATCGGGTCCGTGATCGGTTCCAGCACTTCGTATTCCACCTCGATGGCGGCGACGGCGCGCCGGGCGATCTCGGGGTGGTCGGCGGCGACCAGGGCGATGGCCTCGCCGTGATGGCGCACCTCGTCGAAGGCCAGTACCGGCTGGTCCCAGGTGTGGTCGAGGCCGTAGACCTTGCGGCCCGGCACGTCCTCGTGGGTGAGCACGGCGTGCACACCGGTCATGGCGAGGGCCTTGCTGGTGTCGACGCTGACGAGTTTGGCGCGGGCGTGCGGGCTGCGCAGGGTCGCGCCCCACAGCATGCCGTCCATCCACAGGTCGGAGGAGTAGGCGAATTCGCCCTTGACCTTGAGGGTGCCGTCCGGGCGGAGCGGGCTCTCGCCGATCCCGCCCTTGCCCGGGACCGCCACATCCGTGGGGAACCGAGTGGTGCGCGTGATGGTCATCGGTTCTCCTGCTTCATGATTCGCTGCCGTGCGGCGACGCCGGCCTGGCCGACGGCGTCGTGCGGCATGGTCTTGAGCTCGTCGTTCTCGACGACGGTGTTGCCGCCCACCAGCAGGCGCGCCAGCGGCGGCTGCGGGCCGAATACCAGCGAGCACACCGGGTCCTCGATGGCGGCGCGGAAGCCGTCCACCTTCCAGACCGCGATATCGGCGAGCTTGCCGACCTCGAGGGAGCCGATCTCGTTCTGGCGGCCCAGGTTCCGGGCGCCGCCCAGGGTGCCGACCTCGAGGGCCTGCCGCGCGGTCATGGCGCGGGGGCCGTGCACGGCGCGCTGGAACAGCATGGCCTGCCGCATCTCCCCGGCCATGGAGGTGAGCTCGGAGGAGGCCGCGCCGTCCACGCCGAGACCGACGGGCGCACCGGCGGCGAGCAGGTCCATCACTCGCGCGATGCCCGCGCCCAGGCGGGCATTGGAGGTCGGGCAGTGCGCGGAACCGGTGCCGGTCTTGGCGAACGCCGAGATGTCCTTGTCGTGCAGGTGCACCGCGTGGGCGAACCACACGTCGTCGCCGAGCCAGCCCAGCTTCTCCATGTATTCGACCGGGGTGCAACCCATCTGCTCGATGCAGTGCTCTTCCTCGTCGAGGGTCTCGGCGAGGTGGGTGTGCAGGCGCACGCCGTGCCGGCGGGCCAGCGCGGCCGAATCGACCATCAGGCCCTCGGACACCGAGAACGGCGAGCAGGGGGCGACGGCCACTCGCAGCATGGAGTCGAAGGACGGGTCGTGGTATGTGCGGATGATCTCCTCGGTGTTGAGGAGGATCTCTTCGCGGTTCTCGACCACCTCGTCCGGCGGCAGGCCACCGTGCGACTGACCGCGGTCCATGGACCCCCGGCACGGGTGGAAGCGGATGCCCAGCTCGCGGGCGGCACGGACCTCGGCCTCGAACAGATCGCCACGGCCCTTGGGGAACACATAGTGGTGATCGGTGGAGGTCGTGGTGCCGGTCAGCGCGAGCCAACCCAGACCTGCGGACGCCGCGCCGTAGACGATCTCGGCGTCCATGGTGGCCCACAGGCGGTACAGACCGGTCAGCCACTCGAACAGGGTGGCGTCCTGGAACAGGCCCTGGGTGGCCCACTGGTAGAGGTGGTGGTGGGTATTCACCAGGCCCGGGGTCACCAGGCAGCCGGTGCCGGAGAGGCGTTCAGCACCCACCACCATCGGCGCAGGTCCTGCACCGAGAGCTTCGATCCGGCCGTCGTCGCCGACGATCAGATAGCCATTGGGGATCTCCGCACCGACAATCGGTGCGATATAAGCGTTTTCGATGACGAGCTTGCTCACTTTGCCGCAGCCTTCCGCTCGGCCGCCAGGCGAACGGCATCCAGAATCTTCTCGTAACCCGTACAGCGGCACAGGTTTCCGGCGAGCGCCTCACGGATCTCGACGTCCGACGGGTTCGGCACCCGATCGATCAGGTCGTGCGCCTGCACGATCAGACCCGGTGTGCAGAAACCACACTGGACCGCGCCGGCCTCCACGAAGGCCTGCTGCATGGGGTCCAGCTTGTCGCCGTCGGCCAGGCCCTCGACGGTGCGGACCGAACGGCCCTCCACCTGACCGGCGGCCACCAGGCACGAGCAAACGGGGGTGCCGTCCAGATAGACGGTGCAGGAACCACATTCACCCTGCTCGCAAGCGTTCTTGGAACCGGGGAGGCCGACCCGCTCACGCAGCAGGTACAGCAGGCTCTCGCCTTCCCAGACGTCGTCGGCGGTTTCCTGGGATCCGTTGACGGTGAAGTTGATACGCATCAGGCCGCCCTCCTCTCCGCGGTGTAGTCGTTCCACGCCCAGCCGAGGGTCCGGCGGGCCATCACCGACAGCGCGTGCCGGCGGTAGTCGGCGGTGCCGCGCACATCGTCGATGGGCTTGGCCGCGGCGCCGACCAGACGGCCGAACTCGCGGGCCAGCTCGTCGTTCAGCGCGCCGGCGTTGTCCCAGTCCAGGTTGGCGGCCAGGAAGTCCTGCGCCTCCACCGGACGGATCGGGGTCGGACCGGCCGAGCCGATGCCCGCGCCGGCGGTCCGCGAATCCGCGTGCAGCGCAATAGAGAACGAGCACACCGCGATCACCATGGCGTTGCGGGTGCCGACCTTCGAGAAGTACTGGGGGCCGCCGGCGGGCTTCAGCCACACGGCGCGAATGAGTTCGTCCGGCTCGAGCGCGTTCTTCTTGACCCACACGTAGAAGTCGTCGATGTCGATCATGCGGGTGCCGCGGGCGGCCGACTCGACCTCGACCACGGCATTGGCGGCCAGCAGGGCCGGGTGGGCGTCACCGGCGGGCGAGGCGCCGCCCAGATTGCCGCCGACGGTGCCGCGATTGCGGATCTGCGGAGAACCCACGGTGCGCGACGCCTGGGCCAGACCGGGCAGGCGGTCCTGATACCGGTTGATGATCTTCACGAACGGGACGCCGGAGCCCAGCCGGATCCGGCCGTCCTCCTGCTCGTCGACGGTGAAGACCTCACGGCACGGGTTCAGGTCCAGAATGGCGGCCGGACGGTGCCGGTCGAAGTTCAGCTCGACCATCACGTCGGTGCCGCCCTGAATCGGAACCGCCTCGGGGCGTTCCGCTTTCAGCTGGAGCGCTTCGGCCCAGCTTCCCGGTTGTAGGAAATCCATTGCAATCCTCTAGATATCGGTTCGACGCAGGTACGACAGCACTCAGCTGCCCCGGTACGTAGAGAAGGAGTAGGGGCTCAACAGCAGGGGTACGTGGTAGTGCTCATCCGGATCGGTGACCAGGAAGTCGATGGTCACCGTGGGATAGAACGGGCTGACACCGGAGGTGTCGAAGATCAGGCGGTGGGCACCGGCGCTCGGGGCGGGCAGATCCTTGACCCGGCCGTCGTCATCGGTGTGGCGCTCGGCGAGGACCTCCCCCGCCGCGTTCTCCAGCCGCACCGCCATGCCCGCGGCCGGGCGTCCGGTCGCGGCATCGAGTACGTGCGTGGACAGACTCATTTGTCCTCCAGGAGTTTCCGGATCCGCAGGCCGGTGATGTCGGCGAGCTCGCGGCGGACCGTCAGCTGCTCCTCGGCGACCGAGTTGCCGAGACGACGCTGGAGCTCCGAGAGCATCTCGGTGGCGCTGCGCCCGGCGGCCCGGATCAGGAAGACGTGGCCGAAGTGTTCCTCGTAGGTCACGTTCCAGGCGGCCAGATCGGCCTTCACCTGATCGTCGGCGTCGGAGGCTCCGGACTGTTCGTCGGCGGACCACTTCGCCTCACGCTCGGACTGGTGGGCGGCGGCCGTGCGCTCGCCGATCCGGGGGTGCGCCGACAGCGCCTCCTCGACATCGGTCCAACTCAGCTCGGTGACCCCGGTCACCGCCGCGGCGATCAGACTCGACTCGTCCGCGTACGGCCGGTTCGCCACCATCTTGCGTGCCCAGGTCCGCGACGCATTGCAGGTCAGCAGGTGCGTCTCGGCCTCTTCCAGGGGCAGCGAACCGAGCCATTCCAGGCGACTCGACATCCGACCTCCATCCGTCATTGGCGTGTGTCAACCACTTAACCCGGCGGGCGGTCATGCCCGAAAGGGCGAGACCTCCGAACCTGTGGCCTGCTTCACAGGGGCGCGTTCGTAGTTACATCCAAGTTCGGTAACCGGGCCGTCACCGACTGTTAGCCTCGGGCATCATGCGGTTACGTTCCCTGCTGACCATGCACGATCTGGGCTTGCGGCTCGTCACCGGAGAGGACGAGCTGGACCGCTTCGTACGCTGGGTGGTAACCACTGACATGCTCGATCCCGGTCGATACCTCTCCGGCGGCGAATTCGTCCTGACCGGGCTGCAATGGCGGCATTCCCCCGAGGACAGCGAGACCTTCGTGAGCGCGCTCGCCCGCGCCCGGGTGGCCGCGCTCGCCGCGGGTGACGCGCTGTACGGCGAACCGCCCGACGATCTCGTCGCGGCCTGTAAGAAACACCGAATCCCGCTGTTCCGGGTCGAGGAGCAGATCGCCTTCGCCACCGTCACCGAGCAGATCAACCGGAAGCTGTCGTCCGGACGGGCCGCCGACCTGAGCGCGATCCTGGACCGGCACCGGCAGCTGGTGTCCGGCGGCGGACTGGATTCGGTGCTCGACCTGGTGCATCGCACGCTGGGCACGCGCTGCTGGGTGGTGTCCGCACTCGGCCGCGTGGTGGCCGGGCCGACCCGCGACCTCCCCGAACAGGTGCGGTCGGCGTTCCTGGGCGCGCGACGGCTGCCGCATGTGCTTTCCCACAATCAGGTGCGGTACTCGCTGTTCGCGGTGGACGCCGACGGGACCTCACGCATCGCGGACTGGTTCCTGGTGTTCGAGAGCGACTACAAGGATTGGCCCGAGGAGCGGCGGGCCCTCATCGGGGAACTGGCCGCGGTGGTGTCCCTCGAACGTGCCCGGCAGGACGATCGGCACAGCGCCGAGGGGCGGCTGGCCCAGGAACTGATCGAGCTGATCATGTCCGACGCCAAATCCGCCGACATCATCTCCCGGCTGGAGTTGACCGGGCTGGGACTGTCCGACCGGTACCTCGCGGTCGCCGCGACCGCGGATTCCGGGGCCGTGCGGCCCGGTGAGTTGCGCGCCGTATTGCGCGAAATCCTTTACGGCAGAAGCCCTGCCGTCGGTGTGGTCGACGGCGAGGTCATCGTGCTGGTCGCCCTCGGTGACGACAAGGCCCTCGACGACCGCATCCACCGGGCCATCGAAGCCCTCGAACCCGGGCTGCAACTGAGCCGGCTCTCGGTCGGCATCAGCGGCGCGGTCGACGGCGAGGGGCTGCGCGGCGCGGTCGAGGAGGCCCGCTACGCCCGGCGCATGGCCGCGGAACGGCAGCAGCCCACCAGTGTGGTCCGCCACGACGAGCTCGCCACCCACATGCTGCTGCTGGCCAGCGTCCCCGACGAGGTCCGGCGCATGTTCCGGGTGCGGCTGCTGGATCCGCTGCGGGTCTACGACCAGGACAATCGTGCCGATCTGGTGCACACCCTGGAGACCTTCCTCGAGGTGTCCGGGTCCTGGACCAAGTGCGCGGATCTGCTGCACCTGCACGTGAATACGCTGCGCTACCGCATTCAGCGCATCGAGGAACTCACCAACCGCGACCTGTCCCGGCTCGAGGACCGCGTCGACTTCTTCCTCGCCCTCGCCCTGCGGTGACCGCGCGCCCGGATCGACGGGCGCGATCTCCGATCACTGTGCCGGACACCGTAATCGACACACCGGCTCGGCTGGGTACAGCTCGGCCGGAGACAGGTGCGAGCAGCAGCGCGCCGAGTATGCGCGGCGGCCACTCATCGAACCAGTCGACCGGGCTCGATCAGCCGCGGTGGCAGGGCGCCGTGCGGCAGGGCCGGGCCGAGGGCGACGAGGCTGCCCGGTGTGCGGCCCCGGCCCCAACCGAGTTGCTCACGGTAGCGACCGATGTGGGATTCGGGGATCGCGCTGCGGTCCGCGAGCGGCGCGGCCTCGGGTGAGACGTAGAGGGCGTCGGCCGGGCAGTACGCCTCACACATGAAGCAGGTCTGGCAGTCGGATTGCCGTGCGATGACCGGTATTCCGCTGTCGGTGCGGTCGAAGACATCGGTCGGGCAGACGTCGACGCACTTGTCGCAGGCGATGCAGTCCTCGGCGCGAACCAGTTCGATCACGACGCCACCACCGAGGTGAGACCGGTGGCCGCGGCGGTCGAGGTCCATACCCGGTCCAGGCCGCCGGACAGGATATGGTGGTGCTGTGCCGGATCCAGGTCCGGGTGGTCGGCACGCTTGCTCATCCCGCGAGTTTCTCTGCGCGCCAGCGTGGATCGGTACATCAGCCGGCCGACCGCGGTAATGGCGGCGGCCTGCCGGGCCCGGATCCGCTCGGCGCCGGTTCCGCCGCCGAGCCCGCGCGGCCCGCTCCCAGAGCTCGTCCAGTTCGGCCAGGGCGGGGCGGATGCGGTCGCCGTGACGCAGATAGTTCTTCTCGAACGGTATGAGTTCGCGCTGCGCGGCCGACACGACCTCGTCGGCGGACACCGATTCCGTTGTCTCCGGCCGTAATCCGACCCGCCCGGCTCCGTGGACAGCGGAGGGACCGACGCGCCCCGATCGCCGGGCGAAGGCCGCCGCACCCCGGCCCGCCCAGCTTCCGGAAGACATGGCCCAGGCCGAGTTGTGGCTGCCGCCGCCGGTGAATCCACCGCAGATTCGTTCCCGGGTCGCGGCGTCGCCCGCCGCGTAGAGACCGGGAACCGTTGTCGCGCAGTCGTCGTCGACGATATCGATGCCCCCCGTTCCGCGCACCGTGCCCTCGGCGAGCAGATCCACCTCGAAGCGGTCGGTGAACGGGTCGATCCCGCGCCGGTCGAACTGGAGGAAGAAGTTGGGCTGGCCCAGCCGCATCCGCGCCTGCACCTCGGCGTCGGCGCGGTCCAGCTGCGCGAACACGGGCTCCGACAACAGGGTTCGCGCGATGACCGACCGGCCCTTGGCGGAGCCCGCACCCTCCAGCACCCGGCCGTCGGCGTGGAAGAAGGTGGCGTAGCCGTAGTAGGCGGTCTTGGTGATGGTCGAGCCCTTGGGCACGATGGCGTAGGCGTTGGAGAACTCCATGCCCGAGAAGCGCGCGCCGGCCTCGGCCGCCATGAGCGCGCCGTCGCCGGTGTCGACATTGGTGCCCAGCGCCCGCGACAGGAAGGCGCATCCGCCCGTGGCCAGCACCACCGCGCCGGCGGTGATCCAGTAGTCCTGCTCGGCCTGCCGCCGATAGCCGGCCGCCCCGCGCGCCACCCCCTCGGCATCGACCAGGAGTTCCAGCGCGGGCGAATGGTCGAGGATCCGCACGCCGAGGCGTTTCACCCAGGCCCGCATCCGGCGCATGTATTCGGGCCCCTGCACCCCGGTGCGCACCGGCTCGCCGGTGCCGGAATCCACCGGGAACGGGTACCGGCCCTCGACGGCCAGCCGGTTCATGTTCACGTAGGTCTGGTCGAGGACCCGGTCCATCCAGTAGTGGTCGGCCAGATGCCCGCCCAGCGCCTCCCGGGCGGCCTTGGCATTGGCGCGGGCTGCGGCCTCGGGCGCGACGTACCAGACGCCGGTGCCGGAAGGCGCTGTGGCGCCGCTGGTTCCGCAGTAGCCCTTGTCCACCAGCACCACCTCCGCGCCCGCTTCCCGGGCGTGCACCGCCGCCCAGCACGCGGCGGGCCCGCCGCCGATCACCAGCACGTCGGTACTGATCTGCCATGGTTCGCTCATCGGCACGTTCCTCCCGGGAGAGTTGGTGTCCGGAACGGTAAGGCGGCCGGCCGTACTCGCCGAAGGGTTCGAATCAGGACGATCCTATGGCGGCGGAATTTTCCATATCGTGGAAAGCCGCTTGCTTCTCGCGGCGGGATCGGCGCGGGTCAGCGGCAGGCTTCGGCCATGCCGCTGAGCCATTCCCGGACCGCGACGCGTTGTTCGGGGGTGAATCCGGCTTCCAGTTCGGCCTCGCGGCGACCGACGGCGGCGTGGGCCTCGGTGTAGATGGCGCGGCCCGCGTCGGTCACGTAGATCTGGTGGGTCCGGCGGTCGGTGGGGTGCGGGCGGCGCTCGATCAGGCCCGCCTTCTCCAGGCCGCCGAGCATCTCGTTCGCGGCCTGCCGGGTGCTGCCGACATCGCGGGCGATATCGGTGACCGACTTCCCGGGCTGTTTCTGCGTCATCATCAGCGTCGCGTACTGCGAGGTCGTGAGGCCGAAATCCTTGAGTTCCTCACCGATGGCGGAACGCATGCTCAACCACACCGTGCGGACCATGAAGGTCAGGGATCCATCCTGCGATCCGGAACAGCTCACCGCGACAACCCTTTCCAAAGATTGACAGGTTCCTGACATTCACGCACACTGGCGATCGTCAGGTTCCTACCAATCTTATCGAAGGCATCCATGACCGTGCCCGCGACGCTGCCGAGATCCCGGCAGCGGCTCATCCTCGCCGTCCTCCTGCTGTCCTCCCTGCTGATCTGGCTGGACAACACCATCCTCGCCACCGCGCTCGAGACCCTCGCCGATCCGGCGCGCGGGCTGGGCGCGAATCCCGCTCAGCTGCAATGGGCCTCGGGGTCCTACACGCTCGTGTTCGCCGCGCTCATGTTCACCGCCGGGGCGCTGGGCGACCGCTACGGGCACCGGACCGTGCTCGTCACCGGATTGATCGTCTTCGCCGCCGCCTCGGTCTGGGCGGCCTATGCGGGTGATCCCGGAGGGCTCATCGCCGCCCGTGCGGTCATGGGCGTGGGCAGCGCGCTCATCATGCCGGCCACCATGGCGACGGTGACCTGGACGTTCACCGGTCCGGCGCGGGCATCGGCCATCGGGCTGTTCTCGACCTCCGCGGGGGTCGGACTGGCGGCCGGGCCGCTGCTGGCCGGGGTCCTGCTCGACCACTTCTGGTGGGGCTCGGTGTTTCTCGTGAACGTGCCCGTCGTCGCGGTCGCACTGATCGGGATCGCGGTACTGGTCCCGAACTTCCGCAGCCCGACGCCGCGGCCGCTGGACCTCGGCGGACTGACACTGTCGGTGAGCGGATTGGCGGCCCTCGCCTACGGGCTCATCCGGGCGGGTCAGGTCGCCGCGTGGACACCGGTGCAGGTGTGGGCGCCCATCGCCGCCGGGCTGGCCCTGCTGGCCGCGTTCGTCGTCGTCGAATTGCGTTCCGGACAGCCGAGTTTCGATCCACGGCTGCTGGCGCAGCGGGTCTTCGGCGGCGGCAACGCGGCCCTGGGCCTGCTGTTCCTGGCCATGACGGCGGCCGGCTTCTACGGTGCGTTCTACCTCCAGGGCGCCCGCGGCTTCTCACCGCTCGCCGCGGGTCTGATCAACTCCCCCGCCGCCGTCGGCGTCATCATCGGCGGTCCGCTCGGCGTCCGCCTGGTCCGCCGCTTCTCCCTGCGCGCGGTGACCGCGACCGCCCTCACCGTCGGCTCGCTCTGCATGGGCAGCGCGGTCTTCTTCGGATTGCACACGCCCATCATCTGGAACGTGGCACTGGCTGCGGCACAGGGCTTTTCGATCGGCATGGTGATCGGTTCGGTCACCAGCGCCCTGATGAGCACGCTTCCACTCGACCGCGCCGGCGCGGGATCGGCCGTCACCAATACCGTCAGGCAAACCGGCAGCGTCCTGGGTATCGCGCTCGGCGGCACCATCATGGCCATCACCTACCGCACCGGCATCCAGGCCGCGCTCACCGGCCTGCCCGACGCTGCCCGCGAACCCGCCCAGGTATCCGCCGAACAGGCGCGCCATGTGGCCACCGCCATCAACCGACCCGACCTGTCCCACGCCGCCGACGACGCCTTCATCCACGCCATGCACGTCGGCGGTATCTGGACCATGATCTTCGCGCTCGCAGGAGCCGTCGTCCTGGCCCTCACCCTGCGACCCCGCCCCACTCCGCCCACCCCGGAGCCGGAGCCGACCCTCGCGGCCGCCGGTCAGAACTGAGCCGATCGGCCCGTTCTCACCGAGCGCCACGCCACGCGTCCTGCGCCACCCGACGGCGGTGCAGGGCGCTGCGGTCGTCATCGCGACCCCGATGGGCCTGCATCAGTTTCGAGTGCACGCGCCGTGCTTGCTGCAACGATTTCCGGATCGACATGGCGGGCTTCCTTCTGTTCCGAGGGCAGGGTGTTCGTGCCACCTACCTCGTAAGACGGTCCGGGACAGGGAAATTCAGCGCCTCGGCCAACCCGGTTCAACGGATTTCCCTACACGCGCGAATCGCGCATGCGCGCAGCGGTGGAACGTTTGCTACTCGGATGCCCCTCCGGTAGCGAGGAGCTTCCCGAGCAACGTCGTCAGCTGGACCCGCTCCTCGGGAGTGAGCGCGGCGAAGGCGCCGGCCAGGAAGCCCGGGATCGCGGCCTCGGCGGTCCGCAATCGCTCCCGTCCAGCGGCAGTGATGGTGACCGCGTATGAGCGCCGGTCCTTCGGGTTGCGTTCCCGGCGGATGTCGCCCGATCGCTCCAGGTCGTCACAGACGGTCACCATGACGCTGCGATCGATGCGGAGTTCGGCGGCCAGCGTCTGCTGCGCGCAGTCGCCGACCGCGTCCAGCATCTTCAGCACCAAATGCTGTCCGACCCCCAGTTCCGTTGCGGCGGCATGGGCTTCACCGGCCTTGGCCACCGCGGCGGAGGCGCGGCAGAGGGCGATATCGGGGCGTTCGGCGGCGAGAGCCGGGAAGTAGGACGGTCTGGCGGCAGGCATGGTCTCCTCGTTCGATCGCGGCCAGCTTACCAAAACCATCTGTGCACAGATCATTTGACAGCAGATGATTGTCGCGCCTACGGTCCAATCGTCTGGGCGCAGATGATTTTCGCGCAGACGATCTCGGAACCCGTTGGGCCACAGGAGTTGCCATGACGCTTGATCTCTCTCCCGATGAATTGCTGTCGACCACCCGGGCCGTGCGTCGCCGCCTGGACTTCGACCGGCCGGTGCCGCGCGACCTCATCGAGGAGTGCGTCGATCTCGCCACCCAGGCGCCCACGGGGCGCAACCGCCAGCGCTGGCACTTCCTGGTCGTCACCGAGGCCGCGCAGCGCCGGGAGGTGGCCGAGATCTTCCGGCGGGCGCTCGCGCTGAGCGAGGCCGCGCCACTGTCGCGGGACGACCTCGCGCGCATGCACGTCCGCCCGGGCAGCATGGCGCGGGTGTTCGACGGCGTGCGCCATCTGGCCGACAACATTCACCGCGTGCCCGCGTTCGTGATACCCGCAGTCGAGGGCCGCACCGACGCCGCCTCGGTCCAGATCCAGTCCGGCACCTGGGGATCGATCCTTCCCGCGGTCTGGAGCTTCATGCTCGCCGCCCGCGCCCGCGGTCTCGGGACCGCGTGGACCACGGCCCAGGCTCCACTCGAGCGCGAACTGTCGGCAATCCTGGGCGTGCCCTACGACGAGGTCATGCTCGCCGCGTTCCTGCCACTGGCCTTCACGCTCGGCACCGAGTTCAAGCCCGCGGTCCGTGTCCCCCGCGACCGGGTCCTGCACTGGCAGCACTGGTGACGGGCGGGGCACCGGGCGAATCCTGGGACACGCGGGCATTTCGGGGTTGTCTGTAACCCTAGTTAGCACTTACCTTGGAGTGTGTTGCACCGCACAGGAGCGGCCTCGGCTTCGGCTCCCGGGCGGCGCGGCACAGAGACGAGGAGGCAATGATGGCTCTGACGACGATGTCGGGCTCCGTTCCGGCGGCACGAGACTATGCGGATGTGCTGCACACCCTGTCGGAGGGATCGGTGTACCGCCGATTCGATCCGTATCTCGATATCGCCTGGGACTCACCCGAATTCGCGATCGACCCCCGGGACCCGCGCTGGGTGCTGCAACCGGACATCGATCCGCTGGGCGCGACGCGGTGGTATCAGAACCTGCCCCTGGACCGGCAGATCGAGATCGGGCGGTGGCGGATCGCCAATGCCATCAAGGTCGGCGCGGCCTTCGAGAGCATCCTGATCCGCGGCATGATGCAGTACATCATGAAGCTGCCCAACGGGTCGCCGGAGTTCCGCTACTGCCTCCACGAGATGACCGAGGAGTGCAACCACATCCAGATGTTCCAGGAGCTGGTCAACCGGATCGGCGTGGACGTCCCGGGGATGCGGCCCATCTTCCGGAGGCTGTCGCCGTTCATCGGCGTGGCCGGCGGTTATGCCTGGCCGATTCTGTTCATCGGCATTCTCGGCGGCGAGGAACCGATCGACCACTATCAGAAGGCGGTCATCCGCAATGGCGCGAAGCTGCCGCCCGCGGTGGTGCGCTGCATGGAAATCCATATCGCCGAGGAGGCCCGGCACATCTCCTTTGCCAACGAGTTCCTGAAAGAGCATGTGCCGGGTTTCAATCCGCTGTATCGCAATGTCTGCGGTATCGCCTTCCCGCTCGCGATGCGGTGGCTGGCCGGTGAGATCATGGCTCCCCCACCGGAATTCGCCCACACCTTCGGCATCCCCCGCGAGGTCATCAAGGAAGCCTTCTGGCGCTCCCCCACCGCGTCGAAAATCCTCTCCGGATACTTCGGTGACATGCGCTCCCTCGCCGGCGACCTGGGCCTGATGAACCCGGTCACCAACCGATTGTGGAAGCTCCTGCACATCGACGGCGACCAATCCCGCTACCGCAGCGAGCCCGAACGCCGGGCCGCCTGACCCCGGGGATACCCACCGGAATCACCCGTCCGAAATACGATCGGAAAATGCGGTCCATCTGAAAGGGCTTTCGGTAGCGCGAAATCGCGAATACCGAAGGCCCACACCACCTCCGACCTGTGATCGGCGGTCCGACACAGCATCGACCCAAGCCCGACCGTCGCCGAGATCAACCAAGCCTTACAACTGCTTCAACACCCGGACGTCCAGGGCGTGATCGAAACCGCGGCAGGTCTCACCCCGCTCCAGATATCGACGACGCGGTGGGTGGCTGTGCGACGACGAACAGGATGACGTCGACGACTACAACCCCCGGTTCGGAACGTCGTTCGCCGACCCTGACGACCGCTACTGAGTGGATCTGCTCGGCCACGAGTCAATCGTCAAGCTCAGCAAGCACTTTCAGGATCAGCGCACGCGCATCCCGCCCGTAGACCGCAGCCTGTTTCAGTACCTCGAACATTCGCACATATAGGTTGCACTCCGTCGGCTGTGTGACCTGAATGCTCGCGGTCGGCGTTTCAAGAGCGACGAGGTCATCATCGAAGATCCAGAACCCCGCCGATGCGACCGCCTCGCGTTCTCGCATGAGCGGAATGATGCCGAGCGAGATGTTCGGTAGCGACATCAACTCGAGTAGCCGTCCGAGCTGCCCCGCCTGAATTTCGGCGTCACCGAACCACGTTCGCAGCGCTTGTTCCTCGAGCACCGTCACGAACCGCTTGCCACCTCGCTGCAGGATCCGCTGACGCTCCATCCTGACGGCGACCGCGGCATCGATGTCGTTTGGTGTGCCCAGGAACCGAATCCAGAACGACAGCATGGCGGCGGAGTACTCGGCAGTTTGGAACAGACCCGGGATCACGTTGTGCTGAGAGATCCGGAACACCTTCGTCGCCTCATACCGCTGCTGGGTGTGAGCGCCGAGAACTCGCTTCAGGCCGGCTCGGCTCTGGCGCCGGAACTCGAGGTAGGCCGAATCGGCTTCCCGCAACGTCGCGATGAGATCGGCCACCTGGTCCTCGGCGCCGCAGACGCGACACCACTCCCTGATGTCATGGTCGGTCGGTGCCTGAATGCCGTTCTCGATCTTGGAGACACGTGTGTAGTGCTGCTGTGTCGCATGAGCGAGGCGGCGGGCACTGAGACCAGCATCTCTGCGGATATCCCGCAGCCTGGCCCCGAGTGCCCGTCGCGCCTCCTGCGCTGAGCTAGAAGGGCTGGTATTCATGGTGAGGAATCGCCAGCTTCCACACCGCCTCGAATGCCGTGCGGCACAACAGGATATCGGCGGGGTCTGTCGATGCGGCCTTGCCGGTTCCCAGGCCGTTGCCTGCGTAGTGAAGGAACACGGCAAGGCGGTCATCGAACAGGTAGAAGTCGTTGCCTGGCATGGCGATCGACGAGACCAGACGTCTCGGCGCCCAGCGGATATCCTCGCCGGCATCAACCATCGGCCACGCGATGCTGTACGACCATCTCTGGTAGTCGCTGAGCGGTTCCGAGACGATGCGCGCTCGCCGGATCGACTTCCCTGCGGCAGTGTGATCTCTCAACGTTGAGCACCAGCCCTGGAGCCATTCCAGGTCGTCTGGTTCGCCCGCCGTCCACTGCGCCATGTGCGGCAGCTCTACCACGGTGCCGTAGGCGTCCCGAGTCTCCAGATGGATGGACTCCGTCTGGAATTCGATCAGCAGTTGCTCGAAGTCGTCATCGCTGATCGGAGTCACTGTCTCCCTGTTCGAAGAACGGAACCAGACGGTCCGGAACCTCTACGCACTATTCGCCGGCAGGAATATCCATCTGCGCCAGCGTTGCCGGATCGTCGATCACCCAGCCCTGTACCACCCATGAACCTCGGTCGGTGCGGTACAGAGTCGGAGAGCCCGTCGGGTTCGATCCCGGATCCTTGGCGATGAAGGTCAAACGCATGGTGTCCCCATGCGTGCAGTGTTGCGAGTAGTTGCTCCATCATGTCGCCAAATCGCGGCCCACGGCAAGGAATTCACATTTCAGGTGTATACCCGCAGCGATCGCAACATTTCGCAACAACCTTCCGAACTTGGGAACGCCACTTCTACCGTCTATGTAGGCGCTCGGGGCCGGTGATCGTCGTCCCCGCCCCGCGTCGCCACCGACGACCAACGACGGCGAGGGACGACGATGGCCTTGACCGAACCAGAAGCTAAAACGCTTGGGGCACTGGCGACCTTGGATCCATCGCAGTCCCGGACCGTCCAACAGCTCTGCCGCACAACCAAGCTTGCCGAGACGTCACTCCGCAACGCTCTGATGCGGCTGTCACGCACTGGGCTCGCCATGTGCCTCCCCCACGCTCCGACGCGGTGGCAGCCCACCGACCGCGGCCGGCGTACAAGCCGCATTCCGGTGTACGCCGAGTACGCGAGGACCGATCGATGACTGGGCCGCACCACAACCTTCCGATACCCGGAAGGCGCCCAGCGCTCCGGGTGCTTCGTGGCGGCGCCGGAAGTATTCACGCACGGGTTCTGTTCGTTTACACGCGATCCTGGGTCTCCGACCCGGTAACGGCGATTCTGGTTGATCGTTCGTACCCGTGTGATGCGGAATCGACAGAGCTATCGACGTTCCTGCAAGCGATCCGTTTTCTGCACGGGGGACGACTTGGACCAATCACTGGCGCGCATCGAGATTGGATCGCGCAGCAGGAGCCCGCGAGCCACGATGTCCGCTACCTCCTACAAATGGCTCTTGTCGAAGCAGGATTCGACGTCGAGGTGGTCGATACGTGGGATGAAGCCCTCCACCCCATACCGCATCAGCTCGTGGTGAATCGGGGACACCCAGGCCCATGCCTGCACTGCCTCGAACGCCCCTCCCCTACGCGCGAGAGGAGGTGAGACATGGACCTGCTCGAGCCCGGCCCGAACGGCAATAGTCACGACAACTGGAACGAGGAAGCGAACGCCGATCGCACGCAGTGCCGTGCGCCGGGGTTTTGGACGACCGATTCCCTGACCGATTCAGAAGCCGATCCCCAGAGGCAACTTCTCTGCAATACTTCCCCACTGCTCGATCCACCTGACGGGTCGGGTACAGTGCTCGACCCGCTGCCAGGTCCAACGTGCCCAGCGGCCAGAACAAGGAGTTCTGTGTACAACCATGCCATTTCGGCCGGATCGTTCACGCGTCGCCTTGTGATCCTGATCGGCCTCGCCTGCGCCGTGGCCGGTTGCGGGATCGCAACCGACACGGCACATCCGACAACGACGATCTCGAAATCCCTCCCGCTGGCCACCGTTCCACAAACAACGGCCTTCGCGCCATCGAGCACCCCTGACCCGACGCTATCGCCCCTGACAACGACTCCTCCCACGACGACGGCTGTCCCGGCATCCCCGGCGGCCGTCATGCCCGCCGTCGTCTGCATGAATCTGCAAGACGCACAGAACAAGATCCACGAGGCTGGTGTCTTCTACTCCCGATCGAAGGACAACACAGGCCAGGGCCGCCACCAGGTCATCGACCGCAACTGGCTTGTGGTCGCCCAATCCCCCTCCCCGGGAACCCCTTTCGGCGAGGGCGACGCGGTCCTGTCCGTCGTCAAATATGGCGAACCCAACAACTGCTGACGACCGGCGATCGCTCAGGCGAGACGGCCCGGGTGTACCGGATTGGTCGTAGAGCTCGGCGATGCGGAACCAGCCGCGTCCCAGCACTTGTGGGACATCGGTGAGGCGGCGATACGATTCGGGTCGGATTCCGGAATGGTCGCCGAGGTCGCGGTAGCTCGAGCCGATTGCCCGCAGTGCATGAATTCGACGCCGGACACCCAGTGCCGACACGAGCAGGGTCGCCTGCGCGGCGACGGGAACGTGGGTGACGCCCATCAGCCGCATCGCCCGCTCCAGCCGTGTCTTCTCATCGGTACGCCCGCGGACCAGCCACAGTGTGCGTTGCGGGAGACCCGCAGCGGCGCCGATCGACGGTTCGGTGGTGGTCATGCTGCTTCGGCTTTCGGGGAGTAGAGGACCACGTGGTCTGCACGTCGATGAAGGGACGGTCGGCCGGCGGAGTCAGTCGATGAAGCTGTATGCCTGCTCGCAGTACCAACGGGCTCGCGCGGCCATGAGTTCGGCGGCGGCGTAGCGGGCGAGCTCGGAGTGCAGAAACATTAGCACCGCTAAATATGCTGATTCGTGCCATTTGCAGCATTCCCTATGGACATAGGCGTCCCGATATGAATTCATTCCGATCAGGCAATGTCAGTTACCTATGAGCAGATTTGCAGGATGCCTCGCCAACGCGCTTCCCCGCGTGTCACCGAGACCATACGACAGCCAATCGCACACGACTCGCTTTCGAGGCGGAATGCGCACACGACCCACACGATTCACCACTTCTCGATTCGCCGGCCGAAGGGCTGGATGCGATCCGAGGCAGATTCGGGGTGAGCGGGGTCGCGGGCTCGAGCAACGCTGCCGGCCGCCCTGGATAATCCAGGCGTCGGGTTGATTGCCAGGCTTTGGGCCGACGTGAAGGCAAAGGGGTGCAACGCGATTCCATCCGCGCGAATGCGATCTATGCTGAACGACACCGGCACAAACACAATATTCACCGAGACGTTGAGACGAGGTGTGCCATGTCCATGTCTCCTACCCTGCAGGATTGCCTGCGTCAGAAATCCTCGCGGTACGAAGTCGTGAACCACCCTCATAGCGATACGAGCCTGCAGACGGCCACGGCGGCGCACATCCCCGGCGATCGCCTCGCGAAAACCGTGCTGCTCGAGGACGACAACGGCTATGTCGCAGCTGTGCTGCCGGCGACGCAGGCGGTGCGCCTGTCCGATCTCTGGGCGCGGACCGGCCGGCATCTGGTGCTCGCGAAGGAAGCCGAGCTGCACAAGCTGTTCACGGACTGCGATACAGGCGCGTTGCCGCCGGTCTGCATGGCCTACGGCATGCAGACGTTCCTCGAGCAGGATCTGGCCTTGGAGCCGGAGGTCTATTTCGAGGCCGGCGATCACGAGGCGCTGATCCATATGGCGCAGCGCGAATTCCTGTTGCTGATGGAAACGGCCGAAGTCGCGCATTTTTCGTACAGGATGTAGCGCATCGCGTCTCGAGCGGCAACCAGTGCATGACCGCAAGTAGCGGATCTCGAGTGCCTGCCAGCACGCCGGCCGGACGGCAGGCGTCCGCGAGCCCACGCCGTCCACAAGCCGTCGGACGCTCACCGGCAGCCACCAACAAGCACCAACGACCAGGCGAAACCGACAGGCCGCGGTGGGTTGCGGTAGAACGCCGACCTGGTACGACGTACTCTGACCAAATGCGGTCCATTTGGAAGGGCTCCATCGCGTTCGGACTGGTGAATGTCCCCGTGAAGGTCTACACCGCCACGGAGGACCACGACATCAAGTTCCACCAGGTGCATGCCGCCGATGGCGGGCGCATTCGCTACGAGCGGTTGTGCACGGTGGACGGGCAGCCGGTGCAGTATTCCGATATCGACCGGGCCTACGAATCACCCGACGGGGATCGGGTGATTCTCACCGACGAGGACTTCGCCAAACTTCCGGCGGCCGAGAAACACGAAATTCCAGTGTTGCAATTCGTGCCGTCGGAGCAGATCGATCCGATTCTCTTCGACAAGAGCTACTACCTGGAACCCGATTCGAACACGCCGAAAGCCTATGTGCTGCTGGCGAAGACCCTCGAGCGGGTGGACCGGGTGGCGCTGGTGCATTTCACGCTGCGCCAGAAGACCCGGCTCGGCGCGCTGCGGGTACGTGACGGGGTGCTGGTGCTGCAGACGCTGCTGTGGCCGGACGAGGTGCGGGCGGCGGCGTTCGACAAGCTCGAGGACGTGACCGAGCCGAAGTCCCAGGAATTGCAGATGGCCGAGACGCTCGTCGACACGCTGTCCGACGATTTCGATCCCAGCCTGTACGTGGACGAATATCAGCTCGAATTGAAGAAGCTGCTCGACGAAGCGATCGCCAGCGGTTCCAGCAAGGTCACCCGGGCGCCCGAGGCGGCGGTTCCGGCAATGGATGCCGAGGTCGTGGACCTGGTCGCGGCCCTGCAGCGCAGTCTCGAAGCCTCCGGACACAAGGCGGGTACTGCGCCTGCCAAGGCCACCAAGGCGACGAAGGCCGCCAAGGCCACCGCGGAGAAGAAGCCCGCCAAGAAGGCCGCGAAGAAGGCTCCGGCCAAGCAGACCCGCAAGGGCGCCTGATAGCACGCCACCCGCGCGGCCTCGCCACCGGCGGGCGCCCGGGTAGCCAGCACCCACCTGGCAAACTGTCGGGCATGGATTCCGACATATCCAGCCATCCGGATATCGCCGTCGTGCCCATGGGGCTCGGGCATCTGCGTCAGGTCATCGACCTCGGCTACCAGGTGTTCGACACCCAGGCCAAGCCCTACACCTCGTGGTCGCTGACCTCGGTGGCCGAGCACCTCGACAGTGCCGGCCGGTCCTGCTGGGTGGCGGTGGATTCGGATCGGGTCGTCGGATTCGTGCTGGCCTCCATGGAATTCGAGCTGCGCGAGGACTGGGCGTACCTGGAGTGGATCGCCGTGGCGCCCGATATGCAGGGGCGCGGTGTCGCCGGCCGGCTCATGACCGCGTGCTGCGATCTGCTGTTCCGGCACGGTGCGGTCCGCATCGTGACCGACGTGGAGAACCACAACACGGCCTCGGCGTCCATGATGCGCAGGAACGGGTTCACCGAGGGCACCACGGTGACACTGTTCGTGCGGCCCAATCCGGACGAGGCCGTGGCCGGGGCCGACGAGCAGGTCACCCTCGGACCCGGCACCAAGCGCGATCTCATCCGGCGCGGCCGGATCACCGGGGACGGGCGGCACGGGCGGCCCGCCCGCTAATTGTCGGACCCTGACGCTACGGTCGCGGGCATGACCGCCGTCGACGAGACCATGACCGCCATCAACGACGCCGTAACCCTTGGCCGCCAGGGTGATACGGCGACGGCGCGGAAGCAGCTGACCGCGCTGTGGGACACCATCGGCGCGGGCGGCGACCCGCTGCACCGGGTCTCGCTCGCCCATTTCCTGGCCGACCTCCAGGCGCATGCGGCGGACGCGCTCACCTGGGACATCCGGGCCCTGGATGCCGCCGACGCGCTGACCGACGAGCGGGCCCAGGCTCACTATGCGGGGTTGAGTGTCCGGGGCTTCTATCCGTCGCTACACCTGAATCTCGCCGACAATTATCGGCGCCTGGGGGCGTTCGACACCGCCCGGCGCCACCTCGACCACGCCCGCGACCGGCTCGACGCCCTCGACGAGGACGGCTACGGGCTCGGAGTCCGGGCCGGCATCGCGAATGTCGAAGCAGCACTGACGGAACGCTCCACCGAGCAGCTACCCACGCACCCCGCCGCGTCATAGCGGCCGCCTGACCTTCGAGAATGTCGGCCCGGTGATCATTGCCGGGCTGGACCGGGCGATATACGCTGGCCGCGACCACCGCCCAGTGAAGGGAACGCCTCGATGCCGGAGCCGCGATCGGAAGTAGCTGCGCCGCAAGCGGATCCCAGGGGACGACGTGCCGGATTGGGCGTGACCCTCCTGCTGGCCGTCGCCGCGGGCGGACCCGTCGCGGTGGCCGGCCCGGCCGTCGCCGACGCTCCCGGCACGGCCACGCAGGTTTCCTGCTCCCCCGCCGAACCAGCGACAGGCCTGCCCGCCCGCACGCCGGTGGGCGACTGGTCGGAGAATCTGGGATTCGACACGGCCGGGGACCTCTGGGTCGCGCGCACCTACCGCAATGCGGTGGAGCGGTACGACCGGGGCGGTCACCTCGTCGTCAGTGTGCCGGTATCGAGCCCGGGCGCGGTCCGTCTCGGCCCGGACGGGCTGATGTACGTGACATACGGCAACTCACCGTTCGCCGGGATCGCCGGGCAGGGCGGCGTGCTCCGATTCGATCCCGCCGCGGCCGTTCCACAGCCCGAGGTCTTCGTCTCCGGGCTCGGCCAGGCCAATGGGGCCGCCTTCGATGCGGCCGGGAATCTGTTCGTCGCCGACACCACCGCCGATACCGTGGAGCGGATCCGGCCGGACGGGACCCTCGACACCGAGTGGACCGAGCGGGCCCGGAACGCGCTGGCGGCCAAGGGATCCGGCGCCGACGGGATCGCCGCGGCCGGGAACATCCTCTATGTGACGCTGCTGGAGAGCCCGACGGCACGCATCGTCGCATTGCCCATCGACGATCCGGCCCGGGCCGATGTCGCCGTCGATCTGGCACCCGCCCCGCTCACCGCACCGCTGCTCCCCGACGATCTGGCGGTCGCTGCGGATGGGTTGCTCTACATCGCCACGGGCAGTGGGCAATTCGTGCGGGCCGATCCGGTCACCCACACCAGCTGCACGCTGTTGTCGGGACAGCCGCTGACCTCCGTGGCCGTCGACCCGTCCGACGACCACACCTTCATCCTCGGCACCGAGGGCGGCGATGTGCTGAAGGCGCACCTGCGCTGACGTCAATTGTCCTGCGCGGCACGGGCTCTGCCCTCCCGGAAGAACTCCAGCAGGCCCTCGACCGTCGCCACCTCGGCGCGCGGTCGCATCGCCCCGAAGGACGTGTGCCAGAACTCGCCCTCGCGCCGGGTCCACGGCCCGACATACGCGTAAGGCTGTGGGTTGTCCCAATCCCCCGGTGAGACCCCGTAATTCACCTCGTCGACGGCAACGGACAGATCGAAGTGCTCGGGCCACAGCACCGGTTGTTCCTCGGCGAAGCGCCGTAATGCGATGTCTCCCACCGCGAACCAGTCGTGCACCGTGGTGGCGGCATCGGCGTCGACGCTGAAGGGTTCGTCCGGATCCATGCGGGTGCCATCGGAATACAGGCCCGCGGGCGGGGCGTCGGCTGCGAATCCGGCGGTCGAAGCGAGGTCACTGTAGGTGCCGTGCAGACGGATACGACCCTGTGGCCACACCAGATCGGTGCCCGTCACCGACACCGGCCACTTGATGCCGGTGAAGCCGCCCAGCACGATACGCATGCGGATACTGCCGAATCGGCGATACTGCGGGCCGGCGATCAGCAGTTCGGCCGCCGCGTGCATTGCGAACCGGGTGTCCTCGTAGGTGATGTCGTCCACCGGGAAATCATCTCCGTCCGGCCGGGCGTGTTGCTGGAAAATGGACTCCGGCAAACAAAACAGCGCCACACCGGACGAATCCGGTGTGGCGCCGGGTGATTCGCGATCGGTCAGCTCGCGTTGTCGGTGCACGCCGACAGGATGACCTTGGCCTGGCGCGGCGAGGACGACCCCGTGTCCGGGAAACCCGGGGCGCTCTTGCCGAGCACGTTGATGGCGGCCGACTCGGCCTCCACCTTGGACGGGGCCCACGCCCAGCCGAAGCGGGTGTCGGCGCCCTGTGCGACCGCGCCGCAGGCATTGGCGAAGTGCACGACGACCGCGCAGTCGCCGCCGCCGCACTTGTCCACGGCGGTGCTGTCCGCGCTGTCCCAACTGCCGTAGTTCACGGCATAGGCGACGTTTCCGGTGCTCTTGGACAGCGCGAGCGCGCCGTACAGGTCACCGGAGGTGGCGACGAAGACCGGTTCACTGTCCGCCGCGGAGGCGGTTCCGGCGGCCACGGTGCCGATCGCGGCCATCGACGTAACGGCGAGGCCTACACCGGCCTTGCGCAGCAACGACATTCGATACTCCCCGGGGATGGAAGGTAATAACGGCCGTCATCATGCCAGACGCTCAGACCCTGCGCATGACCGAGACAACCTTACCCAGCACCTGGGCGTGGTCGCCGTCGATCACCGGGTAGGCCGCATTGCGCGGCTCCAGATACACATGACCATTGGCGCGGCGGTAAACCTTGACCGTGGCCTCGCCGTCGATCATGGCGGCCACGATCTCGCCGGTGTGCGCCTCCTGCTGCTTGCGCACCACCACGATGTCGCCGTCGCAGATGGCGGCGTCGACCATGGAGTCACCGCGAACCCGCAGGCCGAAGACGGTGCCGCGGCCGACCAGCTCACGCGGCAGGGACAGTACGTCGTCGGTGTGCTCCTCGGCCAGAATCGGCGTACCGGCCGCGATATCGCCCACCACGGGCACCGGCACCGAATTCTCGTCGTGCTGCCGCTGCGGCCCGGCCGCGCGCAGGAACAGCCGCACATCCATGGGCCGGGTCACCGATTCACTGCGCTTGAGAAACCCCCGCTCCTCCAATTCGCGTAAATGCCGCGAAACAGACGAAGCCGACTTCAACCCGACCGCATCGCCGATCTCCCGCGTACTCGGCGAATACCCGTGCCGCTGCACCCAATCGCGAATACTGCACAGAATCCGCTGCTGCCGCTCCGGCAATGTGGAGGTGTCGAGATGCTCGAACCCGTCGAAGTCGTCATAGGTCACCGGAGAATCCTACGGTCCGAACCGGCCGTTCCCCCCACGACCGGCCGTGTCACTCCCGGTCACGACAGGCTGCGTCATTCCGGCGACGACGGTTGCGTCACTCCCGGCGACCGCGCGAGTGCCGCCTCGGCCTCGGCGGCGAGAGCGCCAACCAGGCCGGCCGCCGGTTGCACACAGCGACGGCCGCCGACTCGGAAAGGCTGTCCGGCAGCGGGATACGAGCCAGACGGACCTGCTTGCCGGGCCACCGTTGCCAGGTACTGCCCACGACGGAGGCGGCGCATCGTGACGGCTCTGCGGGCGACGCGCATAGGGTGGGTCGCGTGCAAGATCACGAGAGGCTGTTCGACCGGGTGCGCGGGGCGCTGCTGGGTGGGGCGATCGGGGACGCGCTGGGGTGGCCGATCGAGTTTCTGTCGCTGCAGCAGATCCGGGGGCGGTACGGGGCGGCGGGGGTCACCGGATTCCTGCCCGGCCCGGATCCGGCCGCGCCACAGCAGATCACCGACGACACTCAGATGACGCTGTTCACCGCCGAGGGGCTGCTGCGCTGTCCGCCGGGTGCGGACCCCGCGCCGGTGCTGCGCCGTGCCTACCTGCGGTGGCGGGATACTCAACAGCAGGAGAAACCTGCGGCCGAGGTGGACGGGTGGCTGGCGGGGCACCGATTCCTGTATGCCATGCGGTCTCCGGGCAATGCCTGCCTCACCGGGCTACGGCGGCAGGCCGAAAGTTTCGTGCCGCCGTTGGAGTTCGGGGAGCCGGGGCCGGTGAATCCGAAGTCGAAGGGATGCGGGACCGTGATGCGATCGGCGCCGTTCGGGCTGGCCGGATTCGGCGCCGACCGCGCGTTCTATACCGCCATGCGATGCGCCCAGCTCACCCACGGCCACCCGACCGGCTACCTCGCGGCGGGCGCCCTCGCCATCTTGATCGACAGCGTGCTGTCCGGAACCGAACTACCGATCGCGGTGCAGGACACCATCTCCCGGCTCGCCCCGATGCCCGCGAGCGCGGAAACGATCACCGCCCTGGCCACCGCCCTCACCACCGCGCATCTGGGTGACCCCACCCCGGAGCGGCTGGAGCGAATCGGCGCGGGGTGGTGCGCCGAGGAGTGCCTGGCCATCGCCGTGTACTGCGCGCTGCACACCTACCGCACCGGCGACATCCGCACCGGGCTCCTGCTGTCGGTCAACCACTCCGGCGACTCCGACTCCACCGGCGCGGTGGCGGGCAACCTCATCGGCGCCATCCACGGCCTCGAGGCCCTCCCCATGGAATGGGTGGCCGCCGTCGAAGGTCGCGACGAATTGTTCCGAGTCGCCGACGATCTCGTCCTCAACTTCTTCTACAACGATCGCACGGCCCTGGCCGACCGCTACCCTCTCGACCGAGGTCTCGACCAGTGAGCGGGAGGGCGTCGCCCACGAATTCAGGGCCGTACGAACCGAATCGCCGAATCCCTTCCAGATCAACGGCGCAGGGGCCTGATTCCGCAGGACAAGGCTTCCTCCCCCGGTGAAAGCGTCGGCCCACACAACGATGCGGGCCGATCCGTATCGGATCGACCCGCATCGTGGGCGGATTGCTGGTCCCGCTAGACCGTGAAGCCGAGGGCGCGCAGCTGTTCGCGGCCGTCGTCGGTGATCTTGTCGGGGCCCCACGGGGGCATCCAGACCCAGTTGATCTGGAGGTCTTCGGCCAGGCCGGAGCGCACGAGGGCGTTGCGGGACTGGTCTTCGATGACGTCGGTCAGCGGGCAGGCCGGGGAGGTCAGGGTCATGTCGAGTTTGGCGATGCCATCCTCGAAGGTCATGCCGTAGACCAGGCCGAGGTCGACGACATTGATGCCCAGCTCGGGGTCGACGACGTCGCGCATCGCCTCCTCCATGTCCTCGAGGTGCTGGATCTCCTCGGGGGTGAGTTCCTTGGCCTGCTGGTCGGTTTCGCTCATCTCTACTCCCCGTTGCCCATCGTCTTCTTGGCTTCCTCGGCCGAGGCTATCCGCACCACGGCATCCTTGAAGGCCATCCAGCCCAGCAGCGCGCACTTCACGCGGGCGGGGTACTTGGCGACGCCGACGAACGCGATGCCGTCGCCGATCACCTCTTCGTCGCCCTCGACGGTGCCGCGGCTGGTGACCATCTCGTCGAACGCCTCGACCACCTTCAGCGCCTGCTGCACCGGCAGGCCGATGACCTGGTCGGTGAGCACCGAGGTGGACGCCTGGCTGATCGAGCAACCCTGGCCGTCGTAGGACACGTCCTTGACGTCGCCGTTGTCGTCGATGTGCACACGCAGCGTCACATCGTCACCGCAGGTGGGGTTGACGTGGTGCACCTCGGCGCCGAAGGGCTCGCGCAGCCCTCGGTGGTGCGGGTGCTTGTAGTGGTCCAGGATGACTTCCTGGTACATCTGCTCCATGCGCATGGTCTATGCAACTCCGAAGAAGCTCTGGGCCTTCCGCACCGCGGCCACCAGCTGATCGACCTCGTCGAGGGTGTTGTACACCGCGAACGAGGCCCGCGCGGTCGCGGCGATACCGAAGTGCCGGTGCAGTGGCCACGCGCAGTGGTGACCCACCCGGACGGCGACACCCTGGTCGTCGAGGATCTGGCCGACGTCGTGGGCGTGAATACCGTTCACCAGGAACGACACCGCGCCACCGCGGTTCACGTTCTCGGTCGGGCCGATGATGCGGACGCCGTCGATCTCGCCCAGGCCCTCCAGTGCCGCGCCGATGAGCGAGTGCTCGTGCGCCGCAACGGCTTCCATGCCGACATCGCTCAGATACCGGACAGCCGCGCCCAATCCGACGACCTGCGAGATCATCTGCGAGCCCGCCTCGAACCGCTGCGGCGGCGGGGCGAAGGTCGAATGATCCATGAACACGGTCTCGATCATGGAACCACCGGTGATGAACGGCGGGGTGTCCTCGAGCAGCTCACGGCGGCCGTACAGGATGCCGACACCCGAGGGGCCCAGCATCTTGTGGCCGGAGAAGGCGGCGAAGTCGACGCCCAGCGCCTTGAAGTCCACCGCCATGTGCGGCACCGACTGGCAGGCGTCCAGCACCACGATCGCGCCGACTTCCTTTGCCCGGCGCACCAATTCGGCGACATCCGCGACCGCGCCGGTCACGTTCGACTGGTGGGTGAAGGCGACCACCTTGGTGGCCGGCGACAGCTCCAGCGAGTCCAGGTCGATGCGACCCTCGTCGGTGACCCCGTACCACTTCAGCGTCGCACCGGTCCGGCGCGCGAGCTCCTGCCACGGCACGAGATTCGCGTGATGTTCGAGCTCGGTGATGACGATCTCGTCGCCGGGGCCGACGCGGTACGGGAATCGGTCGTCGGAGAAGGCGTAGGCCACCAGGTTCAGCGACTCGGTCGCGTTCTTGGTGTACACGATCTCGTCCGCGCCGACGCCGACGAACGCCGCGATCGCCGCGCGCGCCGCCTCGTAGGCCTCATTGGCCTCCTCGGCGAGTTGGTGCGCGCTGCGATGCACGGCCGCGTTGTGTTCGAGCAGGAATTCCCGCTCGGCGTCGAGCACCTGCAGCGGACGTTGCGACGTCGCACCGGAATCCAAGTACGCCAGCGGTTTTCCGTCGCGCACGGTCCGGCTCAGGATCGGGAAGTCGGCCCGGATCCTGGCGATGTCGAGAGTCCCCACGGTGCTGGTCATTTAGGCTCCTACGACAGAATCTGATTCGCGGCTCGCCGCGGATGAAGTGAAGCGCACGTAGCCATTCGCATCGAGTTCCTCGGCCAGCTCGGGGCCGCCCTCGGCCACGATGCGGCCGTTCACGAACACGTGAACGAAGTCGGGCTGTATGTAGCGCAGGATGCGGGTGTAGTGGGTGATCAGCAGGATGCCGCCGGTCTCCCGCTCCTTGTAACGGTTCACACCCTCGGAAACAATCCGCAGCGCGTCCACGTCCAGACCCGAGTCGGTCTCGTCGAGGATGGCGATCTTCGGCTTGAGCAGGCCCAGCTGCAGGATCTCCTGGCGCTTCTTCTCACCGCCGGAGAAACCCTCGTTGACCGAGCGCTCGCCGAAGGCCGGATCGATGTCCAGCTCGGACATGCCGTCCTTGACTTCCTTCACCCAGGTGCGCAGCTTGGGGGCCTCGCCGCGGACGGCGGTCACGGCGGTGCGCAGGAAGTTCGAGACCGAGACACCCGGGACCTCGACGGGGTACTGCATGGCCAGGAACAGGCCCGCCCGCGCACGCTCGTCGACCGACATCTCCAGCACGTTCTCGCCGTCGAGGGTGATGGTGCCCTGGGTGACGGTGTACTTGGGGTGCCCGGCGATGGCGTAGGACAGGGTCGACTTGCCGGAGCCGTTGGGGCCCATGATCGCGTGGGTCTCACCGGACTTCACGGTCAGGTTGACGCCCTTGAGGATCTTGATGGGCTCGGCGGTCTCGTCCGGGTTGGCGACCTCGACGTGCAGGTCCTTGATTTCCAGGGTGGTCATCGAATTCGAATTCCTTTGCGGGGATGGGAAGTTGGTGTCAGGCGCCGACAGCGGCGAGCTCGGCCTCGATGGCCGCCTCGAGCCGCTCCCGGACCTCGGGAACCGTGATCTTCTGAATGATCTCGAAGAAGAAGCCGCGCACGACCAGACGTCGGGCCGCGTCCTCGCTGATACCGCGCGAGCGCAGGTAGAACAGCTGCTCGTCATCGAAACGCCCAGTGGCCGAAGCATGTCCGGCGCCGACGATCTCGCCGGTCTCGATCTCCAGGTTCGGCACCGAGTCGGCGCGCGCGCCATCGGTGAGTACCAGGTTGCGGTTGGCCTCGTAGGTGTCGGTGCCCTCGGCCGCCGCGCGAATGAGCACGTCGCCCACCCACACGGTGCGCGCGTCCGGCTTGCTGGAGGACGGATCGCCCTGCAGCGCACCCTTGTACAGCACGTTCGACTTGCAGTGGGGCACCCCGTGGTCGATCAGCAGGCGCTGTTCGAAGTGCTGGCCGTCATCGGCGAAGTACACGCCGAGCAGCTCGGCGTCGCCGCCCGGACCGTCGTAGCGGACAGTCGCGGTCAGGCGCACCAGATCGCCACCGAGAGTGACATTGGTGTGCCGCAGGGTGGCGTCCCGGCCCAGCTTGCCGTGGTGCGCGGTCGCGTGCACGGCGTCGTCGGCCCAGTCCTGAATGACGATGACATTCAGCTTGGCGCTGTCGCCGAGCACGAATTCCACGTTCTCCGCGTAGGTTCCGCTGCCGCGCTGGTCGAGGACCACGTTCGCGTGCGCGAAGTTGCCCAGTCGGATCTGGGTGTGCCCGTAGGCGGTCTTGCCCTCTCCCGGACCGGTGATGGTGACGACGACCGCTTCGGCCACTTCGGTTTCCGCGCCGATCGACACGATGGTCGCCTGCTCGAAACCCGAGTACGCCTGCGCGGCAACGCGATCGGTGGGGGTACCGGCGATACCGAGGCGAGCGTCGTCACGGCCGACGGTCTCCACCGTCACGCCCTCGACAGTGTTCGCCTCGACGACGGCCCGGCCGTCCGGAACGGCGGTGCCGTCGTGCAGGCCACGCAGGCGACGCAACGGGGTGAAGCGCCACGCCTCGTCATGCGCGGACGGCACCTCGAAGGCGTCCACGTCGAAGGACGCAAAAACCTCACCCTTGTTGACGGCGGGCGCACGGCCCTCGGCGGCAACGGCAACATTCTCGACCGTCATCAGCCGACGGCTCCTTCCATCTGCAGTTCGATCAGGCGGTTCAGCTCCAGGGCGTACTCCATCGGGAGCTCCTTGGCGATCGGCTCGACAAAGCCGCGCACGATCATGGCCATGGCCTCGTCCTCGGTGAGGCCGCGGCTCATCAGGTAGAACAGCTGGTCCTCGGACACCTTCGACACCGTGGCCTCGTGGCCCATCGTCACGTCGTCCTCGCGGATGTCGACGTAGGGGTAGGTGTCGGAGCGAGAGACGTTGTCCACCAGCAGCGCATCGCACTTCACGGTCGACTTCGAGCCGTGCGCACCCTTGTTCACCTGAACCAGGCCGCGGTAGGAGGCACGACCGCCGCCGCGCGCCACCGACTTGGAGATGATGGTCGAGGAGGTGTGCGGCGCCAGGTGCAGCATCTTCGCGCCGGTGTCCTGGTGCTGGTCCGGACCGGCGAACGCGATGGAGAGCACCTCGCCCTTGGCGTACTCACCGGTCATCCACACGGCCGGGTACTTCATGGTCACCTTGGAGCCGATATTGCCGTCGACCCACTCCATGGTCGCGCCCGCCTCGGCCTTGGCGCGCTTGGTCACCAGGTTGTAGACGTTGTTCGACCAGTTCTGGATGGTGGTGTAGCGGCAGCGGCCGCCCTTCTTCACGATGATCTCGACCACCGCGGAGTGCAGCGAATCCGAGGAGTAGATCGGCGCGGTGCAGCCCTCGACATAGTGGACGTAGGCGTCCTCGTCGACGATGATCAGCGTCCGCTCGAACTGACCCATGTTCTCGGTGTTGATCCGGAAGTACGCCTGCAGCGGGATGTCCACGTGCACGCCCGGCGGCACGTAGATGAACGAGCCACCCGACCACACCGCCGAATTCAGCGCGGAGAACTTGTTGTCACCCGACGGGATGACCGAGCCGAAGTACTTCTGGAAGATCTCCGGGTGCTCCCTGAGACCGGTGTCGGTGTCGAGGAAGATGACGCCCTGCTTTTCCAGGTCCTCACGGATGGAGTGGTAGA
Source organism: Nocardia sp. NPDC004860 (assembly GCF_040609015.1). Classification (NCBI taxonomy): domain Bacteria; kingdom Bacillati; phylum Actinomycetota; class Actinomycetes; order Mycobacteriales; family Nocardiaceae; genus Nocardia; species Nocardia sp. NPDC004860. The sequence continues at coordinate 71,954 of NZ_JBEXJI010000029.1, read as the reverse complement.
CGACCTCGGACTCGTACTGCGCGGCGACACCCGCGACCAGCCGCTGCTTCTCCGCCTCCGGGATGCCCAGCTTGTCGTAGGTGTTCTTGATGTCCTCGGGCAGCTCTTCCCAGGACGCGGCCTGCTTCTCGCTCGAGCGCACGAAGTACTTGATGTTGTCGAAGTCGATGCCCCCGAGGTTGGAGCCCCAGCTCGGCATGGGCTTCTTGTCGAAGATGCGCAGTGCCTTGAGGCGGAAGTCGAGCATCCATTCGGGCTCGTCCTTCTTCGCCGAGATGTCGCGTACGACGTCCTCGGACAGGCCGCGCTTGGCACTGGCACCGGCGACATCCTTGTCGGCCCAGCCGTACTCGTACGTGCCCAGGGACGCGATGGTCTCTTCCTGGGACAGCGGCTGCACCTGGTCGGTGGTCGTCGTCATTCGGCACTCCTTCCGGAGTCATCTGTAGAAGTCGTTGCGGGCTGTGCAACGGGGGTCGATGCGGAATTCTTTTGGGCGGTATTCGATATCGGGGGCACTGCGACGAGCGGGACGTGCGTGGTGCAGGCGCAGTCGCCATTGGCGATGGTCGCCAGGCGCTGCACGTGCGTACCGAGAATCTCCCGGAAGGCTTCGAGCTCGGCCGCGCACAGCTCCGGGAACTCCTCGGCGACATGCGAGACCGGGCAGTGGTGCTGGCAGATCTGCACGCCCGCACCGACCTTCCGGGTCGAGGCCGCGAATCCGGCGTCGGTGAACGCGTCCGCGATCTCCTCCGCCTTGGCCTCGGTCTCGGCCGGGGTGTGCTCGGCGAGCGCGCCGACCCCGGACACGATGGTCGCCACCCGCTTGCGCGCGAACTCGGTTATGGCCTGCTCTCCGCCGATCTCCCGCAGCTGCCGCATGGCGGCTCCGGCGAGGTCATCGTAGGCATGCCCGAGGCGGCCACGGCCGGTGGCCGTCAGCTGGAACTGCTTGGCGGGACGACCACGCCCCTTCTGCTGCCACGGTGCCGACCGCATCGCGCGGGCCTCGCCCGATTCGATGAGCGCGTCCAGGTGCCGGCGCACGCCCGCTGGGCTCAGGCCCAGGCGTTCGCCGATGGCGGTCGCGGTGATCGGGCCCTCCTCCAGCAGCAGCTTGATGACAGCTTCCCGGGTATGACCCTCACCCGCCGGCACGGGCACGACAACGGACCGGGCACCGTCGTTTTGGTGCCCGGCCTGTTCCGCGTTCCGCAAACCCACGGTTTTCACAACATCAGTGTGACGGAATTCCATCCCTCGTTCCAGTAAGGGTCACCTGACCTGATCATCGCGACCTGGGGCGATGGGTTCGGGTGTGATCCGAGCCACCATATATATCCCGGCATTAAGGAAATTCGACCCGGTCACGGTGGGTTTCCGAAGACGTGAACAGTGTGCTCGTGGTGGGTGCGACGGGAAACGTCGGCCGGCAGGTGGTTGCCCAACTGGTCGCGGCGAGGGTCCGGACACGCGCGCTGGCTCGTGATCCGGAGACCGCCGGCCTGCCGCCCGGAGTCGAGGTGGTGAGCGGGGATCTGGCCGAGCCGGAATCGCTGGCCGCGGCCGCGGACGGGGTCGACTCGGTGTTCCTGGTGTGGCCGTTCCATGGGACGGAGGGCGCGGCGCGGGTGCTGAAGGTGCTCGCCGGGCACGCTCAGCGCGTCGTGTACCTGTCGTCCACGACGGTGAACGACCAAGGGCCGCAATCGGATCTGATTCCGCAGTTGCATGCCGAGATGGAGGCGCTCATCGAGGGCTCAGGGCTGCCGTGGACCGTGCTGCGCGCGGACACCCTCGCCTCCAACGCGCTGGGCTGGGCGGGGCAGATTCGCGCCGGTGACGTGGTGCGCGCGACCGAGGTCGCGCCGTGCGCTGTGGTGCACGAGGGCGATGTCGCGGACGTGGCGGCGCGACTGCTCACCGATCACTCGCACACCTGGCGGAAATACCTGGTGACCGGGCCGCGGGTGGTCGGGCGGGCCGATCAGGTCGCGGCGATCGGCGAGGTGCTGGGTCGTTCGCTGCGCTTCGAGGCGCTGCCGCTGGAGGTGGCGCGGGAGTCGATGACCGGGGCCGGGCTGCCGGCGCGGCTGATCGAATCACTGCTGTCGATGGCCGAATTCCGGCCACGCTCGGATCTGGTCACGACGACGGTGGCCGACCTCACCGGGCGGCCGGCGCGGGATGTCCGGGACTGGGCCGCGGAGCACGTGGAGAAATTCCGGTAGCCGACCGGTCGCCCGATGGCGGCTCGGTGCGGCACGGGCATAAGTTCGATGACAATCGAATTATCACTGAGGTGCGGGTGCCACAGCGTCCGCCCTCCAGAACACGACATCCACGAAAGCCGGTGCCCGCATGCCCATCGCACTGTCCCTCCTCGACCTGGCGGCGATCGCGCCCGGTCAGACCGCGCGTGACAGCTTCCGGAACAGCGTCGCGCTGGCGCAGGCGGCGGAACGCAGCGGGTACCGGCGGGTCTGGTATGCCGAGCACCACAATATGAAGTCGATCGCGTCCAGCGCGACCAGCGTGCTCATCGGCCACGTGGCCGGGCATACCGAGACAATCCGGCTCGGCGCGGGCGGAATCATGCTGCCGAACCACTCGCCGCTGGTGATCGCCGAGCAGTTCGGCACCCTCGAATCGCTGTACCCGGGTCGCATCGACCTCGGGCTGGGCCGCGCGCCGGGCAGCGATCAGGAAACCATGCGGGCGCTGCGGCGTAACCCGTCCTCGGCGGACACCTTCCCGCAGGACGTACTGGAGTTGCAGGGGTATCTGACCGGGAACTCGCGGATTCCGGGCATTCAGGCGGTGCCGCGCGCGGAAGGCGTTGTGCCGCTCTACATTCTGGGGTCGTCGCTGTTCGGCGCGCAGCTGGCCGCGCACCTGGGCCTGCCCTACGCCTTCGCCTCGCACTTCGCGCCCGATTCCCTGCACGAGGCCGTCCGCGAATACCGCGACCGGTTCCGGCCCTCCGAGCAACTGGCCGAGCCGTATGTCATGGCCGGGGTCAATGTGTTCGCGGCCGAGGATCGCACGCAGGCCGAGGAACAGAAGACCATCTCCTACCGGGCGCGCACCCGCGCGTTCATCAAGCGCGGCGCGGCGGGCATGGATTTCTCCGACGAGGAGATCGACGCCTTCCTGGCCTCGCCCAATGGCCGTCATCTGGCCAGGATGACCACGTACACGGCCGTCGGCACACCCACCGACGTCGTGGCGTACCTGGAGGATTTCGCGGCCGGCATCCAGGCCGACGAACTCATCACGGCGCATCACGCCCAGAACATCGACGACCGGGTGCGCTCGATCGAGCTGACCGGCGCGGCGATGGCAGCACGCGAATCCGTCACACGCTGAAGGACATCAGCCGACCTCTATGCCGGCCCGTCGCTCTCCGCCGGGGTATTTCGCCGGAGAGCGAGGGCGATGACAGCGAAAAGGACCAGGGCGAGCCAGATAAAGGCATTGTGGTCGAAGAGTGCGACAGGGCCCCGGTTCGGGAAGTCGAAGACACTCTCGCGGTGGACGCCGAACAGGATGAACATACCGCCCGAACAGACGAGGAAAACGGCGAGCAGGCCCGCGACGGTGGGGACGGAACGGTGGCGATTCGCCAGGTGGGCCAGGTAGATCAGCAGGGGCGCGAGCCAGACCCAGTGATGGATCCAGCTGTACGGGGAGACGACGGTGCTGGTCAGGCCACACAGGACCACGGCGGGAAGTTCGCGGCCGGATCCGGAGAGACGGCGGGCCAGCACCAGGCAAACGGCGGTGATGACGAGAGCTGCTGCGAGCCACAGCACTTGGATGCCGCCACCCGAACCCAGCGACCGGGCGAGCATGCCGCGCAGCGATTCGTTGTCCGGATTCTCGGGGGCGCCGACGCGGGAGGGGTCGGCGAACCCGCCGCTCCAGAAGGTCAGTGAATCCTTCGGCAGCACAGCCAGACCGATCACCATCGTGGTCACCAGAGCGCCGGTCGCGGTGGCGGCGGCCCGGAAACGCCGGGTCACCAGCAGGTAGAGAATGAAGAACGCCGGAGTCAGCTTGATGCCGGCCGCGATGCCGGTCAGTACGCCTTTCACGCGTGACGAATCGGGCAAGGCCATATCGGCCAGGACGAGGAGCAGCAGCAACATGTTGACCTGGCCGAACGCCATGGTCTCGCGGATCGGCTCGCACAACAGCAGCAGCCCGGCAGCGGTCGGTCCCACGATCAGCATGCGACGATCGCGGCGATAGCCCAGCACCGACAGGGCTGCCCACACCGATCCGGTGAGCAGAAGGAAATTCGCGAGCCCGCCGACCCAGGTGAACGCCGCTCCGTGCAGTGCCGCCAGGGGCACGAACATCAGTGCCGCGAACGGAGTGTAGACGAACTCCCAGACCCCGCGCGTATGGCCGTGCAGCGGTGTGTCGTACACCGAAACACCGTGCACCACCCGGTCCGCCGCAATCCGATAGGCATCGAGATCGACCAGGTGCAGCGCCATCCGCGGTGCCACGATCGCCAGCTGGAGCCAATACGCCCCGGCCAGCGCGCCCAGCACCGCTACCGGCCACACCACGACCAGGGGAATCGAGTGCCGCTGCGGCGCAGCCTGATTCGCGGCCGTCGCCTGATCGATGGCCGGCAACGGCATGCGCACCCCCATGGTCCCGGGTTTCGATTGCCCGCCCGACCGTAGTGACAGCACCCCCCGGCCGCGAGCCCCCATTTACTCCTGCGGCGCAACAGGGTTCGATTCGGCGCGGCCGAGTGGTCCCTCGCGGTCATGGCGCCGGACAATGCTGTCTTCGCGGTCGCCGCGGTACTGAAGAGCCTGCGCACGCGGGCGGGCCTGCGCTCCGGGCGGGCCTGCCCTCCGGGCGGGCCTGCCCTCCGGGCGGATCCGCGCCACAGACGGCGCGTGGCCATCGCGTGATCGGGTTCGTCGCGCCCGGCGGTTCGGTCTCGCCAATTTCACCCTGATCGCCGGGGTGGTGAGTCGCTACGTCGTCGTCTTCGCGGCCCCGTTCACGCTTCGCCGACCATCCGGCCCGCGCCCTCGGCCGCGCGCGTATTCCTCACCCCCTGGCCGAATTCGCGCTGTCGGCGATCACCGGGATTGCCCTGGGTGTCGAGGCCTATGCATTCACCCGGTCGGGAGACCGGGACCTAGTCGTGGAACGGGTCGGCGTCCTGGCCGGGCAGCCAGGAGCGGCCCGCTTCGGTCCAGCCATTGGCCTTGATCATCTTCTTGGCGGCGCGCTGATTGCGGCCGATGAGGCGGTCCAGGTACAGGTGGCCGAGCAGGTGGTCGGTCTCGTGCTGCAGGCAGCGGGCCAGGTAGCCGGTGCCGGAGACGGTGACCGGCTGGTTGTGGATGTCGACGCCCGAAACTTCGGCCCAGTCGGCACGCCCGGTCGGGAACCACTCGCCGGGCACCGAGAGGCAGCCCTCGGCGTCGTCGTCGGGGTGGGGCATGGTCTCCGGGATCTCGGAGGTCTCGATGCTCGGATTGATGACGTACCCGCGCCGGCGGCCGTCGCCGGTCATCAGGTCGTACACGAAAACCGCACGGGGATCGCCGATCTGGTTGGCCGCCAGGCCCGCACCCCGGGCCGCGGTGTTCGTCTCGAACAGGTCCTCGACGAAAGCGGCCAGCTCCGCGTCGAATTCGGTGACGGGCACGGCCGGGGTGGACAGTCTGGGGTCACCGGCGATGAGGATCGGTCGAACAGCCATGCCCCTATTTCTTCCAGAAGCAGGCCGCCCGGTTTCCGCCGGGGTCCGGCAGCGGGAATTCGCGACCCGCTACGGGCGCGGAATATTGCGCAGGTTGCTGCGGGCCATGTCGAGCATGCGGCCGACGCCGCCCGCCAGCACGATCTTGCCCGCTGCCAGGGCGAAACCCTTGACCTGTGCGGCGTCGATCCGGGGCGGGAGGGACAGGGCATTGGGGTCGGTGACCACGTCCACCAGCATCGGCCCGGGCTCGGCGAACGCCGTGGCCAGCACGGCCCGCGCCTCGGCCGGGTCGGTCACCCGCAGCGACGGAATGCCCACGGCCGCCGCGATATCGGCGTAGTTCACCGGCTCCTGGTCGGTGCCGAAGTCGGGCATGCCGTCGACCAGCATCTCCAGCTTGACCATGCCGAGCGTGGAGTTGTTGAACACCACGATCTTCACCGGCAGCCGGTGCCGCCAGACGGTGAGCAGCTCACCCATGAGCATGGCCAGACCGCCGTCTCCCGACAGCGAGATCACCTGCCGGCCCGGGTAGGCCGTCTGGGCGCCGATGGCGTGCGGGACGGCATTGGCCATGGTGCCGTGCCGCCACGAGCCAATGATGCGGCGGCGGCCGTTCGGGGTGATGTAGCGCGCCGCCCAGACATTGCACATGCCGGTGTCGACGGTGAAAACCGCGTCGTCGTCGGCGATTTCGTCGATGAGCGCGGCGACGTACTCCGGGTGGATGGGCGTGTGGTGGTCGATATCGCGGGTGTAGGCGGCCACCACGTTCTCCAGCGCGGAGGTGTGCCGGCGGAGCATGGCGTCGAGGAAGGCGCGGCTCGGATTCTGGTGCAGCAGCGGCAGGACGGCGTCGATGGTGGCGGCCACGTCGCCATTGACGGCGACATCGACCGCGGCGCGGCGCCCGATGCGGGACGGGTCGCGGTCGATCTGGGCGATCCGGCCGTTCTGCGGCAGGAAGGTGTCGTAGGGGAAGTCGGTGCCGAGCAACAGCAGCAGGTCGGCTTCGTGCGTGGCCTCGTACGCGGCGCCGTAGCCGAGCAGCCCGCTCATGCCGACGTCGTACGGGTTGTCGAACTGGATCCACTCCTTGCCGCCGAGCGCGTGGCCGATCGGGGCGTGCAGTCGCTCGGCCAGGCTCATGACCCGGGCGTGTGCGCCGCGCACGCCCGCGCCCGCGAACAGGGCCACCGTGTCGGCGTCATTGAGGGCCTCCGCGAGGCGGTCCACCTGGGCGGCGGGCGGGACCACGGTCGGCGCTTCGGTCACCAGATCCGACTGCCGGCCGCGGTTCTCGGCCTCCGCGCCGAGCACGTCACCGGGGACCACCAGCACCGAGACGCCGTGCCGGCCGAGTGCGGTCTGCATGGCGATGTAGGCGAGCCGCGGCATCTGCTCGGGGGTGCCGACCATCTCACAGAAGTGGCTGCACTCCACGAAGAGTCGCTCGGGGTGGGTTTCCTGGAAGAATCCGGTGCCGATCTCACGGCTGGGAATGTGCGAGGCGATAGCCAGCACCGAGGCACCATTGCGATGTGCGTCGTAGAGCCCCTGGATCAGGTGAGTGTTGCCGGGTCCGCAACTGGCCGCGCAGACCGCGAGCCGGCCGGTGAGCACCGATTCCGCGCCGGCCGCGAAGGCCGCGCTCTCCTCGTTGTGGCAGTGCACCCAGTCGATGCCCTCGGTCCGGCGCACCGCGTCGACGAAGGGGTTCAAGCTATCCCCCACCAGTCCGTACACCCGTTGGACCCCGGCGGCGACGAGGGCGACGACCAGCTGGCCGGCGACCGAATTCCGGCCCATGATCGCTCCGTTCGCAGTGTCGAGACCGAGCATGACCGGAGGCCACCGACGCACTCTACCGAAATCAGACAGTTAGGGTTGCTGCATAGTTGCCATACCGCGAATCGGGCCGATTGTCACATGCCGTTGAACTCCACCAGCGGAGCCGGGTAGCCGGCTACGGGAGGTGTTGCGCGCCAAGGCTTGTGGATGCGCGCACCGGGCAGATGCGCGAGCTCGGGGAGCCAGCGACGGACGTACTCGCCATCGGGATCGAACCGCTCGGCCTGGCGGATGGGGTTGAGAACCCGGTTCGGGCGGGTGTCGGTGCCCGTGCCCGCGGCCCACTGCCAGTTCATCTGATTGTTGGCGATATCGCCGTCGACCAGCCAGGTCAGGAAGTGCGCCGCGCCGAGGCGCCAGTCCACACCCAGCGACTTGGTGAGGAAGCTCGCGACCAGCAGCCGGGCGCGACCGGGCATCCAGCCCTCGGCCAGCAGCTGCCGCATGGCCGCGTCGATGACCGGGTAGCCGGTGCGTCCGTCCCGCCAGGCCGCGAAGGCGTGTGGGTCATCGCGCGGGGCGGTGGGGCGCGGACGGAAGTCGGTGTGGGCGAGGTCCGGCCGGGCCGCGAGGATCTGGTGGTGGAAATCGCGCCAGGCCAGCTGACGGGCGAAGGCTTCGCCGCCGGGGGTGGCGAGATCGGTGCGGCGGACCACCTCGACCGGGGAGAGGCAGCCGAAATGGAGGTAGGGCGAGAGGCCGGAGGTGGCGCCGGCCAGGATGTCGCTGTCGGTGTGGTAGTGGTCCACCGGCCCGGAGAGCCAGTCGCGCAACAGTTTCCGGCCGGTGCGCTCGCCACCCACGGACAGGTGCGGGGAGGTCGGCTCGGCGCACAGATCCGCATAGGCGGGGACCGGCTCGCCGCCGATGTCCGGACCTGCGAGTCGTCGTGGGCGCGGGGCCTGCGGCCGCAGCGGCGTGTCGAGCCAGCGACGGAAATACGGCGTGAAGACCGCGAAATGGTCGCGGCCGGTGGCCGGACGCAGCTCCGCCGGGTCGACCACGGTCACCGACGCGGGCTGGACCACCAGCCGGCACCCCGACTCCCCCGCGCGAACGTGCAACTCCCGCTCACGGTTTCGGCTGTACCGGCTGACATCGGCGGCCACCTGCACACTCGTCGCGCCGGTTTCGGCGATCACCCGGGCCACCTCGTCGGCGACCGGGCCCCGGCGGATCACCAATGGTGTGCCGAGCCCGCGTAATTCGGCGTCGAGGTCCGCGAGCGCCGCCGTCAGGAAGCGGAGCCGGTTGGGCGCGACCGGGTTTCGCTCGATGATGCCGGGGTCCAGCACGAACAGCGGCACCACCGCCGCGCCCGCGGCGGCCGCCGCCAGCACCGGATTGTCGTGCACCCGCAGGTCACGGGTGAACAGGGCGATCGCCACCTGCATCGAGCACTCGCTTTCGGATCGATCGGGTCGAACGGGAACGCGGTGTTCTACGGGAGATTCCGCCGGAAACCTATCAGCTGGTCCCGGACTTTCCGCCCGGCCGGGCGCGTCGCCCACGAGACGACCGTGAGCACGAGCAGCAGCGCGAGCACGGTCACCTCGCCGCGGGCATAGCCGATCGTCAGGTGCGAGACGATGCCGCCGCTGTCGACGAAGACGACGCCCGCGTAGGCCCACTCCTTGACCAGGGGAAATCCCGGAACCAGCAGCGCGAGCGCGCCGAGCAGCTTCCAGACGCCCAGCAGAACCAGGAAGTAGGTCGGATAGCCCAGGTGCACGATGGTGTCGCGGGCCTGCGGGTAGCGGGTGATGTCCCACCAGCCGCCGACCACCAGTTCCGCCGCGACCAGCACGGTGGCGGTCCAATAGAGCACCGAGCGGTCGAGAGCTTTTCGTGTGACGATGGTTTGTGTAGTCATGACACCGTGACGTTCGGCGAGCGCGAAATATGTCGGACAGCGACTCGGGATTCCCGGTAGAACGTTTCGAACAACGGCGCGCCAGGCTGAACGCGCTGGCATTCCGCCTGCTCGGCGCATCCAGCGAGACCGAGGACGCCGTGCAGGAGACGTGGATGCGGTTGCACCGCACCGACATCGACGGCATCCGCAATCTCGACGGCTGGCTGACCACCACGCTGTCCCGGATCTGCCTGGACCGGCTGCGCGCCCGCAGGACCAACCCCGAACGCCCGCTCGGCGACGTCGTGCCCGGACCGCTCCCCTCCACTGCGACCGCCGGTGAACCCGAAGAACACGCGGTACTCACCGACGAACTGGAGCGGGCGGTCCTGGTGTTGCTGCGGCGGCTGCCACCGGCCGAACAGATCGCCTTCGTCCTGCACGACATGTTCGCGGTGCCGTTCTACGAGGTCGCCGACATCCTGCAGCGGTCCCCGAACGCGGCCCGGCTGCTGGCCAGCCGCGCCCGGCATCGGGTGATCGACGCCTCCGACGAGCTCCGGCCGGACGCGCTGCGGGAACGCCGTGTCGTGCGGGCGTTCCTGGCAGCGGTCCGGGCCGGAGACATCGCCGCGGTGCTGGCGGTCCTGGCCGCCGACGTGACAGTGTCCGCGGACCGGACCGCCGCGCCGGGGCCGGTGCCGGTCACCGCACGGGGCGCGCCGATCGTGGCGCGGCTGGCGGCCGGGTTCGCGGCGCGCGCCGATTTCTCGGCGATGGTCCTGGTCGACGGGCGGCCGGGAGCACTGGTCGCCGGCCGCGACGAGCCACCGGCGGTCATGGCGTTCACCGTCGAGGGCGAGCGCATCGTCCGGATCGACGTGCTCGCCGACCCGGAAACGCTGGCGCGACTACCACTCTCGATATCCGGCTTCAGCGCGTAGCGACGAGTTTGACCGGCGCCTCGAGCAGCGCGTCGATCGAATCCTCCCACGCCACGGTGCGGGTGGTCACCACGCTCGGATCGAAACGCCCGGCCGCCACCAGATCCAGAATGTGCGGGATCGACGGGCGAGCGTGCGCCCGGCCGGTGTGGAAAGTGCAGCAGCGCGAATACATTTCGAGCATGGGCAGGGCGACATCCTGGGTCTGGATGCTGACGCTGGTGCAGAAACCATCATTGGCCGTGGCACGGATGGCGGCCACCAGGGCTTCGGAGCCGCCCACGGCTTCGACGGTGACCGGGAACCGGCCGACCCGGTCGGTCGGCCTGCCCTCGACGGGCTCCGCGCCGAGTTCGGCTGCGATGGCGAGCCTTTCGGGGTCGGTGTCGAGGTAGACGGCCCGGGCGGAGCCGAGTGCCACCGCGAGACCGGCCGCGTACAGGCCGATGGATGGTGCGGCCGGACCGCTCAGGACCAGGACTTCGGCGCCGGGGCGGGCGGCGAGTTGCGGGGCGACCGATCGGTAGGCGTCGGCGATATTGTCGCTGGCGCTGGCGACCGCGGCAGGATCCACTCCGGCCGGCAACGGGACCAGCATGGCGTCGGCGTGCGGGACGGCGACCAGGTCCGACCACAGCCCGCCCCAGCTCAGCCCGCCCATCGGGCCGAGGCCGTAGCTGGACATGAACGGGTGGGTGGTGCAGTTGCCGGTATGGCCGCGGCGGCAGGAATCGCAGGCGCCACAGGAGATCTGGAACGGGACCACCACCTTGTCGCCAGCGCGGACGGTGGTGACGTCGTCGCCGACGGCCACCACCTCCGCCACCCCCTCGTGGCCGAAGGGGTAGGGGCCCGCCAGCGGGAACCGGCCCTGCAGGATCGCGGGGTCGATATCGCAGGTGGCCACGGCGATGGGGCGGACCAGGGCCTGATCAGGGGCATTGAGGGTGGGTTCGGCGGCGTCTTCCCAGCGCAGTGCGTGCGGGCCGTCGAGCACGAGTCGCTTCATGGATCGATCGTCGCTAGAACATTCTTTCCAGTCAACCCCCCTAGGATGAATTCGACTCGGCAGCAGCGACTTCCGCGAGACTCAGCCGGATCAACCGGGCCATGGCCGCCGAAACCGTGTGCAGCGGCTCATCGGTGCGGCGCACCCGGGCCAGGACGGTCGCGCCCTCGTAGGCCGCGACCACCGTGGTGGCCAGATCACGCGCGTCCCCCGGTGCCAGGCCCAGCTCGGTGAGCAGTTCGGCGAAACCGTGTGTCATCGCCTCGAAGGCCGACACGCACGCGGAGCGCACGGAGTCGACATCACTGCCGCCGTCCAGGGCGGGGGTCCCGACCGGGCAGCCCGCGGCCCAGTCGGTCTCGGCCAGTTTGGTGGCCATGAAGTCGAACAGCGTTGCCGCGGTACCGAACACATCGCCCGGGGCCTGCCGGATCATGCGCCCCACCAGCACGCCCGTGCCGGTGATGGCCGAGACGGCGATCTCCTCCTTGCCGCCCGGGAAGTGATGGTAGATCGACCCATACGGCAGCCCTGCCGCCTCGCTCAACTTCTTCAGCCCGAATCCGTGATAGCCGTGCCGGGCGAGCAGCCCGGCCGCAGCCACCTCGATTCGCCGTTTCGAATCGGACACCATTCATCCAGAGTATGAGCGGGGTCCGACAGGGGCAGCGCGAATCGTGTTCGGGCAGTGGATCAACCGAGCGCCGCCATGGCCGCGCTCAGCATCGCGGTGGCGCAGTCGGCGACCTCTTGCAGCGCCGGATCGCCCGCGACCTGCACCAACACCTCCGGATTCATGGCCTCCACGATCATCGTGCCGGCGTCCGAACGATCCGCGCGCACAACCACATTGCACGGCAGCAACAGGCCGATCCGACGGTCCACACCGAGGGCGGTGTGTGCCAGCGCCGGATTGCACGCGCCCAGGATGAGGTAGTCCTCCATGTCCGCGTCCAGCTTCTGCTTCATGGTCGCGGTCACGTCGATCTCGGTGAGCACGCCGAAGCCCTGCTCGGACAGGGCCTTCCGGGTGCGTTGCACCGCATCGGCGAAATCGGTGTGCAGGGTGGCCGAGAGGGCAGGGGTCATCACGAAGTCCTTTCCGTGGCGGGGCTGCCGGTTCGGGGCACGCCCAGGCGTTGCAGGAGCAGGGTCATCGGACACCAGCCGACGACCCCGAAGAGCACCAGGTTGGCCGCCACCAAGGCGGTCAGCAGCAGCCACCAGGGCGAGAACACGAGCACCAGCACGAGGCTGAGCAGCACCACGGCGCCGGCCAGACCCGGCACGATGCGGTCGATGGACCAGTGGCGGATCGCGGTCATCTTGACCTCCTTTCGCTCCGGGCGCTGGGCGATCCCTCGGCGGGGATCGCCCGGAAGAGCATCAGGCCAGCGCCAGGAAGAGTTTCTCCAGTTCCTCGACTGTCATCGGCTCGGAGTTCTCGGCCCGCTCCCCGGTCAGGCAGTCCCGCAGTCCGGTGGCGACGATCTTGAACCCGGCCCGGTCGAGAGCGCGAGAGACCGCGGCGAGCTGGGTGACCACGTCCTTGCAGTCGCGGCCCTGCTCGATCATGGAGATGACGCCCGCAAGCTGTCCGTGCGCGCGGCGCAGCCGATTGAGGACCAGTGCGATGCTGTCTTCGTCGCCGATCATTGGGGGTTTCCTTCCCTGAGTCCGATGACTTCAGTATACCCCTAGGGGTATGAGAGAGTCATGAGAGAGGGCTCACCCTTTCCCGCGACCCCACCCGTCAGTGCGCGGAGCCAGCGGGCGTGATCGGCCATGCGGGCCCCGATCGGCAACTCGCGAGCACACCGGTCGAACCCGCGCTACGGCCATGCGATCGGCGTCCGACCCGCGGCTCCGGACTAGGCTTCGCAGCTGTGGCGGTAGTGGAAGGCGCGCGGCGCAGAGTCATCGATATCGGACGCCGGGCCCTGGGTCTGGACGTTCCCGCCGCCGATCACACCGTCGCCGTCCTGCACGGCGTCGACGCCGACCGGCCCGGTCTGGACCGGCGCGAAACCCTGCAATTGATGCGGATCCGGCTGCTCGGCGCGACCGGGGCCGTGATCATGGCGGTGTCCGCGCTGGGTGTCGGAGCCCAACCGGTGCACCAGAATCCGATCTCCGGTATGCGGGTGCTCGGGTTCTTCGCGCGGGCCGGCACCTCGACGCTGGCCATGTGCATGATCGGCACCATCCTGGTGATCATGGCGTGGCTGCTGCTGGGCCGCTTCGCCGTCGGCGGGTGGGGCGGCGATCCACGCCACCGGCTCAGCCGCTCACAGATGGATCGGACGCTGCTGCTGTGGATCATTCCGCTCAGCGTCGCGCCACCCATGTTCAGCAACGACGTCTATTCGTACCTGGCACAGAGCGAAATCGCGGCCCGGGGCATGGACCCGTATTCGGTCGGCCCGGTGGCCGGGCTCGGGCTCAACAATGTGCTCACCAACAATGTCCCCACCATCTGGCGGGACACCTCCGCGCCCTACGGCCCGCTGTTCCTGTGGATGGGACGCGGCATCGCGCAGATCACCGGTGACAACATCCTTCTCGGGGTGTGGCTGCATCGGTTGCTGGCATTGGCGGGCGTCGCATTGATGGTATGGGCGCTGCCGCGGCTGTCGCGACGCTGCGGAATCGCGGGGGTGAGCGCGCTGTGGCTGGGCGCGGCCAACCCGCTGGTGCTGTTCCACCTGGTGGGCGGGGTGCACAATGACGCGCTCATGCTCGGGCTGATGCTGGCGGGAATGGAATTCTGCCTGCGCGCCATCGACGATTGCCCGCAGTTCAATCAAAGGGCTTGGGCGCTGCTGGTTTTCGGTGCCGTGCTGATCACGCTGTCCTCGTCGGTGAAGATCATCTCGCTGGTGAGCCTCGGATTCGTCGGCATGGCGCTGGCGCGGCGGTGGGGACGCGGGCTCAAACCGGTACTCGTCGCCGGCGGTGTACTCGGTGCCATCGCCGTGATCACGACACTTTCGGTGAGCTATGCCAGCGGACTCGGATTCGGCTGGGTCAATACCGTCGGCACCGCCACCTCCGTGCGCAGTTACCTGTCGCTGCCGACCGCCGTCGGGATCATCACCGGGTTCGGCGGCGTGCTGCTCGGACTCGGCGACCACACCACCGCCCTGCTCGACATCACCCGGCCCATCGCGGAACTCATCGCGGGCTTCGTGACCCTGCGCATGCTCATCGCCGCCTGGACCGGGCGCTTGAATGCGATCGGCGCGCTGGGTGTTTCGCTCGGCGCGATCGTGCTGCTGTTCCCGGTGGTGCAACCCTGGTACCTGCTGTGGGCGATCGTGCCCCTCGCCGCGTGGGCCAACCGGCCCGCCTTCCGGGTGCCGGCGGTGGTGCTGTCGGTCGTGGTGTCGGTGATGGTCATGCCGCGCGGCGCGGACTTCTACGTCTTCCAGATCGTCGAATCCGCCATCGCCACCGTGATCGTGGGCCTGTCGCTGATCTTCCTCACCCGAAATGTGCTGCCGTGGCGCAATCAGCCGGGGGTGTCGGCTCGGTCACAGCAGCCCACGCCTTACGGTGTCTCATCGTGACCGCAGCTTCCGGACCCGCCGTACGCGTCGACGGCGTCGTGAAACGCTACGGCGAGACCACCGCGGTCGACGGCATCAGCTTCGATATCGAACGCGCACAGGTGCTGGCCCTGCTCGGACCCAATGGCGCCGGCAAGACCACCACCACCGAGATGTGCGAAGGCTTCGTGACTCCCGACGCCGGGACCGTGCGGGTGCTGGGCCTGGACCCGATCGCCGACTCCGATCAGCTCCGACCGCGCATCGGC
Source organism: Nocardia sp. NPDC004860 (assembly GCF_040609015.1). NCBI lineage: Bacteria > Bacillati > Actinomycetota > Actinomycetes > Mycobacteriales > Nocardiaceae > Nocardia > Nocardia sp. NPDC004860. Next base: position 56,732 of record NZ_JBEXJI010000029.1, on the reverse strand, counting down.
GTGATGCTGCAGGGCGGCGGCGCGTATCCGGGGTCCAAGGCCGGGGAGATGCTCGATCTCGTCGCCTCCTATTCGGCGAATCCGCTGGACCCGGCCTGGCTGCTGGACACGCTCGGACTGAAAGACGCTCGGCGGACGCCCTATCGGCGGCTCTCGGGCGGGCAGCAGCAGCGGCTCGCGCTGGCGTGCGCGCTGGTCGGGCGGCCGGAGATCGTGTTCCTCGACGAGCCGACCGCCGGATTGGACGCGCAGGCACGGCATCTGGTGTGGGAACTCATCGACGCGCTGCGCCGCGACGGGGTCAGCGTGCTGCTGACCACACACATGATGGACGAGGCCGAGCAGCTGGCCGACCAGCTGGTGATCATCGACCACGGCCAGGTCGTCGCACAGGGCACGCCCGCCGAGGTCACCTCACACGGGGCCGAAGGGCGGCTGGCGTTCACCGCACCACCCAAACTCGACCTGTCGCTACTGGAAGCCGCACTGCCGGAAGGGTTCACCCCGCGCGAGACCGCGCCCGGTTCGTACCTGCTGCAGGGCGACATCACCCCGCAGGTGCTGGCCACCATGACCGCGTGGTGCGCGCGAATCGACGTGCTGCCCACCGACATTCGCATCGACCAGCGCCGGCTGGAAGACGTATTCCTCGAACTGACCGGGCGGGAGCTGCGCGGTTGACGTCCTTCCCTACGATGGAGACGGGAGTCCTAGCCCTCACGGGCTGGGGCTTTCTGCTTCGCGGACGATCGCCTGCCCGGAGTACTCCGTTGGGGTCTTACACCATCTCCACAGACTGTCACCGCCCGTCCGGCGGCCAGAATGTTCTTTGCGGCGTTCACATCTCGGTCCTGAGCTGCACCACATCCGCTGCAAACCCACGCCCTGACCTCCAAAGACATGGACTCGGCAAGAAGCCCGCAGGACGAGCACAGCTTCGACGACGGGAACCATCGGTCGATCACAATCAACTTGCGGCCGTACCAGCTCGCCTTGTACGCGAGCATCTCGCGAAACTCCCTCCAAGCGACATCGGATATGTCACGAGCGAGGTGCCGATTTCGGACCATGTTGCTGACCGTCAGGTCCTCGATCACGAGCGTTTGGTTCTCACGCACGAGCCGAGTGGTCACTTCGTGCAAATGGTTCCGCCGCCGGTCTGCAACACGCGCAAAGATGCGCGCGGCCTTATGACGGGCCTTCTCCCGATTACGAGAGCCAGGAGCTTTCCGCGATACCGCTCGTTGTGCTCTGGCGAGCCGGACATAATCGCGTCGTTCATGCTTCGGGTTGGCGATCTTCTCTCCGGTCGAGAGAACCGCCAGGTGACGCAAACCAACATCTATGCCCACGGATCGGCATACAGCCGGGAGCGGTTGAACTCGTGGGTCTTCACACAGCATCGATACGAACCAGCGACCAGCACTATCGCGAGTGACAGTCACCGTAGAAGGTTGCACGCCGGGCGGCAGCGACCGCGACCAAACGATGTTCAGGGGTTCATCCATCTTGGCAAGCGTGAGCTCACCAGATTGATAGCGGAACCCACTCCGTGTGTATTCCGCTGCATCGCGAGATCGCTTGCGGGACTTGAACCGGGGGAATTCGGAACGACGTTCCCAGAACGCCGCAAACGCAGCCTGGAGATGTCGCAACGCTTGTTGCAACGGCACCGAGGACACATCGTTGAGATACGCCAACTCATCGGTTTGCTTCCAGAGCGTCAAGAACGCCGAGGTCTGGTAGTAGTCGATCCTCGTCGCGTGATGATGCCACTCCTCCGTGCGCACCTCCAGCGCCAAGTTGTACACCTTCCGGACACAGCCAAATGTCCGCGCGAGTTCAGCGGCTTGGACAGCGGTCGGATAGAAGCGGAATTCGAAGGCCCGCTTCAGTACAGCGGAGGGCATGACCACAGTAGTAGCACACTTGTTCGAATGACTGGCCGATTTCATGCGAGAACGGCCGTCTTTCCGCCGATATCAGGTGGATGCACCCAAAGAGGAACAGTCCGATGACCGAGACCGGGAATCGATTCGCGGCGGGCACCTTCTCCCCCGCGCCGCAGCCGACCACGCGCGCCAAGATGCTGGCGGCGCAGACGCGCATGGAGCTGATCCTGTTGCTGCGCAACGGGGAACAGCTGCTGCTGACCATGTTCATTCCGATCACGCTGCTGATCGGGCTGAGCCTGCTGCCGGTCACTGGGCTGGGCGAGCACCGGGTGGACCGGGTGGTGCCGGCGGTGATGATGGTGGCGATCATGTCGACCGCGTTCACCGGGCAGGCGATCGCCGTCGGGTTCGATCGGCGGTACGGGGCATTGAAGCGGCTGGGGGCGACGCCGCTGCCGCGGTGGGGCATTGTCGCGGGCAAGTGCTCGGCGGTGCTGATCGTGGTGGTGCTGCAGTCGATCCTGCTGGGGGCCATCGGGTTCGCGCTCGGCTGGCGGCCGTCGCTCACCGGGCTGCTGCTCGGCGCGGTGGTGATCGCGCTCGGGACGGCGACCTTCGCGGCGCTGGGGCTGCTGCTCGGCGGGACGCTCAAGGCCGAGGTGGTGCTGGCGCTCGCCAACATTCTGTGGTTCGTCATGCTCGGGACCGCGAGCCTGGTGTTCATGTCCGACGACCTGCCGCACGCGGTGAGCCTGATCGCGCGGATCATTCCGTCCGGAGCGCTGTCGGAGTGCCTGGAGCAGGCGATGCGCACCAGCATCGACTGGTACGGGCTCGCGGTGCTGGCCGGCTGGGGCGGGCTCGCGGGGTGGCTGGCCACCCGGTTCTTCAAGTTCGATTGAGGCCGTCCGGGCGGCGGTCACCTCCGTAGGCATCGGAGTTGATCGAAAGTTCGCGCCCGCCCGGGTGTTTAACGACACGTTGTAGTAGGGCCGGTGACGGGGCGAAATGCGGCCCCGCTACCATCGGTGCGTGCTGTCTCGCGCCTTCCAGCGACTTGCCGACCTGTTCCCGATGCCTTCCCTGCGGGTGCAGCGACTGCTCGCCTTCCTGGTCATCCTGTCCCAGGCCGGAATCTCGGTGACCGGCGCGGTCGTCCGCGTCACCGCCTCGGGTCTGGGCTGCCCCACCTGGCCGCAGTGCTTCCCCGGCAGCTTCGTGCCGACCGCGGTGGCCGAGGTGCCGGTGCTGCACCAGGTGGTCGAATTCAGCAACCGCATGCTCACTTTCGTGGTGTCGCTGGCCGCGGCGGCCATCGTGCTCGCGGTCACCCGGGCGCGGCGGCGGCGCGAAGTCCAGGTGTACGCGTGGCTGATGCCCGGCGGCACCGTGCTGCAGGCGGTCATCGGCGGTATCACCGTGCGCACCGGGCTGCTGTGGTGGACGGTCGCGGTGCACCTGCTCGCGTCCATGCTGATGGTGTGGCTGGCGACGCTGCTGTGGGCCAAGGTCGGGGAACCCGACGAAGGCATCGACACGGTTCAGGTTCCCAAGCCGCTGCGGCTGCTGACCGCCCTGTCCGGTCTGGCCCTCACCGGAACGCTGATCGCGGGCACCCTGGTCACCGGCGCGGGCCCGCACGCGGGTGACAAGAGCGTCGAGAAGCCGGTCGAACGCCTGCAGGTCGAGATCGTCACCCTGGTCCACCTGCACGCCGAACTCCTGGTCGCCTACCTGGCCCTGCTCGTCGGCCTCGCCTGCGGCCTGGCCGCGGTCGGCATGAACAAGACCATCCGCAACCGCCTCATCCTGGTGATCGCCCTGGTGTGCTCCCAGGCCCTGGTCGGCATCGTCCAGTACTTCACCCACGTGCCCGCCGCCCTGGTCGCCGTCCACGTCGGCGGCGCCGCCGCCTGCACCGCCGCCACCGCCGCCCTCTGGGCCGCCATGCGCACCCGCGAAACCCTTCCCACCTCGGCTCCGGCGCCCGTGGACAAGGCCGCCGCCTGAATCGGTCGGCGGCTCCGTACCGCCATCGACCGCACCGGGCAGGATGTCCTGTGTGCCCGAGCTACTCGACGACACCCACCTGGAACAGACGGCGGTGGTGGCGAACTCCGCCATGAACCGCGACCGCCGACTGCCCGCCTACCGGCGCGAACTCGGCTTCGACCCCGTTGCCTGGCTCGCGGCCCGTCCCGCACCCCAGCGCTGGCTGGATGTCGGATGCGGCAGCGCCCACGCCCTGTTCGAGGCGGACGAAACGCTGTCCGGTCACGCCCGGATCATCGGGCTCGACCTGGTGGACTATTTCGGTGGGCCGCCGCGAGCGGGCATCGACCTCGTCACCGGGTCGGTATTGACCTGGCGTCCCGACGAACCCGTGGATCTGATCACCAGCGTCCACGCCCTGCACTATGTGGGCGACAAACTTGCTGCTCTCACCCGCATGTCTTCCTGGCTCACCTCCGACGGCCTGTTCGCCGCGAACTTCGACGCCACTTCGATCCGTGACACCGGCGGCGTTCCACTCGGTAGACGTGTGACAACCGCCTTGCGTGACAACGGATTCACCTACACCGCGCGAAGTCACCGCCTCACCCGCGGCGGCCGGGCCCTCCCCCGATGGGAATTCACCTACGCCGGCGCCGATGCCCACGCCGGCCCGAACTACACCGGCCAAGACGCTGTCGCCTCTCATTACCGGCTCTGACGGTGCACCGTTCGAATCTGCGCTCCCGCAGGACGGGCAGCGGGTTTTCCCTGACCGGCACTACGTCTCAGGGATGAGCTCGGGTGAGCGTTGCGGGTGATGCCCGGACCGCGGCTCGGAGCTACCATCCGGTTATTGATCTCCGTGAGCTGCGAATCCGGCTGCGCAGCAGCGCATTCCGGCCGAGCGCTCGCGGCCATTACGCCAGAAGGAGAGCATATGAGGCTCGTTCGCCGGATTGCCGCCGCTGTCGCGGTCGCCGGAGTGGTCTGCGCGGTGGGGGCCTGCGGTGATGATGCGACGCGACAGCCGGCAGCGCCGTTGTCGGCCGATGCGCGTGCGGAGGTCGGGCGCGCCCTCGACGCTGCCGTGGCGGCGGGAGTTCCCGGGGTGCAGCTGGTCGTCACCGAGCACGACCGGGAGTGGAGTGCGACCTCGGGTGTCGGTGACGTCGCTACCGGCGCGGCCTTTCCGCGGGGCGCGCATGTGCGAGTCGGCAGCAATACCAAGACGTTCGTCGCGACCGTCATGATGCAGCTCGTCGCGGAGGGTGCGGTGGATGTGGGCGCGCCTGTCGAGCGTTACCTGCCCGGCGTCGTTCAGGGCGCGGGCATCGACGGCAACCGGATCACGGTCCGGGATCTCATGCAGCACACCAGCGGTCTGCCCGAGTATCTGGAACTACCCGAGCTGCAAGGTGATTCGCCTGATCTGCTGACCATGCACTTCGACACTGCGGACCTGGTCCGGCGCGCCATGACCCTGCCCGCGCACTTCGAGCCGGGCGCGAAAGCCGAATACAGCAATACCAATTACCTCATCGTCGGCATGATCGTGGAACGCGTGACCGGGCATCCGGTGGGCGAGGAGGTCACGCACCGCGTCATCGACCGGCTGGGGCTGCGCGACACCTATTTCCCGGCCTCCGGCGACACCGACCTCCGCAGTCCGCACCCGCAGGGCTACGAGGCGGTCGACGGGAAGCCGACCGACGTCACCCGTTTCGATCCGTCGTGGGCGGGCAGTGCCGGCGCGCTGGTCTCCACCGGCTCCGATGCGAATCGGTTCTTCGGTGCGCTCCTCACCGGGGACCTGCTGCCCCCGGCCCAGGTGGCCGCCATGCGGACCGATCCGAAACCGCTGACCAACCGCCCGGGTTACTCGTACGGCCTCGGATTGACCACCGCCGCCGCACCGTGTGGCATCCAGGTGTGGGGACACGGCGGTTCCATCCCGGGCTTCCGAACCTTCAATGCCGTCACCCCGGACGGCCGCGCCGTCACCCTCATCGCCAATCTCCGGCCCTCGGATCCCACCGTCACCGCTGCCCTCCAGAAGGCGTTCGACACCGCGCTCTGCGCAGCCGACTGAGCCCGGAGCGCATCGGGTGCGCACCGCACAGCACCAGAGCCGCGCTCGAGATTGCCGAGCTTGCCTATTGTGTGCTGGGCGGACCACCGTGGGGGCGAGACAGGGACCGGGCGGGTCTCAGGCGGGGAGGAACTGCCACAGGGCGTTTCGCACCGAACCCTGCTCATGACCGGCCTGCAATTCCAGCAGGGCGGCTTCGGCGACCAAGCCGACCCACAACCGGGCCCCTGCCTCCGGGTGCGGCCAGCCCAGGACCTTGAAATCGGGTTCGATCAGCGCGGCGTTGTGGGTGTTGCGAGCCGTCACCTCGTCCACGATCAGAGGTTCGGCTCGGGCTTCGAGGAGCAGGGCTTTGACGCCGCGGTCGCGCAGGCAGGCGTCGAGATAGGCGGTGGATCCGGCCAGGAGACGGTCCCGGCCCGGGGCGAGACCGGAGGTGGCGGAGTCGATCACGGCCTGCAGGCGCTCGTGGAATTCGCGATGCAGGGCCAGCAGATAGTTGGCGCGGGTGCCGAAATGATGGAAGAACGTGCCTTTCGAGACGCCGAGCTCGGCCACCAGGACGTTCACGCTGACACCGCCGAGTCCCAGCCGCTCGGCCAGCAGCAGGCCGCTGTCGACGAGCGCGGCGCGGGTGCGCGCGGCGGAATCCTCCCGCAGATTCATCAGATTCAACCCTCACCGGGGGCGGTGCCGGTTCGCCCCTGTGTTGCGCGACGGGCGATTCGGCGTCCCCTTGCGTGTGTTCCGGACCGATTGTATGGTCACATCATATCTGACCGACCGACTGGTCAGTGAACGACCGATCGGTCACCACAATCGAATGAAGGGTTGTTGCGTATGCACATCATGCGCACGTCGGCCGGACGACTGGCCTACGAAGACATCGGCGCCGGGCCCACCGTGGTCCTGCTGCACGCCACCCTGCACGACCACCACGACTTCGATCCGATCCTCCCGGCGTTGACCGCGGAGCATCGGGTGATCGCCATCGATTGGCCGGGACACGGTGCATCCGAACCGAATTCGACCATCACCGCCGCCGGGATCGCCGACACGCTCGCCGAGGTGGTCACAACACTGGAGCTGGATCCGGCGGTGTTCATCGGCAGTTCGGTCGGCGGATTCGCGGCCGCTCGCCTGGCGCTGGAACAGCCCGCGCGCGTCGCCGGGCTCGTCCTCGTCAACACCGGCGGCTTCGTCCGGCAGACGCCGCTGACCCGGGCCTACTGCAACGTCTACGGCTCCAACCTGATGGCCCGCCGCTGGCTCCCCCACAGCATCCGCAACTACATGAAACCCGTGACCTCGCACGACGACGCCGTCGTAGAGCGCGCGATCCGCGTGGCGGGCACCGACATCGGCCGTGCCACCTACTCCGCCCTGTGGCACAGCTTCAACGATCCCCGCTACGACCTCACCGGCCGCGCAACCGAAATCACGGCACCGACCCTGATCGTATGGGGCCGCCGCGACCCGGTCCTCCCCCTCCGCTACGGCAGCAAAGCCCACGCCCTGATCCCCCGCTCCGAGCTCCAGGTCCTCCCAACCGGCCACCTGCCCTTCTCCTCCGCCCCCGAGCAGTTCCTGGACGTCGTCCGCCCATTCATCGAATCCGCCTACGCGACACCGGGAGCCAGCCCGTCGACCAAATGAAGTGCGACACCTATCAAGATCAGGGAGCTCTCAGCGCGGAATTCTGTCCGGGTAGCCGCAGTGAGAACTCCCCCGATTCGGGCGCGGACGGCGGAAGTGCTGAATACTTCGACGGATGGGTGCGCTCTCGCTGTTCGACACACCGGCACTGCATCGACTGCGGGATTGCGAGCGGGTCCTGGTCGCTGGAGCTGGGGGCGGGTTCGACGTGCTCAGTGGATTGCCGGTGGCGTTCGCGCTGCAGGAGCAGGGCAAGTCGGTGGTGCTGGCGAATCTCACGTTCACGCCGGTCACGCGGACCACGGCCCGGCAGGTCGCGCCCGGGCTGTTCGAAATCGACGCGGAGACCGAAGGTTCGGACGCGTACTTCCCGGAGAAGCACCTCGCGGTGTGGTTGCGTGACCACGGCTTTCCGGATCGGGTGTTCCTGATTCGCAAGGGTGGGCCCGCCGATGTCCGGGCGGCCTACGCGTGGTTGGCTCGCGAACTCCGGCTGGACGGGATGGTGTTGGTCGATGGGGGTACGGATCTCCTGATGACCGGCGATGAGGCCGGATTGGGTACACCGGTCGAGGATGTGACCAGCCTGTTGGCGGCGCAGGCGCTCGACCTGCCCGTCAAGCTGGCCATATGTGTCGGGTTCGGCGTCGATGCCCACCATGGCGTCTGCCACGCGCATTTCCTGGAAAACGTTGCCGCACTTGCCGGACTCGGCGCGTATCACGGCGTCTTCGCTCTCATACCGGGCATCGCGGCCGTCGATGCCTGGCTGGCGGCCGTCGACTGGGTTCAGCAGCACACCCCCGGTAAGGAGAGCATCGTCTGCGCGTCGATCACCGACGCCGCCCGCGGCGAATTCGGTGATCACCACTCCCTGGCCCGCACCCGCTCCCAAAGTGCCGAACTCTTCATCAATCCCCTCATGTCGATGGTCTGGGGATTCGACCTGGACCCCGTCGCCGAGCGGGTGCTCTACCGCGACGACATCGCACACGCCACAACACCATTCGAAGTCGCCGCGGCAATAGAAGCATTCCGCGACCGCACACCCCTGCGGCCCCGCCAGACCATCCCCGTCTGACGATCGACATCCCGTTTCACCAGACAGCCGATCCGCCGAAGCCGTGGGCGTACCTTTCGGTGTCGCAGAAGTGCAGGATCAGGTTTTGCTGCCACGGTGTGCGGGCGGGCGCGGAGCCGGCCAGCGCCAGCACATCGCAGAACACATGGGTGCCGCCATTGGTCATGTAGACATCCGTGCCCGAGGCCCACGCACTGAAGGTGTTGCCCACGGCCCACACCCTGAACTCGTGATGGAATATCGCTGGGCCACACCGTGGCACGGATGATCTGATGTCAGGATGGCCGGTTCGCGAACCACGGTATGCACTCCCCCGTGCGATGCCTCCGACGTGAAGGCGACCCTCGCGGAAGCGCGGACGCCATTCGAACTCGGGTTCACGCCGGGCAAAGCTGATATCGCCGAGGGCTGTGACCACAGTGCCGACTATCTGGCGGCACTGCCGGCTGACACGCTGCTGCTGAACCTGCACTGCCGTGCAGAACAGTGACGGTGCGCCGATCGTGGAAGCGGTTTGGGCGGAACCTGATTCGCTGCTGGGGATGATCCAGCGTGGGCGGGGTGCAGCGTATGCGGCGGCGCTGGATCAGCCAGAGTTGGCTGCGGAGTATGTGATCGGCTGCATTGTGGATGATCCGCGGTGGGACCATCAGGTCGAACATCGAGGGTGGCTCTACGCCACGCTGATCGCCGAATTGGGGATCGATCTGCGGCTCTTGCGTGCCGCGTACGCGCGGCCGCTCGATCCGAGCGGCGATTCGGATGCGTGGCTCGCGGTCCGGGTGTTCGAGCTGCTTGCGCGCCGCGGGGTGCCGGGCAGCGTGGCCGAGTTGCGGCGCTATCTGCGGACAGGTCGCGACTTCGATTTGGCATTCGGTGCACTCGTGCCGTTCTTCGAGCATCCGGAGGCCGAGGGGCTGCTCGAGGAGGCGCTCGGAGTAGCCGATGACGAGCAGCTTCGCTGGGCGATCGAGTGGGGTCAGGATTTCTCGGCCGGACCCTGGCCGGTGTGGCGGCGCGCCAGCGCACGGATCGACAGGGCGATTTCCGATATGGAGCGAAAGCGGGCACGCCCGCCGACAGGGCCGTCCGGGCGGGCGGCACGAGATGCTGCCGAGCGCGAAAGGATCCTTCGGGCTGTCGTGGAATCCGGTCTCGTTCAAGAGGTCTCACCGGCCGGGATCACGGATGAGCTTTGGGAAGGGGTGCTCTTGGACGTTGCACCAACGGTGCTCGCGGAGGGGGCCGCCACACTGGCTGTGCGGGTCGCGGTGCGCCGGCAGTTGCGGCGGCTGCGGTCACCTCGGGCGTTGGAGTGGGCCCGGGCGCGCGCAGACCTGGACAGCTCGATCGGTGGCGCAGCGCTGTCACTGCTCACAGATATCGGCGAAAAATCAGATGCGCCAAGGTTGTTCGATCGTCTGGAGGCCGCCCATGGCGGCGGCAACGACTACATCGATGACCAGTGCAGTCTGGTCGATGCTCTGGCCCGGCTCGACTATGTGCCCGCTGTGCCTGTCGTCGAGGCGATCTTCGACTCCACTGTCTATTCCTATCTCAGGATCCGGTGTGCCGAGGCGCTGCGCCGCCTCTCGGCCGAATTTCCGCGCGGCCGGGCCGTCGAATGCCTGACGGATTGTGAAGAACAGAGTCGCGAGATCGCGATTGGGCACGTGGACATCTCGGTGTGCGCGGTGCGGGAACGGCTGGGGGTGATCGCTGCGGATCCGATGGAAGGGGACGAGAATCGCCGGGTCGCGGCGACAAGGATTTCATAAGAGACCCGCTGGGTGCGGTGGATAACTTCGTCTCATCCAATCAGCCATTCGGGCGGTGGAATTCACACGGAGGTCGGGCATCATGTGGAACGTTCCCAGCGGCGGGCGTGGTCTGGTGGCGAAGGCAGCGGCACCGGTGGCCGCTGCCGCGGTCGGGGTGGCGGCCATCGTGCTGGCCGCGGCACCGGCCCAGGCTCAGTCCAATCATCCGAATTCGTGCATCGTGGTGCAGAACCACGCCGGCCGCACCACCACGGTGACCATGAACTACCCGGCGGGCTACAACGGGTCCTGGACGATCTACCCGGACGACCTGAGCCTGCTGCTGTACAACGGTGAACCGGTCCAGTCGCCGACGGGTGATTTCAATATTCAGAAGGATTCGGACCTGCAGGCGGTGTGGAACTACGACCCGAACCGCGACACCAACCGCGGCTGCAACGGCTCCTGGGTCGTCACGCTGAACTGACCTGGGTCAGCGCCGATCGGCGATGACGATGTGACCGTCGGCGCGGACCGAGGTGCGTTTGCCCTCGATTCCCGCCTCGACCGCGACCGATTGCAGGTCGCGGTCGGCGGTGACGGAGAAGCCGCGCTCGGCGAGCAATGCGGCCATCGCTTCGGGGGTCCAACTCGAACGCTGCGGTTCACCGGCCATGGGATTGGTGCGGCCGGAAACGGACAGCAACAGCTCCATGGCCTTACGGCCGAAGTGGTACACCCGATTGGGGGTCGGGTAGGTGATGATCAGGCGGCTGCCGGGGGCACTGCGCTTTGCCACCTCGGTGACGGTCTCGGCGACCTCGGCGGGCGTCAGGTAGGGGACGACGCCCTCCCAGATCCAGGTGGTGGGCCTGGTCTCGTCGTGGCCTGCCGTGGTGAGGGCGGCCCCCAGGGAGTCCTTACCGAAATCGACCGGGACGAAACGAACGTCCGCGAGGGCTTCCCGCTCCCCCAACCGGTCCCGCTTCTCGGCCTGGGACGCCGGATGATCCACCTCGAATACGGCGACTCCCGCCAGTTCGGACATGCGCCAGGCACGCGCGTCCAGCCCCGCGCCCAGAATCACCAGCTGCGGATGCGCACTCTCCCGCACCGCCTCGTCGATGGCGACCGTGCGGGCCGCCAGCACTTCCGAAGTGGCGGAGAGCAATTCGTACTCCATCCGTGCGCCGAACCTCTTCGGCACCGCGCCCGCGCGCACGAGATCGACCAGTTCGCGTTCACCGTCGACCAATAATTCGACCGCGATCGGGTCGGAGAACCGCCCGCCGCCCATTCGCCCGTCCGCTACGGCGCGGCCCTGGCAGACCAGGACCGCTGTCCGGCTCGCTGCACGCTCGGTCACCGGTTCATTATCGGCGCTGCGGCCATGGTTCGCCCGCCGCCGGGTCGATCCGGGATTCGCGCCAGAGCGGGCTGTCGACGAAGTGATTGTCGAAACGCTCCTGGGTGCGCAGGATTTCGAGCGGATCGCCGTCACCGCGGCGGAGCCGCTCACCCATCCGGAAGTATTCGAAGCGTTCGATGCCGGGCGTGAACACGATCAACACATCGGCCGCCGAATCGGCGGGGGCGGCCCAGGCGTGCACCATGGCGGGCGGAACCAGCAGGAAATCCCCCTCGCCCATGGTGAGGATCTCCTCCCCGGCCAGCACCCGCAGCGTGCCGCCCAGCAGGAAGAACAGTTCCGCGGACGTGGTGTGGAAGTGCGGCGGCGGGCCATCGGTGCCGGCGGGCAGGACCGCGCGGTTGGCGCTGAGCTTTCCACCGGTCATATCGTGGTCGGCGTACAGGTGCACGCCCAGGCCCGGCAGCTGTTCGGCCTCGCCGGCCCGGATGAACAGGGCGCGGTCCGCGCCGCAGGGTGTGGTGGTCATGGTCGGTCTCCTCGGCCCCGGGGACCCTCCCCGGACGACAACACAGAGGCACGGTGACCGCGAACAGTGACACGGGCGCGGATTTCGGTGACGCGGAACACGATCCGGCCCGCCATGTCACAGTTTCCGGGCCGCCCGGCTCTTCGGTGGCGAGAGAAGGGAGACGAATCATGACGGCACAGCCACCGCACGCGGCCTCCGACGAGGTCACCGCGCGTTTTCTCGACTACCGCGAACTGCTGTTCGCGGTCGGATACAACATGCTCGGCAGCGTCGCCGATACCGAAGACGTGCTTCAGGAAGCCTGGCTGGCGTGGGCGGCGCGCCACCGTGACCCCGCCGCGGCACCGGTCGACAATGTCCGCGCCTACCTGGTCCGGGTCGTCGCCAATCACGCCCTGGCGCGGCGCACCGAGATCGGCAAACGACGCGAAACCTATGTCGGCCCTTGGCTTCCCGAACCGCTGGTCACCACCGAGGACGAGGTGTCCGGCGTCGTGGAACGCAAGGAATCGCTGTCCATGGCGGTCCTCGTGGTCCTGGAAACCCTGTCCCCGCTGGAGCGTGCGGTCTTCATCCTGCACGATGTGTTCGGCTTCGGCCACCCCGAGATCGCGGCCATGCTCGACCGCTCCCCCACCGCGGTCCGCCAGCTCGCCTCCCGCGCCCGCAAGCACATCCACGAGCGCCGGCCTCGCCGGCGAGACCAGCACTTCCAGGCCGGGCTGAGCGAGCGCCTGGCCGAGGCCACCCTGCGTGGTGACCTCGCCACCATGCTCGAGGTCCTCGCTCCCGACGTCACCCTGTGGACCGACAGCGGCGGCGCGGGCCGGGCCCAGAGCCTGGAACCCGTCCATGGCCGCGACCGGGTCGCCGCGGTGTTCATGGCCGTGGCCGCCGACCTCCCCGCCGGGCACCTAGCCATTCGCTACCGCTGGGTGGCCGAAGACCCCTGTGTCCTGGTGTTCTCCGACGAGAGCCCCTTGGCGGCCGTCGTCGTCGACCTGGACCCGGCCGGTAGCCGAATCCAGACGATCTACTCGATCACCAACCCGCACAAGCTATCCCGGATCACCTGATGGCACGCCGGACAGCCACCGCAACGAGGGCACGCAAACGGCCACGGTGAGCATGGACCCGGCAATGCGGGCGCTCCCGGACGCAGGCCGCAGGGGTCGCGGTGCACAGCCGAGCAGGTGACCGGACTGCGTCGAGCTGCTCGATCACGAACCCGCGCAGGCTTTTCCGGATCAGCTCGCTGCGGCCGTGGCGGATCGGCCGGGTCGCAGTGCGGCTGTCACGACGACCGTGGCGTAGGAGGCGGTGAGAGTGCCGCCCAGGGTGTCGATGGCCGCGCCGATGCCGTCGAGGACGGCGGCGAGGGTGTGGGGCGGGGCCTGGGTGAGGGTGCCGTGGGTGGGGATCTGGTCGAGCCATTCGTCGCGGGTGTAGGTGCGGTGCCAATCGAACTGCCACTGCTCGGGAACGGTGAAGGCTCCGGATTCGCGGATTCCCTTGGCCACCGTGTCGAGTATCGGCTGGTAGATCTCGAGGGCGGGGCGGTCCGCGACCCGCGCGACGGGTGTGTCCGGCAGCAGGCGGCGATAGACCGCGGCGAAGGCCGCGGCCGCGTCGGGCGGCAGCTGGGCGAGGGGCCAGAAGGCGGCGAGCCGGCCGCCGGGGCGCAGGACCTGCGCCGCCCGGGCCGTGCCCCGCACCGGATCGACCCAGTGCCAAGCGGTTCCGGCGATTACCGCGTCGAAGGTCCGGCCGGCCGGATCCCAGTCCTCGAAGGTCCCGACCTCGACGTCGACGCCGGTCTCGCGTGCGAAATCGGCCATGCGGGCATCGGGTTCGACGCCGAGCACCGTGCATCCGGCATCGCGGAACTGCCTGGTCGCAATACCGGTTCCGCAGCCGACGTCGAGGACGTCCGTGCCGGGGCTTGCCGCGAGGATGCGCTCGATCATGGCGGCGGGATACGCCGGGCGGGTGCGGTCGTAGCGGGCGGCGTCGATACCGAACGACTCCGCGATGTGCCGGGCTCGATGGGGGCTCTGGTCTGCGGGTTCGGTGCCCGAGGGCGGTAGAGTGACCATGCGCCCACTTTAAGTGGGCACTTGCCCACTCCGCAAATGGATTGGGTCCGGCCGACATGAAGGAGTGCGGGGTGCCCACCGGGGTGGCCATTCGGGATGCACGGGAGCAGTTGTTCGACGCCGCCGAGCGGATTCTGTTGCGGGACGGGCCGAGCGGGCTGACGAGCCGGTCCGTCACCGCCGAGGCCGGGTGCGCGAAAGGCGTGCTGCACCGGCATTTCGCCGACTTCGACGGCTTCCTCGGCGAGCTGGTCGAGGATCGGATCGTCCGGGTGGAGCGGCTCGGCGCCGCACTGCGCGACCGGGCGGGGGAGGCCACGGTGCCGGGCAACCTCACCGAGGCACTGACCGCCGTGTTCGAGACGGTGGCGGTGGCCATCGTCAGCCTGGTCACCTATCGGGACGAGCTGCGCGCCCGGCTGCGGCAGCGCCGGCCGGTCGGTGTCCCCGTCCTGACCGAGGCCACCGAACTGATCGCCGGATACCTCGCCGCCGAGGTCGGCAACGGCCGCCTCGCGGCCACCTGCGACACCGATCTACTCGCTCGCACGCTGATCGGATCGGGACACCTGCTCTTCGCCGACCGCACCGCGGCCCGGCCCGAGACCGAAGCCGTGCACGCCATGGTGACCGCGATCCTGGGTGGCGCGCTGACGCCTTGAAACACCGAGACGCGGACGGGTGAATGTCTCACTGCGAGACCACCCTTGACACCGTCGGGGCCGCCGGGAACTTTGGCCCCTGCAGTTCAGGTCACCCGCACGAAAGGTCTCCCACCGCAGTGAGCATCGACCACACGACCCTGTCCCCCGCCGAGGTCGTCACCGCGCTGTGCGCCGAATGGCGCACCGGCACACCGGAATCCATCGCCGAGTTCTTCACCGAGGACGCTGTCTACCACAATATTCCGATGCAGCCGTTCGTCGGCAAGGCCGCGATCCTGGAGTTCCTGCGCGGCTTCATCGGCGCGTTCGGCGGCATCGACTTCATCATCCACCACCAGGCCGTCACCGGCACCGTCGTGCTCAACGAGCGCACCGACCGATTCACCCTCGGCGACAACCACATCGAGCTGCCGGTGACCGGGGTGTTCGAGGTCCGCGACGGCCGGATCTCCGCGTGGCGCGACTACTTCGACATGGCCCCGTTCACCGCCATGCAGCAGGGCGCGTAGGGGTCAGAAGCTCTGCCAGGAGGGCTTGTTCGCCACCGCGAACCGGTAGTAGTCGGCGGCCTTCAGGCGCGCCGCCGCGTCCGGGTCCACGATGACCGTGACGTGCGGGTGCATCTGCAGGATCGACGCTGGGCAGAACGCGGAGAGCGGGCCCTCCACCGCGGCGGCGACCGCCTCGGCCTTGCCCGCGCCGGTGGCGATCATGAGCAGATGGCCGGCGTCGCCGATGGTTCCGAGGCCCTGGGTGAGGACGTGGGTGGGCACCTGCGCCAGGTCGTCGTCGAAGAAGCGCGCATTGTCCTCGCGGGTCGTCGGGGTCAGAGTCTTGACCCGGGTGCGCGAGCGCAGTGAGGAGCCCGGCTCGTTGAAGCCGATGTGCCCGTTCGCGCCGATGCCCAGGATCTGCACGGCGATGGGCCCGTTCTCGGCGATGGCGCGTTCGTAGGCGGCCGCGGCCGCCGGGATGTCGGCGGCATTGCCGTCGGGGCTGTGGACGTCGGTGTCGGCGAAGTCGACATGCGAGGTGAACTCGTCACGGATGAACTGCCGGTAGGACTGCGGATGTCCCGGCGGCAGGCCGATGTACTCGTCGAGCAGGAACGCCTGCACGCCTGCGAAACTCAGACCCTCCTCGCGATACTGCCGGATGAGCTCCCGGTAGGCGCCCAGCGGTGAGGAGCCCGTGGCCAGCCCGATGGCGCGGGCGCCGCGGCGCACGTGGTCGGCCATGATGCGGCCGGCCAGTACACCGGCCTCGGCCGCGTTGTCGGTGATCACGAGTTCCATGGCGCTCCATCCTTGTACACGGTCACGGGGTTGAGGTGGTGGTCGGCGACCAGGACGTCGGCGCGCATACCCGGAGCCAGCGCGCCGATGTCGTCGGCCATGCCGAGCAGGCGGGCCGGGGTGGCACACGCGGCGGTGGCCGCCGCGGTGAGCTCGACGCCCGCGTGGAAGACGGTGCGGCGCAGCACTTCCGCGGCAGTGGCGGTGCCGCCGGCGATGGCGCCCTCCCCCTCCGGGTCGTAGATGCGCGAGATGCCTTCCCGCACCACGACATCCAGGCTGCCGAGCTGGTAGCGCCCGTCGGGTTGCCCGGCGGCGGCCATGGCGTCGGTGATGAGGGCCAGATTGTCGGGACCGATGGTGTCGAAGACCATGCGCACGGTGCCGTCGGCCAGGTGCACGCCGTCGCCGATGACCTCGGCCACCACATCCCCGCGTCCCGCCGCGGCCATGGCGGCGGTGAGGAAGTTGGCGTCGCGGTGCGCCAGCTCGGGCATGGCGTTGAACAGGTGGGTGATGGACACCCGCCCGCCGCGGCGCATGGCGTGCACGGACTGCGCGTAGTCGGCGACGGTGTGTCCCAGGGAGAGAATCACATTCGCGTCGGCGAGCACGTCCGCGAGGGCGTCGAAGTTCGCCGTTTCCGGGGCCACGGTCACCGACACGACGCGGCCGCCCGCGTAATCGAGGAGCCGTTCCAGCAACGCCGGATCACCGGCGATGATCCGATCGGGATCGTGGGCGCCGCGCCGGTGCTCGCTGATGAACGGGCCTTCGAGGTGGACGCCCGCCAGCAGGCCGTCGTCGATGGCCTTGCCGAGCACGTCGATACGGTCGCGCAGTTCGGCCTCGGTGGCGGAGACGAGGGAGGCGACCAGCGTGGTGGTGCCGCGGCGGCGGTGGAAGTTCGCGGCGGCGGCCACGCCCTCGGGATCGGTTTCCGGGAAGCCGAATCCGCCGCCGCCGTGACAGTGCACGTCGATCAGCCCCGGCAGGATGATCGGCGGCTCGTCCGGCAGGTCCGGCAGATCACCGCCGAATCCCGTTGCCGGGCCCACATAGTCGAGGCGCGCCCCGCCGAACGACACCACCCCGTCGGCGAGCTCGCCCGCCTCGGTGAGGGTGACGACCCGGCCGCGCAGGGTGGTCGTCACGTATCTCGCCCCAATGCCCGGCGCGCGGCCTGGTGCGCGTCGTCGGCGGTGCGGGCCGACAGCACCGCTGCCGCCGCCGCTCTGCACTGCTCCAGGGTGACCTCGCCGAGCTGGGCCCGGACGCCCGCGATCGAGCGGGGCGCCATGGACAGCGTCTCGACGCCGAGACCCACCAGCACACAGGCGAATTCGGGATTCGACGCGGATTCGCCGCAGACGCCGACCTTGACGCCGCGCTTGCGCGCCCCGCCCACCGTCGTGGCGACGGTCGCGGCCAGCGCGGGCTGCCACGGATTGTGCAGCGCCGCCAGCGACGACGCCATGCGGTCCGCGCCGAACAGGTACTGCGACAGGTCGTTGGTGCCGATCGAGAAGAAGTCCACCTCCGCGCCGAGCTGCTCCGAACACAGTGCGGCGGCGGGGATTTCGACCATGATGCCGCAGGTGCCGATCCCGGCGTCGCGGGCGCGGGCGGCGAAGTACCCCGCCTCCTCCGCGGTGGCGACCATCGGCGCCATCACCTGTACCGGCGTGCCGGTCTGCCTGGCCGCGGTGTCGATGGCCGTGAGCTGGTCGAGCAGCGTCCCCTCATCGACGCTGCTCAATCGCAGACCGCGCACGCCCAGTGCCGGGTTCTCCTCATCCGGCAGGTCGAGGAACGGCAGCGGCTTGTCGGATCCGGCATCGAGGGTGCGGACCGTGACGGGCCGGTCACCCAGGACTCGGAAAATCTCGGCGTACTGCTCGGTCTGCTCGGCCACCGTCGGGGCCGACTTGCGGTCCAGGAACAGGAATTCGGTCCGGAACAGGCCGACGCCCTCGGCGCCGAGTTCGACCGCCAGCCGCGCATCGGCCGCGGAGCCGACATTGGCCAGCAGCGGTACGGCGTGCCCGTCGGCGGTCCGGCCCGGACCGGTCGGTGCGACCGCCTGCCGAGCGCGCAGCGCGAGCACCTCCTCGCGACGCGCCGCGGTCGGCTCGACCTCGACCACGCCGGCCGTGCCGTCCAGCACGACGTCGGTGTGCTCGGCGATCCCGGCCGCGTCCGGTGCGGCGACCACGGCCGGAATACCCAGCGCCTTGGCCAGAATGGCGGTGTGCGAGGTCGGACCGCCCGCCACCGTGAGCAGCCCGATGACCCGCTCCGGGTCCAGCGTCGCGGTATCGGCGGGCGCCAGATCCTGGGCGGCGAGCACGAAAGGCGTTGCACTGTCCGGGATCCCGGGCGGATCGACCCCGAGCAGCTCGGCCACCACCCGCTGGCCCACATCCCGCAGGTCCGAGGCCCGTTCGGCCATCATGCCGCCGAGCGCGGCCAGCTGCGCCCCGAAATGCGCCACCGCCTCGGTCACCGAGTGCGCGGTCGGCGTCCCGCCCCGGATCTCGGCGCGCACCTGATCCAGCAGTGCCGGATCCGCGGCCAGCGCCGAGGTCATGAACAGGATGTCCGCCGCCGGGCCCTGCGCGTCGAGGGCCTGCGCGGAATACCGGCCGGCGACCGTCTCGAAAGCGGCCTCCGCGCGGGCGATTTCGGCCTCGACGTCACTCCCGGGCGCGTCGTCCCGGCTGGTGACCGGCGCCGGCGCCAGCCACTTCACCGATCCGACGGCGATCCCGGGAGCGGCGGCGACACCGCGCACCTCACGCGTCAAGATCTGTCTCCAGCATCGCGACCAGCGTATCGAGGGCCGCGTCGGCGCCGTCCTCGGCGTGCAGGGTGACGGTGTCGCCCTGCTTGACACCCAGGGTCATCACCTGCAGCAGGCTGTTGGCGGCGACGGGGTCCTTGTCGCCGACCGAGATCCGGACGGGGACACCGGCTTCCCCGGCGGCCTTGGCGAACAGGGCAGCAGGACGGGCGTGCAGTCCGGTCTCGGACGCGACTACGGCGGTGCGGGTGATCATGCTGCGATGTTCTCCTTCTCGAACTCGGTCTCGTCCGGTTCCCGGCCGGGTGTCGGCAGGTTCCAGCGCTTGATGATGAAGCTGAAGGTGACGTAGTACAGGGCCGCGTAGCCGAGCCCGATCGGAATCAGCAGCAGCGGATGGGTGGCCTTGCCGAAGTTCAGCAGATAGTCGATGGCACCGGCCGAGAAGGTGAACCCGTCGTGGATCCCGAGCGCGTTGGTGAGCGCCAGCGAGGTGCCGGTGAAGAACGCGTGGATCACCAGCAGCGGCCACGCCACGAAGATGAACGAGAACTCGAGCGGCTCGGTGATGCCGGTCAGGAACGCGGTCAGACCGGTGGACAGCATGATGCCGCCGATCATCTTGCGGTGCTCGGGGCGGGCGTGGCGCCAGATGGCGATGGCCGCGGCGGGCAGGCCGAACATCATGATCGGGAAGAAGCCGGTCATGAAGGTGCCGGCCGAGGGGTCGCCGGCCAGGAAGCGCGGGATGTCGCCGTGCGCGCCGTGGTAGTCGCCGATGACGAACCAGACCACCGAGTTGATGATGTGGTGCAGGCCCAGCGGCAGCAGCATGCGGTTGGCGAAGCCGAAGATGCCGCCGCCCGCGACCGAGTTGTCGGCGACGGTGGTGCCCAGCCAGGTCAGCGCGGCATTGAAGGCGGGGTAGACGAAGGACATGAGCACGCCGATCACGACGGCCGCGCACGCGGTCAGGATCGGCACCAGCCGGCGCCCGGAGAAGAAGCCCAGGTAGTCGGGTAGCTGGGTGCGGTGGAAGCGCTGCCACAGCGTGGCCGTGGTCAGGCCCATCACGATGCCGCCGAGGACGCCGAAGTTGACGAGCTGCGCGGCCGGGGCCTTCGCGACGTCGACGACCGGGCAGTTCCAGTGCGCCGCCCGGAACAGCCAGCCCAGCACCGGGCCGCAGCTGCCGTCCAGCACCACCGGTGACATGGCCTTGAGGACACCGGTGAAGGCGAGGTAGCCGACCACCGCCGCGAGCGCGGTGGAACCGTCGGCCTTCTTCGCCCAGCCGATGGCGATGCCGACCGCGAACAGCAGCGGCAGGTTGTCGATGAGGGTGCCGCCCGCGCCGGCGAGCACGGCGGCGGCGGACCGCATCGGCGAGAACCGGCCGAGCATGTCGTCCTGTCCTAGCCGGAGCAACAGTCCGGCAGCGGGTAGCGTGGCGATCGGCAGCATCAAGCTGCGGCCGAGCTTCTGCAGTCCGGATAAATCGAGCTTCTTGCGGGAGCTCTCGACGGCATCGGCCATGGATGGTCCTCAGTCTGTGAATGGAGTCACGCGTACTGTTCACGATCAGTTAGCGTCACTGGTTATAACCAGACATATACTGGTTATAACCAGCTTTGTCTACTCGACACGCACGGAGGAAAAATGTCGAAAGTGGATCAGATCATCGCCGGACTGGGTGGCGCGGACAACATTGTCGAGGTGGAAGGCTGCATCACCCGCCTGCGCTGCGAAGTGAAGGATGCGAACCTGGTCGACGAGAAGGCACTGAAGGCCGCCGGCGCCCATGGCGTTGTCAAGATGGGTGACGCGGTTCAGGTCGTGGTCGGGCCGAGCGCCGATGCCCTGGCCGAAGACATCAACGACCTTATCTGACCGCCATGAGCACCGAGATTCTCGCGCCGCTCGACGGGCGTGCCATGCCCCTGTCCGAGGTTCCCGATCCGGTCTTCTCGGCCGAGATGGTGGGCGCGGGCGTGGCCATCGAACCCCTCGACACCGATGCCGCCACCACCGTGGTCGCCCCCGTCACCGGATCGCTGGTGAAGCTGCACCCGCACGCCGCGGTCATCGTCACCGACGACGGCACCGGCGTGCTGCTGCACGTCGGCATCGACACCGTCGGCAAGCCGGACCTCTTCGAGGTGAAGGCCGCCGAGGGCGATCGGGTCACCGCCGGTGATCCGCTGATCTCCTTCTCCCCCAACGCCGTTCGCCGTCTCGGCCTGAGCGCGGCCGTGCCGGTGGTGGTCATGGACAGCAGCCCGGGTTCGGCGCGGAACGCCCTGACCGGCCCGGTCACCACGGGCTCGGTGCTGTTCTCCATGTGAGACAGGAAGGACTCCGCACCAGGCCGGAAAAGAATTGAGCCGCTGCCCGATCGGGCGGCGGCTCGTTCCTTGCCGGCAGGCCGGTCAGCTGTCCTCGGCCGAGACGGTCATGTAGACCTGGTACCGATCGGCCCGGTACCAGGACTGCGCGTGCTCCACGGCCCGGTCGCGCGAGTACGAGATCCGGTCGAAAGCCAGTAGCGGCGAACCGGTTTCGGTGCCCAGCCAGCCCGCGTGCCGCTCGTCGGCGGCCACCGCGCGCACGCTCTGCTCGGCCCGGTCGATCGGGCAGTCGTACTCGCGGGAGAACAGCGCGTAGAGCGACTGCGTCAGTTCGTGATCCAGCAGCTCCGGCAGCAGATCGGCGCGGTACCAGCCGTCGTCGATGGACATGGGCAGCCCGTCGGCCAGCCGCAGCCGAACCAGGTGGTACGCCTTGGCGTTCGCGGTCAGCCCCAGCGCCGTCGCCGAGGCCGGGGGCGGCACCGCATGATCGGTGTGCAGCACCACCGTGCTCGGAGTGCGGCCCAGCCGGCGCATGTCGTCGGTGAACGAGGCCATGTGCAGCCGGGAACGGGCCACCCGCTCGGCCACGAAGGTGCCCTTGCCGGGGACGCGCGTGATGACGCCCTCGGATTCGAGCTGACCCAGTACCTCGCGCACGGTCATGCGGCTGACCCGGTAGTCGTCACACAACTGGCGTTCGCTGGGCAGCATCTCACCGGGACGCAGATTCGCGCACAGGGTGGTGAGCGCCGAACGCAGTTGCGCTTGCTTGGTCACGCGCCCTGACACGTCGATCCGGTCCTTTCCGCCCCCGCCGGCTGCGGGCGCGGTCACTTCTCGTTGCGCGCCTTGGGGAATCGCTTCTGGTGTGCGACCCAGCCTGCCATCTGGGCCCAGTGGCCCTTCGCCGGGGTGACCTTGGAGATGAGTTCGCGGTCCCACTCCTCGGTCTCGGACAGGCCGTTCACGGTCTCCACGAGGGACTTGGCGGCCGCCATGGACCCGACGACGCGGTCGCCCAGGACGCCGTCGGCGCCGACCAGGGTGATGCGGACGCCGACGCGGCCGATGGGCTGCAGCACCGCGGTCGCGGAACCGCCGTGCTCGGCGACGAATCCCTTCACGGAATCCACGACGGACGGCGACAGCTTCTCGGATGCCGGGGCGGTGGTAGCGCTCATGCGCTGCAGTTTACCCACGGGTAATTCAGCGTCCATGAACCGCCGCACATCTCACACCCGCGAGCCGCCGCGTACCGCGTGGCCGCGGCGATGTAAGACTGACTCCATGCGCGCCATCCAGGTTTCCGAGCACGGCGGTCCCGAAGTCCTGCGGTACGTGGAGGTGCCGGACCCGCAGGCCGGGCCCGGGCAGTTGCTGGTGCGGACGCAGGCGAGCGGAATCAACTTCATCGACACCTACATTCGGACCGGGCGGTACCCACAGGCGGTGCCCTACATTCCGGGATCCGAGGGCAGCGGTGTGGTCACCGCTGTCGGGCCCGACGTCACCGAGTTCCGGGTCGGGGATCGGGTGGCGTGGGCGGCGGCGCCGGCCAGTTACGCCGAGCAGGTGGTCGTGCCTGCGGCCGTGGCGATTCCGGTGCCGGACGGGGTGGATGCGCCGGTGGCGGCGTCGGCGCTGTTGCAGGGCATGACGGCGCACTATCTGATCGAGTCGATCTACAAGCCCGAGCCGGGCGAGAGCGTGCTGGTGCACGCTGGAGCCGGTGGTGTCGGGCTGATCCTGACGCAGCTGCTGGCGGCGCGCGGGGTCCGGGTGATCACCACGGTGTCGACCGACGACAAGGAGAAGCTGTCGCGGGACGCCGGGGCGGCCGAGGTGCTGCGCTATGACGACGACATCGCGGCGCGGGCGCGGGAGCTGACCGACGGGGCGGGCGTCGCCGCGACCTATGACAGCGTGGGCGCCTCCACCTTCGAGTCCAGCCTGGCCGCCACCCGGATTCGCGGCATGGTGGCGCTGTTCGGCGCTGCGAGCGGGCCGGTGCCGCCGTTCGATCTGCAGCGGCTCAATCCGCTGGGCTCACTGTTCGTGACCCGCCCCACACTGGCGCACTACACCCGGGATCGGGCCGAATTGCTGTGGCGCGCAGGCGACATCATGACCGCCATCGCCGACGGCAGGCTGCACATCCGGGTCGGCGGCAGCTATCCGCTGGCGCAGGCCGAGCAGGCGCACCGGGATCTGGAGGGACGCCGGACCACCGGTTCGATCGTGTTGGTGCCCTGAGGTTTTCGTCAGTCGAGATCGCGGCCGGTGAGGCCGCGGTAGACGAATCGGGTGAGGGCGTCCACGGCCTGCTCGTCGGTGAGCGCCAGGCCGCCCTCCTGCACCGCCTGCAACAGGCCGGTGGCCGAGACGAACATCATCGCCAGGCTGGCGTCGGCGGAGCCGGGTAGGCGCAGGCCGGCGGGGACGAAACCGTCGAGGTGGTCGGCCACCTCGTCGCGCTGCTCGGTGGCGAAACGCGCTGCGATGCGGGCGAAGTCGTCATTGACCAGGGCCGCCTGCTGGACGGCGCGCAGCACCGGCCAGTTCGTGCGGGCGAAGGACCAGTAGCTCGCGATGTGGTAGCGCACCGACTCCGGGTCGGTGAAGTCGGCGGTGTGCGCCGGGTCCTCGGCGGAGGTATCGCTCTCGTCGGCAAGGTCTTTCAGCAGCGACTGGAGCAGCTCCTCCTTGCTCGCGAAGTGGTTGTAGAACGAGCCCGCGGCCCGGCCGGCGGCCGCGGTGATGTCGGTGATCTTGGTGTTGAGGTAGCCGCGGTCGGCGAACAGCTGCCGGGCGGCGTGCTTGAGCGCCTGTTCGGTCTCGGCCGACTTCTCACTGCGGCGGGCTGCCACCATCCACCTCCTTGACAGCGGAAGGTACCACCCACAATACTGAATCAACATTCAGTGAATTTCGATTCAGCATTGGAGTCGCCATGAATCCGCAGGTCCTCGTCGCGGGAGCCGGGCCGACCGGGCTCACCCTCGCCATCGATCTGGCGCGTCGCGGCATCGGGGTCCGCATTGTCGACAAGGCCGGGGAGTTCTTCGCCGGGTCGCGCGGGGACGGGCTGCAGCCGCGCACCCTCGAGGTGTTCGACGATCTCGGGGTGCTCGACGCGGTGCTCGCGCAGGGCGCGCCGCAGGCGCCGCTACTGGTGCACCTGGACGGGCAGTTCGTGATGGAGCGGCGGATGAGCGCCTGGCGGGAGCCCACATCCGCGGTGCCGCACCCGAATCCGTGGGTGCTGGCCCAGGCCGACACCGAGCGAGTGCTGCGCGAGCGGCTGGCCGAGTTCGGGGTCCGCGTCGAAACCGCCACGGCCGTGGCCGATTTCAGCGCCGACGCCGACGGAGTGACCGTGATCCTGGAGCGCGCGGGTGCGACCGAGACCGTGCGGGCCGACTATCTGGTCGGCGCGGACGGAGGGCGCAGCACCGTGCGCAAGACGCTGGGGATTCCGTTCGAGGGCACCACCGACGAGTCGATCCGCATGCTGCTCGGGGACGTGTGCGCGGATGCGCTCGATCACTCGGTCGGGTACTGGTTCGCGGACAGCTCCTCCCCCATGGACGGCATCGCGCTGATGCCGCTGCCGGGTGGGCGGAAATTCCAGTTCGCGACCGGCCTGAACACCGAGTCCGGCACCGAGCTGGCGGACCTGCAGGACCATCTCACGCGGCGTTCCCGCCGTGACGACATCGTCCTGAGCGACCTGACCTGGTCGACGGTGTGGCGGCCGAATGTCCGTCTCGCACAGCGGTATCGGGCCGGGCGGGTGTTCCTGGCCGGTGACGCCGCGCACGCGCATCCGCCGACCGGCGGGCAGGGGCTCAACACCGGTGTGCAGGACGCCCACAACCTCGGCTGGAAACTCGAAGCCGCGCTGCGTCATCCGGGGCCCGCGAGCGAGGCGCTGCTGGACAGCTACGAGACCGAGCGCCGCGCCGTGGCCGCACGGATCCTCGGGTTGAGCAGCGAGCTGCTCGACAAGACCGTGAAGGGCGATCCGGATGCCATGGATCGCGAGGGCACCCATCAGCTCGACATCAGCTACCGGGACACCGGCGACGACGCGGCGGAGCTGCAAGCCGGCGATCGTGCCCCCGACGCACCCCTGGTCGATGCCAACGGAAAGACCGTGCGGCTGTTCGACCTGTTCCGCGGTCCCCACGCCACGCTGTTGCTGTTCGGCCCGGACACGACGGCCGATCAGGCCGGATCCCCCGCGACGGACCTGCGAACCGTGCGCGTGGTCCGGCCGGAATCCGCCTCCGGCAATGGTGAATTCACCGACGCCGCGGGGGACGCGCAGCGGGCCTACGACGCGGCCGACGGCAGCTGGGTGCTCGTCCGTCCCGACGGATATGTCGGATCCCGGGGCACGCCTACCGAGCGGTAACTGCCGGAGTTCGCATTCCGGGCGTATCGGGGCGAAAGCCCCTGGGATCCCTAGTCCCGGGCCGACCGTGCAGAATGATCATGCTGCCGCGCAAGACGATTCGCTGAGACCGTACATTTTCGGCCACACGAGGGTGCCGCGACCCCGTAAGGTGGTCGCGGCGAGGGTTCGGGCGGCCGGCAGGTAGAGGCGCATCGGTCAGAGGTGGTTCTGGGATGTTGGTGAAGGTCCGTAACGACGACCCGTCGCGGCTGTCGAGCACCGAACGCACCGTGGTGAACTGGCTCAAATCCTGGAGCGGCCCGCACGCCGTGCCCGGTATCGCGGTCGTGCAGTGCCAGGACGCCGATGTGGTGGTCTGGACGCCGCAGACCTGTGTGGTGGTCGGCGTGCACGGGTTCACCGAGCGGGTGACCGGAACCCTGGCGTGCGCGGAGGATCAGCCGTGGACCGTGGACGGCAAGCCCGCGCCCATCGACGGGGACGCCGATCCGCTGGAGCGGGTGCGCCGCCAGACCGTGGACCTCGCCGGGCAATTGCGCTCCGCACCCGGACGCGAGCATGTACCGGTCAGCGGGCTGGTGCTGCTGGTGCCGCAGCTGGGCAGTCGCGTGAAGCTGGAGAAGGGCGCGCTGCCCACCGGTATCGACGTGCTGATCGGCGACGGGCCGTCGTCGCTGCGCGCCTATTTCACCACGCTCGCCGAGGGCGCCCCGGCGTCGTGGGATGCGGGACAGGTCGGGCAGGCGCTGGGGGCGCTCGGGTTCGCCGCCGCCGCAACATATTCCGATCTGGTGTCGGAGGGATTCCCGGTGCCCGACTCGGCACGCGACGCTCCCCTGCCGTTCCCGAACCGGCCGACCGAGGTGATGGTGCCGTCGGTCCCGTCGGTGCCCGTCCATTCCGGCGAGGGCACGGGCGGGAGCGGCCCGGCCGAGCCGGGACCCGCTGCCGAATCCGCGAGCGGCGGTGATCGTCCTGCCGCACAGCAGGATCCGGCGCGCCGCACCGGCGCGGGCAGTGCCGCCGCGGCCGCGATCGCGGGTGCTACCTCGGCGACCGCGGCCGAGCGGGCCTATCGCGCGCTGGCAGGCAGGTCCGAGCCGACGACGCCGAGCCGGGGCACGCCACCGCCTCCGACACCGATCCCGGGCGCGGCCCCGGCCGGGCGGCCGACGCAGCCCACACCGACCCAGCCCCTGCCCGC
This sequence comes from Nocardia sp. NPDC004860, assembly GCF_040609015.1. NCBI lineage: Bacteria > Bacillati > Actinomycetota > Actinomycetes > Mycobacteriales > Nocardiaceae > Nocardia > Nocardia sp. NPDC004860. The sequence goes on along the minus strand of NZ_JBEXJI010000029.1, from coordinate 29,521 downwards.
ACCGCCCGGTGCGCCGCCGTTCGGGCAGCCGGCGCAGCCCCGTCAACCCGCGCCGCCGGGTTTCGGGCCGGGCCCCCAATCCTGGCCGCAGCCCGGTCTTTCCGGTCCGTCGCAGGAGCGTGAGAGGTTCCCGCTGTGGAACGATCGGCAGGCCACGAGCGGGACCGGGCAGAAGCGTCGCAAGGATCTGCCGATCATCGGCGGCCTGGTGCTGGCGGTGATCATCCTGGTGATCGCCATCGCCTGCACGGGCCGGACCACGCCGACGCCCAGCAAACAGCAGCCGCCGCCGCACTCCACGGTCGTTCAGGCGACCACCTCGACGCATGGGGTGGACCCGACGCTGCCGTCGACGACCATCGCACCCGCCTGTTTCCCGTTGCAGCCCTGCAACTGACCGCTCCCCCGCGCCGGAATGCGGTGCGGGGCCAGGGAAGCCGGAAGGTCTCCACCCCGGCCGTGGTGCCGAGGATGAGCACGCCGTTCCACCGGCAGGAGCACTTCGCAGAGGCCGAGCGCCGTCATCGTATTCCGAATTCCGTGCGCCATCATCACCGCTCATTCGTCGGCCCGGCCGTGCCCCGCCATCGTGACACACCGCCACGGAGCCACCGATGAATTCCGCCGCACGGTACCGTCCCTACCGATATGACCGCACACATCCTCGAAACGCCCGAAGCCGATCTCGCCTACGACCTGCTGGGACCCGCGCCGTCCGCGAGCGCGCACCGGCCGCTGATGATGATCGGCCAGCCCATGACCGCAGACGGATTCGCCACGCTGGCTTCGTATTTCCCGGAGCGGACCGTGATCACCTACGATCCGCGCGGGCTCGGCCGAAGCGTCCGCAAGGACGGGCGCACCGACAATTCGCCGACCGTCCAGGCCGAGGATGTGCACGCGCTGATCACCGCGCTCGGCGTCGGCCCGGTGGACCTGTTCGCCAGCAGTGGCGGCGCGGTCACCGCGCTGGCCCTGGTCACCGCGCATCCGGACGATGTGGCCACACTGGTGGCGCACGAGCCGCCGATGATCCCGGTACTGCCCGACGCGGCGGCCGCCGAGCGCGCCCGCGCCGCGGTCCGCGACGCGTACCAGGCCAAGGGATCCTTCGCGGGCATGGCGGCGTTCATCGCCTGGACCTCGTGGCAGGGCGAGCTCACCGACGCCTACTTCGCCCAGCCGCCGGCCGATCCGGCCATGTTCGGCATGCCCACCATCGACGACGGCACCCGCGACGACCCGCTGCTGTCGGAAGCCTCCTGGGCGGTGACCGACTATGCCCCCGATGTCGCGGCGCTGCAGGCGGCGAGCACGCGGGTGCTGATCGCCGTGGGCGAGGAGTCCAAGGGCGTCTTCACCGGCCGCACCGCCGAGGCCACCGCGGCCATCCTGGGCAGCAGCCCGGTCGTGTTCCCCAGTCACCACGGCGGATTCGCCGGTCCCGACGGCGGCTATCCGGGGCAGCCGGAGGCCTTCGCCGAGCGACTGCGCGAGGTCCTCGACGAGAGCTGAGGGGCTCACGCATAGTCCGGTAGCGGATATTCGCCCTGTTTGCCGATCAGATGGGTGAGCAGGGCGCGCGCCGGGTGCAACGGTCGCGACACCAGCACCCGCATCAGGATCTGCATGATCGCGACGCCGCGGCGGGTTTCGGGATGGCGGAGCCGCACCGATTTCTCGGTGCCCTTCTGCACCTCGGTCACCAGCGGCCGCAGGATCTGCTCGTATCGATCGAAGGCCCGCTCGAAATCCGCAGGCGCGCTGAGGAGTTCACCCGCGAGCAGGTACGCGCCGATCAGCGCGAGCGCGGTGCCCATACCGGTCATCGGCGATCCGCAGTAGGCGGCGTCGCCGAGCAGCACCACCCGGCCCTGCGACCAACGCGGCATCCGGACCCGGGTCACCTCGTCGAAGTAGAAGTCGGGCGCCGCGGGCATCGCGTCCAGAATCGCCGGAATCACCCAGCCGCAGCCGGTCAGCCGTTCGCGAATCAGGTACTGCTGCATCGTGATATCTCCGCGCAGGGCGGGATCGGCGGGTATCCGGGTGGAGATGATGGCCATCGAGGTCGCCGGATCCGGATCGGGCCGCAGTGCGACCGTGCTGCCCGGCACGGGCAGCACTCCGACCCAACCGGTTTCCAGACCAGTGCCCGGCGGCGTCGGAACGGTGAAGAAGGCGATGTAGGCCCCGAGATACTCGGAGTACCGCTCCTCCGGGCCGAACACCCGTTCCCGCAGGGCCGAATGCAGTCCGTCCGCGCCGATCACCACATCGAACTCGTCCGTCGCGCCGGAGGCGAACCGGACCTTCACCCTGTCGCCGTCCTGCTCCAGCTCCTCGACCCATTCACCGTACCGATAGTCGAGTACCCCGGATTCCGCAGGCAGATCGGCGATCTCGTCGAGCAGCACCTGATTGAGCTCGCCGCGGGCGATCTCGATCTCGGCGACGAGCCCCTCGCCGCCGAACATCTCCGCCGGCATCCGGGAGCGCTGCCGGCCCGCCTCGTCGACGAACACCATCCCCCGCTCGTCGAGCTGCCGCTTGCGGATCCCGGGCATCAGCCCCATCCGCTCGGCCACCTTGCGGCTGGGCCCGCGCAGGTCGACGGCCTGCCCGCCCGGCCGCGGGACCGGCGCCCGCTCCACGACGGTGACGGCCATCCCGCCCCGCAACAGCTGCAACGCGACCGCGTTCCCCGCGATCCCGCCGCCACACACCAGAATTCGAACCGGCCGAGACATGACGAACCCTCCTCGCAGTGCTTTCGGTGCAGCCGACGTTCCAGGAGTCGAGCCAAGTCAGTGTTCCAGCGAAATCCGAGTCGGATCAATCGATTATCCGCCGCTCCCCACACCACACCGGCACCGGCCGCCCCCTCGGGCCTGCCTGTCTCCGCAGAGCTACGACCGGTCTTCGGAGGACTCCCGATGCCCAGGGCCGGGTGGGACGATCGGCTCGAAAAGCGAAGGGCTGCTGCCGGTTACGCGCTCAGCAGGTCGCCTGTAGGGCCATCCGCACGGTCGCCCGTCGCCCCCGACCGGCGGGCGACCTCGGGAGTCAGCGCCTGGGGCGCGGGCCGATGATGGAGGCGCGCTCCATGATCCGCACCTGCGGCCAGTAGTCGCTGGCGGCATAGTGCTGGACGGCACGGTTGTCCCAGAAGGCGACCGTGTCGGGCTCCCAGTGCAGGCGGACCTGGTGTTCGGGGGCGTCGGCGGTACGGCACAGGCGATCGATGAGGGCGCGGCTCTCGTCGAGGTCGAGGCCGTGGATGTGGTCGGCGAAAACGCGGTTGACGTAGAGGTGTTTGCGACCGGTGACCGCGTGCGTGCAGACCACGGGGTGGCGGACCGCCGGATGCTGCGCGCGCATCTTCTCCCGCTGTTCGTCGTTGAGCGTGTGGCCGAAGGCACGAGTGAAATCGTGGACGGCGTCGAGGGTTTCGACGCGTGCGCGGGTCTCGGCGTCGAGTGCGTCGTACGCGGCGTACATGTCGGCGAACAGGGTGTCGCCGCCGATCTCGGGAACCGAGATCGCGTGCAGGACAGCGCCCATCGAGGGCTGCTCGCGCCAGGTGACGTCGTGATGCCAGGCATTCTCGAATCCGCTGACCTGAGCGCTCTTCTCGAACCGGACGAGCTCGGGGCAGTCGGTGTTGGAGGGGATGAAGGGGTGCACCTCGAGCTCGCCGAAGCGGCGCGCGAAGGCCACGTGCTGCTGCGGGGTGAGCGGCTGGTCACGGAAGAACAGCACCTTGTACTCGTGCAGCGCTTGCCGCACCTCGGCGATCACCGCGTCCGGCTGCTCGCGGGTCAGATCGACGCCGGAGATCTCGGCGCCCAGCGTGGCACCCACCGGGCGGGCGTCGAAACTCTGCCAGCGCAGCCCGGCCAGCCGGTCGCGTTCGGCGGCGAGGTGGGTGAACGGGCCCGACCACACCGGATATCCAGGGATCTGAACGGTTCGGGGCGTGATATCGGCGGCGGGGTCTTTGTCGGCGATCACAGTCATGACGGTCTTCCTTCGCTGATCGAATGGACTGTAGTCAATTGACTACACCTGATGTGCGCTACTGTAGTCGCATGACTACATCCGCCGCAAGGACTTCGCCGGACGAAGGCGGACCGCTCGGACGCGACGCCGTCGTCTCGGCAGTGCTCACCCACGCCGCCGACCTGTTCGCCGAGCGCGGCCCGGCCGCGACCTCCATCCGCGATATCGCCGACCGGGCCGGGGTCAACCACGGATTGGTCTTCCGCCACCTCGGGGCCAAGGACAAGGTGGTCACGGCCGTACTCGATCACCTGGCCGCCGAAACCGCGGCACTCGCCGCGGCGGGCGTGCTCGCACCGGACGACCCGCGCCTGCGCCGGCACTGGAGCGTGCTGGCCCGTGCGATCCTCGACGGCTACCCGGTCGGGCAGATGCAGAGCCGGTTCCCGGTCATCGAATCCCTGATCGATCAGGCTCGGACGCAGCACGCCGACGACCGGGACGCCGCCCTGGCCGTCGCGAATGTGGCCGCGTTCATGCTCGGCTGGCAGCTGTTCGAACCGTTCCTGCGCAATGCCGCCGGACTCGAGGACATGCCGGCCGAGCAACTGCGGCGAGCCGTCGGCACCGAGGCGGCGGCGATCCTGCGCGGTCCGCTCCCCCGCCCCAGCACCGCGAGTGAATGAGCCGGTGCGCGAACAGGTCCCGCGTGCCCGGGCCTATTGCCTGGTGAACCAGAGGTGGGTGACGGCCCTGGTGCTGATCATGTCCGACAGGCGATAGCCGGACAGGGTGCCGAGATCCTGGAACAGCCGTTCGCCGGACCCGAGCAGGATCGGGACCTGCACCACGTGCAGTTCGTCGATCAGGCCCGCCGCCAGGAACTGGCGGATGGTGCCCGCGCCGCCGCCCAGGCGGACATCCTGACCTCCGGCCGCCTCGCAAGCCTGCTTCAGGACGGCTTCGGGGGTGTCGGAGACGAAGTGGAAGGTGGTGCCGCCCTGCATCGGAAGCGCAGGGCGGGGGTGATGGGTCATGACGAAGGTGTCGTGGTGATACGGCGGGTTGTCGCCCCACCAGCCGGTCCAGGAGTGATCGGGCCAGTCGCCGCGGACGGGGCCGAACATATTGCGGCCCATGATGGTGGCCCCGATACCGCGGTCTCCCGCGGCGAGGAGGTCGTTGTCGGCGCCGAGGTCGCCGCCACTCTCGCCGATCATCTCGCGGCCGTATCGGGTCAGGAAGACCCAGTCGTGCAGGCGTTCTCCGCCGATCCCCAGCGGGGCGTCGGGGCCCTGATCCGGTCCGGCGGCGAAACCGTCCAGGGAGACGGCGAAATTGTGGACGCGAAGTTTCGGCATGACGCGGTCCTCTCGGGTGAGTGGGCGGCGGTTCCGCCCCTACCCTGTCATCGAACGGCCGGGAGCCGAATCGACACGCGCGCCGGGATCAGCCGAAGAGGGTGTGGCCGATGGTGTGCCAGCCGAGCACCGAGTCGACGGCCAGGCCGCAGAACACGACGGCCAGATAGTTGTTGGACTGCAGGAACAGTCGCAGGGGCTTGACCGACTCGCCCTTGCGCACACCGGAGTACAGCTGGTGGGCCATGAGCAGGAACCAGGCGCCGGCCACCAGCGCGACGGCGGCATAGATCACACCGGCGGCGGGGACGAGGGCGAAGGTGGCCAGGACGGTCAGCCAGGTGTAGATGACGATCTGCTTGGTGACCGTCCGCTCGGTGGCGACGACCGGGAGCATCGGCACGCCCGCGGCCTTGTAGTCCTCCTTGTACCGCATGGCGAGCGCCCAGGTGTGCGGCGGCGTCCAGAAGAAGATCACCAGGAACAACACGATGGCGGGCCAGCCGATGTTTCCGGTCACAGCGGACCAGCCGACCAGGGCGGGCATGCAGCCGGCGGCCCCGCCCCACACCACGTTCTGCGAGGTCCGGCGCTTGAGGCCGAGGGTGTAGACGAAGACGTAGAACAGGATGGTCGCCACGACCAGCGCGCCCGAGAGCAGATTGGCCTGCCACCACAGCCAGGCGAAGGAGGCCAGGCCGAGGGTGACGCCGAAGACGAAGGCATTGCGGGTGGGTACGGCCTCGCGGGCCAGCGGACGCTTGGAGGTCCGCTTCATCACCTTGTCGATGTCGGCGTCGGCGACGCAGTTGAGGGTGTTGGCGCTGGCCGCGCCCATCCAGCCGCCGAACAGGGTGACCAGGATGAGCCGGATGTCGACGTGGCCGCGGTCGGCCAGCAGCATGGTGGGAATCGTTGCGACGAGCAGCAATTCGATGACCCGGGGCTTGGTCAGCGCGATGTAGGCGAGCACCCGCCTGGCCGCCGCCGACAGCGGGCCGCTGCCCGTGACACGGTCGGCGAGCACCGCCCCGGAGGAGCCGTGAGCGCCACCCGGCTGTTGCCCAATCCCCACTGTTTCTCCTCGCACGCCGTGCATTATCCGATCCGGTCTGGAACTAGCAGCGCGCTCTGCCGATCTCCAGACACAGCCCAGTGCGGCGCGGCCACTACTACAGAGCATGGTAGACCCACGGCGACCATGCTCCCGACCAGGTCCACCCCAGCGCGGCCCGAGACCGGTTCGCGATGCGTACACCGGGTAGTCACGAACAGGTCCGGGAAACGCCACGAACCAGAGACGCGGCGGGCAGTGATTGCGGGTTCCCGTATGACCACGAAACGCCGCCCTTTAGGGTGGTTGTAGATCGGTGCGGCCGTGTCGCACCCGGATCGAACGCAGCGAATCCCCCGCCGCCCACAACCGCATCGTTGACGAGAAGGTCAGGAGAACCTCGGTCGTGTCAGTCACAGACGACATCCGCGCGCTCACTCAGCCGAACCACCCCACCGACTGGACCGATCTGGATACCAGAGCCGTCGATACGGCCCGGGTCCTCGCCGCCGATGCGGTCCAGAACACCGGCAACGGCCATCCGGGCACCGCGATGAGCCTGGCCCCGCTGGCCTACACGCTGTTCCAGCGCGTGATGCGGCTGGATCCGAGTGATCCGGCCTGGGCGGGCCGCGACCGTTTCGTGCTCTCCTGCGGTCACTCCAGCCTCACCCTCTACATCCAGCTGTACCTGGCGGGCATGGGTCTCGAGCTGACCGACCTCGAGCACCTGCGCAAGTGGGGTTCGCTGACCCCGGGGCACCCGGAGTACCGCCACACCGACCACGTCGAGATCACCACCGGTCCGCTGGGCCAGGGCCTGGCGTCGGCGGTCGGCATGGCGATGGCGGCGCGGCGCGAGCGTGGGCTGTTCGATCCCGAAGCGGCACAGGGCAAGTCGCCGTTCGACCACTTCATCTACGTGGTGGCCTCCGACGGTGACATGGAGGAGGGCGTCACCTCCGAGGCGTCCTCGCTGGCGGGCACCCAGCAGCTGGGCAACCTGATCGTCTTCTACGACGACAACAAGATCTCCATCGAGGACGACACCCGCATCGCCTTCACCGAGGACACCGCCGCGCGCTACCGCGCCTACGGCTGGCACGTGCAGACCGTCGAGGGCGGCGAGGACGTGATCGGCATCGAGGCGGCCATCGCCGCGGCGCAGGCCGTGACCGACAAGCCGTCGATCATTCTGCTGCGCACCATCATCGGCTATCCGGCCCCGAACAAGATGAACACCGGCTCCTCGCACGGCGCCGCGCTGGGCGCCGACGAGGTCGCGGCCACCAAGAAGATCCTGGGCTTCGACCCGGAGAAGAACTTCGACGTGGACGGCGCGGTCATCGCGCACTCGCGCGGCAATGTCGCCGACCGGGCCAAGGCCGCGCGTGCCGTCTGGCAGGAGCAGTACGACGCCTGGGCCGCCGCCAACCCGGAGAACAAGGCGCTGTTCGACCGCCTGCAGGAGCGTCGGCTGCCCGAGGGCTGGGCCGAGACCCTGCCGACCTACGAGGCGGACCCGAAGGGCATGGCCACCCGCAAGGCCTCCGGCAAGGTGCTCGCCGCGCTGGCGCCGGTGCTGCCGGAGCTGTGGGGCGGTTCGGCCGACCTGGCCGAGTCCAACAACACCACCATGCCGGGTGTGCCGTCGTTCGGCCCGGAGTCCATCTCCACCGGTGCGTGGAAGGCCAACCCGTACGGCCGCACCCTGCACTTCGGTGTGCGTGAACACGCGATGGGCTCGATCCTGAACGGCATCGCGCTGCACGGACCGACCCGTCCGTACGGTGGCACCTTCCTGGTGTTCTCCGACTACATGCGCCCGGCCGTGCGCCTGGGCGCCCTCATGCGCACCCCGGTCACCTATGTGTGGACCCACGACTCCATCGGCCTCGGCGAGGACGGCCCGACCCACCAGCCGATCGAGCACCTCGCCGCGCTGCGCGCCATCCCGGGCCTGAACGTGGTCCGCCCCGGCGACGCCAACGAGACCACCTACGCCTGGCGCACCATCCTGGAACGCGATAGCGCCGAACGGCATTCGCACTTCCTGGTCTCCGAGCCGCCGCACCAGGACGGCCCGTCCGCGCTGGCCCTGACCCGCCAGGACCTGCCGATCCAGGAGGGCACCAGCTACGAGGGCGTCCGCAAGGGCGGCTACATCCTGGCCGAATCCTCCACCGCCACACCGCAGGTAATCCTGATCGCCACCGGTTCGGAACTGCAGCTCGCCGTCGAGGCGCGCGCTACGCTCGAGGCACAGGGCATCGGCACCCGCGTGGTGTCCATGCCGTGTGTGGAGTGGTTCGACGCGCAGGAGCAGTCCTACCGCGACGAGGTCCTCCCGCCGTCGGTGCGGGCCCGCGTCTCGGTGGAGGCCGGTATCGCGATGCCGTGGCACCGTTTCACCGGTGACGCCGGTGAGAACGTGTCCATCGAGCACTTCGGTGCCTCGGCCGACTACAAGACGCTGTTCCGCGAGTTCGGCATCACCGCCGATGCCGTCGTCGCCGCTGCCACCCGCTCGCTTGCCAAGGTGAAGGGATAGTCCTCATGACCCAGAACGCGAACACCGCGGCCCTGTCGGCCGCCGGGGTTTCGGTGTGGCTGGACGACCTGTCGCGTGATCGCATCAAGTCCGGAAACCTCCAGGGCCTGATCGACTCTCGCAATGTCGTCGGTGTCACCACCAACCCGACCATTTTCCAGGGCGCGCTCTCCAAGGGCCACGCCTACGACGAGCAGGTCACCGAGCTCGCCGCCCGCGGGGCCGATGTGGATTCGGCCATCCGCACCATCACCACCGATGATGTGCGGGCCGCCTGCGACGTGTTCGCCGAGGTCTTCGCCGCGAGCAACGGCCTCGACGGCCGGGTTTCGATCGAGGTCGACCCGCGCCTGGCCTTCGACACGGACGGCACGGTGGCCCAGGCCATCGAGCTGTGGAAGATCGTGGACCGGCCCAACCTGTTCATCAAGATTCCTGCCACCGAGGCCGGTCTCCCGGCCATCACCCGGGTGATCTCCGAGGGCATCAGCGTGAACGTGACGCTGATCTTCTCGGTGCAGCGCTACATCTCGGTGATGGGCGCCTACCTCGACGGTCTGCGCAATGCCGCGACCGCCGGGCACGACATCGCCAAGATCCAGTCCGTCGCCTCGTTCTTCGTCTCCCGCGTGGACACCGAGATCGACAAGCGCCTGGAAGCCATCGGCACCCCGGAGGCGCTGGCGTTGCGCGGCAAGGCCGGAATCGCCAACGCGCAGTTGGCCTATGCGGCCTACCAGGATGTGTTCGACGGCGGCAAGCACACCGACGTCTACGCCAAGCTGGCGTCGGCGGGCGGCAACAAGCAGCGCGCGCTGTGGGCGTCCACCGGTGTGAAGAACCCGGAATACCCGGACACCATGTACGTCACCGACCTGGTCGCCCCCAACACGGTGAACACGGTCCCGGAGAAGACCCTCGAGGCGGTCGCCGACCACGCCGAGATCGTGCCGAACGCGGCCGTCGGCAAGGCGGCCGAGGCGCAGGCGATCTTCGATCAACTGGTCGCGGTCGGTATCGACCTGGACGACGTGTTCGGTGTTCTCGAGACCGAGGGCGTCGACAAGTTCGTCGCCTCCTGGCAGGAACTGCTCGCGGCCACCACCGAAAAACTGCAGGTCGCGGGAGGAAACTGACGGTGGCAGGCGCGGCGACGACGGTCGCGACGCCGAACCCGCTGCGCGATTCACGCGACAGCCGGGTTCCGCGCATCGCTGGACCGTGCAACGTGGTGATATTCGGCGCAACCGGCGACCTGTCGCGCCGCAAAGTGCTGCCGGCCATCTACGACCTGGCGAACCGGGGGCTGCTGCCCCCGGGCTTCTCGCTGATCGGCTTCGCGCGCCGGGACTGGACCGATGAGGACTTCGCGAACCTGGTTCACGAGTCGGTGTCCTCCTCGGCGCGCACTCCCTTCCGGGAGGAGGTGTGGCAGCAGCTGAAGGCGGGTCTGCGTTTCGTTCGCGGCACGTTCGAGGACGACGCGGCCTTCCACAAGCTGGCCACCACGCTCAAGGATCTGGATCGGGATCGCGGGACGGGCGGCAATACCGCCTTCTACCTGTCGATCCCGCCCAGTGACTTTCCGATCGTGCTCGAACAGCTGTCGAAGAACGGACTGGCCAAGCCGTCGGATTCGCCTGCGGGACAGCCCGATCCGTGGCGGCGGGTGGTGATCGAGAAGCCCTTCGGGCACGACCTGAAGAGCGCCCAGGAGCTCAATGCCCTGGTGAACACGGTGTTCCCGGAGCGTTCGGTGTTCCGCATCGACCACTACCTGGGCAAGGAGACGGTGCAGAACATTCTGGCGCTGCGCTTCGCCAACCAGCTGTGGGATCCCATCTGGAACGCCAACTATGTGGACCATGTGCAGATCACCATGGCCGAGGACATCGGCCTGGGTGGTCGCGCCGGCTACTACGACGGCATCGGCGCGGCCCGCGATGTCATCCAGAACCACCTGCTGCAGCTGCTGGCGCTGACGGCCATGGAAGAACCGGTGAGCTTCCAGCCCAAGCAGCTGCAGATCGAGAAGATCAAAGTGCTCTCGGCCACGAAACTCGTCGAGCCGCTGGACGAGACGACGGCGCGCGGCCAGTACACCGCGGGCTGGCAGGGCAGTGAGCCGGTGGTGGGCCTGCTGCAGGAGGAGGGTTTCGACCCCAACTCCCGCACCGAGACCTACGCGGCCATCACCCTGGCCGTGGAGACCCGCCGCTGGGCGGGCGTGCCGTTCTATCTGCGCACCGGAAAACGGCTGGGCCGCCGCGTCACCGAGATCGCGGTGGTGTTCAAGCGGGCCCCGCACCTGCCCTTCGACCAGACCATGACCGAGGAGCTCGGGCAGAACGCGCTGGTCATCCGGGTGCAGCCGGATGAGGGCATCACCATGCGATTCGGGTCCAAGGTGCCCGGGTCGTCGATGGAGGTGCGCGACGTGAACATGGACTTCAGCTACGGCGAGGCGTTCACCGAGGACTCCCCCGAGGCCTACGAGCGGCTCATCCTGGATGTGCTGCTCGGGGTGCCATCGCTGTTCCCGGTCAACGAAGAGGTCGAATTGTCCTGGCGCATCCTCGATCCCGCGCTCGCGCACTGGGCCGACACCGGCAAGCCCGACCCGTACGAGGCGGGCGGCTGGGGCCCGGAATCCGCCGACGAGATGCTCGCGCGCAGCGGGCGGGAATGGCGGCGGCCGTGATCATCGACATGCCCGACACCGACACCCGCGAGGTGTCGAAACGTCTTGTGCAGCTGCGGGAATCCAATGGCGTGGTGACCATGGGGCGGGTGCTCACCCTGGTGGTGTGCACGCTGGACAGCTCCGAGGCCGAGGACGCCATCGATGCCGCCAACGACGCCAGCCGGGAGCACCCCTGCCGGGTGATCGTGCTCGCGCGCGGTGACCGCATGGCTCCGACCCGGCTCGATGCGCAGATCCGCGTCGGCGGTGACGCCGGGGCGGCCGAGGTGATAGTGCTTCGGCTGCAAGGGGATCTGGTGCCGCACGAGTCGAGTGTGGTGATCCCGTTCCTGCTGCCCGACACCCCCGTGGTGGCGTGGTGGCCGCGGGGCGCGCCGGAGTTCCCGTCCAAGGATTCGGTGGGCCGCCTGGCGACCCGCCGCATCACCGACGCGACCTTCGCCTCGGATCCGCAGGAGACCATCAAGGGCCGGCGGCAGTCCTACGCGCCCGGCGACACCGATCTGGCGTGGAGCCGGGTCACCTACTGGCGGGCCCTGCTGGCGGCGGCGCTGGACGAGGCTCCGTTCGAACCCGTTGAGTCCGTGACGATTTCGGGCTTGCAGGAAGAGCCGGCGCTCGACATGCTGGCGGGCTGGCTGGCCGCGCGGCTGGACTGCCCGGTCTTGCGGCGCACCGGCGAGCTCAAGGTGGAGATGCACCGGCCCACGGTGTCGATCTCCATCGCGCGTCCACAGCACGGCCGCACCGCGAGGCTCACCCGGACCGGGGAACCCGACCAGAGTTTCGCGCTGGCCCGTCGCGAGACCAAGGACTGCCTGGCCGAGGAACTGCGCCACCTCGACGCGGACGACATCTACGCCGAGGCCCTCACCGGAATCGAAAGGGTGACCTATGAGTAAGCCCGCCGTCGAAACCTTCACCACCACCGACGAACTCGTGCAGGCCGCGGCCGCGAAGTTCGTCGCCCAGGTGGTGGAGGCGCAGCGTCTGCGCGGCTCCGCGTCGGTGGTCCTGACCGGTGGCGGCACCGGTATCGCCCTGCTGGAGTGGGTCCGCAAGGCCCCCGGCGACATCGACTGGTCCACACTCGACGTCTTCTGGGGCGACGAGCGTTTCGTCCCCACCGGCGACGCCGAACGCAACGAACTCCAGGCCCGCCAGGCCCTGCTGGACCACGTCCCGGTCGACCCGGCCCGCGTCCACCCCACCGAGACCTCCAGCGGCGACTACCCCGACCCGCTCGAGGCCGCCGGCGAGTACTCGGCCACCGTCCACGCCCACCTGGCCGAACACGGCGCCTTCGACCTGCACCTGCTGGGCATGGGCGGTGAGGGCCACATCAATTCGCTGTTCCCCCACACCGCCGCCACCCGCGAGGAACACGAACTGGTTGTGGCCGAAACCAATTCGCCCAAGCCACCGGCGGTCCGCATCACCCTGACCCTCCCCGCCATCCGCAAGTCCCGTCACGTGATGCTCATCGTCTCCGGCGAGGCCAAGGCCGCCGCGGTAGCCGCCGCCCTCCACGGTGCCTCTCCCCTCGACATCCCCGCCGCCGGCGCCATCGGCACCGAATCCACCACCTGGCTCCTCGACGAATCCGCTGCGGCAGATCTCCCGAGCTGAACGGGCGCTGGCCGACGAAAGGGGCGGACTCGCCACAAGAGTCCGCCCTTTCGTCTTGTCACCGGTCTCGCCCGGATGAGAGCAGCCCCGGCGCCGCTGCTCGACATCGGACCATCGCGACCGGTTGCTGGTGATGATCTCCCAATCCAGGTAGCGGGCGACCGCGACACGAATGTCGCGACCGTCCAGCACGGCTATCAGGTTCGAGACGTCTGGCCGGATCCACGTCGATGCGCGGTGCGGCTCCCTCGCCAGGTTAGATTGCTGGGCGAGAGCTGTAGTGAGGTGATCCGTGGGTGACACGCGGGGTGAAGTCGATGACGATGCCGTGCGGCCGCAGGTGCGGTTGCGGGTGCTGGGCGGCCTGGCGGCCACCGTCGCCGGGCGACCGGTCGATCTGGGCGGTGTGCGGCAACGAACATTGCTGGCGGCGTTGATCGTCGCGTTCCCGCACGAAGTATCGGCCGATAGGTTGCTGGAGCAGGTCTGGCACGATGCCCCGGATCCGTCGGTGAGTTCCCTGCATTTCGGGATCTCGAAACTACGCGATCGGCTCGAACCCGACCGCCGCCGCGGCGCCGAGGGTGTGATCGCCCGCTGCGGTACCCGCTATCTGCTGGATCTCACCGCGGACCGGATCGACGCGCACCGCTTCGCCGAGCAGGTCTCGGTCGCCGAATCCGCATGCGCAGCAGGCGATCTCGATGCCGGTCTGCGAGCCTACGAGGCGGCGCTGGGCGAATGGCGGGGCGCGCCGTACGCGGACGTGGCAGACGCCGATTTCGTTGGGCCCGAGATCACCCGGCTGGTCGCGCTCCAACTGCGGGCGCGCAAGGCCCTGGTGGAGTTGCGCCTCGACACCGGCCGCGTCGACGCCGCACTCGCCGACGCGGAGGATCTGGTATCGGCGCATCCGCTCGACGAGCGAGCCTGGGAGCTGGCCGTGCTGGCCCGCTACCGGGCCGGGCGCCAGTCCGATGCGCTTGCGGCCCTGCGGGATGTCCGCCGCCTGCTCGACACCGAGCTCGGTATCGAGCCGGGCGTCCGCTTGCGCGAGCTGGAGACCGCGATTCTGCGCCATGACGAGGCGCTGCTGCTCGGATCGGCGAAGCCCGCGCCGGGCGGCCCGCCCGCGACCGCGGCGGTCTCGCCGATGCCGGTTCCCCGCACCCAGTTGATCGGCCGCACAGGCGAACTCGGCGATATCGGCCGGGCGCTGCGCACCGCACGGCTGGCGACACTGGTCGGCACCGGCGGCGTCGGCAAGACCCGGCTGGCCCTGGAGACCTGCGGCCGGCTGCCCGCCGGGGACGGCCCGTGGTGGGTCGATCTGGCCCCGATCGAATCCGATGAGCTGGTCACCGCCACGGTGGCCGCGGCCGTGCAGGTCCGGGGCGCGAGCTCGCCGGATCGGCTCGCGGACATCCTCGCGGACAGGGAATGCACGCTGCTGCTGGACAATTGCGAGCATGTCCTCGACGGAGTCGCCGCCGTGGTGAACACGCTGTTGAGCCACTGCCCTCGGGTCCGGATCCTGGCCACCAGCAGAGAGCCGCTCGAGCTCGACGGTGAGCGCGTCATCGAGGTCTCGCCCCTGGACGAGGCCGACGCCGTCGAGTTGTTCGCCGCCCGGGCCGCCGGTGTGGTCGACGGCTGGGCGCTCGATGAGCGGGTGCGCGTACCGGTGCGGCGGATCTGCGCCGACCTCGACGGCATTCCGCTCGCGGTGGAACTGGCCGCCGCACAGCTGCGGATGCTGTCCGAACAGCAGATCGCCGACGGCCTCGCCGACCGATTCACCCTGCTGGCCGGGGGCGCGCGCACCGCACCCGCACGCCAGCGCCGGTTGGCCGACACCATCGACTGGAGTTACCGTCTGCTCGATCCCGGCGAGGCGCGGCTGCTGCGTGATATCGCCGTCTTCGCCGGAAGTTTCGATATCGACGCCGCGGCCGCGGTGCACGGTGCGTCCGCACCGATGGCGGTCCTCGAACCGCTGACCGGTCTGGTGCGCCGATCGCTATTGCGGGTCCAGCCCGCGTCGTCGCCGCG
Organism: Nocardia sp. NPDC004860; assembly: GCF_040609015.1. Taxonomy (NCBI): domain Bacteria; kingdom Bacillati; phylum Actinomycetota; class Actinomycetes; order Mycobacteriales; family Nocardiaceae; genus Nocardia; species Nocardia sp. NPDC004860. The sequence continues at coordinate 14,168 of NZ_JBEXJI010000029.1, read as the reverse complement.
GCGCTATCGGATGCTGCAGTCGATCCGCGAATTCGCGCTGGCCCGTTGCGAACCCGACGAACTCGCCCGGGTGCGGGCCGCGCACCGGCGCACCGTGCTGGACCGGTCCCGGGCCGCGGCGGCGCATCTGCGCGACGCGCGGTCGGCGCAGATGCTGGACGCGCTGAGCGCCGATATCGCCGAACAGCGCAGTGCGATCGCGTCCGCGTTCGCGGCGGGTGACCACGGCTATGTGCTGCGGCTGGCGGCGGCCCTGTACTGGTTCTGGTACCGGCGCGGGTTCATCGGGGAAGGCATCGCGGCGATCACGGGCGCGCTCGCCGCGACCGCGCCGCCGGCGCACGAGGTCGACGGTCCGACGTTGTCGGCCGTGCTGGCCGGTCTCGGCGGGCTGTACTATCTGTCGGGTGATCCGGTCCGGGGTGCGGAGGCGACCGAGCGGGCCGCGCGTGTCGCGGCCGAGGCCGATGATCGGGCCACGGTCGCGTGGATGCGGTCGTGGACGACGTATATGCGCGCGGTCGTCGCGCCCTCGTCCGCGTCGGCGGACGCGGCCCGGGCTGCGGTCGCCGAGGCCGGTGCGGTCGGCCGGCCATGGCAGCTGGCCGAGGCCCTGATGATCGAGGGCATGATCCTGCGCTTCACCGAGCGCCCGGATGCGGCGCGAGACGCACTGCGCGAGGCGGTTTCGGTCGCCGAGCGGTGCGGGCACCGCTGGCCGGTCGCGTCCGCGTCGTGGACCCTGGCACGCTGTGCGATGGCCACCGGCGACGCGGCCGACGCCCGCACGGCGTTGCGCACCATGCAGACCGCGCTGGAGCTGGACGGGGATGTCACCTCGTGGCTGGTGATGGTGCACACGGCCGCGGCGCTCGCCGCCCGCTGGGGCCGCCCTGCCGACGGCGCCCGCCTGCTCGGGGCGGTGCGGGCGCTGGGAGGGCGGATCGGGTTCCTGCCGGAGGTGATGGATCCGCTGGACGCGCCACGCGAGGCCGACGCCGTCCGGTCGGCGTTGCCCCCGGCCGATTTCGACGCGGGCCTGGCGGCGGGTGCGAGCATGACGCGCGCCGAGGTGAACGCACTGGTGAGCGCGATCGGCGCGGAACCCGCCGGTGTTGCTGGGCGGGAGCTAAGTTCGCGCTAAGCGCGCCGCGGTCTCCTGGAAATCGATCAGCACCATCGACTTTCAGGAGCCCCATGTCCAGCGTCTTCGATCCGCCCGCGCCGACCGCCACCGGGCGGCGGCCGATGCCGAGTGCCGTGCTCGCCGAACGCCTGCGAGCGGCGGTCGCCGGTGAAGTCCACACGCCCGGCCAGGACGGCTACCGGTTGTCGGCGACCGGATTCAATGTCGCGACCGAGCATCGGGCCGCGGCCGTCGTGGTGGCCAGCAGCGCCGCCGACGTCGCGGCCGCGGTGAGCATCGCGAACGCGACCGGCTACGCGGTCGCGGTGCAGGCCACCGGTCACGGGGCCGCTCCTACGCCGCCGGAGAGCATCCTCATCGACACCGCATTGCTGGACGCGGTGTCGATCGATCGGGATCAGCGCACCGCGACCGTCGGCGCAGGCGTGCGCTGGCAGCGTGTCCTGGACGCGGCCGCCCCGTTCGGCCTCGCCGCGCTCGCGGGGTCGTCCACGAGTGTCGGCGTGGTGGGCTACACCCTGGGCGGCGGTCTGGGCCCGATCGCCCGCACCTACGGTTTCGCCGCCGACCACGTCATCGGCATGGAGGTGGTGACCGCGGACGCCACCCTGCGCCGGGTCTCCCCCGATACCGAACCCGAGCTGTTCCGGGCGCTGCTCGGCGGCGGCGCGGCATTCGGGATCGTCACACAGATGACCTTCCGGCTGTTCCCGATCCGCACCCTGTACGCGGGCGGCCTGACCTACCGGATCGAGGACGCGGCGCAGGTGCTGCGGGCCTGGCGGAATTGGATGGCAACCGTGCCGGAGACCGTGACCAGTTCGGTGGCGATCCTCAATCTGCCTCCGCTGCCGGAGATTCCGGAGCCGCTGCGCGGAGCCACGGTGTTGCACCTGCGCTACGCCCATGTCGGCGACCTGGCCGAGGGCGCCGCGCTGCTGGCGCCGCTGCGGCCGGTGGCGGCGCCGTTGCTGGACACCGTCGCCGAAATGCCCTACGCGGCACTGGCTTCCATCCACAATGACCCGGTCGACCCGATGCCGGCAGCCGATCGCGCGACCCTGCTGCGCGAACTGCCCGACGCCGCCATCGACGCGCTGCTCGAAGCTGCCGGCCCGGCGGGCGGCCTGCCCATCACCATGGCCGAGATTCGCGCCCTCGGCGGCGCGCTCGCGCGAGAGTCGCTCGCCCCGACCACGGTCGCGGGCCGGCAGGCCGCCTTCAACCTCCTCACAGTCGGTGTGCTGGCGCCACCGATCGCAGCGCTGGTCCCGGCGGCGCTGGACACTGTGATCGCTGCGCTCTCCACCTGGAGTCTGAACGCGGCCACACCGAACTTCGCCCCGGATCCGCACGGCCGGCCCAGTGCGGAGACCATGACCGCCTGGACCACCGCACAGCGCGATCGCCTGGTCGAGGCGCACCGCCGCTACGACCCCTCCGGCGTGTTCGCCCCGGCCGCCCGCTGGACCGCACCCCGGTATTGACCTCCGGCGGCGAGCCGGTGTCCGGCGGGACCTGCCACCGGTCGACAGACCACGCGGGGTGCGGCAGGTCCGGTCCGGGGCACCGGCTCGAGCCGCGTGCCGGCCGCCGTCCGGGCTCGGAATCGGGTAGTTCACTACTCGCGAGCTCGGGCCCGGATCGGCCTAGCGTCGGGCACAGGCGTCGAAGGGTTCGGCGTGCGTGGAGGGAATGCCATGATCGACATCATCACGTTGCGGGGTACCGGGGAGCAGCGGAACAGCGATGGGACGCCGGCGGGCATGCTGCACGATGTCGCCAAGCTGCTGGATACGGGGAAGTTCCGGTGTTTCGAGCCGGATTGGCCGGCTTCGATCGGGCCGGATCCGGATACGTGGGGGCCGTCGCTGGATTCCTCGGTGCGGCTGGGGGTGGCGGCGGGAGTCAAGGCATTGCAGGATTCGCCGAATGTGTGTGGGCTGATGAGTTATTCGCTGGGCGGGATCGTCGCGAGCACGATTCTGCAGGGAGTGCGAGCGGGCATCTACACCAATGTCGACGGGTCGCCGCTGGAGATCGCGTTCGTGGTGAATATCGCCAATCCGATGCGGCGGGCGGGGCAGTCGGTCGGGAATCTGTGCCCGGCAACGACGTACGGGCTGCACGGGCAGCGGGGGGCGTGGCCGCTGGGGATGGATGTGCGGGAGTACGCGAATCCCGGCGACATCATCACCGCCTCCCCCGCCGATTCGCCGCTGCGGGCCATCGATACCGCGATTTCGCCGTTCTCGCTGGTCGAGGGGGCACGGATCGGGAATCTGACGCCGGTGATCTTCCATGAGCTGCTGGAGTTCCTGATGCAGAATCCGGTGGCGAACCTGAATCGGTACGAGGCGGCGGTGCGTGGGCTGATCGGATATCTGACGCCGTGGCCGGACGGGCAGCACGTGCTGTATTCCGGGCACAATATGCCGGGCACGGGCATGCTGTGGACGACGCATGCGGCGGAATACCTCAACGCGAACTTCTGAGACGCCTCAGCCGAGAGTTGGCGTCGAATTGCCGTGCGCCGGTGACAGATTGTCAGCTTTCAGTGCGAATCACCCTGTGCCGGTGCAGTTTCCCGCCAGATATCCGGCGGCACCGCGATACGGGAGCGGCCGTGGCGGTCGAGGATGCGGCCGAGCAGTTTCTCGTGCCGCAGGGTGATGGTGCGTTCGGTCACGACGAGCTCGGGATGCAGTGTGGCGATCTGGTTTTCGAAGCGGGTGACCTCGGCGACCGCGTGCAGTCCGGCCTGCAGCACCAGATTGTGGGTGCCGCTGACGGCGGCGCAGTTGCGGGTCTGCGGGAGGCGGATGAGCCCGTAGCCGATCTCGGGCAGCGCGGCGGTGGGCGCGGTCGCCCAGAAGGTGACCGCGACCGGCCAGCCGCCCAGCGGGCGCGCGAAATCGCAGCGGAAGCTGAGCAGTCCGAGCCGGGTGAGCTCGTCGATGCGGCGTTTGACGGTGGAGGCGCTGGTGCCGAGGGCGGCGGCGAGGACGCTGTGCGCGGCGCGGCCGTCGCGGGCCAATGCGCCGATGAGGGCCCGGTCCAGCGGGGTGACGCGGCGGCCGCGGTCGGCCCCGGCCGGAGCGGGCGTGGTGCGCAGCTGGTCGCGCTGGCCGGGGGCGAGGGCGTCGATGCGCCAGCTGCCGCCCTCGGCGAACCAGTGGGTCACGATGCGGGTGCGCACGGCCGCGATGTGCGGGACGGCCGGCAGCACGTCGAGGGTGTAGCGCGACATCTGCCCGAAATCGCCGGTGGCCACGGTGGCGAGAATGCGATTGCTGCCGCCCGCGCGTTCCAGGGTGAGCATGTGCGGATGCGCGGCCAGCGTGGCGACCACCGCATCGGTCTGCCCTGCGGCGCAATCGATGTCGACGAAGGCGGCGCACAGCAGATCGAACACCGCCGGGCCGGGTGAGACGCTGATCCACGCCTCGCCGCGGTCACTGAGCCGTTGCCAGCGGCGGGCCACGGTCACCGGGTCCACGCCGAGCACTCGCCCCAGGTCGGTCCACGACGCGCGGGGCCGCAGCTGCAGGGCGTGGATGAGCGCGAGCTCCTCCTCGGTCAGCAGCCTGACGTCATCCTGCACGGTTCGGCACCCTCTGCTCGTATCCTGCGATTCACCCGTGTCTGATGCCCAGTCTCGCACAATCGCAGTGTCGCTTTCGGCAGAGACGGAACTGGAGAGTGCGTCGTGGCATTCGGTGATTTTCAGAACGAGATCTACTTCGACGGGTTGCGCGGGGTGGTGCCGGCGCTGCCGGTGAGCTTCGCAGAGCTGGCCGAGCGGGCGCAGGCGGCGCTGCCGCCGGCGGTGTGGTCGTATGTGGCGGGCGGCGCGGGCGACGAGCGCACCCAGCGGGCCAATGTGGCGGCCTTCGATCGGTGGGGCGTGATTCCGCGCATGTTCGTGGGCGCCAAGCAGCGTGACCTGTCGATGGAATTGTTCGGAAGCACCTGGCCCGCACCGGTTTTCATGGCGCCGGTGGGTGTGATCGGCCTGTGCGCGCAGGACGGGCACGGTGATCTGGCGACCGCGCGGGCCGCGGCGCGCACCGGCGTCCCCATGGTGGCGTCCACGCTGAGCGTGGATCCGATGGAGGACGTGGTGGCCGAATTCGGTGACACCCCCGGCTTTTTCCAGCTCTACACGCCCACCGACCGGGATCTCGCCGCCAGCCTGGTGGAGCGGGCCGAGCGGGCGGGGTTCAAGGGCATCGTGGTCACCCTCGACACCTGGGTGACCGGCTGGCGGCCGCGCGATCTGTCCACCGGTAATTTCCCGCAGCTGCGCGGGCACTGCCTGGCCAACTATTTCACCGATCCGGTGTTCCGGGCGAGCCTGGCGCAGTCGCCGGAGCAGGATCCGCAGTCGGCCATCCTGCGCTGGATCCAGGTCTTCGGCAATCCGCTGACCTGGGCGGATCTGCCGTGGCTGCGGTCGCTGACCGAGCTGCCGCTGATCGTGAAGGGCATCTGCCACCCCGAGGACGCGCGTCGCGCCCGGGATCTGGGCGTGGACGGCATCTACTGCTCCAATCACGGTGGCCGCCAGGCCAATGGCGGGCTCCCGGCGCTGGACATGCTGCCCGAGGTGGTGGCCGCCGCCGAGGGGCTGCCGGTGCTGTTCGATTCCGGGGTGCGCTCGGGCGCGGACATCATCAAGGCGCTGGCGTTGGGCGCGTCCGCGGTCGGCATCGGCCGCCCCTACGCCTACGGGCTGTCGCTGGGCGGCGCGGACGGCATCGTGCACGTGCTGCGCACGCTGCTCGCGGAGGCGGATCTGATCATGGCGGTGGACGGGTATCCGGCGCTGAAGGATCTGACGCCCGACGCACTGCGCGCGGTCTCGGTCTAGCTCGTCACTGCTCGATGCGGCGGAAGGGGTGGACCGATTCCAGGGCGTAGGCGAGTTCGAGCAGGGTGCGTTCGTCGCCGTGGAGGGCGGAGAACATCATCCCGATGGGGAGACCGGACTCGGATGCGCCCATCGGGAGCGAAAGGGCCGGGGCCCCGGTCACGTTCGCGAACGGTGTGTAGGTGACGTAGTCCAGCAGGCGGCCGAACACCTCGTCGAAGGGCTCACCGGGGCTCAGGTAGCCCAGGCGGGGTGTGAGACTCGCCAGCACCGGGGACACCACGAGTTCGACGTCGTGGAAGGAGGCCGCGTAGGCGCGGCGGAGGCGCGAAAGCCGGTACAGCACAGCGGGTGAGCGCAGGGCGGAGCCGTGGAAGCGGGCGGCCAGGCCACGGGTGAAGGGATCGAGGCGGGCGGGGTCGAAGGACCGGCCGAAGCTCAGTTTGCCGGTGTGGCTGCCCAGGAAGGCCAGCATCGCCCAGTAGGTGGCGAAATCCTCGGCGAACCCCCGGTCCACCGGGTAAGGGATGGGCCGCACCTCGTGGCCGAGGCCCTCCAGCAGCGTGACGGTCTCTTCGAGGACCGTGCGAATCTCCGGGTCCAGGGTTGCCCCGGTGATGGGATCGCTGAGCAGGCCGATACGCAGCCGCCGCTGGGCGGGCCCCTCGACGAGCCCGATCGGCGGCAGCGCGGGATTGCGCCAGAAGCGTTCGGCCGCCGCGAAATAGGTGGCGGTATCGCGGACCGTGCGGGTGAGCACGCCCTCGGAGACCAGGTTGATCGGCATGGAACGAGCCTGCGGGCCGTCGAGGTGACGGCCACGCGTCGGTTTCAGGCCGACCAGCCCGCAGCAGGCGGCAGGAATCCGGATGGAACCGCCACCGTCGTTACCGTGGGCGATCGGCACCGCGCCCGCCGCGACGAGGGCGGCCGAACCACCCGACGAGGCGCCCGAGGAGAACTCGGTGTCCCACGGATTGGGGGTCGGTTCGGCATCGACGAATTCGGTGGTGGCGTTCAACCCGAACTCCGGCAGCGTGCTCTTCCCGAGCACGGTCACACCGGTGCCCAGAAACTGTTTCGCGAAGGGTCCGTGCGCCTTCGCCGGCCGGGCCCGCCAGGCCGCACTGCCGTGCTGGGTCGGCAGCCCGGCCACGTCGGTGTTGTCCTTCACGAAGGCCGGCACGCCGTACAGCAGCGCCTCCCGGTCCCCCGAGATCAGCGGCGGATCCGCCTCCACCACAACCGCGTGCAACACCGGATCCACGTGGGCCACCCGCTCCCGGGCCGCCTTCGCGACCTCGGCCGCACTCAACTCACCGCTGCGGATCAGCGCGGCAATGGCCACCCCGTCATGCTGGCCGAGCGCGTCATCGCCGAAAGCGTGAACTCGAACTGCCATGAACCGGGCCTCCTGATCGACAACACCCGATATCTGCCCGACGGTACGCCTCTCACTGGACGCACGAACAGCAGGATCCTCGAATCGACCGGTGACCGGGCCTGGTGTCCCGGGCCACCGGTCCGGTCGGGTTACGCCGGGAGGCCGAGGCTCTTCAGGGCATCGGTCAGGAAGGTGTTGACCGCGTCGGGGCGCTCGAGCTGGACCAGGTGGCCCGCGGCCGGGACCTCGACGACCTCGCGGAGGTCGGGGACGTTGGCGCGCAGGGTGGCCAGGGGGTCGCGGCCGCTGAAGCCCTCCATGTCGGGGTCGTTCTGGCCGTAGAGGAAGAAGGTGGGGACTTCGACCTTGGCGTCGGCGTAGGCGGCGGTGAGTTCCCAGTTGCGGTCGAGGTTGCGGTACCAGTTGAGGCCGCCGGTGAAGCCGGTGCGCTCGAAATCCTGGACCAGGGTGTCGAATTCGACTTCCGAGAGCCACGGCCAGGGCAGGGCGGGCGCCTGCGGGAGGACGTCGAGGTAACCGAGGCCGGGCGGGTTCTTCCAGGTGTCGAGGTAGTGGTAGTCGCCGGAGAGCGAGTAGTAGACCCGGGCCAGGAAACCGCGCGGGTCCGCGGCGAGTTCGGCGTCGGCGATGCCGGGGGTCTGGAAGTAGGACAGGTGCAGGAAGTGGCGTTCGGCCGCGTTCGTCCAGAAGGCCGACGGGGCGCGCGGCGGGCGCGGGGCGAACGGGTTGTTCAGGACCATGGCGGCGGCCACCCGCTCGGGGGCGCGCAGGCTCAGCTCCCACACCAGCTGGGCGCCGAAGTCGAGGCCGACGAAGACCGCCCGCTCCGCGCCGATGTCGTCGAGCAGGGCCATGAGGTCGCCGATGACGGCGGCGTTGGTGTACGCCTCCGGGTCGGCGGGCGCCTCGGTGCGGCCGTATCCGCGCAGGTCGGGGGCGAGGGCACGGTAGCCGGCCGCGGCGACGGCATCGAGCTGGTGGTGCCACATGAACCAGGTGTGCGGAAACCCGTGACAGAAGACGACCGGGAAGCCCTCGCCCTGATCCGCGACGTGCATGCGGACCTCCCCGGTGTCGATCGTCCGATGCGTCAGTTCCACTCCGCCTCCAATTTCTAGAACACGTTCCTATTTCAAGGTAATGTCCAGAGGTCGTGAGCGAAATACCCAAGATTCTCGCCGGAAAGGTCGCGGTGGTGACCGGCGCGAGCCGCGGCATCGGCAAGGGCATCGCCCTGGAGCTGGGCGCGGCCGGGGCGACCGTGTACGTCACCGGGCGCACCGTCACGGCCGGGCACCTGCCGGGCACCGTGGCCGGGACCGCCGCCGAGATCGACGCCCTGGGCGGGATCGGGGTGCCGGTGGTCTGCGACCACCGTGACGACGCGGCCGTGGAGAAACTGTTCGCGCAGGTGCGCGACGAGCAGGGCCGGCTCGACGTGCTGGTCAACAATGTCTACAACTCCCCCGCGTCGGCGCGCTGGATCGGCCGCAAGTTCTGGGAGGTGCCGCCCAGGGCGTGGGACGAGGGCTTCGATATCGGCGTCCGATCCCATTACGTGGCAAGCGTTTTCGCCGCGCCGCTGCTCATCGAGTCGCAGGGCCTGATCGTGAGCGTGTCCTCCCCCGGCGCGATCCGCCAGATGCACAACGCGGTCTACGGCGTCGGCAAGGCCGCCGTGGACCGGCTCACCGCCGACATGGCGCACGACCTCGACGGCACCGGCGCGACCGCGGTCTCGATCTGGCCGGGCATCGTGAACACCGAACTGCTGCAACTGGTTCCGGCCGATGCCCAGGGCCGCCGCCTGGTCACCCTGCCCGGCGAGGGCACCTTCGATCTCGACCAGGCCGAGACCCCGCACTTCGCCGGCCGCGCCGTGGTCGCGCTGGCCGCGGATCCGGATCGCCTGGCGCGCACCGGAAAAGCCTGGAAGGTCGCCGACCTGGCCGAGGCCTACGGCTTCACCGACCTCGACGGCCGCGTCCCGCGCGCCGACTAGACATCACGAATTACGTTCCCGAAGAACAGGAGTGGACAATCCTATGCGACGCGTTTTCGTCGTCGGCGTGAACATGACGCCGTTCGTCAAGATCGGTTCCCGCGAGTGGACCTACCCGGAGATGGTCGCCGAGGCCGTGAACGGCGCGCTGAAGGACGCGGGCGTCACCTACGACCAGGTGCAGCGCGCCGCGGTCGGCTACGTCTTCCAGCCCTCGGCCGCCGGCCAGCGCGCCCTCTACGACATCGGCCTGACCGGCATCCCGATCGTCAATGTGAACAACAACTGCGCCACCGGTTCCACCGCGCTCATGTTCGCCCGCGAGTGGGTGGCCGCCGGCATCACCGATGTGGCCCTGGCCGTCGGCTTCGAGCAGATGACCAAGGAGGCCATGGCCGGCCCGGCCACCAAGCCCAAGGTCACCACCGTCGACGCGCACCTGAAGGTGAACAGGGAGCACTTCGAGTTCTCCGCCGCGCCGATCACCACCCAGTTCTTCGGCAATGCCGCCCTCGAGCACATGAAGCGCTACGGCACCACGCCCGAGCAGCTGGCGGCGGTCGCGGTCAAGAACCACGAGCACTCGACCCGGAACCCGCTGGCGCAGTTCCAGGATGCCTACACCCTCGAGCAGGTCCTCGGCGACAAGCCGGTGCACGGCCCGCTGACCCGCTCGCAGTGCTCGCCCATGTCCGACGGCGCGGCTGCCGCGGTCGTGGTGAGCGAGGAGTTCGTCAAGGCCAACGGTCTCGAGGGTCAGGCCATCGAGATCCTGGCCCAGGAGCTGGCCACCGACGACGGCACCGCCTTCTCCACCGGTTCCATGATCGACGTGGTGGGCGCGCCCATGACCCGGGCCGCGGCCTCGAAGGTGTTCTCCCGCGCCGGAATCGGCGTCGCCGACGTCGACGTGATCGAGCTGCACGACTGCTTCTCCATCAACGAGCTCATCACCTACGAGGCGCTGGGACTGTGCGGGGAAGGCGAGTCGGGCGCGCTGATCGAGTCCGGCGCCACCACCTACGGCGGCACCTGGGTGGTCAACCCGTCGGGCGGCCTGATCTCCAAGGGCCACCCGCTCGGCGCGACCGGCCTGGCCCAGTGCACCGAATTGAGCTGGCAGCTGCGTGGACTCGCGGGCGAGCGGCAGGTCGCGGGCGCGCGCACCGCGCTGGCGCACAATCTGGGCCTGGGCGGCGCGGTGGTCGTCACCCTGTACGCGGCCCACACGGCGTGACCATCGGACGGAGTTGAGAATCCCATGACCACACTCGATCCCGACACCCTGCTGCGGCTGCCGGTGCACAACGGCCACGCCCTGGTGGCCGGGCTGAAGCGGCACCGCAACCGCCCGGTGCTCACCCTCGGCGACCACGTCCTCACCGGCGGTGAGGTGCTCGACGGCATGAGCCGCTACATCGACGCCTTCGCCGAGCACGGCGTCACCACCGGCACTCCGGTCGGCGTGCTCGCGCTGAACCGGCCCGAGGTGCTGTTCACCATCGGCGCGGGCCAGATCGTGGGCTCGCGGCGCACCGCCCTGCACCCCATCGGCGGCCTCGACGATCACGCGTATGTGCTCGCCGACGCGGGCATTTCGACGCTCATCCTGGATCCGGTGCCCGCGTTCGTGCAGCGCGCCCGGGAGCTGGTCGACATGGTGCCGACGCTGACCAAGATCCTGGTGCTGGGCCCGGTGCCCGAACTGCTCGCCGACGTCGGCGTGGATCTGCTGGCGACCGCCGACAAGTACGCGCCGCATCCGGTGGAGGCGGTGGAGCTGCTGCCCTCCGACGTCATCTCCATCAGCTACACCGGCGGCACCACCGGCAAGCCCAAGGGCGTGATCGGCACCGCGCTGACCATGAACACCATGACGCAGATCCAGCTCTCGGAGTGGGAGTGGCCCAAGCGCCCCAAGTTCCTGATCTGCACGCCGCTCTCGCACGCGGGCGCGGCGTTCTTCCTGCCGGTCGTGCTGCTGGGCGGGCAGTGCGTGGTGCTGCCGCGTTTCGATGCCGGAGAAGTGCTGCGCGCCATCGAGGAGCACAAGATCTCGGCGACCATGCTGGTGCCGTCCATGCTGTACGCGCTGCTCGATCACCCGGATTCCCAGACCCGCGACCTGTCCTCGCTGGAGACGGTGTACTACGGGGCCTCGGCCATCGACCCGAATCGGTTGCAGGAGGCCATCGATCGCTTCGGGCCGATCTTCGCCCAGTACTTCGGGCAGTCCGAGGCGCCGATGGCGATCAGCTACCTGGGCAAGGACGAGCACGACAAGGAGCGGCTCACCTCGTGCGGGCGGCCCTCGGTCGCGGTCCGGGTGGCGCTGCTGGACGGCGAGGACAAACCGGTTCCGCAGGGTGAGGTCGGCGAGATCTGTGTCTCCGGGCCGCTGCTCGCCGCCGGCTACCTGAATCTGCCGGAGGTCACGGCCGATACGTTCAAGAACGGCTGGCTGCGCACCGGCGATCTGGCCCGCCAGGACGAGGACGGATTCCTGTTCATCGTCGGGCGTTCCAAGGACATGGTCGTCACCGGCGGGTTCAATGTGTTCCCGCGCGAGGTGGAAGACGTTGTCTCCGAGCACCCGAAGGTGGTCACCGTCGCGGTGGTCGGTGTGCCGGACGCGCATTGGGGCGAGGCCGTGACCGCCGTGCTGGTCCTCGACCCCGCCACCGCGGCCGATCCGGCCGCGATCGAGGTGGTCACCGCCGAGATCCAGGCCGCGGTCAAGCAGCGCAAGGGTTCGGTGCAGGTGCCCAAGCACGTGGTGGTGATCGAGGAGCTGCCGCTGACCGGGCTCGGCAAGCCGGACAAGAAGGCGATCCGCGTGCTGGCTCAGGAGCGCCTGGGCATCGCCTGATTTCCCCGAAGGCGCTCGGCTAGGCGAACTTCCGGGTTCGGATCAGCCGGGCGCCCCGGCGGGCGCTGTCGATGCCCGCCTCCACCACGGCCCGGGTCACGAAGTGCCCCAGGGCCGTTGCCACGAACATGGCCGCTATCAGCACCGGCGCCCAGTTCCAGCTCAGCGCCAGCATCATGCGATCGAAGGTGCCACGCGGCTGCACCACCGGCTCCCAGCTGTTCAATCGCACCCAGCGGCCCAGGAAAACGCCTACCGCGCACAGCAAATGGATCGCGAGCGTCACCGGGGTGCGCAGCGCGCCCAGTCCACGTGCCTCCAGGAAGCGGCCCAGCTCGGCCAGCACCAGGTAGTAGGCGACGAAACCGGAGGCGATGAACGCGCCGTAGACCGGCAGGATCGTCGTCACCACCGGGCCGTTGCCGGCCGCGCGGATGTCGTCGCGCAGGTGCACCAGATCGGTCACCACATAGGGCGCATTGGGCAGGAACAGCAGCAACAGCGCCGATCCGCCCCACCACACCGGCGAAATCGGTAGTCGCCGTTCGTCATCGCGCGCGCCGCGGAACACCAGTAGCGCCAAAGCCACCGGGATCCAGGCCAATACGGTGTTCCACACCATCCAGAACAGATTCCGGTCCAGCACCCCCGCAAGGCTCGGCGCGACCGTCTTCACCGGGTCCATTCGTTCATGATGCCGATCTCGGCACGGCGCGTCATGCGAGTTGGCAACACCCTTTGGCAACACTCCTGCCACCGACCCGCCCGCGCTGTCCGCGACAGGCTGGTCGACAGGTGGCGACCAGCTGTTTTACGATCGTATTATGCGGCCGTGGGATATGAGATTCCCGAGTGGGCCCTCGACGTCGCGGCCCGGCTCGGCATCGCACCCGAGGAGATCATGCGGGTCCTGACCGGCCCGGGCCGGCGCTGGCCGCGACCGGTGCGCGGAACGGGCGGGCTGCCCGCTCTCATGATCATCGGCCGCACCGGCGCGGGGCAGCCGCTGGCGGTGGTGGTGCGTCCGCTGTCGCAGTGGGACCAGCAGGTCGTCGGCGTCCGGCCGGTGACCGGAAGGCTTCTCGCCCAGTTCGAACAATGGGAGGCGGACCATGACTGACTATCCGGACAAGGGCTACCCGCACACGGCCGACGAAGCCCGCGACTTCCTCGACAGCCTCACCTTCGACGAGGACGCCCCCGAACCCGACCTCCCCGGCCCCGACACCCCCGTCACGGTGCTGCGCACGGTCCGGCTCCCCTACGCCATGGATCAGCGCATCCGCGCCGAGGCCGACCATCGCGGGGTGAGCATGTCCGACCTGATCCGCGACTTCCTCACCATCGAACTGGCCGCCCTCGACGACGACACCCCCATCAGCCGCGCCGACGCCCGCCGGGCCCTCAGCGCCGCCCTCGCAAATCTGTCACCCGTGCAACGTCATCCGCGGTGACCCTGCCGCGCAGTCATCCGCGGTGACCCTGCCGCGCACGACGAACCCTGCCGCGCACGACGAATCGCCCGGGCACCGATGTGGTGCCCGGGCGATTTCAGGAGCTTGGGGCTAGGAGAACTTGATTTCGAGGCCGATGCCGAGAATGGAGATCAGCCAGATCAACCCCAGGAAGATCGTGATGCGATCGAGGTTCTTCTCGACAACAGTGGACCCCGACAAGCTCGACTGCACACCACCACCGAAGAGGCTGGACAGACCTCCGCCCTTGGCCCGGTGCAGCAGCACCAGCAGCACCAGCAGCACACTGGTGATAACGAGGAGGATATCCAGGAACATCCGCATTTCAGGGAGTATAGGCGGTCGTCAGGGGTGCTTTTACCCAACCCCCTGGTGAGGGGCACGTTCCTCGGACGTG
>NZ_JBEXJI010000028.1:0-114182 GCF_040609015.1 Nocardia sp. NPDC004860 | reverse complement strand
TCCATCGCGGCCATCACACTCATGTGCCGAGCCCAGCGCAACCCGGACACCCCGATCCGGGACGCCGACCTGACCGGCATCCTCGTACCGAAGAAATAGCGTCGACCGTCCTCCCCTCGCGCGGGATACGGACGCACCCGCAGTGATTGATCGAGGCCGCAGCGGGTACCGCGCCAGTATGGCGACCTCCGTCGACAAACTGCTGCACACGCTGACCAGGGCGGTGAACACGCTCGCGCAGACCGATATCCGATTCGCGGTGGCCGGCGGGTGCGCGGTCTACGCCCGCGGCGGTCCGGGATCCGAACACGATGTGGATCTGTTCATCAAGCCCGCCGATGTCTCCCGGGCCCGCAGCGCCCTGGTCGCGGGCGGTTTGCGCATCGCCGACGCCCCGGAGGACTGGCTCACCAAGGCATACGACGGGGACGTCCTGATCGACCTGATCTTCCGCCCCAGCGATCGCGAGGTCACCGACGAGATGCTGGATCGCGCCGAGGTCATGCGCGTCGGGTCCGCGGTGGCGCCGGTCATCAGCGGAACCGATCTGATGATCGACAAGATGCTGGTGTTCGACGCGCACCGGCTGGATCTGGCGCCGCTGCTCCGGATCGCCCGGGACCTGCGTGAGCAGGTCGACTGGGCCGAGGTGCGCATGCAGACCCGGCACTCGCCCTACGCCCGCGCATTCCTCGGCCTGCTGGCCGACCTCGAGGTGATCGGAGTGCCGTCATGAGCGAATTCCCGCAATATGACACGGCGCACGTACATCGAGCGCTGGCCGAGGATCCCCGCACCTCCGAACTCGGCGTCCAGGTGCGGCTCCAGGCGGGCATCGTGGTGCTGACCGGCACGGTGGCCACCGAGGAGCGCCGGCGGCAGGTGGAACTCGTTGTACGCGAACAACTTCCCGAATCCCGAATCCGCAACGAGGTCCGCGTGACCCCGCCGAGGACACCCGGGACCGCCGAAACGCTCGGGACGTGACCCGGGAAAGGACAGTGGCACATGCGGATAGCGGCCGTTGGCGATGTACACGTGGGCACCGATTCCCAGGGCCTGTACCGTCCCGCGCTCGAGGACCTGCACCGGCACGCGGATGTCCTGCTCCTCGCCGGGGATCTGACGAAGTGCGGCACCGTGGCCGAGGCCCAGGTCGCCGCGCGGGAGTTCTCCGGGCTCGGCATCCCGGTTGCGGCGGTACTCGGCAACCACGACTATCACGGGGATGCGGCGGAGGAGGTCGCCGCCGTCCTCGCGGATGCCGGAATCGTGGTGCTCGAGGGCACGGGCGTCGCTTTCAGCATCGACGGGACAGTGCTCGGCGTCGCCGGTACGAAAGGCTTCGGCGGCGGCTTCGCGGGCCGGTGCGCGAGCGTCTTCGGCGAACCCCTGATGCGGGAATTCGCCTCGCACACCGTTGATCTCGCCAACGCACTGCACACGGCGCTGAGTGCGCTCGACACCGATATCCGCATCGCCCTGACCCACTACTCGCCCATCGAGGCCACCCTCGCCGGCGAGCCCCGCGAGATCTATCCCTTCCTCGGTTCCTACCTGCTCGGCGAGGCCATGGACACGGCCGGCGCCGACCTCGCCCTGCACGGCCACGCCCACGCGGGCACCGAGCACGGCGAGACGCCCGGTGGGATACCGGTCCGCAATGTGGCCCAGCCCGTGCTGGGCACCGCATACGCGGTCTACGAGCTCCATCCGGCCCCTCCCGTGCCCGCCACCCGCTCCCGCGCATCCAGCTGACCCGCGGCGTCATACCTCGATCCGCTCGCCCAGGACCACCGTGCGGTGGCGGGGCAGCCGGAAGTAGTCGGCGACGTCGGCCGAGATATAGCTGATGGCGATGAAAAGCCTTGTGCGCCATCGGGACATGATGGGCTTCGCCGCGGCGCGCAACTCGATCTCGGACAGGAAGTAGGATGCCCGGTCGAGGTCGAGTTCGCCTTCTGTCTCGTCCGAATCCAGCCCGGCCAGCGCCGCCGGGACATCGGGGTGTTCCATATAGCCGACCCGCACGGTCACGTGGACGATGCCGTCGTCACGGTAGCCGAGGTGATCGACCCGCACGCGGTCGTCCGGTGGAACCCGTGGCACCGGCTCGGTGTCGACCGACACGATGACGGTCTGGCGATGTCGGACACCGTTGTGCTCGACATTGGCGCGCAGGGCCAGCGGCACGGTTTCCTTGCTGCGGTTGAGGAATACCGCCGTCCGGTCGATGATCGTCAACCGCGACCTGTCGTGCCACAGCTCGTCGACGAACTCACGAAGCGAACCTTCCATCCGGTCCCGTTCGTCGGCGACCACCTCGCGTCCGCGCTGCCAGGTCGTCATGACCGTGAACGCGGCGAGTCCGATCAGCAGGGGCAGCCAGGCCCCGTGCACCAGCTTGGTGAGATTGGCCGCGACGAACAGCAGGTCCACCGCGAGCAGCGGCGTCCAGACCACGGCGACCAGCCACAGCGGCAGTCGCCATTTCGCGTGCGCGAGGTAACCGAGCAGCAGGGTCGTGATGGTGATCGTGCACGTCACCGCCATGCCGAACGCGAAGGCCAGCGCGGTCGAACTGCGGAAGGCGAAGACCAGCGTGAGCACCGAGACCAGCAGCAGCCAATTGATCCACGGCACGTAGATCTGCCCGGGCGTCGACTCCGAGGTATGTGCGATGCGCAGCCGCGGCAGGTACCCGATCCGGGCGGCCTGCGAGGCCACCGAGTACGCGCCGGTGATCACCGCCTGGGAGGCGATCACCGTCGCCGCGGTGGCCAGCGCGACCATCGGAAGCCGCCCCCAGCCCGGGACCAGCAGGAAGAATGGGCTCGCGACGTGCCCGTGGTTCCCGAGCACCAGGGCGGCCTGCCCGAAGTAGCTGAGCAGACAGGCGGGCAGCACCAGGAAAAGCCAAGCGGTAGTGATGGATCGGCGACCGAAGTGCCCCAGATCCGCGTACAGCGCCTCCGCCCCGGTGACCGCCAGCACGATGGCGGCCAGTGCGAAGAAGGCGATGGCGAAGTGGCCGGCGAGGAAGCCGAGCGCATAGCCCGGCCACAACGCCTTCAGGATTCCCGGCTGCTGCCGGATTCCACCGATGCCGCACGCTCCGATCGCGAGGAACCACACCACCATGACCGGGCCGAACAACCGGCCCACCGACGCCGTCCCGCGATGCTGAAACACGAACAGCAGCACGATGATCAGTGCGGTGATCGGCACGACGGCCTTCGCCAGCGGCGGTTCCACCACCTCGATTCCCTCGACCGCGGACAGCACCGAGATGGCCGGGGTGATCATGCTGTCGCCGAAGAACAGTGCCGCGCCGAAGATTCCGAGCGCCGCCAGGACGGCCGCCGGGTGCCGGCCGCGCGCGGCCCAGCGCCGCACCAGCGTGATCAGCGCCATGATCCCGCCCTCGCCGTCATTGTCGGCCCGCATCGCCAGCAGCACATAGGTCACCGTCACGATGATCAGCACCGACCAGAACACCAGTGACACGACGCCGTACACATTGACAGGATCCACCGGGACCGGGTGCGGATCCGACGGATCGAACACCGTTCGCAGGGTATAGATCGGGCTGGTCCCGATGTCCCCGAACACCACCCCCAGCGCCCCGATCACCAGACCCGGGCGGACGACGTCCCGCGCGCTGAAACCGTTGTCGGTCGGCGCGCCGGACTGCCCGGCTGACCCTTCGTCATCCGAGATCGTCGAATCGTGGCGCTGGGACACCGAACGAATTCCTGCCCCTGCTATCCCGGGAGCGCTTCCCCACGGAGCCGGGTGAGCTCCACGACGACCGGGTACCCGCACTGCACCACGTCGAATTCCGCACTGCTCACCGCGATCGAATCGGTCAGTGTTTCCACGAAATGCCAGCCGAAACTGTGCTCGATCAATCCGGCGTCGCTCCCGGTCACCGCGCCCACGCGCACCCGGACCCGCTGCTCGTCGAACCGGAATTCACACTCGATCGAGGCGTCCGGCACGGCGGCCGCGATCAACGTCGTCGCCACCTCGTCCAGTGCGACCCGCACATCGGTCACCACGTCGATCGTGAAATCGGCTGTGAGCATGATGGTTTCGGCGAGCGCACGCAGCATCGCCAGTTGTCCGGCGTCGGCCGGGATTCGCAGCGCCACCCGACCGGCCGGAGCGGGCGACTCCAGCGACGCGGAGTCGGTGAACCGGTGCGCCTTACCGTTGTTCTGCCGGTCGGTGAATACCGGGCTCGGCGTTCGGCCGTCCCCGATCCTGTCACCCTGTGGCGATTCACTCATCGGTCACCACCCCATCGAATCAATCCCGTTTTGCGATCGGTCCCCGTTTCGTTCATCGCGTACCCCGCGAAGCGGTCGGGAAACCGGCGGAATTCATCAATCGGGTATTTGCTCGTGCGCGGTCGAGAGCAGGACCGGGCCGGATCCGCCGATCAGTTGCTCGACAGGTCCTGCTCGCGATGGACCAGGGTCCTGACTCCGGTCACGTCGAGTACTCGTTCGACGGCGCGCGGCGCGTTCGGTACGAGAATGCCGACACCACACCGGGTGGCACGCTGAACGGCATCGAGCAGCACGACCGCGTTGCGCACGCTCAGGAATCGCGCACGACGCAGATCCACGATCACCGCGGGCGGCGCGGCATCGACGGCGACGGACAGCGCGGTCCGGAACGCGGGCAACCCGTTCATGTCGAGTTCGCCCGTGACCGCGATGATGAGGCAATCGGTGATTCCGGTCCCAGCGGTCGGCCGCCCGTTCCCATCGGGCGTGCGGCGCGAGCGGCGGCCGGGCATCTCATTCGCAACATGGCTATGTGCGAGGGACACCGTTGACATGACATACCTCCCAGCAGGGAGTGGCCGATCCGCCTCGACGAGAGAGTGTCCGAGCGCAGGTCGTATCGACGACACGCTCGAACTGCGAGAAGGCATGGGGGATCGGGATCGGCTGGAGTCTCAACCTGCACTCAGTCTGCCACCTGACCGCCGGGGTGGCTACTCCCAGCCCGTTTCACCACGCCCTGTCCGGGTATCGCGGCATCGAATGGACCGACGAAACCGATGGCCCCCTCCCCTGACCGAAAGGCGGAATCATGCCCAAGGAATGGACCGGCAAAGAGGAACGTCAGTACGAACACATCCGCGATTCCGCCGAGGACCGCAGCGCATCGCCCAAGCGCGCCAAAGAGATCGGTGCTCGTACCGTGAACAAGAACCGCGCCCGCGCCGGCAAGACCGCGACCGCGAGCCGGACGTCGCTCGAGGGCAAGTCCCCGCAGCAGCGTGGAGGCCAGCGCTCGGGGCGCCGCGGTCCCAAGGGACTCACCCGGGACCAGCTCTACAACGAGGCCAAGCAGCGCAATATCAAGGGCCGATCCGGCATGTCCAAGGCTCAGCTCGCGCACGCTCTCGGCCGCGACTGATCCATCGAAGGAGGCGAACGACGATGCCGCGCTCGGCGTCGCTACCCGTTCGGATCCACCGGAACGCGCCGTGGAGCCGCAATCGGCTGATGCGTTCCTCGGACCGTCTGCAGGCGGCCTGGCGGCTGGTCGCGGTGCTCGTGGCCGTGGCCTCCATTCCGCTGGCGGTCGTCGTGGGAATCTCGGCCGCCACCACCACCGGAGCGCACATCCGCGCCGAGAACGCCGCCAAAACCGCGGTGACGGCCACGGTCGTCTCCGATCCCCTCCGCATCGCGGTTCCGGTCGGCCAGGGGGTGGTGGCGTCCGGACCGCTGCAGGCCACCGTGGCGTGGAATTCCCACGGCCGCAACGATATCGCCGTGGTCGTCGTCCCGAACTCGGCGAAGCGGGGCAGCACGGTGACCCAGTGGCTGGACTCCTCGGGCCGGGCCACCACCGCGCCGCGGCCCACGTCCGACGCGGTGGTCCAGGGCATCGACACCGCCATCCTGACAATGATCGCAACCTGCTGCGGCGCAACCGTTCTGGTCTGGTGTGCCGACCGCATTCTCCTGCACCGCCACCACGCCGCCTGGGCGCGCGAATGGCGAGACTTCGCCCCGGGGATCGGACACAACAAACCGTCCTGACGCCGTTACTCCCGCGAGCCGACACCGAAATGAGGCCCCCCGCACCGGTTCCCGCGCTCCGGACAGACGTCAGCCCACAGCGGCAGTGCGGAGGGCGGCAGCGAGACGCGCAGCCGGGTCGGGCATGGATGCGGGCAGGCGGGCCAGCAGTAGTCGGCGGGTTTCGGTGGGGCCACCCCGGACCGGGAGGGCCCGGACGCCGGCGGGCAGGGCCGGGCGCGCGGAGGCGGGGATGGTGGTGATCCCGGCGCCGGCGGCGACGAGCTGCAGTTTGGCGAGCCAGTCGTGGGCGGTGTGCACGATCTCGGGACGCTCGCCGAGCCCGGGCCAGACGCCCATGGCGTGCTCACCGTGCGAGCCCGCGATCCAGTGCCGGCCGTGCAGGTCGCGCACGTCGATGTAGTCGCCGCGCGCGAGCGGGTGGTCCGCCGGAACCGCCACCAGCAGTGGGCGTTCGGCGAGGACCTGCGTCAGCAGGGCGGGAGTCTCGCCGTCCAGCGGACGGAACGGCGGCGCCGAGGACACCAGTGCGAGATCGATCGTGCCCGCACGCAGCGCCCGCACCAGGGCGGGCGTACGGCCCTCGCGGGTGATAACGGTGATCCCCGGATGCGTTCGCCGCAACTCGGCCAGCGCGTGCGGCACCAGCCAGGCCCCGGCCGTCGGGAACCAGCCCAGCCGCACGCTGGCCCGATCCTCCGGCAGTCCGGCCAATTCCCTTGCGGTGGCGTCCATCTGGTCGATCACCGCGGCCGCGCGCCGCGCCACCACCTGACCGGCGGGCGTCAGCCGAACCCCGTCGTGGCGCCGCTGCAGCAGCGCGGTGCCCGCCGCCCGCTCCAGCGCCGCGATCTGCCGCGATACCGCCGACTGGGTGTACCCGAGCGCGGTCGCCGCGGCGGTGAGCGTTCCGCGTTCGGCCACCTCCCGGAAGACACGCAGCGCGGTCAGGGACGCATCACCGAAGGCCACGACATTCACGCGTACCACGTCCGAGGGATTCTCGCCGGCCACATGCCCGGGCCCTTTCCCACCTCGGCGCTGTGGTGGGACGTCACCCGCGCACCCACTCCGGCGCAGGCCGCCGCACAGCTACTCGACCTCGCGTGGAAACCGGCCGAGCCGCAGTGCTACGGGCAATTGATCCGCTACGGCAGCGTTGTGCCGTGGTTCCCCGGCGAGAGCAGATAATCCCGCCGATTCCGGTCCTGAGCAGGCGATCCGCTTCTGGCCTTCACCATTGCACCTGGCCACAAAGCCAACCGGGCAGTGAATTTGAAGTGTACGGTAAGTGAACGGCCAGTGGCCGAGCCAGGAAGACTTCAGCGATCATTCGGCAAATTCTTGCATTTTCCTGGCATAACGGACGGGCAACGAGATAGCGTCGGGTTCCGTCGATTGCACAAAGGGCAAAGTCGGAACGAATTGCCCACGTGGTGATGTTTCGCTCGACGGTTGACGGCATGGGTCGGGGGATCCCGCCGAGCGGAGGACCGCAATCATGAACAGAGTTCAGAAATCGACAACAACGGCACATGCGCGTTCACCACAGAGCGAGCGAGCCACCGCGCCGGCGAAGATCCTGGTGGTGGAGAGCAATCCGGCCGTCGCCGAGATCACGGTGCTGGTGCTCGCCGCGGCGGGCTACCACACCTTCCAGACGGCCAGCGGACGGCAGGCCCTGCGCACCCAGGACCGCCTGAAACCCGATGTCATCCTGCTGGACCGGGCGGTGCCCGATGTCGCGGCGGCCGAGCTGTGCCGCGATCTGCGCGCGCGGACCACCGCGCCCATCATCGCGCTCAGCACCGACCACAATCCCGAATTTCTGGAAACGATCCTGGCCGCGGGTGCTTCGGAATGCCTGCTCCTGCCGGTGCACACCCGCGAACTGCTGGAATGCATCGCCTTCCGGCTGCGCGCCCACCGGGCACCGGGCGCGAGCGCCGACGCCAAGCACGAAACCACGCCGGATCCGAGGCCCTACGCCGCGGCCTGAACCGCGGACGGCGAAACCGACAGACCCCTGCCCGGCGATGCCGCCGGAGCAGGGGATGGGATTCCGGCGGCATCAACTATTCGGGGACCATGCCTCGGGATACCGGCGAGACCCACCCGGGCAGTACCGGACGGGCACCCGGTGTCACTGCCGATATGCAGAGTAGTCCCCAAAACGGCTGTGCGCGTTGATATCCGCCGTCCGGGACCTGACATCTTCGTGAACTGAATCCGCCTGTGCCGCTGCTGCTCCGCGCCGCCGCGACCCGGCGGATCCGCACCGGTGCGCCGCCGGCCCGGCCGGCCGGGCCGCGAGCTGTGGTCGCTCCCGGCCGGAGTCGATAGGGTGCGGCGGTGAATACAGCGGAATTCGTTCAGCGGGGCAGCACGGTCGTGGATCGGCTGTCCACCACACAGTCACCGCCGCCGTGGCAACTGGTGGTCGGGACCGGTGTGGTGGCGCTGCTGCTGGTGGCGTTCCGGCCGACGTGGCGGATTCTGCGCAATGCGGTGACCATCGCCCACGAGGGCGGGCACGCGTTCACGGCGCTGCTCACCGGGCGGCGGCTCAACGGCATCCGATTGCATTCGGACACTTCCGGACTCACGGTGTCGAGCGGGAAACCCTATGGACTCGGCATGATCCTGACGACCGCGGCCGGCTACCCCGCGCCCGCGCTGCTGGGACTGGCCTACGCGGCGCTGCTGGGCGCGCATCGCCTCACGCTCATGCTGTGGCTGACCATCGCGCTGCTGCTGGTGCTGCTGGTGAAGGTGCGCAACTGGTACGGCCTGCTGTCTATCCTGGTGACCGGCGGCGTGGTGTTCGCTGTGTCCTGGTTCGGCAGCGACACCACCCAGGCGGCGCTGGCGTATCTGGCGGCCTGGTTCCTGCTGCTGGCGGCGGTGCGGCCGGTGATCGAGCTGCAGCGCAATCGCGCACACGAGCCGAACTCCGACGCCGACCAGCTGGCCCACCTGACCCGGATCCCGGGCCTGCTGTGGGTGCTGGCCTTCGGCGCGATCGCGCTGTGCTCACTGGCCTTCGGCGCGCGGCTGCTGCTCGCGGATGTGACCGGGGTCTGCGTACCCCCGCTCACGCACAGCACCTGCGCGGCGTCAACCGCCGGGTGAGCATTCTCCCACCTCAGGGCGAGAGTGGTATCGCTGCAAGGTTTCTGGTGAACGGGGACTAACATTCGCCCTACACCGTCCGGGTGATCCCGAACACCGGATTTGCCCGGATCTTTGGCCCGCCCGCACCGCCGGCGGGCGCTCCATCGTTGCGGCAAGGAGGGATTCGGGATGGAACGACCGGCATGGGCCCCGGAGGGCGTGGATATGACCCGGCCCAGCCCCGCGCGCATGTACGACGCGCTACTGGGCGGCTCCCACAATTTCGAGGTCGACCGGCAGGCCGCCGCGGCGGGCAAGTCGCTGGTCCCCGACCTGCCGCGGCTGGCGCTGAGCAATCGGGCCTTCCTGCGGCGCGCGGTCCGCTTCCTGGTGGATTCGGGTGTACGGCAGTTCCTCGACATCGGTTCCGGCATTCCGACCGCGGGCAATGTGCACGAGGTGGCGCACGCCATCGATCCGGAGTGCCGGGTGCTCTACGTCGATATCGATCCGGTGGCCGTGGCCCACTCCCGTGCCATCCTGCGGGGCAACGACCGGGCGGCCGCCATCGAGGCCGACCTACGCGAGCCCGCGGCGCTGCTGGAGCAGGCGCGGGGCACCGGCATCATTGACTTCGACCAACCCGTCGGCATCCTTCTCATTGCGGTCCTGCACCTGATGAGCGACGACTACGCCCCCATCGACAAGGTCAACGCCCTCCACGACGCCGTGGCCGTCGGCAGCTACGTCGCGATTTCGCATCTCACCTCGGCCACGCGCCCCGACGACGCGGCGAAGCTGGTGGAGAACTCGCACAATGTCAGCAAGATAGGACTGCAGTTCCGCAGCCGCGACGAGATCGCCGCGCTGTTCGGCAAGTGGGAGCCGATCGAGCCCGGTGTGGTGGAATTGCCGCTGTGGCGGCCGGAATCCGACCGTGACCAGCATGAGGCGCCGGGCCGTTCGCTAGGTCTGGCGGGTGTGGGCCGCAAGGTCTGAGTGGTTCGGACGAGTCAGGGGCAGGGGGTCACCGGTGGCAGCACACGAGTTGGCGGTCCGATGGGCCGACGCTCTCGATGGCGCGGTCGCGCCGACGCTCACCCGGGCCCAGGTGGAGGAGCTGCTCGACGGTTTCGGTGACCGCCTGATCGCGGCCGTGCGCGGCACCGGGGACATGTCGGTGGCGCGGGAGGCCGCGGTCGCCCTGGTGGCCGCCAACTACCGCGACCCGCTGGCCGTGCACCGCTCGGTGCTGGTGCTGTGCAAGGACCTGGTGACCGACGCCTGCCCCGACCCCGGCTGCGCGGACTACGGGCCGGTCCGCGATCGCGCCATCGAACTGGCCGCGGAATTCGCCGCCGAGTTCACCGCCGGGCTGCGCAATGTGGCGCTGGCCGAACAGGAGACGACGCTCGGCGCCGCCCTCACCGCGGTCCAGGAGGCCGAGGCGCGCCGGCAGCTGTCGGAGGCGCGGTTCCAGGCCATCTTCGAGGGGGCGTCGGTGGGCATCGGCACCGTCGATGCCGCCACCGGCAAGGTGGTCGACGTCAACAACGCCTTCGCCGAGACCCTGGGCGTGCCCGCCGAATCCATGCCCGGCCGTACCGTGGCCGACATTCTCGGCCCCGAGAACATCGGTGAGGCGTTCTCCCTGTTCCAGCGCCTGCTCTCCGGTGAGATCGACCGCTTCCGCTTCGAGACCCGGCACACCAAGCCGGACGGCACGCACACCATCATCGACCTGTCCATGACGGTGGTCCGCGACAGCGAGGGTAAGCCGCGCTTCCTGATCGGCGTCACCGTCGATGTCACCGACCGCAAGCAGCTGGCCGATCAGCTCTGGTACGACGCCCACCACGATTCACTCACCGGCCTGCCCAACCGCCTGCTGTTCTTCGACCGTCTCGCCGCGGCCACGGGCCAGGTCGGGGTCTGCTACCTGGATCTGGACGGCTTCAAGGAGATCAACGACCGCCGCGGCCACACCGCCGGCGACCGGGTGCTGTGCGAGGTGGGCCAGCGGCTGCGCCGGGCCCTGCCGCCGAACGGGGTGGCGGCGCGGCTGGGCGGCGACGAGTTCATCGTCCTGGTCGAAAACTGCACAGGTCAGGACGAATTGGACACCGTCGCGGACGGCCTGCTGGCCGCGCTGCGCGATCCGTTCGACGTGACGGGGCTGCTGGTGCAGGTGGGCGCGAGCATCGGCACCGCACTGGTGGACACCGATTCCACCGCCATCGACGAGCTCATGCACGCCGTGGACGTCGCCATGTACCGTGACAAGGCGCTGCGCCACGGCGTGCTCGGCGACCCTAGATGACGAACGGCACCAGCGCTTTTCGCTCCGCCGGGTAGTCCTCGAACTTCTCCCGGTACCAGGTGTGGGTGGCGAAGGCGCGCGGCACCAGATTGCCGAAGGTGATCAGGAAGATGACCACGCCGGGCAGCGCCCAGGTGAGAATGGCGAATCCGGCCCAGGCGACCAGTTCGCCGAGATAGGTGGGGCTGGTGACGAATCGGAATCCCAGACCGTACGGGATCTTGTATTCCGTTGCCCCCGGGTTGTTCTTGTCGCGCAGATTCCGGACGATCCGCTCCGAGCTCACCAGCAGCGCGAAACCGCAGAGGTAGACGATCAGCCCGATGATGAAGCGCGGGTCGGTCAGCCAATTCGTGTCGTACTGCCCGAGATAATCGTGGCTGAAGAGCGCACCATTGAGGTAGCCGTGCAGCGCGGTCACGAACATGCCCATGCCGAGCACGGAAACATTGAAACTGCTGGTCTTGCCGGGCACTTGGCGAATGGAGAGGGGGAAGAACCAGCCGCGGTTGCCGTAGTGCAGAATCCAGATGGCCGCCAGCACCAGGGAAGTCGGCTCGAAGCGGCGCGGACCGCTGAGGTACGCGACGGCGAAGACCACGGTGGCCGGAATCTCCATCAACCACCAGCCGAGCTTCGGATTGAGATTGAGTCCGAGTTTGGCGGTGGCGAAGCGGCCGTAGGGACTCTGCCCGAAGAGGCCGCCGATCAGCACGAAAGCTGCGAACGCGAAAGCGATCGTGAGCACGGTGTCGTAGACGGTATTGCCGGTGTACCAGTTCATTCGCGGTCCTTCAGGTCGAAAAACTAGAACAGGTTCTACCACAGTGCACAGCCTGGCCGGTACCTACCGGGGGGCGCGAACGGTGTCCGGCGGGTAGTTTGGCGAGAACCCGGAGGGAGGCAAGGTGGGTTCGCAGGGATGGGATGTGCTGATCGAATGGATGCCGTTTTTTCTCGAGGAGGACGAGGACGCCGACGAGTCCGGACTCGGATGGAACCCGCGCTTCGTTCAGGTTCGTGACGAACTCACCGGCCGCCGTGTGCATTTCGCGCAGCAGGGCACCGAGATCGAGGTGCTGATCGCCGTCCCCGACGACGCCGCCGAGGCCGAAGCGCTGCTGACCGTGCTGCGCGCGCAGCCCGACGGCACCTGGGATCCGGTGCCGCTGCCCTCGGAATCCGATGCCACCGCACCGGATCCGCAGTGGCGGGCCATGCAGCGGGTGCACCAGCAGCCGCGGCTGGCACGCGAATGGAGCACCGGATGGCAGCGCGGGGAGTCGGTCGATCATCGGCGCGGCGTGGCCGAATCCGTGGTGGCGGTGTTGCGCGACGGGCTCGACATGGACGGGGACCGGCTGCGTTTCGCCACCTGGAGCATGGACGCGCCCGGCAGCGGCAGCTACGGCCTGCCCGCCGACCGCCCCAGCGAGCGCGACGCGCCGGTGGCGTGTTCGAACTGGGCCGACTTCGAGGACAGGCTGAGCTGGGCGCTGACCACGCTGCCCTGGGACGGGGTGATCAACCTCAGCACTCCGCACCCCGGCCCGGACCCGTGCTTCGTCCAATTCCTGCACGGCAGGCAGCTTTTCAACGAGGCCAGCGGCTGGGATGTGGCCGGACTGGGCGCGGGCGAATTCGATCGGCGCATGCGCGAGCTGGGCTGGAGTTTCGCCCCGCACAGCGTGCCCGGCGGGGCGGCGCTCATCTGGGAGGGGCCGCTGGCCAAGACCGGGTTCAATCCCAGCCTGGAGGGCGCGCCGCGGCGGACGGTGGCCACCTTCACCGAGGTGTTCACCGTCGGGCATCCGCAGGATCTGGTGTTCCGCGCGTTCCGCAACGGCCGCCGCCGCGATCCGGAATTGCGCTATCTGGATATCGAACTCGGGATTCCGCGCGACGTCCGGTGACCCGCCATTCGGCGGTCGCCGGGCGCGGGTGAGCCTCAGAGCCGGCGCAGGCGGATCGGCAGGCCGTCCGCCGGCGTCGGGCCGGTACCGGCGACCAGGGGCACCTGGTAGCCGTCCGGCACACTCCAGCGGTAGTTCAGCAGCATGCGGTGCATGGTGGCCTTGACGGTCATGCCGCCGAAGTACCGGCCGATGCACTTGTGCGCGCCGCCGCCGAAGGGGGGCCAGGCGTAGCGGTGCGACTTGTCCTCGGCGCGTGCGGGATCGAAGCGTTCCGGATCGAACACGTCCGGGTCGTGCCAGTATTCCTCGCTGCGCATCATCGAGTACGAGCCGACCATGATCAGCGCGCCCTTGGGGATGAAGTACCCGGCGATCTCGGTGTCCTCCAGCGCTTCTCGCACCATCTGGCCGACCGGGGCGTACATGCGCAGGGTTTCGCGGAAGGCCATCTCCAGGGCGGGCAGCCGGTCCAGGTCGGCGTAGTCGAGGGTGGGTTTGCCCAGTCCCTGCGATTCCTCGCGCAGCCGCTGCTGCCATTCCGGGTGCCGGGCCAGTTCGTAGGCCAGCATGGAGATGGCCAGGGTGCTGGTGTCGTGGGCGGCCATCATGACGAAGATCATGTGGTCGACGATGTCGGCGTCGGTGAAGGATTCGCCGTCCTCGGTCTCGGCGTGGCAGAGGACGCTGAACAGGTCCTCGCCGTCGCCGGCGCGCTTGGCGGGCAGTTCCCGGCGGAAGTAGTCCTCGAGCAGCCGGCGGCCGCGCAGGCCCCGATTCCACACGCCGCCGGGCATATTGGTGCGGATGATGGCCTTGCCGCCGTGCACGGCGTCCTCGAAGGCCTGGGACAGGCGGGTGCCCTCGGGACCGAGTTCCGCGCCCGCGAAGACCACGGTGGCCTGTTCCAGCAGCATGCGCTTGACATGGTCGTAGAGCGGGAAATCGGGGGCGGGCTGCCAGGAGTCGACGCCGCGCACGATGCGCGGCGTGGTGAGGTTGAGGTAGCCGATGAGCCGCGGGCGGGTGAAGGCCTGCTGCAGGATACGGCGGTGGTAGGCGTGATCGTCGAAGTCGCGCAGCAGGATTCCGCCGCGGAAGAACGGGCCGATGAGGAATTCCCAGCCCTGTTGCGCGGAGAGCACGTGCTTGCGGTCCAGCAGCACCTCCTCCACGGCGGCCGGGCTGCCGATGCCCACCACCTGCCGCCCGAAGACGCCCATCCACTGCACGGGGCCGTAGCGGCGCATCCGGTCGCGGCCGAAGGTGAGGGGGTCGGCGAGGGTGCTCACCACGTGGCCGATGCCGGGCGGGCCGTAGTCACCCATCACCGGTTTGAGCCCGCTGCCCGGCGGCGGTGTCGCGAGTGCCCGCGGCACGCTGGGATAGCGCTCCAGTACCCCGGCGGCGCGGCACTGAATTCGATGGTTCACCACGGCTTTTCGCACAGCCATGCCTCAACGGTAGCGGAAACGATAGTTTCCGTAAACGGTCGTTTCCCGATTTCTGTGCCAAGCTGTCAGGGTGACGCGAGCTTTCAACGGGACCTATCGCGGCACCACGACCGACGAGCGTCGGGAGCAGCGCCGGCGACGGCTGCTGGACGCGGCCCTCGAGATCGTCGGCACGCAGGGGCTGGCCGCGCTGACCGTGCGCGGGGTGTGCGAGCAGGCGAAGGTGGGGCCGCGCTTCTTCTACGAATCCTTCAACGGCCTGGACGCGCTGGCCTCCGCGCTGCTGGACGAGGTGCAGGGCGCGGCCCTCGAGCAGGCTCGCACGGCCATGACCGAGACCCCCGGCGGGCCCGAGGAGAAGCTGCGGGCCGGGGTGGCGGCGCTCATCATCACCGTGACCGACGATCCGCGCCGGGCGAACATCGCCTTCGCGCAGGCCTACGGCAGCGAGTTGCTCATGCGCCGCCGCTTCGAGGGCATGCGCCGGGTGGCGCAGCTGCTCATCGAGCAGACGCGGGTGCTGCTCGATATTCCCGAGGGCGACGACACCGCCCTGACCGCACTGGCCCAGCTGATCACCGGCGGCGCGGCCGAGCTGATCCTGGTGTGGCTCGACGGCGGCCTGAAGGTGGAGCGGCCCGTGCTGATCGGGATCGTCGCGGATTACGTTGTGGCCATGGTGGACCGGCTCCCCGGAATCACCGAGAAGCTCGGCTGAGCGGGTCCGCAGGACTCAGGACGCGCGGCGTCCGATGCCGCTGGCGATGATCTCGTCGACGACGATCTTCGCGGTCTCGGTGCAGGCGGTGATGCCGCCGTTGGCGTACTCCTTGACCGCGTCGCCGACGTTCCAGAGATTGGCGATCGGGGTGTCGTGGGGCAGGTCGTAGCCGGCGACCGTGCGCTGGGGTGGCCAGTCGTCGCGGGTGACGGCGATGGACAGGATGCGGGCCGTGTCGAAGCCCGGGATCTCCTCGCGCAGATCCTGGAGCACGAGCGCGGTTTCGGCCTCGGAGTCGAAGTCGCCCACCGACGGCTTGGGCACCCCGGTGCCGACGTAGAGGTGCCAGCCCTCGGGGGCCATCTCCGGGCAGGTGGCGGTGAAGTTGGCGACGTAGCACAGCCGCCTGGTGCGGGCGAAGCTGAGCAGGCCGGGCGCGTCGATGAGCGGTTCCCGGCTGGCGAAGTTGACCGAGATCATGGCGCACGGCAGATCGCGTTGCAGCACCGAGCCGACATAGTCGGACGGAAAGTGTTCGGGGCCAACGAGATCCAGTGTGGCGGACGGCCCGATGTCGCTGACCGCGAAAGCACAGGAGACATCGGAGGTTCCACCCCCGCGCCGGATGCGCGCCCCGACGACGCGATCGTCCTCGACGAGCAGCTGCTGCACCTCGCTGCCCATGCGCACCTGTCCCCCATTGCGTTCCACCACCTCCGCCAGGGCCTTCCAGAGGCCGATGGTGCCCTCCGGGCAGAAGCCGAGCTTCTTGAACGCCGACGCACGGGTGAAGTAGGTGAGGAACACGCGCGCGGGGAGCTCCTCCGAGCCGACCGCGAAGATCGAGCCGCACATATTGCGGAAGATTCCTTGCACCGCATCGTTTTTGGTGTACCGCCGCACCCAGTCGGCGGTGGACAGCTCCCGGTCGGACAGCCCGCCGTCGGTGCGGGTCGCGCCGATTCCGGTGAGCAGCTTGGCCCCCTGGCGGGTCAGCTGGGAGATGAGCAGCCCCCAGCCGCCGCTGGTGACATCCACGTCACGGCCGTTGATGCGGTACAGGATCGGCGGATCCGCCGGGCGCACTTCGAATTTCGCGCCCACCTCCTCGAAGGTCCGTTCGGTGATGCCGCCGAGTTCGACGACGACCGCGCCGGTGTTGACGATGAAACCGTCGAGTTCGGTGGTGGAGGCTCTTCCGCCGATCCGGTCCAGGCGTTCGACCACCAGGGTGCGGTAGCCGTGGTGCGAGAGCCGGGCGGCCGCGCACAGCCCGCCCGCTCCGGCTCCGACAACCAGTGCGTCCCACGTGTTCTCGCTCATGGCGAGCCCCCTCGAGCAGGCTCAGCCCGCTGGGTTCACCCCGGGCCGAGCGTCGGACATATCGGTAATACGACTCCAATTCTCTCGCACCTGGTCCATCGTCGGGACCTCACTGAAGAACACGGGCTGGTTGGCGAACAGCTGGGTCCGGTGCACCGAGCCGCCGCCGACCACCAGCACCATGCCGGAGTCGGTGCAGTCCTCGCTCATCAGGTGGCCGACGATGGGCGCGACCTGGGCCGGCGGCAGCTTCTCGAGCATCTCGGCCGAGGCGATGTCGGCGGTCATGCGGGTGGCGGCGATGGGCGCGACGGCATTGACGCCGATGCCGTACTTGCGGCCCTCGATGGCGAGGGTGTTCATCATGCCGACCATGCCGAGTTTGGCTGCGCCGTAATTGGCCTGGCCGAAGTTGCCGTACAGGCCGGAGGTGGAGGTGGCCATGACGACGCGGCCGAATCCTTGCTCGCGGAAGTGCGGCCAGGCGGCGTGGGTGACGTAGAACGAGCCGAACAGGTGCACGCGCTGCACGGCCTCGAAGGCCTCGGCGGTCATCTTGACGAAGCTCATGTCGCGCAGGATGCCCGCGTTGTTGACCACGCCGTGCACCGCACCGAAGCTGTCGATCGCGGTCTGGACCAGCGCCTTCGCACCCTCCTCGGTGGCGACGCTGTCGTAGTTGGCGACCGCGGTGCCGCCGGCCGCGCGGATCTCCTCGACCACGGCGTCGGCCATATTGTGCCCGGATCCGGAGCCGTCGCGCGCACCGCCGAGGTCGTTGACGACGACCAGCGCGCCCTCGCGGGCGAGCAACAATGCGTACTCCCGGCCCAGTCCGCCACCGGCTCCGGTGACAATGACGACGCGATCGGTTACACCAGGCATGAACTCTCCTTGCCGAAGTTGATGACAGTTCGGAACGTAGCAGGAGCGAATTCGGCGCCCGTGTGCTGCCCGCCACACTCGTCGAAAAACTGGACAGTCGATATGGTTGGCGTGATGACCCCGCACCTGCATCGCCACTATCCCGAGCTCCAGCGGACCCTGCCCCATGTGAGGCTGGGGACCGGCCCGACGCCGGTGCGGAGACTGGAGGCGCTCGACACGGCGGGCGCGGACATCTGGCTCAAGGACGACAGCGCTTTCGGTGACGGCGGCTGGGGTGGCAACAAGGTCCGCAAGCTGGAATGGCTGCTGCCCGACGCACTGCGCCGGCGGCGGACCACCATCGTGACGGTGGGCGGGCTGGGCACCAACTGGGGACTGGCGACCGCGCTGTACGGGCGCGAACACGGGCTGAAAACCGTGCTGGCGCTGGTGGATCAGCCGGTCGACGAGCATGTGCGGGCGCAACTCGAGCGATTGCGGGCCTCGGGCGCCGAGCTGCACTTCACCCACTCCAAAGCGCGCACCATCCTGAGTGCTCCGTACCTGCTGGGCCGGCATTTCACCGGCCTGCGACCGCCCTACTTCCTGCCCGCGGGCGGGTCGTCGCCGGTGGGTGCGCTCGGATATGTCGAGGCCGCACTGGAATTGGCGGATCAGGTGAGCATCGGGGCGCTCCCGGAACCGGGCCACATCGTGATCCCGGTCGGGTCGGGCGGGACGGCGGCGGGGTTGTCACTCGGCTTGCGGCTGGCCGGATTGCGCACGCGGGTGGTCTGTGTGGTCGTGAACGACACGCTGCGCCTCGACGAACCGGCGCTCGCCAAGCTGGCGGGCCGTGCCGAGCGGCTGCTGCGGGCCCGCGGCGCGCGGTTACCCGAGAACCTCTCCCCCACCGCCAATCTGGATATCGTCACCGATTACCTCGGTCCCGGATACGGCTATCCGATGCCGGAAGCAGCTACGGCACAGGCGCTTTCGGAGGATCGGGAGCACATGCGGCTGGAGCCGGTCTACACCGCGAAGGCCATGGCCGCGCTGCTGGACATGAACGCGCACGGCCGGTTCGACGGTCCGGTGGTGTACCTCAACACCAACGGACCGCGCTGACACCGGTTTCCGCATGTCGTCCGCTCACGCGGCCGCGAGCTTGGCGGCCAGGAATTCCTCCCAGGTGCGGCCGCCGACGGCGTGCTCCGGGGTGAGGTTGCCGCCCGCGGCGTAGGCGCGGGCCGCCTTGCCCGGGGCCTTCATGGTGAAGACCGGGCGATGGCGACCGGTAGCCTCCAGGTAGCTGCGCTCGAGTTCCTTCATGGTGTAGACGCGCGGGCCGCCGATCTCGGCGACCAGGCCCGCGGGCTCACCCAGGGCCAGTTCCACCAATCGTGCTGCCACCTCGGCGGTTTCGATGGGTTGGAAGCGGAAGTCGAAGACCGGCACCAGCGGCATCCTGCCCAGCGCCGAGACCATGGTGAAGAGCAGGTCGTGGAACTGGGTGGCGCGCAGGGTGGTCCACGGCAGGCCCGAATTCTCCACCACCAGTTCGGCATCCCGCTTCGATGCCATGTAGGCCATGGTCTGGCGGTCGATGGCGCTCTCGACCGGGATCCGGTCCGCGCCGACCACCGAGATGTAGATCAGGTGCGGGAACACGCCCGCGGCCTGGATGGCCTCGACCAGAATGCGGGCCTTCTCACCGTCGCCCTTGGTGGTGCCCGCCAGATGCAGGACGGTGTCGACGCCGGCGACCGCCTCGGCGATACCCGCGCCGGTCTGCAGGTCGCCGGCCACGTACTCGATGCCGTCCTGCGCCGCCCGCGCGGTGCGGCTCAGCACGCGCAGGTGCACGCCGGCCTCCCACAGCAGCGGGGTGACCAGGCTGCCCAGGGTGCCGGTGCCGCCGGTGACCAGAACCGTCTTCGCCATGATGACCATCTCCTTCGTCTCGCGCCGCCGCTGTGGTGGCGTCCTGCCAAGCTGACGACGCAGCGCCGGCGGATGTGACACGACGTGACCGGCGGCACCCGACGGACGCGTCGTAGGCTGGCCGCATGCCCGATTCCGGTTCCGCGCAGCAGCTCGATCGCCTGCTGGACCTGGTCTCCGGGCGCCGGGTCGCGGTGCTCACCGGTGCGGGCATCTCCACCGACAGCGGGATCCCCGACTACCGCAGCCCCGGCGCACCGCCCCGGACACCGATGACGTATCAGCAGTTCGTCGGCGATCCCGTGTTCCGCCAACGCTATTGGGCCCGCAATCATGTGGGCTGGCGGCGAATGGACGCGGCCCGGCCGAATCCGTCGCATCGCGCGCTGGCCCGTCTGGAACGGGCGGGCATCGTCACCGGGTTGCTCACCCAGAACGTGGATCTGCTGCACACCAAGGCCGGTCATCGCCGGGTGATCGACCTGCACGGCGTCTACGCCCGGGTCCGCTGCCTCACCTGCGACGCGCTCACCTCCCGGATGGCATTGGCCGAGCGGCTCGAGGCCGCCAATCCCGGCTTCGCCGAATCGGTTCCCCTCGACGGTCTCGAGGTGGCGCCCGACGCCGACGCGGTCGTGGCCGACACCGGCTCATTCCGGATGGTCGACTGCCTGCACTGCGGTGGCCTCCTCAAACCGGACATCGTCTACTTCGGGGAGTCCGTCCCCAAGCCCCGCGTCGCCGCCGCCTTCGACCTGGTCGATGCCGCCGACGTCCTGCTGGTCGTCGGCTCCTCGCTGACGGTCATGTCGGGACCGCGCTTCGCCCGCCGCACTGCCAAGTCGGGACGTCAGGTCGTCATCGTCAACCGCGGCCGCACCCGCGCCCACGATCTCGCCGCCCTCACCCTCGACACCGGCTGCGCGCCGGTTCTCACCGCTCTCGCGGATGCGCTCGCGTCCGGCGAGGCCGGAGCCTCGAGGGCATTGGCGCGGCGCTAGTCCCGTACCTCGAGTCGGCGCACCAGGGTGACGAGCGCTGCCCGCAGGGCGTCGGGATTATCGGTGTCCGCGCCCAGGATCATCCGGACCACCTGCGGGGCGGCGAACCACCAGGCGGCCAGGGCCGCGACCGCGTACAGCAGATAGCCGGGCGCGACGTCGCCGGGGAGGGTCCCGGCCCGCTGTGCGGCCGCCAGCGCGGCGACCTTGTCCGCGTAGTGCGAGGCTCGGGCGGACTCGCCCGGCAGCTGACCGTCCTGCGGTTGCAGCCCTTCCCAGTACATGAGGCGCAGGAACTGCGGGTGGGTGCGGTGGAAGTCGAAGACGTGCCCGGCGTACTCGGCCAGGTCGCCGGCCTTGTCGGCGGTCAGCGGGCTGGCGGCGGCGAGCTGCTCGAGCTGATCGGTGAGCACGGCCTCGAACAGGCCACGCTTGTCGCCGAAGTACTGGTAGATGCGTTCCTTGTTGATCCCGGCGCGGGCCGCGATGGCGTTCACCCGGGCGCCGTCGAGTCCGCGTTCGGCGAACTCGAGTACCGCCGCCTCGAGCAGCAGCCGTCTGGTCCTCTCGGTATCCCACGCCATGGCGTCCATCCAACCATCTCCAACCACACGGTTGCGTTCGGGCCCACGGTCGTGGCAAACTCCAACCACACGGTTGCAACCATTCGGTTGCAGATTGAGGAGGAGGTGGCATCGTGCCCGAGTTGCGCTCCCGTACGGTCACGCACGGACGGAACATGGCCGGGGCCCGCGCCCTCATGCGGGCCAGCGGCGTGCCCTCGGCGGATATCGGCCGCAAGCCCGTCATCGCGATCGCGAACAGCTTCACGGAGTTCGTGCCGGGCCACACCCACCTCCAGCCGGTCGGCCGCATGGTCTCCGAGGCGGTGCGGGCGGCGGGCGGTATCGCGCGGGAGTTCAACACCATCGCGGTCGATGACGGAATCGCCATGGGGCACAGCGGCATGCTGTACTCGCTGCCGTCCCGGGACCTGATCGCGGATTCGATCGAGTACATGGTGAACGCGCATTGCGCCGACGCACTGGTGTGCATCTCCAACTGCGACAAGATCACTCCGGGCATGCTCATGGCGGCCCTGCGACTGAACATCCCGACCGTGTTCGTCTCCGGCGGACCGATGGAGGGCGGCACCGCGGTGCTGGTCGACGGCACGGTGCGCAGCCGCCTCGACCTCATCGTCACCATGGCCGAGGCGGTCTCGCCCGAGGTGTCCGACGCGGATCTGGAGCGCATCGAAGAGAACGCCTGCCCGACCTGCGGCTCGTGCGCGGGCATGTTCACCGCCAACTCCATGAACTGCCTCACCGAGGCGCTGGGCCTGGCGCTGCCGGGCAACGGCACCACGCTGGCCACCCACACCGCACGGGCCGAGCTGTACCGGGCGGCGGGACGCACGGTCATGGAGCTGGCGCGCCGCTACTACGACGAGGACGATGCCTCGGTCCTGCCCCGGAATATCGCCTCCCACCAGGCCTTCGACAATGCGATGGCCCTGGACCTGGCCATGGGCGGATCCACCAACACGGTGCTGCACCTGCTCGCGGCGGCGCAGGAGGCCGGGCTGGACTACACGCTCACCGAGATCGAGAAGATGTCGTTGCAGGTGCCGTGTCTGTGCAAAGTGGCGCCCAACGGCGACTATCTGATCGAGGACGTGCACCGCGCGGGCGGCATCCCGGCCCTGCTCGGCGAGCTGAACCGGGCCGGACTGCTGCACCGCGATGTGCATGCGGTGCACGCGGATTCACTCGGCGCCTGGCTGGCCGAGTGGGACGTGCGCGCCGAGCGCCCCTCCGCGGCGGCGCGGGAGCTGTTCCACGCCGCTCCCGGCGGCAAGCGGTCGGCCAGCGCCTTCTCCCAGTCCGAGCGCTGGCACACCCTCGATCTGGATGCCGCGGCGGGCTGTATTCGCGATGTCGCCCATGCCCATTCGCGCGACGGCGGTCTCGCGGTGCTGCGCGGCAACCTGTCTCCCGACGGAGCGGTGGTGAAGTCCGCGGGCGTGGCCGCGCACATGCACACCTTCACCGGTCCCGCCGTGGTGGTGGAGTCGCAGGAGGATGCGGTCGAGGCGATCCTGTCCGGCCGGATCAAGGCGGGCGACGTGCTGGTCATCCGCTACGAGGGTCCGCGCGGCGGGCCGGGCATGCAGGAAATGCTGTATCCGACTTCATATCTCAAGGGCCTGGGCCTGGCCCGGGAGTGCGCGCTGATCACCGACGGCCGCTTCTCGGGCGGTTCCTCCGGCTGCTCCATCGGCCACATCTCCCCAGAGGCAGCGGCGGGTGGCCCGCTGGCGCTCGTCGAGGACGGCGACACCATCACCATCGACATCCCGTCGCGCTCCCTCATCCTCCACGTCGACGACGCCGAATTGGCCACCCGCCGCATGGAATTGGAGTCGAACGGCGGCTACCGGCCGCGCCACCGCGAGCGTGCGATCTCGCTCGCATTGAAAACCTATGCTCTGCTCGCCACCTCGGCCGATAGGGGCGCGGTGCGCGACCCCGCCAAACTCGCCGGGTGAGGGCCGAACTCGCCGCGTGAGAGGTGACCGTGGTTCGCACGGCTCGCGCCCGGCGCGGCGGCGACTCCGGGCCGTCCCGGGTCAGCCGGCCACGGATTCGACGATGAAACTCGCGACCGTGGTGGTGCTGCCGCCGATGTTCACGGTGCCGTAGCGGGTGACGCCGGGGAGCTGGCAGTCGCCCGCCCGGCCGGTGACCTGCTGGTACGCGTCGAGGAGCATGCGGACGCCGGTCGCGCCGACCGGGTGGCCGATGCCGATCAGCCCGCCGCCGGGGTTGATCGGCAGGCTGCCGGTGCGGGTGATGTCGCCGGATTCCACGGCCTTCCAGCTCTCGCCGGGCGCCGTGAGGCCGAGGTGGTCGATGGCCACGTACTCCGACATGGAGAAGCAGTCGTGGACCTCGAGACCGCCGAGCTGGTGGATATCGGCCAGACCGGCGCGGGACAGCGCGTCGAGGACCGCGGTGCGCAGGTGCGGGAAGACATAGGGTTCGGCGGCGGAGGCGCGGAGCTTCGCGTCGAGCGAAAGGCCGACCGTGCGGTGGCCCCAGCCCGAGATCAGCGCGGTGGTGTCGGGACGGATGGTGCTGTGCCGCTGCAGGAACCGGTCCGAGACCAGTATCACGGCCGCCGCGCCGTCGGTCATCTGGCTGCAGTCCTGGCGGCGCAGGACGCCGGCCACCGGTGGGTTGGCGGTGTCGTCGGCGGTGAAGCTCGCGTCGGTGTAGGACCAATTCCTGGTCTGGGCACGGGGATTCGAGCGGGCATTCGCGATATTGAGCGCGCTGATGGCGCGCAGGTGCGCGGGATCGAGGCCGTAGCGCCGGTCGTATTCGGCCGCGATGGCGGCGAACTGGGTCGGCCACACCAGGTCGGTGTCCTGCGTCTCATGACCCGCCCAGGCCGCCGCGCCCATGTACGCGGCCGCCTGCCCGCCCGGGACGGTCTTCTCCAGCTCCGCGCCGATCACGAGTGCGCAGTCGTAGCGGCCGGATTCGAGATCGGCCATGGCGGCGAGGGCTGCCATGCTGCCGGAAGCGCAGGCGGCTTCGTGGCGGGCGGCCGGAATGCCCCACAGCTCCGGATGGATGGTGGCGGGCATGCCGCCGAGCTGGCCCTGGCCGGTGAACAATTGGCCGAAGGCATTGCCGACGTGGATCACCTCGATCGCGGTGGCGTCGAGGCGGACGGCGGCGAGCGTCTCGTCCAGGACGGCGCGGATCAGGGCGTCGAAGCCGAGGCCGACGCGGTGCCAGTTGACGGCGAAATCGGTTTGGCCGCCGCCCAGAATGTGCACGGACACGGGGTCCTCCTGCGATCGAAGAGTGGTCAGAGCCGGGCGCGTAGTTCCCGGCGCAGCAGTTTGCCGACCGGATTGCGCGGGAGCGTGTCGGTGAGCTCCAGGCGCTCCGGCAGTTTGAACGAGGCGACCTCGCGGGCCTGCAGATGCTCGACCAGGTCGGTGAGGGTCACGGTGGCGCCGGGCGCGGGAACGACCACGGCACAGCATTTTTCGCCGAGCACCGCGTCGGGGTAGCCGACCACGGCGACATCCGCGATCGCGGGATGGTCGATGAGCAGGCCCTCGATCTCGGCGGGCGCGATGTTCATGCCGCCGCGGATGATGATCTCCTTCACACGGTCGACGAAGCGCAGGTACCGGCCGCCGTCGCCGCATCGTTCGAAAACGTCACCGCTGCACAGGTATCCCTCGTCGTCGAAGGGTTCGGCGGTGGCGGTGCCGGGCAGGTAGCCGCCGAAGACGGCCGGGCCGCGCAGGCGCAGTTCGCCGCGTCCGCCGATCTCGGTGACCGTCGCCCCGGTGGTGACGTCGACCAGTTTCACCGCCGTCCGGTCCGCCAGCCTGGTGGACCAGCGCACGCCGGCCGCACCGTAATACGGCAGATGCTGGGCGCGCAGGGTGGGATCCGGTAGATCGGCCGGTGCGCCCAGCAGGCTCACGCCCTCGTTGGATCCGAAGAAGTTGATCACCTGGATGCCCAGTTCCTCCTGCCAGCGGCATACCACCGGCGGCGGCAGCGGCGCGCCGCCGGAGCCGACCGTGCGTAGCGAGGACAGGTCGGCCCGGGCACGCAGGGCGTCGTTCTGCAGCAGCATGGTGAGCAGCGCGGGCGGCATGCTCGTGTGGGTGACCCGGTGCTCGGCGAGCTGCCGGAAGAACACGGGCAGATCCAGCGGGTGATGCTGGACCAGATGCCCGCCCGCCAGCAGCCACGGCAGGAACGAGCCCGCGAATCCGGCCATGTTCACCATGGGAAAGGGGTTGAGCACCACCGAATCCGGGGTCATGCCGAGCCCGTCCTGGACGCCGCCCGCCACGGCGAGCCAGTCGCCGTGGCAGCGCGGGATGCCCTTGGGCGCGGCCTCGGTGCCGCTGGTCCAGCAGATGGTGATGCGATCGTTGACGGTGACGGGGAGCGTGCGGGTGTAGTCGCGCACCCGCTTGCGGGCAGCTGCGCCGACCGGGCCGTCGAGGGCGATCGCCTGCTCGGGGACTCCCGGCCCGAAGGCGAAGACAGCGCCCTGCCCGCCGAGAACGGTCCGGGCCTCCGCCGCGAGTGCCCGATCTCCCAGCGCCCCAACGGTAATGACGGCCTCGGCCGCGGTCGCCGCGACAATGCCCGACAGCTCGTGCCGCCGGAACGACGCGGGCATCGGCGTGGCCACCGCGCCCAGCCGCCACAGGGCGAGGTACACGGCGGTCAGGGCGATCGAGTTGGGCAGTTGGATCGCGACGGTGGACCCCTGGCGAATCCCGTTGGCCAGCAGGACCGCCGCGATATCGGTGACGTGGTCGTCGAGTTCGCGCCAGGTGAGGGTGCGCGGTTGCGCGCCGGTCAGGTCCGCCAGGTTGGCCGGGTCGGTGATGGCGGGCGCGTCGGGGGCCTCGGTGACGCGGTGGCGGAAGACGTCGGGAATCGTCTCGGGCTGCCACCAGCCGCGCTCGAGGTAGGTGCGCACGGTATCCGCCGGATGGCAGACGTGCACCGGGCGGGCGGGGGACGTCGTTGCGGAGGAGGAGATTTCGACCATCGGAGTTCCCTGGTGATGAGTTGGTCCGGTGACGGCGCAGCTGGTCCGGTGACAGTGCGGGCGGTGGGTCAGGTCATGCGGCGCAGCACCACGGCCGAGCCGAGCCCGAGCGCGGCGGGAATGGCGACCAGCGCGTGCTCGCCGTCGCGGCGGCGCAGTTCGTCCAGCGCCTGGGCGATGAGGATCCCGCCGGTCGCGCCGAGCGGATGCCCGACCGCCACCGCACCGCCGGACGGATTCACCCGCGCCGCGTCCACTCCCAGCTCACGCATGAGCACCAGCGGTGTGACGGCGAAGGATTCGTTCACCTCGATCACATCCAGCTGTGCGGGCGAGATGCCCGCCCGCTGCAGGGCCACCCGGGCCGCACTGGTCGGCGCGGTCAGCAGCGGTGAGCGGACGGCCGTCTGGGCCGTGCCCACGATCTGCGCCACCGGCGGCCGCCCGAGCATGTGCTCGGCGCGCCGATTGCCCAGCAGCAGCGCCGAAGCCCCGTCGGCCAGTTGCGGCGCGGTGGCAATGGTGTGCAGGCCGGCGACGGGCCGCCGCGCCTGCGGCGTCCGGCGGGCCACCCGCTCCCAGGACGGATCGGCTCCGAACAGGGTGGGCAGCGCGGCGAAGGCCGACGCGCACGCGTCCGGCCGCGCCCCCTCGTCGGCGGCGAGGAGCACGGTGCCGCCCTTGCGTGCCGGGATCACCGACGCCGATGTGGCCGCGCTGCTGGCCTTTCGATGTGACCGCACCGCGAAGGCGTCCAGCTCCGGCCGGGTGATGCCGTACTCGGCCGCCGTGAGATCGGCCGACACCCCGATGGTGACGAACCCGGTCCGCTCCCCCAGATCGGCGTCCCCGGCGATGGCCGGCCGATCCGCCAGCATCGGCACCCGCGACATCGACTCCACCCCGCCCGCGACGATCACATCCGCGAATCCGGCCGCCACCCGCGCCGCCGCGCCCTCCACCGCGTCCAGACCGGAACAGCAGAGTCGCGAAACCACCGCCCCCGGCACGGAATCCGGCCATCCCGCCCACAACACCGCGGCCCGGGCCACATTCGCGCCCTGCTCCCCCACCGCGGTACTCACCCCGACCAGCACGTCGTCGACCGCCGCCGGCGGACAGCCCCGCTCCTCCAGCGCCGCCAGCAACTGCCCGAACAACTCGTACGGCGGAACCTCCGCCAAGGTGCCCCCACCCTTGCGCACCCGCCCCCGCGGCAACCGCACCGCGTCATAGACGAACGCCTCACTCATCGATATGCCTCCGCTGTTCTGCCGACTCCGGGTCGGACTCTTCTCCGCCAGTCTCCGGCACTCCGGGGCCCGAACCCGTAACGATCCCGGTGAGCGCGTCGAGGGTCCGATATCCGGCCGGGTCGTCGGCGGTCGTCACCGGCACGATGACCACCTCGTCGGCCCCCGCGTCCCCGTACTCGCCCAGGCGGGCAGCCACTGTTCGCGTATCGCCGAACATACCTACGGCCGCGGGCAATTCATCCGGAATGGCCGCCAGCACCTCACGCGGATGGGCTCCGCCGTGCGCCAGCCGGACCACGTCTGCGAACCCGGCCTCGGTGAACATGGCGTCATACCCGGGGGCGCGCAGGTATCCGACGACACCCTGCCGGACGGTCGTGTACATATCCGGGTCGGGATCCGCGGCCGCGATCACCCACACCGAGACCGGCGGCGCCGCGCGCCCGGCCCGCGCGGCGAATTCGCCTATCGCGGTGACACATCGGGCAACCTGGGCCGGGGTCACCAGATTCAGCACCACCCGGTCGGCGCAGCGCGCGGCGACCTCCAGCGCCCGCTCGCCGAAGGCCGCGACAATGATCTCGCCGCCGGCCGACGGGCCGACCGTGGGGACCCGCGACCGATGTTCTCGGCCATGGCCGTTCGAGGACGCCCGGCCGTGCTCGGATCCCACACTGGGCCAGCCGACCTCGGCCGACCCATCCGGTCCGTACCCGCTGCGGGCCGGGGTCGAGCGCAGGGCGGGCAGGCGGAGGCGGAATCCGCGTATGCGTTCGATCAGGCCGTCGTATTCGACCTTCTCCCCGGCCAGCAGAGCCCGCATGATACGGGTCGTCTCCTCCAGATGCCGTGCGGTGCGGTGCCTTCGGCGGCCGTGCCAGTCGCGGACCACCACCGTGCTGGAGGTGCCGAGGGCGATGTCGACCGGGCGGCCGGTGAGGGCGGCGACGGTGGCCGTCCCCATGGCGATGGTCGCGGGGCTGCGGACGCCG
This sequence comes from Nocardia sp. NPDC004860, assembly GCF_040609015.1. Classification (NCBI taxonomy): domain Bacteria; kingdom Bacillati; phylum Actinomycetota; class Actinomycetes; order Mycobacteriales; family Nocardiaceae; genus Nocardia; species Nocardia sp. NPDC004860. The sequence goes on along the minus strand of NZ_JBEXJI010000028.1, from coordinate 85,602 downwards.
ACGGCGAGCGGGCCGAGGCACAGCCGGATCCGGCCCGGTGCCCGGCCGATGGCGGTGGCCAGGGCGAAAGCGTCGAAGGTCGCCATCTCGCCGACCCAGAGACGGTGGAAGCCGAGCTTGTCGGCGGCCTCGGCCACCAGCAGGGCGTCCAGGGGTTCGCGGTTCTGCCAGTACGGGAGGCTGACACTCAGATGCGGAAGGGGCACGCGGGCAACCTCTTTCAGGAGAGCGGGCGGGCGGCGGCGCGCATGCGGTCCCCGCTGACCCAGGTGGCGTGGAAGCCGAGCGGGACCCGGACCGGCAGGCCGAGGCGGCACACGGGGCCCGCGGTGAGGTCGGCGGCGTCGTAGATCCACACCTCGCCGAGACCGGTGTGATTGTTGTGGGCGAACATGGTGAGCCAGGCGTCGTCCTCGGCGGTGCCGCCGGGACGCGGGACCACGGTGAGCTCACTGCCGAAGATGCCGTCGCCGAAGGGCGCGGTCTGCTTTGCGCCCGTGCGGATGTCGTATTTGATGACGGCGTCGAAGATCATGGTGCGGTCGACCGACAGCCGCATCTGATACGAGTAGCGGCCCGCGCGGCCGGTGCGGCCCTGATCGATGGCGGGGAACTCGGTGTTGACGTCGTCCATGACCTCCTCGCTGGTGGCGCCCGTGCGCAGGTTGAAGCGGTACCTGTGCAGCTTGGCTTCCGGGCGCAGATAGGCCAGCAGCTGGGCCAGGGGGTGAGCGCGGTCGGACACCGGGCTGGGTTCGGAGACCCGGCAGACCACCAGGACGATCTCCTCGCCCTCCTCCCAGGAATTGACGGTGTGGTAGATGTAGCCGGATTCGGCCTCGAACCACTTCGCCTGCGCCCCTTCGCCATACCGCGGCAACACCGCGAACCGGCTGGGCAGCGTGCGGTCGAAGAAGATCTTGAAGCGGCCGGCCGCGGCCGCGCGTGGATCGTTGTAGAGCGGCAGATCCATGAGGATCGAATGGTTCTCGGTGATCGCCATGTCGTGCGGCAGGCGCGGGCCGGGTAGTTCCAGCCCGGTGAAATGCGTGACGGTGCCGCCCGGGTCGGCCACCCCGTAGCGCAGATACGGCGAATGGATGCCGTAATCGAAGAACAGCAGTTCCTCGGTGCGCTCGTCCACCTTGGCGTGCGCCGACACCTCGCCGCGCAGAGTGCCCCCGAAGGTGTCGACGCCGCGGGTCTCGAGGCTGACCGGGTCGAGCGCGTAGGGCTTGCCCGCCCGGTACCACAGGGCCAGCAGATTGCCGTGGTGGTAGACGACATCGGTATTGGCCGCATTGCGTTCGCGGCGGTCACCGGGCGGATTGTGGTCCCAGGGTTCGATCACGCCGCGCCACAACGCGGTTCCCGCCGCGTGCTCGGCATCGAACTCGCCCGTGCGAATGAAGCGGTTGCGGTAGGTGGCCCGGCCGTTCTCGAAGTGGACCGCGTGCAGCATGCCGTCGCCGTCGAACCAGTGGTAGCGGCCGATCGGTGCGAACTGCGGATTGGGGCCGTTGCGGACATAGACGCCGTCGAGGTCGGCCGGCAGTTCCCCGTGCAGCACAGTCAGATTCGTGGCCGTGGTCTCCTGCGCGCAGGGCGCGTAGGGGCCTTCCAGATACGGGTTGGTGAGCGCCTCGGCGGCGGGCGCGACGAGTTCTTCGTTGAGCGGCATGCGAAGCCTCCAGCAACCGGGAGTCGACACCCGGCGAGATTCACTACAGTTAATGAAGTGATACGCGTCTCACTGAGGGCTGTCAAGAGCCGAGCGCTCGGCCGGCGGCTCGAAGCGCACGTCCCGCCGGCCGAGCACGGCCGCGCAGCCCCGGCAGCGCAGCGCGGGGACCAGCACCGCGCCGCATTCCTTGTGCCGGAGGCTCAGCCCCGCTTCCGGGCTTTCCGGATGTGCGCGCCGGGACCAGGCCAGCAGGAAGGCGAAGACCCCGAACAGCGCCCGCCCGCGCGGGGTCAGCCGATAGTCGCGCCCGTCCGGCTCGGGCCGCTGCAGGATGCCCGCATCCACCAGGCGCGCCAGCCGTTCGGTGAGTGTGGTCGGCGAGATGCCCAGTGCCGCACGGAAATCCGAGAACCGCCGCGCCCCGGCCAGGGCCAGCCCGGTGACCGCCGCGCTCCACCGGTCGCCGATGGCCTCCATGATCTCGTCGAAACGCGCGTCGCCGCGGGCGAGCGTGGCCGCCCGCACCGAGCGCCGGCGGCCGGAGGTGAGGCGCCACAGCGCATCCCGATCCAGTTCCACCTCGGTGTCGTGGGCGGTGACGTCGCGGCCGCAGCCCCGGCACATGACGACCGGCGGGCCGCGATGCCCGCACCGGGTGTGCGTGAACTCCGGCAGCAGCGCCCACTCGGCCGTCCACTCCCGCTGCCACGACCAGACGCACACCAGGATCTCCCAGGTCGCCAAACCCAGGTCGGTGAGCCGGTATTCGTAGCGATCGGCCGAGCCCGGCCGCGGCGTGCGCACCAGCACCCCGGCATCGACGAGCGCCGCCAGCCGGGCGGAGAGCACGGCCGGCGGCGCTGCGGTGCGATCGGCCCACTGGGTGAACCGGCGCGCATGGTCGACGAAGGCGTGCCGCAGGATCGTCAGCGTCAGGCGATCACCGAGCAGATCGAAGGTCGCGGCTACCGGATTCGTCACTTCAATAACTGTACTTCATGGGCGGGGGCCTGCACGGTTTCCGCCTACTCGGTCATGGTCGCCAGCTCACGCTCCACGGCCGCGTCGTGCTCGGCCGCCTCCTCGGCCGCCTTCTTCGGGCTCCAGTGTCCGGCCATGATGAACACGAACGGGATGAAGCAGATCTGCGCGACCAGGCAGATCCACCACCAGCGCTTCCACTGCTTGGGCGAGTCGATCTGGGCCTGCTTCACGTCCTGGCCGTGCGCGGACAGATAGGCGAGATCGTCGGCGGGCATGGCGCTCACGGCCTCGAGCTTGGCGCTCGCCGCCGTCAGGGCCGGTCCGGTCTGAGACGCCACCGCGAGCTGATCGACCGGAACCTTCTGCGCGGCGGCGATCCGGGCGATGGCCTGATCCGGCGGGATATTGAACTTCTTCGCGACCTGGCCGACCGCGGTCGCCGCGCTCGCCTGATCGTTCGGGTTCGTCATCAGCTTCACCAGGACCTGTGTGTCGATCGCCTGGAGCGTGGCCAGCTCGTCCGGGTACTTGGCATTGAGTTCGACGGTGGTCTTCACATCCGAGGCGGAATCGCCCGTCAGCTTCACCAGCGCGGCGACCTGTGCCGCTTCGTCGTTCGGATTCTTACCCAGGGCCGTGAGCGTATCCGCGCCGACGGTCTGGATGGTGGCGATCTCCTCGTGGTACTTGGCATTGATGGTCTGCAGCCGCGGTCCGTAGTTCACCAGCGTGCCCGCGGCGGTGACCACGAACAGCAGACCCAGCAGCACGAACGTCACTACGGTCCGCAGCACGCCGCCCCACACCGCGAGCCCGACCGCCGTGGCCGCCGGATTCCGCTTCTCCACCGTCTCGGTGAAACTCGCCATCCAGGTGGAGTAGGCGATGCCGGTGCCGACGGCGGTGAAGCTCATGACTGCCGCGAAGGTGTAGTAGTCGGTGCCCGGTTTGTCGGTGTAGCTGAGGAACAGGTAGCAACCGATGATGCTGATGATCGCGCCGAAGACCATGAACGGTTTGCGCACCTTCATCGCGTCGGACACGATGCCGGTCAGCACCAGTGAGATGGCGGAGGCGATCCAGTACCAGTTGCCCAGCGAATTGGCCTGTGCGGCGGTGAAGCCGAAGTTGGTCGCCATATAGACCGGCAGGAACGAGACGATGGTGTAGAAGAACGCCAGGAAGATCGAGATGGCCAGCGCCGAGCCGACGATGTCGAGATGCATCATCTGCTTCCACTGATTGCGTTCCAGCGCCTCGACATCCAGTCCGCGCGCCCGTGCCTCGATCAGCGCCTTGTCGCGCAGCGACACCATGATCTGGTCGCGCAGTCTCGGACTGAGCTCACGCAACCCGATCAGGCCGAACACCGAGATCACCGTGCAGATCACGCCGGCCAGCCGGTAGTGGAACTGCCAGTCCGGGTGGGCGTCGAGGGTGTGCGTGGAGATCTCGGTGGTGACCAGCGCGCCCAGCACCGGGCCGAGGGTCCAGAACCCCATGGCGGAGGCGCGATCCAGCTGCGGCGAGAAGTCGCGCACCAGCGCGGGCGTGGCCACCAGCACCGCGCCCTCGACGATGCTGATCATGCAGTAGACGGCCAGGTATGCCTCTTTGGTCGTGCACTGCGGTTGCGCGAACAGGGTGAGCAGCGAGGTGATCACCGTGCCGTAGGCGACGATATTGGCCCGCCCCCACCGGTCGAGCACCCCGGTCACCACCGAGGCCACGGCCCCGAAGGCCGCGCCGATGATGAAGATGCCGACGAAGTACCGGAAGCTCAGATTGAAGTAGGCGATCAGCTGGTTGCCGACCGCGCCGGACACGAACAGCTGGTAGTACAGCGCGACCGACACGACGACAACGAGGAACAGATACCAGGATCGGGCGGGCGTTTCCGGATAGTGCGGCAGCTTGCGCCGCCACAGCCCGGTGACCAGCGTCGGCGGGGGAAAGTCCGCGGCCGGGTGTACCGCGGTCGATGTGCTACTCATGTTCGAGACGCCTTTCTCTCCACGGCGTTTCGTGCAGCCGAAATGCCCTTCGCGACGCAGCACGAGCAGCCGGGTGAAAACAGGGTAGCGGTCATGAGTGACTTGAATCACTGTTACCGAAATCCGCACTGGACAGTTGCGACAAATTGCGTGTTCCAGGCACTCGCAGCGAAGGTGCCGAGTGGCCCGGAAACGCACCCCCCGAAGTCATCGCCGCAGGTATTTTCCGATGACTTCGGCGGATTCGCTGATCGCGCCGACATAGCCGTCGGGGCGGACCAGGACGTAGGTGCCGGGTGCCACGTCGTAGCCCTCGCCTACCGGCACCGCGATCGCGTGGACGCCGAGGTCGGGGGTGGGGGCGTCGAAGGCCAGCAGGGTGTGATGCGGTCCGCGGAAGGCGTCGAAAAGCCTTGTGCCGGAGGAGGAGAGTCCGTCGGGGGCACGGTCCCCGGCGCGGAGCTCGCCCGGTTCGCTGCGGTCGTCGAGCGCCAGCGGACCGTTGCGGTAGGTGATATCGAGCTGGTGGATGGCCGGTGCCCCGCCGCCGTGGAAGTCCTGCCGGTGCAGCTGTGTGGTCAGGCCCAGCACGGCCGACGCGACCGGCATTCGTTCGGCCGTATAGGTGTCCAGCAGTTGCGGGTCCGCACCGGCCTGCACGGCCGCGAGTTTCCAGCCGAGGTTGTAGGCGTCCTGCACCCCGGTGTTGAGGCCCTGTCCCCCGGCCGAGGAATGCACGTGGGCGGCGTCGCCCGCCAGCAGCACCCGGCCCACCCGATACCGGTCGACCATGCGGACGCTCACCCGGTACAGCGAGATCCATCGCAGATCGTGCAGGTGGATGTCGGTGCGGCCGGAGCGGTCCGCGCACAGCCGGCGCACCCCGTCCAGGGTCAGGTCCGGCACCTGGTCGGCGGGCATCGAGGCGACGAACTGGTAGTGGTCGCTGTCCGGCAGGTTCCACAGCGAGAAGCGGTCGCCCACCGCGCCGTTCCCGGTCAGGATGTGACAGAACCGGCCATCCAGGCCGTCGGCGCGGACGTCACCGATCAGGGTGCGTTCGGTCTCGAAGGTGTCGCCCGCGAAACCGACGCCGAGCGCCTTCCGTACGGTGCTGTGTCCGCCGTCCGCGGCGACGAGATAGTCGGCGCGAATCTCACCGTCCGCAGTGTGCGCTGTGACGCCGGTGGAATCCTGTGTGACACCGATGATTTCGATGTTCCACTCGACCTGCCCGCCGAGTTCGGTCAGGTGGGCATGCAGGATTTCCTCGGTCCGCCATTGCGGAATGAGCCAGGTGTCGGGATAGGGCACCGCCGGTGAGGCAGTGAGGCGGGGGGAGCCGAGCATCTCGGAGACCGTGCGCTCCCACACCACCTCCCGCCCGTGGTACAGGCGGAATTTCGGGAAGGGCTCGCCGCCGGCCTGGATGGCGTCGAGCACGCCGAGGTCCTCGAACACCTCGAGGGTGCGCGGTTGCAGACCCTTGGCCCGGGAACCGGGGAAGACTCCGGCGGCCTTGTCGACGATGCGGAACGGGACGTGATGGCGGGCCAGGTCGCAGGCCAGGGTGAGCCCGGTCGGGCCGGCGCCGACGATCAGAACGGTCACTGCGTGGTTCCTCGATGCTGGAGTAGGACGAGTAGGACGTCGTCGACGAGGCGGTCGATGAAGGCGGTATCGAAGGGGGCGCCGATCTGCAACTGGCGCATGATCATTGCCTCGGCCACGTCGTGGATGAGTTCGGTATCGGTGTCCCCGGGTAGCTCGCCACGGGCGATCGCGCGGTGCAGCGCGTCGTGGAACGGGGACAGTTCCTCGTTCTCGGTGTGCTCCCGGAGCGCGGCGGCCAGCTCCGGATCATGACGCATGGCGGCGATCAGGCCTTCGATCATCGCGGCGATCTGGTCGGACGCCTTGTCGCGCAATGTTTCCAGCACCGCCACCAGATCGCCGCGCAGGCTGCCGGTATCCGGGATGTCGGCATTCTGCTGGGCGTCGTGGGCGTCCAGCGCCGCCTTGATCAGCTCGGCCTTGTTGCGCCAGCGGCGATAGATGGTCGCCTTGCTGGCATTGGCACGCGCGGCCACCGCGTCCATGGTCAATGCCGGATAGCCGCGCTCGGCGACCAGGTCCACGGTTGCCGCCAAGATCGCGTCGACACGCTGTTGTCCTCGAACCACGACTGAAGAGTACGACACGGTTTCGTTCACCCCGCTGATCCCGGCACCCGTGACAGGCCCCGATCGATCCCGCCGGCACCGACGACGAAGGCGGCGATCTCGTCGAGCGCCCGCCGCGCCTCCGGAATCGGGAACAGCGGCCAGACGTGCGGCATCCCCGGATACTCGTGCCAGGTCAGCGGAAAGCCCAACGCTGTCGCCTTCGACCGGAGCCGATGGGCGTCGGCGCTGAGGATCTCGCGCGTCCCGCTGAAGAGGGCGATCGGGGGCAGGCCGTCCAGACTCCCGAACAGCGGGCTGACCACGGGGTCACTCAGGTCGAGATGACCGGCGAACATCCGGGTCAGTACGCGTAGCCCGCGGGCGGGGATGATCGGGTCGATCCGGTCGAGTTCGTCGATCCGCGGATCACTGACGGTCGCGTCCACCAGCGGCGAGAGCAGGACCAGCCGCGCCGGTGCGGGGAGCCCGCGGTCGCGGGCCTGCATCGCCAGGGACAGTGCGAGGTTGCCGCCCGAGGAATCGCCCATGAGCGTCAGCTCGTCGCCGGATGCCCGGTCGGCATAGAGGGATATCAGCCACGCGAAGATCTCCCGGGCGGTGTGCTCGGGTGCCAGCGGATACATCGGAACAGTGACCGAACAGTCCAGCAGCTCCACCAGTTTCGCGATCGTCTCCCAGTGCGGGTCGGTGATCGGCCGCACCCACCCGCCCCCGTGCAGGTACAGCACTCGCCGCCGAGGCTGCCCGGATCGCGGACCCAGGACATAGACGCCGTGTCCCCCGAACTCGCCCTCCCGCACGTCCAGCCGCGCCCGGAGCGCGGCCGATGGCACGGCGGGACCCTTCCGTCGATCCGCCGCGATCGACCGCCGAATCCGCTCGTCTCCGTCGAGACCACGCCGAACACACAGCACTCGCATCGCGCACATCATCAGATGCGCTCTAACACTGGACATTTCAGCCCTCCCCGCACTGCCGATCATCAGGACCCCTGAAGTGTACGAAACCGTTTCGTACACTTCAACCCGTAGCGCATTTTGCTGCTCAACAGGTGCTCGGCGCCCATCGAGACTTCCCGACGGAGTGCCCGGACCGCGCCGCGTGCAGGGATGCCGGATGGCTTATGCCATCCGGCATCCGGGCCTGCCGGTTACAGGGCGCTGTAGGTGGCGGCGACCAGGTCGTGGGCGCGGCGATCGCCGGAGAGCCAGTCGCGGCGCAGGTTCGGGGTAAAGGCGATCGCGACACGGTTGTCGAGGTCGCCGAGGCCGAGTGCGCCGCCCGCGCCCGGGTGGCCGAACGCCGAGGACCGGGCAGGCCCGGGGAGGATGAAGTTCTCACACGGGAGCATGTATCCGAGCCCGAAGGCGCTCTCCAGCAACAACACCGAGTCGGGACCGCGCACCTGCTCACGCACCGCGTCGCGCAACACGGCCGTGGGCAGCAGCGTGCCGCTCACCAGGTCGCTGTAGAAGCGGGCCAGCGCGCGAGCGGTGGCGACCAGGCCGGAGGCGGGCCAGCCGCCCGCCAGGACCTCCGGCTTGTTGTACGAGCCAACGGGATTCGTGGAGGCGCGCATCGCGAGTGAACCGGGGTCGCGGTAGGCGGCGGCCATCCTGGTGACGGTATCCGCGTCGATCGGCCCGGGGTCGGCCCAGGCCATCTCCCGAGCGGGCGGGAAGGCGGTGCGCGCGGACCGCTGCGCGATGTGGGGCGGCGCGCCGATCCACAGCTCCGCGCCGAAGTGGCGGCGCACGTAGTCGCCGACCGTCGATTCCGTGTGCCTGCGGACGAATTCGCCGACCAGCCACCCGAAGGTCAGCGCGTGGTAGCCGTGTTCGGCGCCGGGCGACCAGATCGGCTCCTGCGCCGCCAGCAGCGCTGCCATGGCCGCCGGATCCGCGGCCTCCTCGACCGAGACCGGGCGGTCGAAGGCCGGCAGGCCGGCGCGGTGGGCCAGCAGGTCGGCGAGCGTCGTCGATTCCTTGCCCGCCGCACCGTATTCCGGCCACCAGGTCGTCACCGGTTCATCCCAGCCGATTCCCCGGTCGTGGGCCACGGCGAGGGCGGCCGTGGCGGTGAGGGCCTTGGTGCAGGAGAAGGTCACCACGGGGGTGTCCCGCTCCCAGGGCCGGTTCGCCCGCGCATCCGCCACGCCGCCCCACAGATCGACGACCGCCTGCCCGTCCACGAAAACGGCGAGCGCCGCCCCCGCGTTCCGCCCGTCGGCGAAGCTCGATTCGAACACCTCGCGCACAGCCCGGAAGGCGGGATCGACCTCACCCTTCACGAATCCGTTCATGACCGAATTAGAACATGTTCTAGTTTTGCAAACCAGTTCCCAGCACGACATGCACCGGCACCGGGTACCTCGTGGAGATATCCGGTGGGGTGGCGAACAGCTCGCGACTACTCGTCGGCGCCGCGGAAATACAGGATGTTGGAGCCGTACGAGGCGAGCGGCCCGGCCTCGGCGGCCTGGCGGATACCACTGCCGGGCAGGCAGGTGAGTTTGGTGAACATGGTGGTATTACCGAACGCGGAGCGGACCTGGGTCTCGGAGGCGTAGTCCGCGCCGTAGTCGGACAGTGCCTTGAAATCCAAGGGGGCCAGCGGCTTTTCGAGCGGCGTCTGGGCCGCGGGAAGACCGAGGGCCGCGTACTGGGTGGCGGCGCCGCCTTCGTACCAGCACAGCTCGTAGGACATCTGCTCGGTGGTGGTGACGCTGACAACCGGCCACTCCTGCGACAGCCGCAGCGCCAGCGGGTGGCGGCCGACCGGAGCCACCTCCCAGTTCAGGCTCTTCACCGAGACCCAGTGCTCGGAGACCTTCTCGATCAGCACCACGTCCCCGCCCAGTCGTTCGGCGCGGTTGGACTCGGGTTCGGGTGTGCTCCAGTGCTTTTCGTCGACACCGAGATACGCCGAGCTGGGCACGGGTTGCGCGCCGTCGGCGGTGTAGGCGGCGAGGATGGCCGCGCGCACCAGGGTGACGGCATTGCGCGAGGAGCAGCGCACGCTCAGCGCGCCGAAGGAGGTGCTGATCTCCACCGGTTTGGACGGCTGGTCCGGCAGCGCGCCCGCGGCGATCGGCTTGAGGCCGACCAGCGCCAGCTGCCAGTTGATCTCCTCGATGGTGGCCAGATCACCGGCCGTCTGATAGAGGATCTGCTGCTGGGTCAGGTAGCCCGCGCGTTCGAGGGTGGCGCACTCCAGCTTGCGCAGGGCAGTGACGGTCTTGCTGGTGAATCCGATGTCCTCGACCCGGATTTCGCGCAGCCGCTGCGTCATGGCCGGGGTGGTGACACCCGCGTAGCACTCGCGGTACATGGCCAGCGCCTGCTTGCGCTGGCGGCCCACCATGAGGGTGCGCAGCAGGGTGTTCAACGAGGCGAGGTAGCGGTTGGCCTGCTCCGGGTCGGCGGCGAAGAGCCCGGCGCGGATGCGCACCGCGTCCTCCCCCGCCGCGACCGCGGCCTTGGGGTCCAGCCGGCACAGCCACACGCTGCACTTGGACAGCGCGTCCGCGGACGCGCCCGCCGCGAGCGGATAGTTCTGCGCCACATGCCGATACGCCTGGCAGGCATTGCGGATGGTGGAGGTGGCCAGCTCCCGGTGCCCGATGGTGCGGGCGGCCTGCTCGAACAACCGCAGCGCCTCGGTCACCTCGGCGGCGAAGGGCGCGGTGACATGCCCGGCGGTGAGCCAGCGCAGCCGGATGAGCACCGCTTCCTGCGCGGGTTCCAGAGCCGACGCCGACCGATCCCGCTGGGCCGGGTCGTTCTTGGTGGCCATGAGCGCGCGGGCGAGCTCGCACAGCGAGGTGGCCAGTGCCAGCTCGGTTTCGGGCGTCCGGTCCCGCGCGGCCCCGCGATCCGCGGCCACCTGGCGCTCGATGGCGCTGAGATCCATTGCGACCTTCAAACTCCCGTAACCCGTGCACGCGCCTTCCCGATCGGCGACCGTCCGCGTGTTTGCGCCGAGTCTGCCATATATTCGGCGCGCGGGTCGCCCCAACCGGCGGGATGCCCGGAGTTCCGAGCGCCCGGGCGTGGCGGCGTCGATCATCCGGAACGTGTGTAGCGCAGTTGCCCGGGCTTGTTCCGGTCGTATTCGGCGCGGCCCGAGAGATGCTGCGGCACACCGACTTCCCACCACGCGCCGGCCTCGGTCCAGGTCGACGGGCGGGTGCGCACCACCACGACCGCGGGCCGCTGCCCGGTGCGGGCGGCGTCGCGCGCGCCGGTGTAGGCGTCGCGGAACTCGCCGAGTTCGCTCGCGGTGAACACCGCGCAACCCAATGCCCGCGCGTGCGCGGCGAAGTCGACCCGGGGCGGGGTGGCGTGATTGGTGCGGCAATCCGCGTAGAAGTTGTTGAAGGGCTCGGCCCCCTGTCCCCGCTGCAGTCGCGCGATGACCGCGTACCCGTCGTTGTCGCAGACCACCGCGACCAGCGGATGCCCGGCGAAGGCGGCGGAGAAGAGCTCGGAGTTGAGCATCAGGTAGGAGCCGTCCCCGAGCAGGGTGGTGACCAGACCCTCCGGTTCCGCGGCGCCGGATTGCGCCCGGGCCAGCGCCGCACCCCAGGCGCCGGCGAGCTCGTATCCCATGCAGGAGAAGCCGTATTCGACATCCATCGTCGGTACGCCGCCGGCCGCGCGCCAGCCGCCCACCAGCTCGCCGGGCAACCCGCCGGAGGCGGTCATGACGTAGTCGGAGGCGCCGCTGAGATCGTTCACGGCGCCGACGATCTGCGCATAGCTGGGCGTCCCCGGCGTCGGTGCGCGCAGTTTGTCGATGTGCGCGTCCCAGTCCGCCCGGACCGCGGCGGCCCGTGCCGTCCAGTCCGGGTCGGCGAGCCACTCGCCGACTTCGGGTTCCAGATCGCGCAGGGTGGCGTCGGCATCGCCGACCACGGCCAGCGCGCCGTGCTTCACGGCGTCGAAGCGGGCGGTATTGATGTGGACCAGACGGACTTCCGGCGCGAAGACGGTCCAGGACGCGGTGGTGAAGTCCTGCAGGCGGGTGCCGACCGCCAGCACCACGTCCGCCGCCGCCGCGAGGGTATTGGCCGACGCCGCCCCGGTGATGCCCAGCGGTCCCGCGTACAACGGATGGTCGTGCGGGACCAGGGTGCGGCCCGCGGTCGTCTCGGTCACCGGAATCCCGTGGCGCTGAGCGAATTCCAGCGCCTGCCCGCCCGCACCGGAGTACCGGACGCCACCGCCGAGGACGAGCAGGGGACGCTTCGCGTCGCGCAGGACACGGGCGGCCTCGGTGATGCCGCGCCGATCCGGCCGCGGACGCGGCACGTGATGGACGACCGGCACGAACAGAGCGTCCGGAAAATCGTAGGTCTCGGCCTGCACGTCCTGCGGCAGGGCCAGCACCACGGGCCCGGCCTCGGCGGGGTCGGTGAGGATCCGCGCCGCCTGCGGCAGGGTCGCGAGCAGTTGCTCGGGCCGGGTGATCCGGTCGAAATAACGGCTCACCGGGCGAAACGCGTCGTTGACCGTGACGGTCGGGTCGCCGAAGTGCTCGACCTGCTGCAGCACCGGATCGGGCGCGCGGCTGACGAAGGTGTCCCCGGGGAGCAGCAGCACGGGCAGCCGATTCGCGTGTGCCACACCGGCGGCCGTCATCATGTTCAGCGCGCCGGGCCCGATCGAGGAGGTGGCGATCCCGACCTGCCGCCGCTGCGTGGCCTTGGCCAGCCCGACCGCCGCCAGGGCCATGCCCTCCTCGGTGTGCCCGCGCCACAGCGGCAGCTCGTCGCGATGCTCGGCCAGCGCGGTCCCGAGGCCGAGCACATTGCCGTGCCCGAAGATGCCGAAAGCCGCGGGGAACAGCGGCACTTCGTCGCCTTCGAGGGTTTCCGAGCGCTGGGCGATCAGCCAGGTCACCAGGGCCTGCGCGGTCGTGAGCTTCATGCGAGCCGTCCTTCGTGGGAGGTGACCGGGCACCGCGGATCCGCCGCCTGGCTCGCCCATGCCGTCCGTATCCAGGCGTGCGCGGGGTCGTCGCAGAAGGCCATGGATCGCTCGGGCGCGGGCCCGGCCAGCACGTTCAGGTAGTACATGGGGTATCCGGGCGCGGCCGTGCACGGACCGTGATAGCCGTGCGGCACCAGGAACACATCGCCGTCCCGGACCGCCACGGTCTCGTCGAGTGAGCCGTCGGCGGTGTAGATGTGGTGCATCCCGAAACCCTCTGGCCCCGTGGCGATTCCGTCGCGCCCGGCAATGCGGAAGTAATAGATCTCCTCGTTGACGACCTCGCACTCGGAGGCCTCGTCATGCTTGTGCGGCGGATACGAGGACCAGTTCCCGTCGGGCGTGAGCAGCTCGCACGCGTTCAGCTTGTCGGCGTGCGTCCACGCGCCCGGCGTCCCGAAGTTGGTGACCTGCCGCGTCGCCCGCCCCGCCCCGCGCACCTCGACCGGAACCCGCTCGGCCGGACCGTATTTCGGGTCCAGCCGTTTCGTGCAGCGCGCCATCGGCAGCGCCACCTCGATCCCCTCCACGGTCGTCAGCTCCACCTCCGCGTCGCGCGGCACATAGGCGAAGTCGGTCACGCGGGTGAAAACCGAATCCCGCCCGGCGAGTTCGAACACCAGCCCGTCCACCCGCACGGTGCACGCTCCGGCCAGCGGCAGCACGAACGCCTCGAAGTCCCCGGTGCTCACCACCCGCCGCTCCCCCGCCGCCAGCCGCAGCACCCGCAACCCGGCGTAGGCCCAGCCCGCGTCCTCCGGAGTCAGCAGCACGGGATCGCCCGAATCCGCCAGCGTTCCGGCCGGTCGATGCAGGTCCTTCGGCATCGAGCTCATCGTGCCGCCTCCAGCACCTGGGCGGCGGCCTGCACCGCGCCGGCGACATCCCCGTCCGGCGGGTAGAGCAGGCTGCGGCCCACCACCAGGCCGCGCGCGACATCGTGGCGCAGGGCCGCACCCCAGGAGGCGAGATCGGATTCCGGGTCGCCGGAGGGCGCACCGCCGAGGATGACGACGGGGAGTGTGGTGGCGTCGAGCACCGAGACGTCGTCGGGCGCAGGTATTTTCAGCCAGGTGTAGGCGGAGGTGACCCCGAGGCCGGAGGCGACGGTAATGGCTCGCTGCAGTGAGGCGGAGTCCTTGTGCATGGTCAGCGCACCGTCGGCGTCGCGGGCGTAGGGCAGGGGTTCCACCATGGCCATGAGCCCGTGTTCGGCCAGTTCGGAGACCGCGCGGGCGCAGGCCTCCAGGGTCGGGATGGTGCCGGGATCCGAATCGACCAGGCGCAGCAGCATTTTCCCGCCGTCGAGGCGGTACTTCACCAGCGCTTCGGCGTCGTACCCGGTGAAGCGGTCGTCGATCTCCCAGTCGGCGCCCGCCAGCCCGCCGCGGTTCATGGAGCCGATGACGATCTTCTCGTGCACGGCGTCGAGCAGCAGCAACTCCTCCACGATGTCGGGCGAGCCGAGTACGCCATCGACCGCGGGGTTGGCCAGCGCGATGAGCAGCCGTTCGAGCAGGGTGCGGCGGTCGGCCATGGCGGTGCGGTCGGCGCCGACGCCGAGCGCGCCGCGGGCCGGGTGGTCGGCCGCCACCAGGAACAGGGTTCCCCGGTCCGACAGCAGGTTCGCGCGTCGCCGCCGGTCGGCGTAGGCGCGCCGGACGGCCTCGGGGTCGGTGGCGCGGGTGTGCAGCAGTTCGTACCACCGCGCGTCGTTCAGGTGCACAGCATCTCCTCGATCTCGGCATCGGTCGGCATGGCATCGGCGCAGGCCAGCCGCGATGCCACCAGCGCGCCGGCGGCATTGGCGTAGGCGGCCAGGCGATGCGGAGCCCAGCCGGACAGCAGCCCGTGGATGAGCGCGCCCCCGAATCCGTCGCCCGCGCCCAGCCCGCACAGCACCTCCACCCGGCACGGCGGCACCGTCCAGCGCTCGGAATCGGTGGCGATGAGCACGCCCTCCGCGCCGCGTTTGACCACGGCCAGCCGGACTCCGCGGGCCAGCAGCCGGTCGGCGGCCGCGTCGGGATCGGCGGTGCCGACCGCCACCTCCACCTCGGTCCGGTTGCCCACCACCACATTCACGTGATCGACCATCCAGCCGATCTCGGCGCGCGCGGTCGCCGCATCGGGCCAGAACATGGGCCGGTAGTCCAGATCCAGCACGGTGTGCCCGCGCCGGGCCCGGCGTTCCAGGATGGCCCGCTGGGTGGTGCGGCCGGGTTCGGCGCTCACCCCGGTCCCGGTCACCCACAGCAGCGGCACGGAATCGACCACGTCCCAGGGGATCTCGTCCTCGGTGAGGGTGAGGTCCGGCGCGATGGGCGCGCGATAGAACAGCAGCGGCGGGTCCGCGGGCGGCTTCAGTTCGCAGAACACCACCGGCGTCTGCAGTCCCGCCGCCGTCCCCACGTACCGTGCCGACACCCCGAATCCTTCGAGGGCGTCGCGCACGAAATCCCCGAACCCGTCCGGCCCGACCTTGGTCAGCACCGCGGCGCGGCGGCCCAGCCGCGCCGCCGCCACCGCCACATTGGTGGCCGTGCCGCCCAGGAATTTCGCGAAGGTCGTCACCTCGGCGAGCGGCACCCCGCTCTGCTCGGGGTAGAGGTCGACGCCGACCCGGCCGATCGTCAGCACCTCCAGCTCGGTCACGGCACCACCCGCTCCAATTCGTGTTGCAGCGCCTCGAGTTCGGCGCCGCCGGCCATCTGCCGGGTCAGCTCGGTGAGATCGATCGCGGACTTCTCGTAGCTGCCGAGCGTGGCGCCCCGTTTGAGGAGCAGGAAGCGGTCGCCGACCGGGTAGGCGTGATGCGGGTTGTGGGTGATGAGCACGACGCCCAGTCCGCGATCGCGGGCCTGCACGACATATCGCAGCACCACACCGGCCTGCTTCACGCCCAGGGCCGCGGTCGGCTCGTCGAGGATGAGGACCTTGGCCCCGTAGTGCACCGCCCGCGCGATGGCCACGCACTGGCGCTGACCGCCGGACAGCGTGCCGACCGGCTGCTCCAGATCGGGGATGTCGATCCCCATGTCCGCCAGACCTTTTCGCGCGATGTCCTGCGCCTGCCTGCGGTCCAGCAGCTCGAGCGGGCCATAGCGCTTGACCGGCTCGGAGCCGAGCACGAAGTTGCGCCACACGCTCATCAGCGGCACCACCGCCAGATCCTGGTAGACGGTGGCGATGCCGAGGTCCAGCGCAGCACGCGGCGAGGACAACCGCATCGATTGCCCCTCGATGCGCAGCTCCCCGGTGTCGTGCTGGTGCACGCCCGCGAGGATCTTGATCAGCGTCGATTTGCCCGCGCCGTTGTCGCCCAGCACGCAAGTGACCTCACCGGCTTTCACCACCGTCGACACGTCGCGCAGCGCCACCACGCCGCCGTAGCTCTTTCCGATGCCGGCCGTTTCGATGAGCGGCACCGCGGTCCCGGCGCTGTCGTTGTCCGTCGCGGTCATCGGCGTACCCTTTCCGCCCGCTTCTTGAATGCGTTGTTGACCAGCACGGCCGAGAACAGCAGCACGCCGAGGAACAGCATGAACCAGTCGCTGTTCCAGCCCGCCAGCACGATGCCCTGCCGCGCCATGCCGAAGATGAGCGCCCCGATGGCCGCGCCCACCACCGAACCGAACCCGCCGGTGAGCAGGCAGCCGCCGATCACCGCGGCGATGATGTACTGGAATTCCAGTCCCACACCTTGATTGGCCTGCACGCCGGCGAACCGCAGCAGGTTGCACGCGCCCACGATCCAGCCCGCGAACGCGGTGGTCATGAACAGCAGGATCTTGGTGCGGGTGGCCGGCACGCCCACCGCGCGGGCGGTGGGCAGCGAGCCGCCGACCGCGAAGGTCCAGTTGCCGAAGCGGGTGCGCGCCAGCACGATCGCCGCGATGGCGGTGACCACGATCCACCACACCACCGATGCCTGGATGCTGGCATTGCCGATCTTGGTGGTGGAGGCGAAAACCCAACCGGCGGACTGATATCCGTCCGCGCCGCGCACGCCCGACACCTGCACGGTGCCGGTGGCCCAGCGCGTCACACCGAGATTCAGGCCCTGCAGTGCCAGGAAGGTGCCCAGCGTGACGATGAAGCTCGGCAATCCGGTGCGCATCACCACCCACCCGTTGAGCGCACCCACCGTGAGCGCGAAGGCCAGCGAAACCACCAGCGCGAGCCAGACATTCCAGCCCGCGTGCACCGCCAGCAGCCCGGTGATCAACGCGGTGGAGGCGGTCATCACACCGGTGGACAGGTCGAATTCGCCGCCGATCATGAGCATGGCCACCGCCACCGCCATGATGCCGAGCGTGGAGGCGTCGTCCAGCCAGGTCGAAATACCCAGTGGCTTCAGGAATTTCGTGGTGACGAGACCGAAGAACACGAAGACCACGACCGCGCCCAGCAGCGCGCCCACCTCGGGGCGGGCCACCAGCCGGTTGAGAATGGCCAGCCGATCCGGCGGCGGCGCGACCGTCGTGGTCTCGGATGTCGTTGTCGTCGTTGTCATCTCATCGTCTCCCGGCCGGTTCACCGCGTGCCCTGGCCGACCAGCGCGGCGACGGCATCGACATTGCTCTTGTCCACGAACGCGGGGCCGGTCTGCACCGGATGGCCGCCGCCCACGGTGTTCAGGTTCGATTTGCAGAGCTTCAGCATCACCACCGGCAGATAGCCCTGCTCGTACTGCTGCTGATCCACCGCGAACAGCAGTGTCCCGGCCCGGATCGCGCTCACCACATCGGAATTCAGGTCGAAGGTGGCCACCGTCGCCTTCGAGGCGGACTCCCGCACCGCGTCCACCGCGCGGGCGGCGATCTGCGAATTCAGCGTCAGCACCGCGTCGATGGAGCGATCGGCCTCCAGCGCGCCCTTGATGCGCGACTGGACATCGGTCGGGTTGTTGATATCCACCTGCAGCGTGGTCGCGGCCCCGAAGCCCTGGGTGGCGCCGGCGCAGCGTTCGTTCGCGCCGACATTCCCGGCCTCGTGGATCACGCACAGCATCTTGTGTTTTCCGGCGTCGGCCAGCCGCTTCCCGGCGGATTCACCGGCCAGGCGCTCGCTCTGGCCGACGTGGCCGATGGCCCCGAACGGGACACTCTCGGCCTCGCCGGAGTTGATGGTCACCACGGGAATCCCGGCGGCGACGGCCTTCCCGACCGACGGCTTCAGCGCGTCCGGGTTGGCCATGGACACCACCAGCCCGTCCACGCCCTGGGCCACGGCATTGTCGATGAGCTTGGCCTGCTGGGTCGGATCGCCCGAGGAGTTGTACTCGACCCGGACGCCGAGGTCCTTCCCGGCGGCTTCCGCACCGTTCTTGACCACGTTCCAGAAGGCGTCACCGGGCGAGCCGTGGGTCACCACCGCCACCGAATTCAGGGTGCCCACCGCGACCGGGGCCTGGGCGGGTCCGGTGACATCGGCGCCGGGGCCGCTGCAGGCGGCGAGTACGGCAGCCGCCGCGAGCCAGGGCGACAGGCGCAGCCGGCGGGGGCGGCGCGATCGGGAGATTGCGGACATCGTCGTCGTCACCTCCCACTAGATCCGAGCCGAGGCGAGACCAGCACCGATCTCGGCCAGGTGTCGCAGACTTCGCCGAGCGTCACCCGTCGGGCCCTCGGCGGTGGCGCCGGGACGCAATGCGGTGTCCTGCTCGATCACGTACCAGCCCCGGTATCCCCCAGCGTGCGCCGCGCGGACCAGGGCCGCGATATCGACATCTCCGGTACCGAGCGGAACGTAGAGCCCCTGCCGGACGGCCTCGCTGTATTCGATACTGCCGCTGCGTACTTCGGCGGCCACGGCCGCGCGGACATCCTTGAGGTGGATGTGCCCGAGGCGATCCGCGTGACGGTGGACCAGATCGACCGGGTCGGTGCCGCCGATGAGCAGGTGCCCGGTGTCCGCACACAGGTCCAGCCCGGAGTCGGCGAGAAAGCGATCGACCTCGGCGGCCGTCTCGACGTGGGTGCCCACGTGCGGGTGCAGGGCGACGCGCAGGCCGTGGGTGGCGGCGATCTCGCCGACCGCGGCCGCGGTATCGATGAGGGTCCGCCATTCACGATCACCGAGGGGTGTCCGGGTGTCGTACCCGTCCTGTCCGGTGGCCGCGGCCAGCACCAGGATCTCGGCGCCGGCTGTCGCGAACCGCTCGGCCGCGGCACGGGCGGCGGTGACGGCCCGGTCGGGTTCGCGGTGCAGCACCAGGGCGAGGAAGCCGCCGATCGGCGCAATACCGTAGGTGCTCAGGGTCTTTCGCAGCTCGACGGGGTCGTCGGGTAGGTAGCCGGGCGGGCCGAACTCGGTGGCGGTGAGGCCGAGGCCGGCGATCTCGGCCAGGACGATGTCCGGTTCCAGGACATGCCCCCAGCCGGGGACCTCGCAGACCCCCCAGGAGATCGGCGCGGCGGCGATGCGCAGGGGGGTGATACGCAGTGGATGGAGCGGTTCGGTCATCGGCACTTCCCAGACCCGTCGTTGGCCATCGGTGAGGCTCGTTGGAGCGCTCCAACAATGTAACCTGGCTCACTCTGGTGTCAAGGGTTCGACATGTGCCGAAAAGTAGTGACTAATCACGGAAAACGCTGTCTTCCAGGCAAAATGGCACTGGACACAGATGTCCAGAATATCCGATTAGAGCGCTCCATTGCCCCGGGCCACGGCAAGGCTGTAGCGTGCGACACACATCGATACCGACGGGAGGCGACCATGACCAGACCGACCATGGAGGACGTCGCCGCCCGCGCCGGCGTCTCCCGTGCGCTGGTCTCGCTGGTCATGCGGAACTCCCCCAAGGTCAGCGAGCACCGCCGCCGCGCGGTGCTCACCGCGGCCGCCGAACTCGGCTACCAACCGCACGCCATGGCGCGGTCGCTGGCCAGCCGCACCTCCAATATCGTCGGAGTCATGGTGTCCGACCTGCGCAATCCCTTCTTCGCCGATGTGGTCGAGGGCATGGACGAGGCGGCGCGGCAGGCCGGGCTGGAGCTCATCCTCAATACCGGACGCCGCAGCGCGACGCGGGAACGGACCGCACTGGAGAGCCTGCTGGGCTTCCGCCCGGGCGGGGTCATCCTGCTCTCCCCGGTGCTGCCGGCCTCCGCCATTCGCGACGCGGCGGCGCGCTGCCCGGTCGTCCTGGTCTCGCGCACCTCCACCAGCCCGGCCGTGGACACCGTCAACGACGACGGCGAGCTCGGCGCGGCACTGGCGGTGAATCACCTTGTCGCCCTGGGGCATCGGCGCATCGTGCACCTCGACGGCGGCGCGGCCTTCGCGGCGCCGCCGCGGCGCAAGGGCTACACCGCCGCCATGGCCCGCTACCACCTCGAACCCATGGTGATCCCCAGCGAGCACACCGACGAGGCGGGCGCGGCCGCCGTCCGCACCCTGTTGAACATCTTCTCCCCCAGCACTTTTCCCACCGCACTGGTGTGCGGCAACGATTTCAACGCCGTGGGCGCGATGGCCGCGCTCGAACAGGCGGGACTGCGTGTGCCCGAGGACGTTTCGGTCGTCGGGTACGACAACACCTCGCTGGCGGCGCTGCGGCACGTCGCGCTCACCACCATCGACCAGCCGCGCACCCGCATCGGCGGGCTGGCCGTGGAGGCCCTCACCGAGCGACTGCGCGCCGACCGCACCGACCCGGTGCGCAAACGCCTGGAGCCGTCACTGGTCGTCCGCTCGACCACCGCCCCACCCCGCGACTGACAGGAGCCATCGCCATGTCCCCGATCACAGTGGGCCTCGCCGGCACCGGCCGCATCGGCACCTCTCACGCCGAAACCCTCAGGGCCCTACCGGGTGTGAGCGCGGTCGTCGTCACCGACACAGATGTCGAACGCGCCCGCGCCGCAGCCGACAAGCTCGAGGTGGAGTACGCGCCCGATATCGAGGCGCTGTTCGCCGCCGGCATCGACGGCCTCGTCATCACCACCGCCACCGACTCCCACCCGGCCCTCATCACCGCCGCCGTCGACCGCGGCATCCCGGTCTTCTGCGAAAAGCCCATCGCCGCCGACATTCTGGGCACGCTGCAGGTGGTCGAACGCGTGGAGCGCTCGACCGTGCCGGTCCAGATCGGCTTCCAGCGCCGCTTCGACGCCGGGTACCGGGCCGCGCGCGCCGCGGTCGCCGCCGGGGACCTGGGCTGGATCCACACTCTGCGCGCCACCACCCTCGACCCCGCGCCACCGCCCGCCGAGTACATTCCGCGCTCGGGCGGCCTGTTCCGCGATTGCGGCGTCCACGATTTCGACATCATCCGCTGGGTCAGCGGCCGCGAGGTGGTGGAGGTCTACGCCACCGGATCCAATCGCGGAGACCGGGTCTTCGCCGAGGCGGGCGATGTCGACACCGCCGCGGTGGTGCTGCGCCTCGACGACGGCTCACTGGCCACTGTCGCGCTCAGCCGCTACAACGGCGCGGGCTACGACGTGCGGCTGGAAGTGCTGGGCTCCAAGGGCAATGCCATCGTCGGACTCGACGAGCGCGCCCCGCTGCACTCGGTCGAACCCGGCCAATCGCCCTCGGGCCTGCCCGCCTATCCGGGTTTCATGGACCGTTTCCACGGCGCCTACACCGAGGAGCTGACCACCTTCCTGGGCGTGATCACCGGCCGGCTGGCCAATCCGTGCCCGCCCGCCGACGCCCTGGAGGCCTTCTACATCGCCGAGGCCTGCGAGCTGTCCCGGCATCAGGGCAGGCCGGTGCGGCTGGCCGACATTCGCCGATAAATCCCGGCTACCGCGCGACAGGATCGCCGTTTATCCTCCGGGGTGCCCGGTGATGACAGCGGGATCCGAACGAGAGCTATTGGGATGAACGGCAATTCGATACCACCGGGCTATCATCCACAGGACGAGCTGTGGACGCAGGACACCGTCGTGTTCGACGCGGTGCGCGACGACCACGACGGGCGGCAGGCCGGGCCCGGCGGCGCCCGGCCGCGGAATTCGCAGGCCAGCCGGTACGTGATCATCGGTCTCACGGCCACGATCGTCGTAGCGCTGCTGGCCATCGGCGGCCTGCTCCTGTCCGGTCACGGCAACTGGGACGCGGCCCCGAATGCCACGAAGGGCCCCGCGCCGACGCGAATCGTGCTCACGACAACCACACCCGCGTCACCCACGACAACCGCGCGGGCGGCCGAGGTGACCACGGCGCCCGACACGGCCACCACCACCACGACGACCACCACAACCACCACGACGACGACGGCCACGACGACCAGCGCGGCCGCGGTCAGTGGGACCTGCAGCCAGGCCGGTCAGACCGCTGTCGCGGGCGACGGCTCCGTCCTGACCTGCACCGTGTCCGGAGACGACACGCTCCGCTGGCTGTCGGTCAGCACGCCCTCACTCGGATTCCCGTGCAACGCGACCGAGGCCGGGACCTTCGGCTACGCCCCGAACGGCACCCAGCTGCTGTGCTCCCGCCGCGCGGGATCGACCACGCCGACCTATGTGTGGGACAGCCCGGGCCCG
Organism: Nocardia sp. NPDC004860; assembly: GCF_040609015.1. Classification (NCBI taxonomy): domain Bacteria; kingdom Bacillati; phylum Actinomycetota; class Actinomycetes; order Mycobacteriales; family Nocardiaceae; genus Nocardia; species Nocardia sp. NPDC004860. The sequence continues at coordinate 63,261 of NZ_JBEXJI010000028.1, read as the reverse complement.
GTGACCAGCGGAACGCACGAGCCCGGCACGATCTGCAATCTCAAGAAGGACGTGGTGGCCAAGTCCTCCAGCGGTCGGGCCGTCACCTGCCTGCCCACCAACGGAAACAACAACGGCAACTACGTCGGCGCGTGGAAACCCGTGTCCTGAGCGCGATTTCCTGACAGGTGCTCTATGGCCGGCCGTCACTGTCGTCCAGGGCGTCAGCTCATCAGCAAACCGACAGCGAGACCCGTCATGACGAGGGCGATCACCGAATCCAGCACCCGCCACGCACGCGGCTTCGCGAAGACCGGGGCCAGCAGCCGAGCGCCGAAGCCGAGCGAGACGAACCAGATCAGACTGCCCGCAATGGCTCCCGCGGTGAGGAACCAGCGATCAGGGGTGGCATAGGTATTGGCGAAGGATCCCAGCAGCACGACCGTGTCCAGATAGGCGTGCGGGTTGAGCCAGGTGACGGCCAGGCAGGTGGCCACGGCCGCGCCCAGCGCGATGGGCGCGCCGCCGCCCGCGGACAGGGCGGAGGCCGAGAACGCGCGCTTGGCGGCGAGGGCGGCGTAGCCCAGCAGGAAGGCCGCCCCCGCGTACCTGGCGATGGTCATGATCATCGGGGCCGAGTTCACGATCGCCCCGAAGCCCGCGACGCCCAGGGTCATGAGGATCACGTCGGAGCCGATGCACACCGCGACCACCGGCAGGACATGCTCGCGCCGGATCCCCTGACGCAGCACGAAGGCGTTCTGCGCGCCGATCGCCACGATGAGCGACAGGCCGAATCCGAGTCCCGAGATGGCCGCCAGGGCCGCCGATGATGCGTTCACACGCTCGAAAGTAGGGCAGGCGTCCAGCACCAGGCCAGCTAAAGATTCTGAGGCACCATTACGATCTCTTACTATGGATCTGCAGCTCGACCAACTGCGCGCGCTCGACGCCGTCATCAGCGAGGGCACCTTCGACGCCGCCGCCCGCAGGCTCAGCGTGACACCGTCGGCAATCAGCCAGCGCATCAAGGCGCTGGAGGACGCCGCGGGCCGCATCCTGGTACAGCGCACCAAACCCGTGCAGCCCACCGAATCCGGGCTGACGGTGCTGCGGCTGGCCCGCCAGATCCAGCTGCTCACCGGCGATACCGCGCGCGAACTCGGCGACGTGCACCAGCCCGGCGCCGCCCGGGTGGTCATTCCCATTGCCGTCAATGCCGATTCGCTGCAGACCTGGGTCATTCCGGCGCTCGGCCGCGCCGCCGCCGGGGTGTCGTTCGACGTCCATCGCGAGGACGAGGAACACACCACCCGCCTGCTGCGCGACGGCACCGTCATGGCGGCCATCACCTCCACCGCCGCGCCGGTGCAGGGCTGCACGGTGCGGCGGCTGGGAGCCATGCGCTATCGGCCCATGGCACAGCCCGCCTTCGCCCGCACCTGGTTTCCCGACGGCCCGAATGCGAGATCGTTCGCACACGCGCCCGTGGTGCTGTTCGACCGCAAGGACGATCTGCAGTTCCGGCTCATGCGTCATTACACCCGCAAGCCCGTGGATCCGCCCCGGCATTACATCCCGTCCTCGGCCGGATTCAATGACGCGGTATGCGCCGGTATGGGCTGGGGGATGATCCCCGACCTCATGATCCGCCCCGAGGACGAGCTGATCTCGCTGGATGAGAAGGTATTCGTAGATGTCCCGCTCTACTGGCAGCAATGGCGGCTCGATTCCCCGGCCCTGACCCTCGTGGCCGCTACGATCGCCGAAGCCGCCGCGGAATCCCTGTTGTGAAAGGCCACAGGTTGCGATCGGCCACAAGGGGATTCATTTTCCGTCACCCGGGGTAATAGATGACGTGGGCGGGGTCGGATGCGATAGTCGAAGGCATTGCGGTTAGCCAGGAAGGAATTTCGTTGTCCCAAACTGTGCGCGGCGTCATCGCACGCTCGAAGAACGCCCCGGTGGAAGTCACCGACATCGTCATCCCGGACCCGGGTCCGGGTGAGGCCGTGGTGCGGGTGCAGGCCTGCGGGGTGTGCCACACCGATCTGCACTACCGCGAGGGCGGCATCAACGACGAATTCCCGTTCCTGCTCGGGCACGAGGCCGCCGGCATCGTGGAATCGGTGGGCGAGGGCGTCACCGATGTCGAGCCCGGCGATTTCGTCATCCTGAACTGGCGGGCGGTGTGTGGTTCGTGTCGCGCCTGCCGCAAGGGCAAGCCCTGGTACTGCTTCTCGACCTTCAACGCGTCCCAGCCCATGACGCTCACCGACGGGACCCCGCTCACCCCCGCGCTGGGCATCGGCGCGTTCGCGGAGAAGACCCTGGTCCACGCCGGGCAGTGCACCAAGGTGGACCCGAGCGTGTCGCCGGCCGCGGTGGGGCTGCTGGGCTGCGGTGTCATGGCCGGGCTGGGCGCGGCCATCAATACCGGCGGGGTCGGCCGCGGTGACTCGGTCGCGGTCATCGGCTGCGGCGGGGTCGGCAACGCGGCCATCGCGGGCGCGAAGCTGGCGGGCGCGACCACCGTGATCGCGGTCGACATCGACGAGCGGAAGCTGGAGTGGGCCACCGGATTCGGGGCCACCCACACCGTCAACGCCGCCAAAGAGGATGCGGTGGAACGGGTTCAGGAACTCACCGACGGCTTCGGCGCGGACGTGGTGATCGATGCCGTGGGCCGCCCGGAAACCTGGAAACAGGCGTTCTACGCACGCGATCTGGCGGGCACCGTGGTGCTCGTCGGCGTGCCGACACCGGAGATGACCCTCGAGATGCCGCTCATCGACTTCTTCTCGCGCGGTGGATCGTTGAAGTCCTCCTGGTACGGCGACTGCCTGCCCTCACGCGACTTCCCCTACCTCGTCGAGCTCTACAAGCAGGGCCGCCTGGACCTGGACGGGTTCGTCTCCGAGACCATCGCCCTCGACGAGGTCGAGGCCGCCTTCACCAAGATGCATCACGGCGACGTACTGCGCTCGGTGGTGGTGTTCTGATGGCGCACATCGACCACGCCGTCACCGTCGGCACCTTCAGTCTCGACAACGAGACCTTCGACGTCGACAACAATGTCTGGGTGGTGGGGGACGACCTGGAGTGCGTCGTCATCGACGCGCCCCACAATGTCGAGGCGATCCTGGATGTCATCGGCACCCGCAAGGTCAAGGCCATCCTGGTCACCCACGCGCACGACGACCACATTCGTGTCGCGCCCGAATTGTCCAGGGCCACCGGCGCTCCCGTGCTCATGCATCCCGACGACCTGGTGCTGTGGCAGCACACGCATCCGGAGACCAGTCCGGACGGCGAGCTGTCCGACGAACAGGTGATCGAGGTCGGCGGGACCGAACTGCACGTGCTGCACACCCCGGGACATGCCCCCGGCGCGGTCTGCTTCCACTCCCCCGACCTGGGCGTGGTGTTCACCGGCGACACCCTGTTCCACGGCGGGCCAGGTGCGACCGGGCGGTCCTACTCGGACTTCGGCACCATCGTCGACTCGATCGCCGACCGCCTGCTCACCCTGCCGCCGGAGACCCTGGTGCACACCGGGCACGGCGAATCCACCACCATCGGCGCGGAATCCCCACAGCTCGAGGAGTGGCGCGCCCGCGTGAACTGACGCATCGCGGCAGCAGGACCGGTCCGGCGGAGGTCGCCGGACCGGTCCCCTGTCAAGTTCCCTAATCCGCCCCGCACCGCGGCGCGCCAGCCCCGGACACGCCGGATTCGCCGCTTTCGCAAGCTCATTCTCAAGATTTTCCCGGCGAACCGGCGCCTAAAGTTGTCCATGAGAAAACTGACAGCCGCTCTGGTCTTGACGTTCGTGCCGCTTCTCGCCGTGGGTTGCTCATCATCGGGTTCGGACTCGGTGAGCAAGAGTGACGTGCAGACGAAGGCCACCAGCTTCTACAAGGACAAGTCGCACGAGGACGCGAAAACCGTGGCCTGCGACGGCAGTCTGCCCGCCAAGGTGGACGCCACCCAGACCTGCACCGCCACGTCCGCCGACGGGCAGACCTGGGCGATCAATGCGAAGGTCACCAAGGTCGACGGCAAGGACGTCTACTACGACCTGACCCTGACCGACGCCTTCGTCGCGCCGGACGACGTGGCTGCCAGTGTCTCGAACTTCTACCAGTCGAAGGTGGGCGCCGCCGCGCAGTCCTCCACCTGCAACGGCCTGCTGCGCGGCGCCACCGGCTCGACCATCCGGTGCGTGGTGACCGAATCCGACGGCACCCGCTGGGGCGTCACCGCCAAGACCACGAACGTGGAGGGCTCGAAGGTCAACTACGACATGATCGTCGACGACCAGCCGATGCCCTGACACCGGGGACTATCGGCACGTATGGAGCGTGGCCTCGGCGAGTTCACCCACCACGTCCGAGAGCTGGCCGCGGGTTCGGAAGGCAGTGAGCTGACGCCGCGCCCCGTTGCCGCGCGCCAGGAGCGCGGCCACGGTGTCGGTGACGAAGGCAAGGTCGTCCAACTGGTCCAGGGCGGGTCAGCAGGTCCTCGACCGGGACCGTGCGCCCATCGAGCGGATCGATGGCGGCCCCGTCGATGCCCTCGTGCGCCGCCTTCCAATATGCCGCGCGCAGTACGTCTTCCGCGACGACGGGCACGGAATCGGTGGCGCGGGCGCCAGCAGCGCCGACCCCTCCACGGTGGCGGCACATCGCTGACCCGCACCTCCACCGTCGGAAAGGCGACACCTGCCGGAATGGTCTCTCCGGTCCGCGCCCGGCCGGGCCCCGAGCGCGCCGCGGGCCGGAACTGTCGGTCGGGTGGGTCACAATGCCGGGTATGGCATACGACGAGGAGCTGGCCGACCGGATCCGGGACGCGCTCGGGCCCGAACTGGTCAATGTGGTCGAGAAGAAGATGTTCGGCGGCCTGGCGTTTCTGGTGGGCGGCAATATGGCCGTCGCGGCCAGCGGCAAGGGCGGGCTGATGGTGCGCACCGATCCGGACATCTCGGCGGCGCTGCTGCGGGCGGGGTCGGTCGAGCCGATGGAGATGGGCGGCAAGAAGATGCACGGGTGGTTGCGCGTCACCACCGCGACCGTCGCCGACGACGATGTGCTCGACGAGTGGGTGCGGCGCGGGGTCGATTTCGCCAAGACGCTACCGCCCAAATAGAGGGCAATCGATGTGTGCCGGGGCACAGCTCCGGCGCGACTGTGGCCGGCTTCACCGAATGGCCAGCTGCCGCAAGAGGTTTGCCGGGATCCGTCACCCCTTCTTTACACCGCACCACAGTCGGGGAAACCTGCGTCCAGCACTGTGGTGAACATGAGGCAAACCGAGATTCATACGCTGGCCTGCGAAGTCTGCGGTCGTCTGCCCCATCCGAAACGCACCCGCATGGCGCTGGCCAAACTCGCCGCGGTGTTCCCGGTCGAGCTCGCGCTGCACGCCCTGGTCGTCCACCTCGAACTGCCCTATCTGGCAACGGTTTCCGTGCTCGCCGTCACCGCCACCATCCTCGTCATCTGGGTGGTCGAACCCGGTGCCATGCGCTATTTCGGCCGCTGGCTGCACGCCCCGGAACTGCGCCACCGCCACCGTCTCGACAGCGCCGAGCGGCTCTGGCGCATCCGGGTGCACCTCGACAACAAGCCCGGGCGGCTGGAACTGCTGGCCAAGCAGCTCGCCGACCGGCGGGCCAACATCCTCGCCGTACACGTGCATCACCTGGAGAACGGCGTGCTCGACGAGCTGGTGGTCTCGACACCGGCCGAGATCGGCCCGCAGCGGCTGACCCAGGCCATCGCCCGCGCGGGCGGCGTCGCCGCCGGCATCTGGCCCGCATCCGCGCTCACCCTGGTCGACGGCCAGACGCGCGCCTTGGGACTGGCCGCCCGGGTGGCCGCCGACCCCGCGGAACTGCCGCTGGTGATCGCCGAACTGCTGGGTGCGCAATACATTCCGGATCCGGACCCGGGCCGTGTGCCCGGCGGCACCCTGCTCGAGATCGGTCCGCACGACGATCTCGCGGCCATGACCTTCCTGCGTACCGGGGAGCCGTTCACGCCCGCCGAGGTCGCCCGGGCACACCGGCTCACCGATCTGGCCCTGGTCACCGCCCGGCACTGACCCGTCACCAGCGGATTCCCTTCGCGCATCCCACCATTCAGGACGCGGTACCGAGGCGTACAGGTTTTCGTACCGCATAGTTTCACTTCGTGGCAGACTCCCTGATGCGCATTCGATCGAAACGCGCGCTAGGGGTTGGTTGATCGATGAGTTCGCGGCGAAGCGGTGCGCGACGGGGGGATGCGGACATCGGCGGGAATCCGCCTGCCCGCACGGTGATTCGCACCGCGAAGCTGGCCGCGGTGCCGCTGGCCTACGCCGGGCGGCAGGCGGCCGGGGCCGGCAAGCGGGTGCTGGGCCGGTCGGCGGGTGAGATCGATCGGGAGATCCAGCTGCGCACCGCCGAGCACATGGCCGAGGTGCTGGGCGAATTGAAGGGCTGCGCCGCCAAACTGGGCCAGGTCCTGGGCATCTACGAGCTGGCCCTGCCGCCGGAGCTGGCCGAGCCCTATCGGATCGCGCTGGCCCGGCTGCAGGACGCCGCGCCGCCCATGCTCCCGCGCACCGTGCATACGGTGCTGGCGGCGTCCTTCGGCCCGGATTGGCGGGACAACTTCCGGGAATTCGACGATCGCCGCGCCGCCTCGGCCACCATCGGCCAGGTGCATCGCGCGATCTGGCACGACGGCCGCGCGGTGGCGGTCAAGGTCATGTACCCCGGGGCCCGCGCGGCCGTGGACAGCGATCTGCAGCGGCTGCGCGGATTGGCCTGGCTGACACCGGTTTTCGCGCCGCACGCCGACGGTCGCGCGGTGGTGGACGAGCTGGCCGAATGCCTGCGCATGGAGCTGGACTTCGCGGCCGAGGCACAGAGCCAGCGCCGCTTCGCCGAAGCCTACGCCGGGGATCCGGATTTCCGGGTGCCGCAGGTGGTGGCGCAGTGCGGCGATGTGATCGTCAGCGAGTGGCTGGACGGAATTCCGCTGTCCCGCTTGATCACCACGGGCGCGCAGGCCGAGCGCGACCGGGTGGGCATGCTGGCGGTCCGGTTCTTCTGGTCGTCCGCGCCGCGCTCGGGGCTGCTCTACGGCGATCCGCATCCGGGCAATTTCCGGGTGCTGCCCGACGGCCGCCTGGGCGTGGTGGATTTCGGAGCCTGCCCGCCGTGGCCGCCGGCCCAGTTCCCGGCGCTGGTGCACGACCTGGCCGACGCGCTCATCAACGGCGGGCCGGCCGAGCTGGACCGGGCCACGCGCAGCCACGGGTTCACCGACGAGCAGCGCGGTCTGGACAGCGCGGGGCTGGCCGAGAAGCTGCTGCCGTTCACCGAACTGCTGCGGCACGAGACGTCCCGGGTCGATACCGAGTGGCTGCGCGGCCGCACCCGCGACGCCATGAGCCCCAGGCTGGACAATGTGTACCGCCAGCTCGGGATACCGGCGTATCTGATGCCGTTCCAGCGCGGACTGGTCACCCTGCTGGGGCTGGTCGCGCAGCTCGGGACGACCGGGCCGATGCGCGCCGAGATCCTGCGCTGGTCACCGGAATTGAGCGCGGTCATGGACCGGCATCGGGCGCGCGGCGGGCAGCCGGCCGATCTCGAGGCCGTGCGGCTGCGCCGGGCGGGAGCGGCGGCAACCGGGTTCGCGGCGGGCTGAGCCGCACCGGACCGGCTTGCGGGCGCACCGTCACCCCCAGGTCTTGATCACTGTCCCAGACAGAACTACCCTGGGATGACAGGCGCAACGTAGCGCCGGAGTCTGTCCGGAAGGTCCCCGTCGTGACCAGTGCATCCAAAGACATCCGCCCTCCTGAGCTTTCGGCTCCGGACCACGAGGTCGCCGTCATCGGCGCGGGGCCCGGCGGCATTGCCGCGGGGGTCGAGCTGAAGCGGGCCGGGGTGCGCGACTTCGTCGTGCTGGAACGGGCCGACGAGGTCGGCGGCCGGCACGAAAACCATCACCCGGGGCTGGAAGTCGATATCCCGACCCTGGCGTATCAGTACTCGTTCGCGCGAAACCCCAACTGGAGCAGACTGTTCGCCTCCGGCGCGGAGGTGAAGCGGCATCACATGGCGGTGGCGCGGCGGTTCGGGCTGCATCCGCACATCCGGTTCGGGACCACCGCACTTCCCGTTCGCCGACTACGAATTCGAGCGGTTGCCCGCCTGACCCCGCCGTTCGACAAGGAAGTCGAGCCATGATGGAGCTGCCGAAATCGGTCCGGATCGCACTGGGCGCGGCCGGATACGGCATCAGCGACCGCCGCCTGGCACCGGCCGTGACGGGCCGGGTGATCCTGGTGACGGGTGCGTCCTCGGGCGTCGGGCGGGCCACCGCGCGCCGCCTGGCCGCCAATGGCGCGACCGTGCTCGCGGTCGCCCGCCGCGAGTCCCTGCTGGCCGAATTACGGTCGGAGACAGCGGAATTCCCGGGAACCGTCCACCCCTATCCGGCGGATCTCTCCGATCCCGAGGCCTGTGCGGCACTCATCACGCGCGTCCTGGCCGAGCACGGGCACGTGGATGTCTTCGTCAACAATGCCGGTAGATCGATTCGCCGCTGGCTGTCGGATTCGCTGGACCGCTGGGACAATTTCGACGACACCGCGCGCATCAACTTCCTCGGCCCCATGCGCCTGGTGCTGAGCCTGCTGCCGTCCATGCGGGCGCGCCGGCAGGGGCACATCGTCAATATCAGTACCGCCGGTGTGCACGGCCCGGGTGTCGGCTGGACGGCCTATATCGCCTCCAAGTCCGCGTTCAATTCCTGGATGCGCGGCGCCGCACCGGAATTGCGGGCGGACGGCATCGATGTCACGACCATTCACCTGCAGCTGGTGCGCTCGGACATGCTGGGTCCGTACCGGATCTATCGCTACACCCCGAGCATGTCGACCGAGGAGGCGGCGAGCATGGTGTGCCGGGCGATCGTGGACCGTCCGCTGGCGATCCGGCCGTGGTGGGAGCGGGCGAGCGCGCCCCTGTCCTATGCACTGGACAATTCCCGTGCGGCACAACGGCTGCTGACCACTTACGCCAAGGCCGGGAACTGGAACAATCGGCCGGTCGACTGGGCCGGGCCGATCGGGCGGGTCGAGCGGGCCGCCAATCTGCTCGACGACGCGGTGACGGTGGCCGGGTGGATTCCGGCCAGCGGCGCGCTGAACCTGGTGCCGCCCACCCGGATTCCTCAGCTGGCCCGGGCATTGCGCGGTGGGGTCGGACTGGCCACGGCACTGTCGGTGTGCGCCGCGCGATTCCCGGATCGGCCCGCCATGATCGACGACGACGGCCCTATCACCGCGGCCGAGCTGGATCGGCAGGTGCAAAGGCTGGCGGCGGCGCTGCGGGCACGCTGGGATGTGCGGCGCGGGCAGCGGGTGGGGGTGCTGTGCCGCAATCACCGGGGATTCGTGATCGCGGCCTATGCGGCGGCGCGGCTCTCGGCGGATCTGGTGCCGTTGAACTACGGCTTCGCCGGGCCGCAGATCGGTGAGGTGCTCGACCGCGAACGCGTGGAATTGCTGCTGTACGACGGCGAATTCCAGACCGCGATCGACAAGTCCGGATACCGGGGTCGGCGGGTGGTGGTGCGAGGCGCCGCGGACGGCTTGCCGACCGTCGCGGACCTGGTCGCCGCGGGCGGGCCGCCGATGCGCGAACCCGCGGGCGGGGGCGCGATCATTCTGCTCACCGGCGGCACCACCGGAGTACCCAAGGGCGCGCCCCGCACACTCGGCGCGCGGTCTGTACTGGCCGGGCTGAGCCCGCGCATGGTGCTCGCGCTCGGCGACCTGGCCCGGATCGAAACCATTCCGCGGCTCGGACGGCCCATGGTGATCGCACCGCCGCTGCATCACACCTACGGATTCCTGGCGCTCGCCGCGGCGTTCCTGCTCGGGTCGACCGCCATCGTGCACGACCGGTTCGACGCCGAAACCGTACTCGCCGATATCGAGCGGCACGGTGTGCAGATCGCCTGCCTGGTGCCGACCATGATCAAGCGGATCATGGATCTCCCGGCGGCGGACCGCCGCGGCCATCACCTCGAGAGCCTGCGGATGGTGGTGTGCGGCGCCGCTCCCCTGCCGGCCTGGCTGGCCACCGCCTTCATGGACGAGTTCGGCGAGGTGCTGTTCAACGCGTACGCCTCCACCGAGACCGGCGCGGGGACCTTCGCCACGCCCGCGGATCTGCGGGCCGCGCCCGGGACCGTGGGGCGGCCGCTGACCGGGATCGTGGACATCCGCATCGTCGACGGTGACGGCCGCGAGGTACCCGCCGGTGTCACCGGGCGGATCGTCAACAAGAACCCGGGCATGTTCGCCGGCTACAGCGACGGCCGGACAAAGACGATGGTCGGACAGCACATGGACTCCGGTGATCTCGGGCATGTCGATGCCGAGGGCAGGCTGTTCGTGGACGGCCGCTCCGACGACATGATCGTCTCCGGCGGCGAGAACGTCTTCCCGCAGGAGGTCGAGGAGGCGCTGCTGGCGCATCCGGCGGTGGCCGACGCCGGGGCCGTCGGAGTGCCCGACGACGATTTCGGGCAGCGGCTGGCGGCGGCCGTGGTGCTCCGGCCCGGGGCGCGGGCCGGAGCACGCACCCTGCAACGGCACATCAAGGCCACGCTGGCCGGCTACAAGGTGCCGCGCGACATCGTGTTCGTGGCCGAACTGCCGCGCACGACCGCGGGCAAGCTACGGCGGCACCAGCTTCCGGAGGTCATCGCGCGCGCGGCGGCCGAATCCGGCGTCGCTCTCGAATCCGATCCATCCAGAACGTGAGGTCTCAGTCATGAGCGCTACCAATGGTTCCCAGCCCCGGCCCACCCATGAGGTCGTGATCGTCGGTGCGGGTCTGGGCGGGATCGGCGCGGGTGTCGCACTGCGCCGCATCGGAGTCGAGAACTTCGTCCTGGTCGACAAGTGGCCGAAGGTCGGCGGCACCTGGCTGGCCAATACCTATCCCGGTGTGGCCGTGGATATTCCGTCGCCGGTGTACAACTTCTCGTTTCAGCCGCGGTCGCACTGGTCGCGATTCTTCGCGCCCGGCGCGGAATTGCAGCGGTACGCGGAGGAAGTCGTCGATCGGCAGGGGCTGCGCGGCAAGCTGCGGCTCGGATCGGCCGTCGTGCTCGGGGTTTTCGACGAGGAACGCGATCTGTGGCGAATCGCCCTCGAGGACGGCACGGAGATCACGGCACGCTATGTGATCGGCGCGGTCGGCGGGCTGGAGCAGCCACACAATCCGGATATTCCGGGGATCGGCGACTACATCGGCAAGATCGTGCACAGTTCCCGGTGGGATCACGACTACGACTACCGGGGTAAGCGGGTGGCGGTGATCGGCACCGGAGCCACGGCGCTGCAGGTGATTCCCGAACTGGCCAAGGAGGTCGCGCAGCTGACCGTGTATCAGCGGCGGGCCATCTGGATCGGGCCGAAGGTGGACTTCCCCATGGGGCCGGTCGCGAACGCGGTGCTGAATTTCGCGCCGCTCCAGCGGACGGTGCGCTTTCTCGGCAATGCGGGCGTGAACGCCGGGCTGGGGGCAGGGCTGGCCATCTCCAACTATCCGCGGCTGACGTCAATGGGTATGACGGCGGCCGAAACCGTCATGAAGGCCTTCCTTTTCAGTCAGGTGCGCGATCCCGAGCTGCGCCGCAAGCTGACGCCGGACTACCGGTTCGGGTGCAAGCGGCCGTCGATCTCGAACTCGTATTTCAAGACGTTCACCCTCCCGCATGTCGATCTGGTCACCGAGGCCATCGAGCATTTCACGCCGACCGGCATCGTCAGCGCCGACGGGCGGGAGCGGGAATTCGATATGGTGCTGTGCGCCACCGGATTCAAGGTGATGGAGAAGGGGTACACGCCGCCCTATCCGTTCTACGGTCGCGACGGGATCGAACTGGGCGAGTTCTGGGACGAGCACCGCTTCCAGGCCTATCAGGGGGTGTCGGTGCCCAGGTTCCCCAATGCCTTCCTGATCGTCGGGCCCTACGCCTATGCGCCCGGTTCGTATATTCCGCTGATCGAATCGACCTCGGCGCATGCGGCCCGGGTCATCGGAGAGGCTCGCCGGCGCGGCGCGACCCGGGTGGAGGTGCGGCAGCAGCCGCACGACGAGTACTTCGCGCGGATGGACAGGCGGGCCAAGCGGACCCACCTGTTCACCCAGGGCTGTATCACCTCGAACACCTACTACATCAACTACCAGGGCGACGGCGCGGCGTTCCGGCCTTCGACCCAGTTGGAAATGTATTGGGAGAACCGGCATTTCCCGCTCGACGACTACCGCTACACCACCGCCGCGGTCCGCGAGCTCCAGGAAGCGGCCTCCTGAGGTCCCCTGGCACCCGGCTTGCCGATCACTCCTCTTCGGCCAGCGCCGCCAGCCGATCCACCGATCCCCGCAGCATCTCCGAGGTGGTGGCGCGCGCCCGGACCAGGCGCCTCTCGTCGGAGAGATCGGTCCAGTCGAAGGTGTGTGTCACGCGGGTCCGGTTGTCGCCCAACGGCTCCAGCTCCCACCGCCACAGGTGCCCGATCGGCTGCGCCCCGGTTTCCGAAGGCATCCAGGCGATTCGGCAGCCCTCCTCGAATTCGACGATCAGGTTCTCCCGGACCGCTCCAAGGGTGAGCGTCATCTCGAAAACGTCACCGACCGACCGCACCCGCTGCCCGGGCTCCGCGTGTGCGAGATTGTCGTTCGCATCCCAGCGGGGCTGCTGCGCCGGATCAGCGATCAATTCGAATATCCGCGCGGCCCCGGCGGCTACCTCACGCTCTGCGGACACAACTCGCCTGGCTTCTCCACCGTCGCTCATACCCCGATCGAACCACCCCTCGAGCCGTCCACCGCGATCGGGGAGACCGGACCGGCTAGGTGGTGGCGTGCCAGGTAGTCCGGGCTCGGCCGAGGATCGACACGGCGGCCAGGATCGAACCTCCCTCGAGCCAGAGCAGGCTGAGCGGGCCCGCGTGGTCGACCGCGATGCCGCCCGCCAGCGCGCCCAGGGCGATACCCCGGCACACCAGTACCCCACGGGCGGCCCGCTGCATCCGGAACGCCGGGCGGCCGTGCTGGATTGGATACGCGCGTCCGGTGCGGTGCTGCTGGAGGACGACTACGACGGCGAGTTCCGTTACGACCGGCAGCCGGTCGGCGCACTGCGGGGACTGGACCCCGATCGGATCGTCTACCTGGGTTCGGTCAGCAAGAGCCTGTCCCCCGCGCTGCGGCTGGGCTGGATGGCGCTCCCTGATTCACTGATCGACAATGTCCTGTCCGCCAAGTGTTCTCGCGAGATGCGGGTCAGCGGCATCGCCGCCGGACTGCACGCCGTCCTCGAATTGCCGGACGGCACAGAGGATTCCACCCTGCATGCCGCCCCGCCGCCGCGGTCTGGCCCTCGACGGCCTGTGCCGCTATCGTCACCCCGCCGCCTCCATGCCGCACCGCGACGGTCTGGTCATCGGCTACGGCACCCCCTCCGGCCATGGTTTCGGCCCCGCACTCGAAGCCCTGTGCCAGGCCCTGCCCGACCGAGGACGCACCACTTCCGCCACGGCGTCGGCCTGTAGCGCGGAGGTAGCTCCGGGCTGCTGAACACTCCCGGCAGTGTGCAGAATAGGACGATGACCGTTCGACAGCTTGTTTCCTCAGGTGCCCAATGGGAGCCGATCGTCGGCTATTCGCGCGCGGTCCGCGTCGGCCAATGGATCGTGGTGGCCGGCACCACCGCCGCCACCCCCGACGGCCCGCCCGTGGGCGGCGACGATATCGCCGAACAAACCCGCGAGGCTCTCCGCCGAATTGCCGCCGCCCTCACCGAAGTCGGCGCCTCCCTCGAAAACGTCATCCGCACCCGAATCTATGTCACCGACATCTCCCGCTGGGAAGAAGTGGGCAAGGCCCACGGCGAAGTCTTCGCGCACATCCGCCCCGCCGCCACCATGCTCCAAATCTCCCAGCTGATCGACCCGGAACTCCTGGTCGAAATAGAAGCCGACGCGATACTCCCGTAGCCGCGCTCTTCCCGAGTGGAGCCCGGCTCGAGGTTCAGGACATCCATCAGAGACGGGTCCTCGTCGATCGCGTGGTAGCGGTGCCCGACGGGGCCGTCGACGGTTGCGGCTGTGCTGCCGGTCAGGCGCGAGAGAGTATCCGCGGCGCCAATGGTGACCGAAAGAACGGGCTCCCGTCGTGCGGGTCGGCTCCAACCGGCCGGCCGAACGCGTAGCACGCGAGTTCACCTCGGGGACCGATGAATTCACCGAAGGCGCGGCAATCCTGGTCGCCCGGGTGTCGGTGCTTGGAGCAGTCGGCCTGGGATTACTTGCACATTCACGCGGCGACCTCAGCCGGAGTCAAGGGGTTTGGAGAGATTCGATCTGGTGGCGGAGGTGGTCCAGGAGTTTTTCGGGATTGTCGAAGTCGGCGGGGTTGATGGGCGCGCCGAAGTGGATGGTTACCGGGTGGCGGCGATTGAAGGGGCGGGCGGGGGTGGCGGCGCGGCGGATGGGGAGGACATTGTCGGTGCCGGTGGTGGCTACCGGGATGATGGGGACGCCACTTGTCAAGGCCAGATTGGCTACGCCGGGTTTGTAGGGTTCGTGGTCGCCGGGCGGAACCAGGCGGCCTTCCGGGTAGATGATGAGCACACCGCCGTGGTGGAGAATTTGCTCCGCTTGGGCCATGGCATCGCGGCCGGAGTCGGAGTCGCGGCGAATGACGGGAATCTGGCCCAGTCGGCGGACGAGCCAGCCGATAACCGGCCAGGACCACAGTTCGGCCATGGCAATGGCGATGGCGCGGCGGCGGAGCGCTCCCCAGAGGAAAACCGCGTCGAGCATCGAGATGTGGTTGCTCGCGATGATGGCCGGGCCGGTTTTCGGGATCCGGTCGCGGCCGATCACGGTGACGTGGACGAAGTTCGACCACGCCAGCGTGCGGAGAATGCGCCGGACCAGCTGCGTTGTCAGCCAGGCTCGTTTGCCCAGCCCTGTGGGCCGTCGTGCGTCGGTGTTCATGGCTCTCCCACATGGATAGTCCGGCAATGGTTTTCATACTCACCGGGCGACGGGGTACGCGCCACCGCAGAACTACTCAGGGACCGAGCGGAAATCGTGAAATAGCAGATTGCTATGGCGATTTTTCGGGCGTAGCCTGGAGATTGCTGTACTCACAGCAGAATCCCAACAGAATTCAGCAAGGGGCGAGTGCTGCCATGACTGGAAACTGGTGGCGTCACACCGTTTTGTCCCAATTGTCCCGATCGCCGGGGAATGCCACGGTGCTCTTCCTCGTCGTCGAAGACGGTACCAAGGTCATCACCTTCCCGAGACTCAACTGGGGATTCGTGGCGTTCGGTTGCACCGCGGTGCTCGTATTCGCCATCGCAGTTCTGCTGCTGGTGAATTCCGCGCATTTCGAGGAACCACAGGCACCGGCACCGGCACCACCCGCATCATGCGAACCGTTCTGCCCCACGCCTCACTGAGCGCCGTTCGCCGATCGCTAAGATGAGGATGAAAACCATTCCGCCGGAATCCGATTCGATCTCCGGCGTGACGTCATGGAGCGCCGCGACCTGGGACGCGATGGACATTCCCGGGCCGTGGTCCTGTGACGTGGGCCGCGACGATAATTTTTCCGCCGCAATGAACCGTGACCAACCGCACATTTCGGTTATAGCCTGTAAAAAACCCTCAACGGCGAGCTGAGGAACAGGGTGATGGCGATGGCTCGGTGCGACTTGGTGATACGCGGTGGCACGGTGTTCGACGGCACCGGGAAGCCGCCGGTCCGCGCGGATGTCGGGGTGACCGACGGCAAGGTCACGGTCATCGGTGGCGAGATTCCGGACGGGGAGCGCACGGTCGACGTCATCGGCAGCTGGGTGATACCGGGCATGCTCGATGTGCACACCCACTACGACGCCGAGGTGCTCGGGAATCCCGGATTGGGAGAATCGGTCCGGCACGGGGTCACCTCGGTCGTGCTCGGGAACTGCTCGCTGTCCACCGTGTATTCCGAGGCCGAGGACTGCGCCGACCTGTTCGCTCGCGTCGAGGCGCTACCGTGGGACGCGGTGCATTCGGCCGTCGAGGAGCACAAGGACTGGGACGGCCCGCACTCCTACGCGAAGACCATCGCCGACCGCCCGCTCGGCGCGAATATCGCTGCGTTCCTGGGACATTCGGATATGCGCGTCACGGTGATGGGCCTGCCCCGCGCGGTGGACGCCGCGGCACGTCCGACGGAGGCCGAGCTGACCCGCATGTGCGCCATGCTCGACGACGCCCTCGACGCCGGATTCCTGGGTCTGTCCACGATTCGAAGCTCGTTCTCCAAGCTGGAGGGCGTCCGATTCCCCACCCGGCAGCTGCCGTCCACGTATGCCACCTGGCGGGAGTACCGCGCCCTCAATACGATCCTGCGCCGCCGCGGCCGCGTGCATCAGAGCACGCCCAACCTCACCGCTCGCGCCGAGATCGCCCGCTACTTCGCGGAGAGCGCGGGCCGGTTCCGCAAGCCGCTCAAGACCACCCTCATCGCCGGCATGGACGTCAAGGCCGACCGTACCGTCGCCCGTGCCGCCACCACCGCGGCCTGGATCGTGAATACCGTTGGCGGAGCACGCTTCCGGTGGCAGCATCTGCCGGTCCCGTTCGAGGTGTATGCCGACGGCGTGGATCTGGTGGTGTTCGAGGAGTTCGGTTCCGGGGTCGCCGCACTCAATATCCGCGATGTCATGAAGCGCGGCGAACTACTGGCAGACGAATCCTATCGCCGCGATTTCCGCAAGGATCTGGCCAAGAAGTACGGCCCACGCGTGTGGAATCGCGATCTGTACGACGCGGTGATCGTGTCCTGCCCCGAGCCCGAGGCCGTCGGCAAGTCCTTCGGCGCGGTAGCCGACGAACGCGGCATCCATCCGGCCGACGCCCTGCTGGATCTGGCGGTCACCCACGGCCCGAAGCTCCGGTGGCGCACGGTCATCGCCAATGACCGTGAGGAGGTCCTGGACCGGCTGCAGCGCTCGCCCATGATGCAGGTGGGTTTCGCCGATTCCGGTGCGCACCTGCGCAATATGGCCTTCTACAACTTCGGGCTGCGCCTGCTCGAACGCGTGCACCAGCGCGGATTCCTGCCGCTCGAGACCGCGATCCACCGAGTCACGGGCGAGTTGGCGGACTGGTACGGCCTGGACGCCGGTCACCTGCGAGTCGGCGCCCGCGCCGATATCGCCGTCATCGACCCCGCCGGTTTCGACGGCTCCAGCAGCGCCTACGCCGAGGCGCCGTTCCCCGGCGTCGCGGGCCTGCAGCGCATGGTCAACCGCAATGACCGTGCGGTGGCCGCCACCGTGGTCGGCGGCCACCTGGTCTACGAGTACGGCGAGTTCGCGCCCGGTTTCGGCACCACGCTGCACGCGGGCACCTTCCTGACCGCGCAGCACTGACACCGAGCGGCGCGGCTACACCAGCTCGGGCATCCTCCCGCGCGCGCGATACTCCTGCGGCGGACAACCCTGCCACCGCCGGAAGGCCCGGATGAACGAGGCGGCCTCGGCGTAGCCCAGCCGCCCCGCCACCTGCTCGGTGGTCATGTCGGTCCGGTCGAGCAGTTCCTCCGACAGCGCCTGCCGTACCTCGTCGAGCAGTGTGCGGAAGGAGGTGCCCTCCTCGTGGAGCCGCCGCGACAGCGTGCGCGCACTGACATACATCTCGGCCGCCACCGCCGACTGATCCGGAAGCACCCCCGGAGTGCGGATCAGCAGATCCCGCACCGCGCCCGCGACGCCGGTACGAGCGTGGCGGCGGGCCAGCAGGTCCCGGCACATCTGCTCGCACCGACTGCGCGCCCACTCGTTGGCCTGCGGCAGCGCCACATCCAGGTGGGCGGCGTCGAACGCGAGCTCGGTGCCGGCCGCGCCGAAGTCCGGCTCCACCCCGAAGACCGACCGATATCGCGTGGTATCGGCGGGCGCGCCGTGCCGGAAACTCAAGCGCCGCACCGGAACTCCCACGGAGAACAATTCCCGGGCGATCACCTGGACACCGGTCATGACCCGCTCGCCCAGAAAGGCGCGGACCTCCTCGGGAAACTCCCAATCATCGAACCGCAGCCGCCCTTCGCCGTCCGCCTCCTCGAAGCTCAACCGCCCGAAGGCGAAGGCCGGCTCCACGCAGTGCAGGGCAACCTGCACGGCGTCCCGCAGCGTGCGGCTGGCCAGCAGCGCCAGCCCCCACGGTCCATGCAGCGAGACGCGATAGCGGAGCCCTGCCTCCACGCCCAGCCCCGATTCGTCCCCGAATCGGGCGAGCAGATTGCGCACCACCGTAAGTTCCTGCCGCGCGGACACTTCCGCGTATCGATCGATCACCGCCTCGGGCGGAACTCCCGTGCCGGCCAGGCACTCCCCCACCGGCATCCCCCGTTCCTCTGCGAGCCGCGCCACGATGTGCACGCCGGAGGTGTTCCTGACTAGATCCCAGTCGAACATGTACGCGTCGTCCTCTTCGACTACTCCCGACCAAATGTCTGTTCCCCATCGGGTTGGCGAAACATATCAACGAGAGACCGTCCGGTGTGGCGCAACCGACAGATTCGAATGCGACACATGATGCGTTTCGGTCGACACGCGATTCGTCACGTAACAGCCGGTGCCCCCGTGCGATTCATCGACATCCGGTCCGGACGACGACCAGCAATCGAGGCCTGCCCACCATGAGCTTCACCGCCATCCTGCTAATTCCCGCGCTGGCGGCATCCGCCTTCGGCATCGGCATTTGGCTCGGCATCCGGTCGGTTACCAGCGAGACGGCTGCGGAGCACCGCCAGGCCCTCTGCACCGAGGTCCTGCGCTCATGGCCCGACATCCGGATGCAACACCGACCCACCACCTGGCCGGAGTCCCGCCGAGCCCGATAACGTCTGCCGCATGAGCAGCAACACGACCCGTACCGTGGTGGTCACCGGCGCGTCCTCCGGCATCGGCAAGGCCACCGCCGCTGCCTTCGCGGCCCGCGGCCACAAGGTGATCGGCACCAGCCGCAACCCCGACTCCATCGCCGCAGCCGACCGCGTGGCCGGAGTCGAATACCGCGCACTGGACATCACCGACCTCGCCTCGATCGACCGCTTCACCACCGAACTCGGCGCAATCGACATACTGATCAACAATGCCGGAGAGAGCCAGGCCGGACCGCTCGCCGAACTGCCCCGGGAAGCGATCGAAAGGCTGTTCCAGCTCAACGTGTTCGGTGCGGTATCGCTGACACAGGCGGTGCTGCCCGGGATGCGCGAGCGAGGCTACGGGCGGGTTGTCATGGTCGGTTCCATGCTGGGCAGTTTTCCGATGCCCTACCGCTCCTCGTACGTGGCGACCAAGGCGGCACTGCGCGGATTCGCGACCGCCGCCCGTTTCGAAGAGTCGCCGTACGGAGTCTGGACCACCACCGTGGAACCCGGCCAGATCGACACCGGCCTGAGCGAGCGACGGATGAAGTACATCGCCGAAGGCTCTCCGCACACCGCAGAGTTCACCAAGTTCATGGCCAAGCTCGACAGTCAGATGAGCAAGGGCATCCCGCCCGAGAAAGTCGCGGAAACCATTGTGGCAGCAGCCGACTCGGACCGGCCGAAGCCGCTCTATGCGGTAGGAAGCAATGCCCCGCTGATGTTCGCAATTCGCCGCATCCTGCCCCGCACCGCGATGGAGCGGCTGATCGCAACCGCCCAAGGGCTCAAACGATAAGAATCAAAGACGCCGAGAACCAAAGAGATAAAGATATCTGCTCGCCCCAGTCCACACCCCCAGCGTCCGAAGATCGTGCAAAGGAATCCGAATTGTCCAGTATCGCACTATAATTCGCTAATTCCCACCCCGAAACCGATCGGTCAGATGCAGGTCGCGGCCGATTATCTCGCGCATGATCTCGGAGGTGCCGCCATACACGCGAGTAATACGCGCATCAGCCGCCGCACGCGCGATCGGATACTCGCGCATGTACCCATACCCACCGAACAGCTGCTGACACCGATCGATGCACCGGAATTCCATCTCCGAAGCCCACAGTTTGGCCTTGGCCGCATCGGCCGGCGTGAGCCGACCGGCGTTCAGCTCGAGAACGCATTTGTCGATGAACGCCTCGGCGACCGAGACCTCGGTGGACCCCATCGTCGAGGACGATTCGCACGCCGGATGAGAGAATCCCGGCCACACTGGGTGGCCGGGATCCGTTCGCCGCTAGCCGTCGACGGTGAGGACCGTCCCCGCGGCGACCGTCAGGTTGCCCTCACGGACCGCGAAGCCGAGCCCAGGCTCCAGCGGGATGGCGCGGTCGAGCGTGACCGCCACCTCGACGGTCTCGCCCGGCATCGCGCGACCCTCCGGCACCGCCACCTGACCGGAGACGTCACCGGTGCGGACGAAGAACTGCGGCCGGTATCCGGTGACGATCGGCGTGCGCCGACCACCCTGGGACGCCGTCAGCAGCCGCACCCGCGCGGTGAACCCGGTGTGCACCGCGATACTGCCGACCGCCGCGACCACCTGGCCGCGCGCCACCTGACCGCGTTGCACGCCGCGCAGCAGCAGCGCCACATTGTCGCCCGCCTCGGCCGATTCCATGGTCCGGCCGAAGGTTTCGAGGCTGGTGACCACCGACTCGATCGTGCCGCCGAAGCCGAGCACCGCGACGCGGTCGCCCGCCTGGACGCGCCCGCGCTCCACCGCACCGGTCACGACGGTGCCGCGACCGGTGATGGTGAGCACGTTCTCCACCGGCATGAGGAACGGCGCGTCGAGGTAGCGCACCGGCATCGGCACATAGTCGTCGACAGCGTCGAGCAGGCGCAGCAGCTGCACCGACCAGTGCTCGTCACCCTGCAGCGCCCGCAGCCCCGACACCGGCACCACGGGAGCGCCGTCGCCGTCGTAACCGTTGGCGGACAACAGCTCTCGCACCTCGAGTTCGATCAGCTCCAGCAGCTCGCCGTCGGCGATGTCGGCCTTGTTGAGCGCGACCACGATGTGCTCGACGCCCACCTGCCGGGCCAGCAGCACGTGCTCGGCGGTCTGCGGCATGACACCGTCGTCCGCCGACACCACCAGGATGGCCCCGTCCAGCTGGGCCGCGCCGGTGATCATGTTCTTCACGAAGTCGGCATGCCCCGGCATGTCCACGTGCGCGTAATGCCGTGTGGCCGTCTCATATTCGACGTGCGCGATATTGATGGTGATGCCGCGCTCGATCTCCTCCGGCGCCCGGTCGATGCGGTCGAACGGGACGAAGGCGGTGCCGCCGCGCTCGGCCAGCACCTTGGTGATGGCGGCGGTCAGTGTGGTCTTGCCGTGGTCGACATGCCCCATGGTGCCGATGTTGAGGTGCGGCTTGGTGCGGACATAGGCCTGCTTGGCCATGATCGGTTCTCCAACCGGGAGTCAAGGTTTCGAGGGGACCTCAGCAGCGAGCCGACCTTCCCCGTCTGAGGTCCCGGGACGTCCCGGAGAAGGTCAGCGTCGTGCGCCGTCGAATGCGAAGACCACCAGGGCAGCAGCCATCGCGCCCGCGACTGCGGGGAATGCGGCGATGGACTGTGCGAACATGCCGACGATCGTGCCGGGCGGATCGGCTCGGGCGCAATCGATTTTCCCGATCGCCATCCGGCACAACGTCACTCAGGGATCCGACGCCCCGGTGAGCTGAGTGGGCTCGGTACGGCCGGGCCGGCGGGTCGCGGCGAGTTCCGCCGCGACGAGCAGCCAGACGACGATCGCCACCACGAGCAGCTCACGGCCGAGGGTCCGCGCCCAGGACAGCGACAGTCCGGCGCCGGTCGAGAGCGCCGCGACCGAGGTCATACCGAGCGGGAACACCGTCGCCCATCGCCGCACGTTGTATCCAGGGCGGAAGCGAATCACCTCGGCCCCGATCAGCGCGTAGAAGCCAAGGCTCAGGACGGGCAGCGCCAGGGTCACTGCTCCGAGCACCGTGTGCCGGGTTCCCGTCCACCGCTGTCGGCGTCGTGCCCGGTGAGCGCGGTGAACGCCCCGGCAGTCAGGATCGCCAGCGCCGAAACCACCAGCGCCACATCGAGTCCGTGCCGGAAGGCGACGGTCGCCGTCTGCAGGACCTCGTGGACGTGCGGTGCGTATTTGATGGCCGTGGCCAGGTCGAGGCCCGGTGGGATGCGACCCCGTTCGACCGCGTCGATGGCGATGGGTTGCAGGTCGGCGGGCAGGCCCAGCTCGGTGAGGCGGATCCGCAGATCGGCGGTGAGAAAACCGTTGACCAGCGAGCCGAGGACCGCGACGCCCACGGCCGCCCCGACCTGGCGCATGGTGTTGGTGGCCGCGGCCGCCATGCCCGAATGCTCGGCGGGTACACCGGTCAACACCGCCGCGGTGAGCGGCACCACGGCGACGCCGAACCCGAGACCGGCGACGGCCAGGGTGGCGGCCAGCGGCGCGAACTCCACCGTGCCGTCCAGCGCGTGCCGGGTCAGCAGAATGCCCGCCGCACCCACGACACAGCCGACGAACATCGGCGTGCGGGCGTCGGTACGTGCGACCCAGAATCCGGCGGCCACCGCTCCGAGCATGAGCGCCACGGCCATCGGAGCGAACACCGCTGCGGTCCGCCCGGCCGAGTAGTGGATCATCACCTGCAGATACAGCGCGGTGAAGAAGAAGATCGAGAAGACCCCGAAGTAGACCGCGAAGGCGACGAACAGTGCGCTGCGCACCGGCGGGAGCCGCAGATAGCGAAAGTCGAAGACGGGGTTGCGAACCCGGTTCTCGACGGCGACGAACGCGAGGAACGCGAGCCCGCCCAGCACGAACAGCGCGACCACCGAGCGCGCGCCGTATCCGCGGTTCTCCCCGCTGATCGCGGCATAGATCACCGCACCGAGGAAGATCGCGCCGAGCAGCGAGCCGAGCCAATCCAGCTGCCCCGGTTGCGGATCCGCGCTCTCGGGCACATACCGCAGCGCGGCGGCCAGCACCACCACGCCGAGGATCAGATTGAACCAGAAGATCGATCGCCAGCCGTACGACCCGACCAGTACGCCGCCGAGCACCGGCCCGGCGGCCAGGGCGAGACCGGACACCGCCGCCCACACCCCGAGCGCCTTGGCGCGGGCGCGGGGATCGGGGAAGATCTGCCGCAGCACCGACAGAGTGCCCGGCTCGGACGCGGCCGCACCCAGTCCCATGACCGCTCGCCCGGCGATGAGCATCGGCACGCTCGCCGCCAGCGCCGAAATCACCGATCCCGCACAGAAGATCGCCAACCCGGCGACCATGACCCGCTTGCGTCCCCACCGGTCGCCGAGGGATCCCGCCGCCAGCATGAGGCTCGCGAAGACCAGGGTGTACGCATTGACGACCCACTGCAGCAGCACGACATCGGTGCTGAGCTCCGACCGGATGTCGGCCAGCGCGACGGAGACCACGGTGGTGTCGAGGAAGGTCACGAACAGGACCGCGGTGACGGTGGCCAGCGCGATTCCGGGCCGCGCCGCGCCGCGCGACGTGTCACCGATTGCCACGTCCACAGGTTACGTGGCAGGCAGGACCGGCTGTCCGGTTTCGATCGGCGTGGCGGCCGGCCGGACCGGCCTAGCTCGACAGGACCGCGAGCATGCCCGGCTTCAGCACGCCGTTCAGGTCCGACCACGGGACGGTGACGTCGACGACGCCGGCCGCCTCGGGCCCGATCTGCCCCTGCGGGAAGTACACGTGCAGGCCCGCCTGGGTGGCGGTCCAGACCTCGAAGGTGGTGGCGGCGGCCTTGACGTCGTCGAACCGGACGACATCGGCGACCCGGGTGCGGGTCAGCCGCGTCTTCGTCTGCGCCGCCAGCACATTCAACCCCTGCTGCTCGTTGGTGAACAGGCTCGCGAGCGTGATCTCCTGCGCGGTATCGATATTCGTGACATGCGAGAACAGCCGGTCCTCCGGGTGCGCGCCGTGGACGTCGACGCGCAGGTACAGCACCCCGCTGAGCACGTGCGTCCCGATGCGCTCGACCGCGCTCGACTTGTTCGGGTCGGTGATCACCGCGGGGTCCTGCTGCTGGTCGACGTAGGTCCACAGCCCCTGCACCATGGCGTCGTTGAATTCCCGTCCCGCGGACCAGTTCACGCCCGCGCCCTCGACCCGTACCTGCGGCACGTCGATGTCGAAGCCGACACTGCCCTTGCCGCTGCTGGTCAGGTGCTCGGTGGTGGCGACGAAGCGCCCGTGCCCGCGCTGCTGGTCGGCGGCGGGTGCCACGGTCGAGGCCGGCGTGCCGACGCCGCCCGGACCGGTGGACGCGTGCCGCGCCTCGCAGGCGGCCAGCCCCAGGGCCAGGGCGCACACGGCGATGACGGTGGCGGACTTCAGCCGCATGGGGTGCCTCCAGACGATCGGGGGCGTCCGTCTCGGTGCGGCGCCCGCGATCAGAGTCGGACTCGCCGCTTGGAAGCGGCCAATGACCCACCAATGGCCGATGCGACGCGCAGGATGGGTGACGGTCCGGACCACGGACCCATTCCCCTAGAGAAGGCGTGAATCGGTGCAGGATAGTCGGCGAATCGTCGCTGTCTCGACCCCTCTAGACTCCCGAACGGGGAGGTCGGTTTGCTGAGATTTGCCGTACTGGGCGAGGTCCGCGCATGGCGTGGGGACACGCCCCTGGACCTGGGTCCGCCACAGCGGCGTGCCGTGCTGGCGGCACTGCTCCTGCGCGAGGGCAAGGCGGTCACCGCCGCCGAGCTCGTCGAGGGGATCTGGGGCGAGGACCCGGTGCTGCGCGCCGTGCCCGCGCTGCGCACCCACGTGGCCAAACTCCGGCGCGAACTGGAACCCGACCGCGTCAACCGCGGACCCTCCACCCTGCTGATCTCCATCGGCGACGGCTACGCCCTGCGACTCCCGCCCGGGCGCACCGATATTCACGACGTCGAGGACGAGATCGCCGCGGCCGAGCGGCTGCGCTACGAGGATCCGGGCAGCGCCCGCGACACCCTGGAGTCGGCGCTGGCCCGCTGGCGGGGCGCCGCGCTGGGCGGACTGCCCGGGCCCTATGCCGAGCGGCAGCGTGCCCGGCTCGAACAGTGGCGGCTCTCGATCCTCGAGGACCGCCTCGCCCTCGATATCGAAACCGGCCGCAGCGCCGAGGCGGTCGCCGAACTCGGGCCGCTCATCGAGGAGCATCCGCTGCGGGAACGCTTCCGCGCACTGCTCATGACCGGGCTGTACCACTCCGGCCGCCAGGCCGAGGCACTCGAGGAATACGGGCGCGCCCGCCGCGCCCTGGTCGAGGGCGTCGGCGTGGAGCCCGGACCGGAACTCAGTGACGTGCACGCGCGAATCCTGCGCGCCGAGCTGGCGCCCGTGGTGCGGCCCGCCCGCGCGGTGGTCACCCCGGCCCAATTGCCGCCCGACATCGCCGATTTCACCGGCCGGTCCCGGGTCGCGGAGGAGATCGCGGCCCAGCTCACCGGCGACGGACCGGCGGTGGCCATCTCGGCGGTCGGCGGGATGGGCGGAGTCGGCAAGACCACCCTCGCCCTGCACATCGCCCATCAGGTACGCGACCGGTTCCCCGACGGGCAGCTGTATGTGAACCTGCGCGGCGTCGACCCCGAACCGATCCCGCCCGGGGACGCGCTGGGCGGATTCCTGCGCGGGCTCGGGGTCGCCGAGGGCGATATTCCGCCCGCCGTGGACGATCGCGCCGCACACCTGCGAACACTGTTGAGCGACAAGCGGATTCTGGTGGTGCTCGACAATGCCCGCGACAGCGCCCAGGTGGCGCAGCTGCTGCCCGGCACGCCGGGTACCGCGGTGCTGATCACCAGCCGCTCCGCGCTCACCGAACTGCCCGCGGTGCGGCGCACCCGCCTCGACGTGCTGGAGCGCGAGGAGGCCATGACGTTGCTGACCCGCATCCTGGGCGCCGAACGCGTTGCGGCCGAACGGGATGCGGCCAACGCGGTGATCGAGCAGTGCGCCTGCCTGCCGCTGGCGGTGCGCATCGTCGGCGCGCGGCTGGCGGTGCGGCCGCAGTGGACCATCGCCTCGCTGGCCGAGCGGCTGGCCGACGAGAGCCAGCGCCTCGAGGTGCTGCAGACCGGCGACCTGACCCTGGAGGCGGCTTTCCGCCTCGGCTACGGGCAGCTGAACACCGAGCAGGCCAGGGCGTTCCGCGTGCTGGCCCGCGCCGATGTGCCGGACTTCCCAGTCGACGGGGCCGCGGCGCTGCTGGGCGTGCCGGTGGCGCGGGCCGAGCTGGTGTGCGAATCGCTGGTGGATCTGAGCCTGCTGGAGACGCCCGCGCCCGGCCGCTACCGCTTCCACGACCTGCTGCGGCTGTTCGCGGCCCGGCTGGCCGGGACCGCCGCGAACCGCGATCTCGGCGAACGGGAATCGGAGATCGTGATCCGGCTGCTGGACTACTACCTGGCCAGCACCAAGAACCTGCTCGGCGCACTGGATTACAGCAACACCACGCTGCTGCTGGTGCCCACCACCGTGCCGGGTCACACCTTCGCCGGCGGGGCGGAAGGCCAGTCCTGGAACGATGTCGAACGGCCGGTGATCATCGCGCTGCACCGCCAGGCGGCCCGGCTCGGCGGGCGGGCGATGGCGCTGGCGGCCGATCTGGCCTGGGTGATGTCGGAGCTCATGGATACCGGCAGCCGCGCCCGCGAGCTCGCCGACGGCCTGAAGGCCCTGCTGGACACCGCGATCCGCGACGGTGACCACGCCAGCGCGCGTCGGTTGCGGGTGGCGCTGGGCGCCATGATGCAGATCGGGCTGGGCGAGGTGGAGGCGAGTCTGGAGTTCCTGCAACCGATTTCGCAGCCCGCCGACGACGCCGAGCGCCGGTTGCAGGTGCTGGCCGAGATCCTGCTCGGGGTGGCGGATCGGCGCACCGGCAATACCAAGGACTCGCATCGGCACTACGCCAATGCCATCGCCTGGACCCGCGCGCTCGACGATCGGTCGCTGGAGGCGTGGATCCTGGCCCTGGCCACCCGCACGCTGTGCGAATCCGGCCAGTACGCGGAGGCGGTGGCGGTGGCCGAGCGGGCCATCGCGCTGGCCCAGGAGTCGTCGAACGCGGTGGCGCTGGGCTGGGCCACCCACGAATTGGCCGCCACCCGTTCGATGCTCGGCGACCACGCGCTGGCGCTGGCACTGGCCGAGGACGCGGTGCGCATGACCCATCGCAATGGCGTGCGCCTGTGGGAGGGCTGGGCGCGCACCCGGCTGGCCCAGATCCACCTGCGCGCCGGGAACGACGCCGCCGCGGAAAGCGAGGCCACCCAGGCCCTGCGACTGCTGAGCAAGGCGGCCGATCCCCTCGACCGGGCGCGAGCGCTGTCCCTGCGCGCCACCGCCCGCACGGCCCGCGGCGATCACGAGGCCGCCGCCCGCGAGCACGCCGACGCGGCCGAGATCTTCCGCCGCGCCGGGCTGCCCGCACCGACACTGGCGACGCTGTTCGCACCGGGACCGGCCACCGGATAGAGAATGTTTATTCGCTTTTTATCGGCCCGTGGGAGCGTGCAGACACGCGGGTTCCCCGGGTCTGCAACACCCGGGGTACTCGCGCGCGATGAGGTCATGTCCGCGTGCGCACGAGGGGTGCGCATCCGGCTCATGCTGATCGGATAGCCGCCGCCGGCACCGGCCGGCGGCGCCTCCGGTCCCTTCCCCGAATCTCTCAGGACAGATCCGCGTCCAGGCGCGCACCCAGTGTGCGCAGGTGCGCGGTGGCGCCGCCCGCCTCGAACTCGGCGCGCTTGGCCGCGGTGAAGTAGCGCTGCATCGGATAGTCCAGGTAGATCCCGGTGCTGGCGTGGATATGGACAGCGGTGTGGGCGACGCGGTGACCGGCCTCGGCCGCCCAGAATTTCGCCACGTCGACCTCGGATTCCGCTGGGAGCCCGTGGGATTCGCGCCAGGCGGCCTGCCAGAGGGTCAGGCGGACGGCTTCGACATCGATATAGGCGTCGGCCAGGCGCTGGCGCACGGCCTGGAACGAGCCGATGGGTTTGTCGAATTGCTTTCTGGTGCAGGCATATTCGCAGGTCATTTCCAGAGCGCGTTCGAGGCCGGCCCAGTCGGCGAGCAGCTCGCGAGCCAGTTTTGACAGTTCCCGCTGCGCGTCGGTGTATTCGAAATCCATGGTGCTACTCCTCTTCTCAGCGGGTGACGGGCAGGCCGAGGGCGTTCTTCGCGATGATGTCGCGCTGCACCTCATTCACACCGCCGCCGAAGGTCAGGATCAGCGCGGACCGGTGACAGCGTTCGATGCGCCCGCGCAGCAGCGCGCCCGGGGAATCCGCGCGGATCACCGCCTCGGCGCCGAGCACCTCCATGAGCAGCCGGTATCCCTCGGTGGCGAACTCGGTCCCGAAGACCTTGGTGGCGGAGGCATCCGCCGGGCCGAGCGCACCGCGATCGGCCGCCCACGCCGTCCGCCAGTTCCGCAGCTTCAGATATTCGGCGTGTGCGTGCACGCGAGCCAGATGCAGCCGCACCCATTCCGCGTCCATGACGCGGGAGCCGTCGGGCAGGACGGTGGCGCGCGCCCACTCGGTCACCTGCCGCAGCGATTCCTGCAGCGGCGCGGCCGAGGCCAGCGCCACGCGTTCGTGATTGAGCTGATTGGTGATCAGCGCCCACCCCTGGTTCTCCCCGCTCACCAGATTGGCGGCGGGCACCCGGACCTCGGAATAATAGGTGGCACTGGTGCCGACCCCGGCCATGGTGTGCACCTTGGTCCACGAAAACCCCTGGGCCGCCGTGGGAACGATAAAGATCGACAGCCCGGCGTGCTTGCCGGCGCTGGGGTCGGTGCGCGCGGCCAGCCACACGTAGTCGGCGTATTCGATGAGGCTGGTCCACATCTTCTCGCCGGTGATGACGTACTCGTCCCCGTCGCGTACGGCGCGGGTGCGCAGCGAAGCCACATCCGTCCCGGCATCCGGCTCGGAATAGCCGATGGAGAAGTGCACGTCGCCGCGCGCGATCCTCGGCAGGAAGTACGCCCGCTGCTCCGCGGTGCCGTGGCGCATGATGGTCGGCCCGACCGTGTTCACCGTGAGATAGGGCACCGGCACGCCCGCGGCGGCGGCCTCGTCCAGGAAGATCAGCTGGTCGAGCATCGGACGGCCCTGTCCGCCATGCTCTTCCGGCCAGCCCAGGGCCAGCCAGCCGTCGGCGCCGAGCCGGCGCACCACCTCCCTGTAGACGGTCCCGTCGCCGTGCTCGCCGCCCGGACCCGAGCGCAGCGCCGCCCGCTCCTCCGGGGTGACGAAGTCGGCGAAATACTCGCGCAGCCGTTTGCGTAGCCGGTGCTGTTCATCGCTGAAACTGATGTGCATAGGCTGAAAGGTAGGAAGCCGCGAGGCCGGATCCGCCCGGCTGGCAGGAAGCTGCCAGATCCACCGGGAGCGACCGGTGCCCGTGTCAGGATCGGGGAAGTGATGCAGCGACAGCAGACCGGCGCCCTGGCCACCGGCATCGTCCGGTTCAGCCAGGAGGGGCGCTGGGGTCAGGACGTCCACCACCTGCTCCGCCATACCCGGCGAGAGGCGGTGGTAGCGGTCTCCAATCCCACCCACTCCAGTGATCACCTGCGGCTCGGGCAGGTGGTCGTGGACGACCTGCTGGCCGCGGGCAAGCAGGTGCGGCTGCTCTACTCCCCCGACTATCTGGAACTGCGCGACCGCCGGCCGCTGCTGCGGCATTCCTCGCAGGGCGCGCAGATCCGGGTGACCGACAACGACTTTCACAATGTGCTGATCATCGACCGCACCGTGGCGGTGCTGTGGAGCGGCGCGGGAGCCGGCCACCCCTACGCCTACCTGGTCCGCGAACCCGCCCTGCTGCGCGCCCTGCACCAGTTCGCCCTGCTGAGCTGGCAGTCCGGCCACGGCCTGGCCGGGCACCTCGATACCGCGGGCGTCGAGATCACCTCCACCGCCCGCGCCGTGCTCAATACCCTCAACCTCGGGCTGATCGACGAGGCCGCCGCCCGCCGGCTGGGCATGTCGCTGCGCAGCTACCGCCGCCACATCGCCGATCTCATGATCCGCCTCGAGGTGCGCAGCCGCTTCCAGATCGGGGTCCGCGCAGCGCAACTCGGCCTCCTCGACGACAACCCGCACCCTGTCGCATCCCCCTGACGCTCCCGGTACCCCTGCCGATAGCACCGGTGGACGGCGAGCCTCCCCCGGTGGTTGCGGGCCCGCGCCGAGTACCTGGCTGGGGCGGCGAAGAGTGTTGCCGGACAGCGGTTTCGGCATCGATATTGACTGAATGAACGTGGTGGCCGCGCTCCGGCTCAACATGACCACTGTCAACGACCCGGCGGCCGGGCATCGCCAGCGATACCGGGCCGCGCTGGAGATGGCGGAGTACGCCGATCAGGTCGGGTTCACGGTTGTCAATTGCGAAGAGCACCACGGCTCGGGGACCGGGTGGCTGCCCGCGCCGCTGCTGCTGGCCGCCGCAGTGGCGGCGCGGACCGAGCGGATGCGGATCAGCATCGGCGCGCTGCTGGTGCCGCTGTACGAGCCGGTGCGGCTGGCCGAGGACCTGGCGGTGCTGGACAATCTGTGCGGCGGTCGGCTGACCGTGGTCGCCGGAATCGGTTACCGGCCTGAGGAATACGCCGCGCTGGGCCGAGATTTCACGCGGCGGGGCAAGCTGATGGACGAGGCCCTGGAGATCATGATCGCGGCCTGGCGGGACGAACCCATCCGGATCCATGGGCAACCGTTCGACGTCACGCCCAAGCCCTGCAGCACACCCCATCCGCACCTGCTCATCGCCGGGATGAGCGCGGCGGCCGCGCGCCGGGCGGCGCGGTTCGGGCTGCCGCTCTCGCTGCCGATGGCCATGCCGGAGGTAGAGGAACTCTACTACCGCGAGCTGGTGCGTTGCGGCACAGCGGGTTTCGTTCACAAGCCCGAGCCCGGCAGCAGACTCACCCTGCTGCACACCGATCCGGACGCGGCCTGGCACAGCTACGGCCCGCACATTCTGACCGAGATCCGCGAGTACGCGTCGTGGCGGCGGGACGGGGTGCCGCGCCCGCACGAGACGGTGCCGGATTCGGTGGATGCGCTACGGGCGCACGGTTACCTGGAGATCCTCACCCCCGGCGAGCTACGGGACCAGATCGCGGGCGGCCGTACCGAAATCCTGATCAACCCCCTGATCGGCGGGCTGCCGATCGAGGAGGGCTGGGCCGCCCTGCGCCTGCTCGGCGACGAAGTGCTCTCACGCATCGAGCTCGCTCCCGCCGTCGGATAGCCCACCGGCATCGACCGGTCACCCTGGCCCACACCACTTTTCGCTTCCGAAGTACCCGATCGCTAGGACAAGCATGACCGATCTGCGCCCCGGCCGGCTCACGGCCGCCACCAAGAAATTCCTGACCTGGGACCCGAACCCGGCCGTCTTCGGCGTCACCATTCCCTGCCCGGTGCCGGTGGCGATGGGGCTGGAAGAGGCTCAGCGGCTGGTCAATACCCTGATCGACACGCACGAGGCCCTGCGCAGTCGCTACAGCTACGGCGAGGGCGCGGCCTGCGAGATCGAACCCGAATCCGGTGGCGTCATCGACCCGGCCCGCGTCGACGTGCGGACCATCGATATCGAGAGCCTCGACCCCGGCGCGCTCATGGAACTGATCGAGGCGGAGTCCGCCCGGGCCAACCTGCGGCTGGATCCGCCCGCCGGGAAGGTCGTCACCGCGGTACTGCTCACCCGCTCCTACGACGTGAACATTCTGCTGTTCACCGCCCACCACGTCGCCATCGACGGCGTCGCCATGTGGGTGCTGTGGGACGACATCGCCACCTACGTCCGGCAATGGGAAGCGGGAGAGGCGATCTCGCTACCGCCCGAGACCACCACCGGCTCGGAATGGGCGGAGTTCCTCGACGGCTACGCACCCACCCGGGTGGGCGAACGGGACTACTGGCTGGCGGCATCCGACAGCGAACCCAACCAGCAGATCCGTTCGGCCACACCGAAATCGGCGCACTTCGACGGCGTCATCGACGGCGCGCTCGCCCAGCGGCTGCTGGTCGAGCTGCCCGCCGCGTACGACGCCAGCTACACCCGGATCCTGCTCGTGGCACTGGGACTGGCCATCGAGGACGCCACCGGTGTGGCGCGGCCCATCCAGGTGCAGAAACACGGCCGCTACAGCCGCCTGCGGCCGGGCACCGACCTGTCGCGCACGGTCGCCTGGATCTCCGACGACTACCCCTGGCTGCTGCGGCCGGTATCGGGCAGCCTCGGGACGCGCCTGCGCGACGCCATCGCCACCTATCCGCCGCACCCGGAGGACTTCACCCTGCTCTGCTGGCATCACCCCGAAAGCTGGCCGCACTTCCTGACCTTCAACTTCCCCAAGTTCTACTTCAACTTCCTCGGCGATGTGGGCGTGTGGATTCCGGACGCGCAGTCGCGCGAACAGTCCCGGCTGACCATGTTCGATCTGAGCATGTTCCTCGGCACCAGCAAGCCCGAAGGCGTTGAGCAGGTGCACTATTCGGTGCACTCGCCCGACGGCGGACTGGGCGCCGAGCGGATGCGGGCCATCGTCACCCGGTGGCTGTCGATCCTCGAGACCGTGGCGGTGCCATGAGCAGGATCATCCTGGTCGGCATCGGCAGCCGCGGTGACATCGCCCCGCTGACGGGACTGGGCGTGGGCCTGCGCATGTCGGCGCTGGTCCACCACTGCGGGGCCGGCACCACGGCCGCGGGACTGCGCGCGGGCGTGCCGGCCATCGGCGCGCCGGTGTACGCCGACCAGCCGTTCTGGGCGCAACGCCTGATCGATGTCGGCGTCAGCCCGGCCACCATCCCCTACTCGAAACTGTCCGAGGACCGGCTCACCGCCGCGCTGACGCGCGCCACCACCGATACCGCCCTGCGCGACAATGCCACTCGGCTCGCCGCCCGGATCGCCGCGGAGGACGGCGTCGGCCTCGCCGTGAAGGCCATCGAGGCCCACCTGGCCGCACACGGGAAGGGCTGATCCACCACTCACCCTGTGCCCGAGGGCGGTCCGCCCCGCCCGGGCCCGCCCACGCCGGATTCCACGCCCCGACTGTGGTTAGATAGCGCGCAGTTTCGCCTGGTGTTTGCTATGCATCGATCCTTTTAGCGCTGATCAGCGGTGGAGGCGGGCCATTTGAGCGTGCTGCGCGGGCACAAGACACTGATGTCGAACCTGGCTCTGATCCTGCTACTCGCAGTCGGGGCGGCGTATCTGGCGATCCATGTGGCGCGGGTGCGCGCACCGGGCAGCACCTACACCGTCACCGTTCAGCTGGATCGCTCCGGCGGTTTGCAGGTGGGTAACGACGTCACCTGGCGCGGTTACCGGGTGGGATCGGTCAAGGCGATCCAGATCGGCGACGGCGGCGCCCTGGTGTCGGCGGTCGCGGAAATCGACAAGCGGTACCGGATTCCGGCCGATAGCAAGATCGCGGTCTCGGCGCTGTCGGCGGCGGGCGAGCAGTACATCGACTTCCGGCCCAACACCGACAAGCCGCCCTATCTGCGCGATGGGCAGGTGGTGCGGTTCAACCCCGGCAAGATCACCACGCCGACACCCGTCTTCGAGACGCTGACGAACACCAGCGAACTCATCGCGCAGATCGATCCGGACAAGTACGCGGTGATCCTCGATAATCTGGACACCGCGCTCAGCGGCGGGCCCGATCAGCTGCGCGGACTCATCGACGGATTGAGCATCGCCACCACGGGTTTGGACAACCGGCTGCCGCAGACGGTCAGCCTCATCGAGAATCTGCGCGTCATCGCGGGCACCACCTCGCACGCGCAGCCCGATCTCGGCACGCTGACCCGCAATACGTCGATCGTGGTCGACCAGGCCCGCGCCGCCGACGCCGAATTGCGGCAACTCCTCGACCGCGCACCCGGACAGCTGGGCATCTTCGATGCGGTACTGGACCGGAACATGGATCCGATCCATAGCCTGGCCACCACCATGTCCGCCATCGTGCGGGCCGCGCTGCTGCGGGTGCCCGCGCTGCGCGCCCTTTTCCCGGCGCTGGTGGTCGGCTCCTCCGCCATCGGCGTGCCCGCCCACGACGGCGAGTTCTACACCATCGTGGACGCCTGGCTGCGGCCGTGGTGCAACTATCCGACCCGGACCGTGCCCCCGTCCATCGCCACGGTGCCCGTCTTCAGCAGCTGGAACTACTGCGACAATCCGCCCGACGACCAGCAGATTCGCGGATCCGCCAACGCGCCGCGCCCGGATGTCGCCAACAATGGCGCGCACCGGCCGACCGGAGTCGACCCGAATCAGCGCACGCTGCCACCTGTTCGGTGAATTCGGGCGTGTCGGCGCGCCTGTCGCGGTTTATCCCGCGAATCTCGATTTCCACCAGTCAGAATGATCACCGGTACCCAGTGGTCCCATGCTTGTGCCAACGAACAATGTCCCTTTGCCCTGAGAGCGGCATCGAACAGGGTGGCGGGCCAAGGTTAGGAGAGGGTCGAAACTCGATGATGAGCAGAAGTTCCCTCGGCTTGGCGGCGCGATCGGCGGTCATCGCCGGTGTGGCGGTCGCAGGATTCGCGGCCGCGCCCGCGCAAGCCGAACCATTGTGGCCCGGTGGTCCGGACGTTCCCGGTGTTCCGGCGATCGTCCCCGGCATCGCACCCAGCGATGTCAACGCGCCGTGCCAGACGGCGGGTACTCGCGCCTGCCTCAAGCTCGGCAGCAACGAAGCGTGGCTGATGGACAACGGCAAGGTCGTCTTCGGCCCCACGCCCATCTCGCACGGCATGCCCGGATTCGAGACGCCGCCGGGCGTATTCCATGTGTCGTTCAAGAAGCCGTTCCACTGGAGCACCATGCACAACGCTCCGATGGAATACGCGGTGTTCTTCAACGGGGACATCGCCTTCCACATCGGACCGGTGGACAAGAAGTCGCACGGCTGCATCCGCATGACGCCGGACGGGGCGCGCGAGTTCTTCAACTACCTGAACCCGGGTGACACCGTCGAGGTCGTGCCGTAACGGCGACGGGAATGCGTGTGCGAGCCCCCTCCGGCGCCTGTCCGGAGGGGGTTCGCTCATGTCCGGGTCGCGCCGGACATTCGGGCGGCTACACCGGGCAGTTGTGGTACGAGGTCACCAGCCAGCGGCCGTCGCGCTGGATCAGGGCCCAGGTGGCCACGATCCAGCCGTCGGCCGCTGGCTCGGTCTCCCCGGCGGGCACCACCGCGCTGCGGCTGACCACGATGGCGGTGCCGGGGGCCGGGAAGCGGACCGATTGCGGTTCGTCGACGGTGTGCGAATCCCGCAGCGGGCCCGCGAAACCCGCGGCCATGGAGGTCCGGACCGCCTCGCGGCCCACGTTCACCACGCCCCGCACGACGGTGGTGGCGTCGGGGTCGTAGTCGGCGACGAAGGCATCCGCGTCATTGGCGGCCCAGGCGCGGTAGAGGTTGGTCAGGACGTCGAGGACGGCCTCGCGGTCGGTCGGTACGGCGGTGTCGGTCATGGTTTCCTCCTCGGATCGCGGCCGCGGTGAGCGGCTCACGAGTACCTACCGGCGGGCCGTGCCCGATTCATCGCCGCGGGTGTACAAAGTTCGGCAGGGCCCGGATTCGAGGAGCAGAGGCCCGGATTCGAGGAGCAAGAGCATGGCGAACGTGGACTTCGAGGCGGACACCGGCCGCTACCGACGGGAATTGCTCGCGCATTGCTATCGCATGCTCGGGTCGGTGCAGGACGCCGAGGATCTGGTGCAGGAGACCTACCTGCGGGCCTGGCGGGCACGCGACAGCTACGACGAGAAGCGGGCCGGGATGCGGACCTGGCTGTACCGGATCGCGACCAATGCCTGCCTGACCGCGCTCGAACAGCGCGGGCGGCGGCCCATGCCCTCCGGACTCGGCCACGAACCCGGTGACGACCCGCGCGAGGCACTGGTGCACGGCGGGGAAATCCCTTGGCTGCAACCGATTCCGGACGCGCTGCTCGGCGATCCGTCGGAAGCCGCGGTGGCCCAGGGCAGTCTGCGGCTGGCGCTGGTCGCGGCCATGCAGCAGCTGCCCGCCCGGCAGCGGGCGGTGCTGGTGCTGCGCGAGGTGCTCGACTGGCCGGCCGCCGAGGTGGCGCGGGCGCTGGACATGACCCCGGCGGCGGTGAACAGCGCGCTACAGCGAGCTCGGAAGACGCTGAGCCAGAGCGGCATTCGCGAGGACGAGGTGTCCGAGAGCGCCGAGCAGCGGGCCGTGGTCGACAGCTATGTCGCCGCCTTCCGCAATGCCGATCTGGCGGCGCTGGAGAAGCTGCTGTCCGACGACGTGATCATGGAGATGCCGCCCATGCTCAATTGGTACGTCGGGCGCGCGGACTACATCGGGTTCATGGCGCGCGTCTTCGACATCAACGGCAGCGATTGGCGCCTGGTGCCGATCGGGGCCAATGGCCAACCGGCACTGGCGGCCTACGTCCGCGACGGCGACGGGTACGCCCTGCACACCCTGCAGGTCTTCACGATCCGCGACGGCCTGGTCACGAACCTGATCGCCTACCAGGTCGAGGAGATCTTCCGGCTCTTCGACCTGCCGTCCCGATTGCCCTGAGCCTCAGTCGTTGTCATCGGAGGACGCCAGCAGGCCGTGGTCGTGCGCGAAGGCCGCGGCCTCGGTCCGGCTGGCCACGCCGAGCTTGGTGAGAATCCTGGAGACGTGCACACCGGCGGTGTTCGCGCTGATGAACAGCTCGGCCGCCAGGCCGCGATTGCTCATGCCCTTGGCGACCAGCCGCAGCACCTCCAGCTCGCGCGGAGTCAGGCCGTGCCGGCCGGACATGGAGCCACCGTGCGGTTTCGGCGCTTCCGCCGTTCGCCCGGCGGTGAGGCGGGCACGGTCGGCCAGCCGTGCGGCCGCCTCCTGCAGGGGCAGTGCACCCAGCTTGGCCGCGATCTCGGCGGCCTCGCGCACGGCCAGGTCTGCAGCCGCTCGATTCCCTTCGGCCGCATACGATTCCGCCCCGTCCAGCAGCGCGGCGGCGATCTCGTGCGGCCGCTCGACGGCGCGCCAGGCGGCGACCGCCTCCGACCAGCGCGCCGCCGAACCGGCCAGCCGCGCAGTGAAGACGGCGCGATAGGCGGCATCGACCGGCGACACCGCGGGCAGCGTGTCCCCCAGGGCGAGCAGTTCCGCGGGCGCTCCGGCGGTTCGGGCGGCCAGCGCCACCAGCGGCCATGCGTCGTGCGGATGCGCGAACAGGGTTGCGGCACCGTCCCCTTGGGCGAGCACGCCGGCCAGCACCGCCGCCGCCCCGGTCTCGTCGCCCGCCGCCGAGTCCACGGCGCAGGTCAATGCGGCGAGTTCTAGCCGATACTGCGCGGCCCACCGGCTGTCACCCAGCAACCGACCGGCCTCGGCCGCCGCTGCCCGCGCCGCGCCGATGTTCCCTTCCGCCAGGGAGATTCGCGCGAGGCACAGGGTCAGCGCCGCCCGGCTGAGCGGCGGCAACAGGTCGAACTGCGTCTCG
Organism: Nocardia sp. NPDC004860; assembly: GCF_040609015.1. Lineage (NCBI taxonomy): Bacteria > Bacillati > Actinomycetota > Actinomycetes > Mycobacteriales > Nocardiaceae > Nocardia > Nocardia sp. NPDC004860. The sequence continues at coordinate 25,634 of NZ_JBEXJI010000028.1, read as the reverse complement.
TCGACCACGGCCCGGGCCTCGTCCCAGCGGCCGAGCGCGGCGAGCGCCTGCGCCCATTTGACGAACAGGATCGGTGCGGACTCGGAGAACCGGAACGACTCGTGCGCGGCCCGCAGTCCCTGCCGGACGGCGGCGATGGCGGCGTCGTACCGCCCGGCCGCGACCAGCACCGCCGATTCCCAGGTGGCGACATCCACCACGATCCGCGCGTCCCCGGCCCCGGCGGCCGCCCGGTGAGCTTCGGCGAAATGATCCAGCGCCCAGTCGGTTTCATTCGCGGCCGCCGATTCCGGCCCGGATGAACCATCCCCCGCCACCTCCGCCGCGGCGGCACCCGCCAGCCCGAGATGGGCGTGCGCCCGCGCCACGAGGGCGTCCGCCCCCAGTCGCTGGGCGATAACCAGCGCCGCACGGGCGTCCGACGCCGACCCGGCGGCGTCCCCTCGGAAGATCCGCGCGGAGGCCGATTGCACCAGCGCCTCCGCCCGCTCCGCACCGGCACCCGTCACCGGCAGCAGCTGCAGTGCCCGCACCAGATCCGTTCCCGGTCCGGCTCCGGTGGTCCCCCGCAGGTACGCCCGCCGCCGATACATGCGCGCCACCCGCTCGACCTCGCACCGGTCGGCGTCCGCATCGACGGCGCGCTCGCCATCGTCCCGGTCGGCCGAGCGGTGGCCCGACCTCGACTCGGTACTTCCGGTGGCGGACTCGGCCGGGGCTATGTCGCCGGTGGGGTCGAGCAGGGCCAGCGCCGCGTCGGCGGCGGCGATGCCGCGCTCGGTCGCGCCGCAGGCCACGGCGACATCGACGATCTGTTCCAGGACAGCCAGTTTCGTGGTAGGCAGGATCTGTTCGGCATCGGGCACCCGATCCCAGAGGACGAGGATCTGTTCGAGGAGCCGGAGGCGTTCCGGGTGGGTGGCGGGGACGGTGGTGGCGGCCGACCAATAGGCACGCAGGGCCTGCTCCAGATCGCCGGCGGCACGGGCGTGACGGGCCAGGTCGGCACGGGATTCGGCGTCGAGGGCCTCGCCGCGGGCGCGCAGCGCCGCGGCCGCGCGGGCGTGCAGGCGGGTGCGCTCACCGGGCAGCAGCCGGTCGTAGATGGCCTGGCGGATGAGGCCGTGCCGGAATTCGTAGCCGGTCTCGGTGGTGTGCAGCAGGTGGCGGTCGACCAATTCCCGTAGGGCGCGGTCCAGTTCGCCCGGGGGTAGGTCGACGATGGCGGCCAGCAGTTCGTGGTGGATCGGGGAGCCGAGGACGGCGGCCGGGGGCACCACGGCGAGAGCGTCTGCGGAGAGGCCGGATTGGAAGCCGAGCAGCAGGTCGGTCAGATCGGCGGGCAGCTGGTCGGGGCACTGGCCGAGCGCCTCGACGAACAGCGGGTTGCCGCCGCTGCGTTCGAAAACCTTGGTGATGAGCCGGGGTTCGGGCTCGCGGGCGAGCAGGGCGGCGAGCTGGCGGCCCACCTCGTGGCGGGTCAGCGGGTGCAGTTCCAGCACCCGCACGCCCGGATTGCGGCGCAGTTCGGCGACCAGGCCGCGCAGCGGGCCGGCCTCGCCGGGACGGTAGGTGCCGACCAGCAGGGCGTCCGCGTCGGCGAGATTGGCGGCCAGGAAGGTGAGCAGTTCACGGCTGGCGTCATCGGCCCAGTGCAGATCCTCGAGGATGAGCACCACCGGCCGGGTCATGGCCAGTTGCTCCAGCAGCGTGAGGATTTCGCCGAACAGCCGGATGCGGTCGGCCTCCGGGGCGGCGCCGCCGGTGTGAACGGCCAACTGCGGCAGCCAGTTCGCCAGCGCCGGATGCGGTGGCAGCAGCGTGGCCACCGCCTCGCCGCCGAGCTGCCGCACCAGCCCGCGCAGCACCGCCAGGAACGGCGCGTAGGCCACACCCCCGGTCCCCAGCTCCGGGCAGCGACCGAGCAGCACCAGCGCCCGAGAGTCCAAACGCTCGGTGAACTCCCCCACCAGCCGGGACTTCCCGATCCCGGCCTCCCCCGCGATCAACACCGTCTGTGTACCGGGATCACCCACCGCCTCGACCAGCGCGGACACCTCTGCCGCCCGCCCTACGAGGACACTGCTGCCGGGAAAACTCACCACTCCCCGATCATGCCGTGACTGTCACAATTCGCCCACTCGACAGGCCATTTCGCACCCCGTTCACAGCTTCGGGCGGCTTATAGTGCACGCGGCGCTAACGCGCGAGCGATCGGTATGTGGATGGGCAGGAATGACAGTCGAGAACCCGGCAGTGGAGTCGGTGCACGGAATGTGGGCCGCGGCGGATCCCGGCGATCGCCGGCGTTGGTGGCCGGTGATCCTCTTCCTGGTCGTGGTCCTGGTGGCGGGTTTCGCGATCGCGGGATGGTTGCTCATCGGGCAGTCACACCGGTCGCCGGCCGCGGCCTCCCGCGCGGATCTGAACAGCGCCCGGCTGGCCCTGATCAATGCGCCCGGAGCGCACTACACCGGCCGCCTGACCGGGCAGGACGGGAAGAAGGCGACTGTGGACCTGCGGGTCACGAATGTCGGTGACGCGTCCGGGACTCTCGAATTCGCTCCCGGAAAAGCCTTGTCGTACCAGCGAATCGGCGACAAGACCTTCGTGCGGGGCAACACCGAGGCCTGGATCGCCTACGGCTTCTCCGCCGACGACGCCGCCCGTTCCGACGGCCAGCAGCTGCTCGAACCCCCGGCGATCGGCGGCCTCGATCTGCCGGCGGCCCTGACTCCTTCGACCCTGGGGCGGCATCTGGACCCCAATGCGGAAGCGCACCGGCCGGTCACGGCGGGCGTGCCCATCACCATCGACGGCCACCGGTCCACCCCGATCATCAGCGGCGCCATCACCACCTATGTGAGCTCCGGCCAGGTCGATCGAATTACCGAGCCGGCCTTCGACATCCGGGTGGCGCCCCTGAGCGCCGACGAGGTGGCCGGGCTCTACCGCGATCTCCGGACCGCGGCCGCGGAGACCGAGAACGCCACCGACTCGGAAACGAAGATCACCGTCGCGGGCAGCTGGAGCGACCCGTGCGGACCGGACTGCACCGCGATCGAAACCCTGACCAGCGCACGGCAACCCTTCGGCGCGGCGGCGATCCCCGCGTCGCACCCGGACGAGATCTCCGTGTGGTACCAGATGGTGCTCACTGTCAACGGGATCGTCATGCCGACACCGCTGTGCGCCGGCGTCCAGCCGATGCCGGGAAACGGGACGGCGACGGTGTCCTGCCCGTTCACCATCGAGGCGGACGGCGGCACCGTCGACGCGGTGCTGAAGAATCACCCGCTGATGGGCCGGACCCGGGCCGACGCCCTCGTGAGCACGGTCGACAGCAATGCCGGACGCAGCCGGGACAAGACCGCATGCCCGGTGGTGCAGGTCGAGGGCACGGCGTTCTGGACCAAGCCCGGCTGCTGATCGTGCGCGGGGGCCCGAAACCGAAGGACCGCAGCCGCTGATCAGGGTTTGGCCAGGAAGCCCTCGACGGTCCGGCGCACCTTCGACACCGCACTGTCGTCCCCCAGGCGCAGTGCGGTATTCGCCGCCGCGAGCACCGCGTCGATCTGGAAAGCCGCCAGATCGGCATCCAGAGCGGCGATTTCGCCATGGTCGCAGGCGTAGGACAGCTCACCGGCCAGCAGGTCGAGCCAGTCCTGCTGATTGGCCACCAGCGCGTCGCGCACCGGCCCTGGGCGGCTGTCGAATTCGGCCAGGTTCGCGGACTGGAAGCAGCCGCCCTCGAAGCAAGGGCCGGTGGCGTAGTCGAGCCACAGCTCGATCAGGGCCCGCAGGCGTTCGGCGCCACGGGGTTTCGCCCGGGCGGGCCGGGTGACGGTGTCGATGAAGACCGCGCGGAAGTAGTCGATGGTGGCGAGCTGCAGGGCTTCCTTGGTGCGGAACAGGGTTTGGATGCCCGCCTTGCTGAGGCCGGTGTCGGTGGCCAGGCGACCGAAGCTCAAGCCCTCCAGGCTGTCCAGCGAGGCGATGTCCACGGCCCGGCCGAGCACCACCTTGCGGGTGCGCGAGCCGCGCAGCAGTCGCTTGTCGGTGATCTCGGTGGCATCCGCTGCCGGAACCGCGCTTTCCATACGGCCGATCGTACTCCTGACCCGTGCCGGAAACGGCCGCGGCAATGGGCCGCCCGCGGCGGAAGCGGTCAATCGATATTGCCGCGTCAGGTGACCCACGCTACAGTTACGGGCCAGTAGGAACGCTCGCGTTCCCAGACAGCTGTGGAGGATTCGCGCATGATCAAGGCAACGCAACCCCTCACGGCCGCACCGATTTCCGGACCGCTACGCGATGCGCGCGGCCTGTCCGCCGCCCTGGTCGCGCACTTCGCCGAACATGTGGCCCGCTGCGGCACCCTGCCCGGGGACGCGCTGCGGGGGGAGGTCACCGCCGTCACCCGCACCTGCCTGGAACTCGCGGCCGGGGTGCTGGAGGGCCGTGACGTGAGCGCCAAGGTCGAACGCCTGCAGCGCGCGGGCGCGGACTGGGCGCGCGAGGGCATTCCCATCGGGACCATCCACCGCGCCGTGCACGACGGCTTCGCCGTGGGTTTCGATCTCATCGTGGACGCCACCGGGCCCGAGGACTACGCCCGGCTCGCGGTCACCGCGCGCCGGCTGTTCGAGGTGCTGGCCATCGTGGATTCGGCGTTCGCGGTGTCCTATGTGCGCGAGCACCGGGCGGTGGTGGCCGAGCATCACACCGCGGTGCACACGGTGGCGTCGGCCCTGCTGGCCGGGCATCCCGCCTCGACCATGGCCCGCGCCGGCGGCATCGAGATCGACGAGTCGTATTACGTGCTGGCGCTGAGCATTCCGTCGCATCCGGGCGAGGACGATCCCCGGGTGGACGGTGAGGTGGTGGCCCGCCGCAAGCTGCGGCGGGTCCAGTCCGAGCTGGCCCGCGGCGGTCGGGGCCGGGCGCTGTCGCTGCTCAGCGCCGACGGAGGCACGGTGCTGCTACCCGCGGCCGAGGTGACGCCCGCCGAGATCGGCGACCTGGTCGACGGATTGTCCACGGCCGCACAGGTTCCGGTGACCGCCACCGTCATCCACACCGAGACGCATCGCATTCCGGAGGCCGCCGAGCAGGCGCACGAGCTGCTGGACATGGTGCACCGCCTGGAGTGCGCGCCCGGCCTGCACCGCTTCGACGACCTGGCCATGGAGTACCAGCTGACCCGGCCGGGCCCGGCCCGCGAATACCTCGGCACCCTGCTCGATCCGCTGGACGCCTACCCGGAACTGCTGGAAACCCTGCGCCGCCATATCGGCAACGACCTGAGCCGACGGCATACGGCGCGCGTGCTGGGCGTGCACACCAATACCGTCGACAATCGGCTCAAACGGATCGGGCAGCTCACCGGATTCGATCCGGCCCAGCCGTCCGGGCTGTGGTACCTGCGGTCCGCGCTGGTGGCGCGCAGCTATCGGAAGTCCGAGCGGGTGCGGATCGGGCGGCCGGACACCATGGTCGCCAGCAACGCGGCGAAGTGACGGTGCTCGGACAGGGCGCGCCGCGACGCGGCCACCGACCAGACGGTGCGCACCTCCGACGGCGGCAGCGGGCGGCCGGCCAGACGGTCGGCCAGCCAGTCCACCATCACCGGAATCGCGATGAACTGCAAGGGAAGATGCGTGCTGAGCCGGTCGCGCAGATAGCGGACGTGCGCGCCGCGGGCGTGATAGCGCCGCACGTGCGCATCGACATCGGCGACCGCGATCACCTCGTCGTTGACACCCTGGACCACGAACAGCGGCATGGCGGGAGCCTGCGCGCCCGGCTGGATGTCCTCGAGCACCGCCCGCATCTCGGGCCGGGTCAGCAGCGCGCCGAGGCCACCTTTGATGTGCCGGTTGGCATTTCGCCCGGCATAGCGGGCCAGCAGCGGGAACGTCGCGATCGATTCGGCGCGGTCGAGCAGTTCGAGGTACTCCGCCGACACCAGACCCTGGACACAGTCGTCCAGTTCCGGGTAGGCGCGTCGCAGCCCGGAGGTGAACACCATGGCGAATCCCGCGAAGGGAGAACCGTTCAGGCGCACGAAGGCCGAGGCGGGATCACCCACGGGTGAGCCCGCGACCGCGCCCACGATATCGAGTTCGGGGGCGTAGCTCGCGGCGAGTTCGGCCGCCCACACCGTGGCCAGACCGCCACCGGAGTAGCCCCACAGGCCGATTCGGGTGCGCGGATGCAGGCCCAGCGGTGCGAAGCGCAGGGCGGCGCGCACGCCGTCGAGGGCGCGGTGGCCGGGCTCGCGGGCCGCGCCGAAGTGGCCGTTGATGCCCTCGTGGTCGGGCACCGAGACCGCCCAGCCGCGGGCCAGTGCGGCGGCGATGAGCGGGAACTCCACCTGCGGGATGGCGCCCAGCGCGCGAGCGCGGTGCTGTAAAGCGTAGGAGGGGAAGCATTTCGGCGCGACGGCGTCGATGGCGCACTGGAACGACACCAGCGGGCGATCAGCGGAGGGTTCCGCGTCCCAGGGCAGCAGGACGGTGGTGACCGCCGCCTCCGGCCGGCCGTTGAGATCGGTGCTGCGGTACAGCAATTGCCAGGCTCGGACGCGCTGCGGAATGCGCCCGAACAGGCCGAGCCGCACCGGCCGCGACCGCAGGATCGTGCCCGGCGCAACCGATCCCAGGTCGATCGGCGAACGGTAGAACGGATCCTCACCGGGTAGTAGAGGATGCCCGCGCGGCGGGTCGGATTCCATTGTGAAACTGCCGGATTCGACGGCATCGCCGATCGTCATCGTGATCCTTTCGGAGAGAAGCCAGAGGGCCGGGGCAAGTCCCCGGCCTCCCTCGTGCTGGTGATTCGGGAGCGAGAGCCCCCGGACGTCGCTCAGATGTGCCCGCTGCCGCCGATCATCCAGGGGTTGAAGGTGCAGACCAGGTCGGGATGGGCGGCCGGGTCCAGGGCGTGCAGCGCGATGGAGGCCGCCCGGGGCGAGTACATGATGGTGAGGTGGTCGGAGACGTCCTCAGAGCAATCCTGTTGCAGCGTGATGTTTTCCACGGGGGCGTCGGGGCCCGGGGTGAGGAAGGTCCACTCGTAGGGGTTGGAGATCTCGTCGTGGGTGGTGCCGACGGCGGTGTACGCCACGCCGGGCACGGTGTCGCCGCCGGCATTCAGCTTGGCGTAGAACGGCGAGCCGAGGACCTGCTCGGTATTGGCCTGGCCGATCAGCGGCTCGTAGAAGCCGAGGATGTTCAGGCCGAGATCGGTGATGATGCGCCCGAGGGTGGCGATGCCGAGCAGCGAGGTGCCGTGGGTGGTCGCGCCGAAGCTGATGACCTTGCCGACTTTCCCGAGGCCGCCCTCGAATTTCAGGTACTGGCTGGTGACCGGTCCGCCCTGGGAGTGGGCGATCACATCGACCGCGGGCGCGCCGGTGGCGGCCAGCACCCGATCGATGAACTGACCGAGCTGCCGGGCGGAGTCCTCCATCGGCCCGACACCGAAGCGGCCCGGCAGGATCGGCCCGACACCGCCGCCGCCCAGCGGCGTCTCGCGGCCGAAATTGAAGGCGTAGACGCAGAATCCGGCGCGGGCGATCTGCGGGGACAGGAACGAGAAGCTGTCGTAGGTATTGAGCCAGGTGCCGTGCACCAGCACCACGGGGTTGGGGTGCTCCGGGGTCGGTTTGCAGTTCCAGTCATTGGATCCGGGCGGCGCGGCATCCGGGTGGGTCAGGCCGTAGCCGAAGGCGGCCAGGAAGGACGACATCTCCGGGCCCACGCCGACGGTGTCGGAGGCGGTGCTGACGGTCGCCGAGCCGGAACTGCTGCCGGAGTCGGCGATGGAATCCGGCTCGGAGCGCGCGACGCCGGTCGAGAACGCGACCGCGAAGGCGGTGGCACTGGCGAATACGGCACTGCCGAGGGTACGGATGGTCGGCCTCATGAAATCTCCTACTGCGTCCGGCGGATCCGACCGAACGCGTCGAATCCGATTGCGACCGTAGGAGCGTGCTGTGGCCCGTGTCACGGGCGCTGTGCCAGGTGACAGCGCGGCCCGGCGTGGATGCCGGGCGATTGTGGCGACCAACAGCCGTCAGGGGGCGGGTGTGTTCACAATGGCCATGGCCGTGCGGGTGAACAACGGCGCCAGTTCGGGCAGCGCCTGGGCGCCCTTGGTGTGCAGGCAGGCGCGCACCCGATCGTCGATGCCGCCGAGCAGCATGTCGACCAGCTGCCGATCGGGTTCGGCGGTCAGATCGCCGTCCCGCACGCCGACCCGGGCCACCGCCATGATGTAGTCCGCGAATCGCTCGTGGACGCGCAGCCGGTGTTCCACCAATCCCGGTCCGGCCGCCAGGGTTTCGACATACAGCGCGCGGGCCGCGCCGGGCTGCATGGACAGCACGCCCAGATAGATCTCGAAGGAGATCCGCACCCGGTCGGCGAAATTCACGCCCTGGAGGCCCGTGACGGTCTCCTGCAACTGTTCCAGTGCCGCGCCGACCGCGAGATCGTATGCGGCGGCGAAACATTCGTCCTTCCCGCCGAATACCGCGTAGAAGGTGCGGCGCGCCACCTGCGCCCGGCTCACGATATCGGCGACCGTGGTGGCCGCGAAGCCGAGCTCACCCACCGCCTCCAGCACGGCGGTGCACAGGCGCCGGTACTGCGAGGCCTCCACCTGTTCGCGGGTCAGCCCGTGCCGGCCACGCGGCAGCGGTCCCGGTTCACCGATGGTTTCCACACTCACGTCCCCAGAATAGGTTTCCACGTCACCGAGCGACTACCGGTCCTGCCAAGACCAGGGCGGTTCATCCGCTGTTTCCTGTCCCGCCACCGTCGTCACGCCTTCCTGTTCGAGCAATTCGATCATGGTCGCGTCGTCGGCGTACTCGTCGATGACGCCGATCAGTTCGTCCGAATGGCTCACCACCAGCTGGGTGTCCTCGGCGGCGCGGGCGACGAGCCGGCCCAGCGGGTGGGCAGGTCCGGATGCGGGCTGGTCACGGGCTCGTTGAGCACCAGCAGCTGCGGTCGGGTGCGGGACCATGCCCCAGGGGCCGGTGACCACGTTCAGGCGGCCGAGCGGCACCCGCGGTTTGCGCAGGGACCGGTAGTTCTCCACGGCCAACGTGGTCAGCATGGGGTCCAGCGTATTAGCTACCAACCGGTCTCGATCAGTCGACGAGCCCGGCCCGCCACTCCCGATAGGCCGACCGCGAGCACACCGCGCAGGGGCGATAGCCGGCCGCGACCGCGGTCGCCTCGTCCGCGAAGAAGACCCGGTGGGCGGTGTAGCCGCCGCGGGCGAGGGCACGCAGCGCGGCCGGACAGTCCAGGCGGCCGTAGATCCTCAGGCGGCGATGGCCGCCCAGGACGCCGGGGGTCCGGCTGGCATACGGGCGGCCGTCCGCGCCGAGCAGGGTGTACGCCATCGCTCTCCCTCTCAGGCGTCGTGGAAGACCAGGCCCAGGGTGTGGCGCTGACCGGAACGCACCAGGCTCACCCCGTGCCGCATGGGCGCGGCCGACCAGCCGCGCGTGCCGCGCACCGGGCGATCGCGGGTGGTGAAGATCAGGCCGTGGCCCTGCGGCAGCGCCATGGCCGCGCCGCGGGATTGCGCGCGCGGGCGCTGCTCGACCATGAGGAATTCACCACCGGTGTAGTCCACGCCCGGTGCGTCCAGGCCGATCACGACCTGGAGCGGAAACACCATGTCGCCGAACAGGTCCCGGTGCAGGGCATTCCAGTCGCCGGGACCGTAGCGCAGCAGGATCTGCGAGCCCTTCACCTGACCGGCCCGATGACACTGGGCGATCCACTCGTCCAGGCGTTCCGGCCAGGTGCCGGGCCGGCCCAGCCGGACGGCCCAATCCCGGGCTATGGGAAGCAGTTTCGGATACAGGGCCCACCGCAGCTCGGCAACGATCTCCGGGAGGTCATGGGTGAAGTAGCGGTATTCGCCCGAGCCGAAGCGGTGGCGGGCCATGTCGACCGTCGAACGGAAATGCTCCTCCTCGTCGTAAAGCCCTGCGAGGGTCCGGCATTCGGCGGCGGTGAGCAGCGGACCGGTGAGCGCGTGGCCCTGGTCGTCGAGCTCGCCGGCCAGGGCCGCCCATTCCTGCTGGGCGACCCGGCCGGCCCACACCGAGCCGAGGGCGGCGGTGGTCATGCCGCCCGCTCGAGGTCTAGCAGTTGCTGTTTGCGCTCCACTCCCCCGGCGTAGCCGGTGAGCGAGCCGTCGGACCCGATCACGCGGTGACAGGGTCGCACGATCAGCAGCGGATTCGCGCCGATGGCCGAACCCACCGCCCGTACGGCTGCCCTGGGCGCGCCGATGCGCGCCGCGATCTCCCCGTAGGTGGTGGTGGTCCCGTAGGGGATCTCCTCCAGGGCACTCCACACGCGCCGCTGGAAATCGGTTCCGGCGCTGCCGAATCGGAGATCGAACTCGCTCCGCTCCCCGGCGAAGTAGGCGGTCAGCTGCCCCACCACCTCGGCGAACGCTTCGGCGTCCGCGGTCCACTCCCCCTCCACCAGAATGCTCTTGCTCCCGGCCATCGACACCGCGGTCAGCTCCACCGAGTCGCCCCGCAGCTCCCCGACCAGCAGCAACTCCCCGACCGGGCTGGCCATCGTCGTGTACACGCGCATCGCTTCCTCCTTCGTCGTCTTCTCTCTTCCTCACCTACTCTGGCCCAGCCGATCCCCGATGACCGGCGGGAATCAGCCATCGCGTTGGCGGCATTCGGACAGACTTCAGCCGGGCCCCCGTGGCCCGGATCGAGAACATTTGTTCAATACCTCCGGCGGCGTGCCGCCGAAGCTGAGGGGCATGTTCAGACACGACAGGAATGACACGAACGGGGCGGGCGAGGGCGAGCGGCCGCCGCTGGGCATTCGGCTGCTGCACGCCCTGCGCAAGGACCCGGATTGGGAGACGCTGACGGCGGCGGAGTTGGCTAGCCACAGTGCGGCGGCCAATCGTCTCTTCGGGTCGCGGGCAGTGCGGGTGATCACCGGTTTTCCGAAGCGCGGCACCACTATTGATTGGGAAGAGGTGGCGCTGGGTGATCGTGTGATCCCGGTCCGGGTGTACCGGCCGTCGGGCGAACGCGGCGGCACGCTGCCACTGGTGGTTCACGTCCACGGTGGCGGGTTCGCGGGAACGGCGGCGCAATGCGATTGGGGGAACAGTCATCTCGCGGCGCGGCTGCCCGCGGTCGTCGTGTCGGTCGAGCATCGTCTGCTCGCGCCGGGGATTCCGCTGTCGGCGGCCGCCGATGACGGATGGGATGTGCTGCGGCACATCGTGAATCACGCCGGGGAATGGGGAATCGACCCCACACGGGTGGCCGTCGCCGGGGAGAGCACGGGCGCATTGATCACCGCGCTGTCCGCGATCCGCGCCAAGGCGTCCGGCCTGACGCTGCGGGCACAGGTACTGGTCAACCCCGCGAGCGATCTGGCCGGGTCGTTCGATGACTACGCGTCGATCTCCCGGTACGCGGACAGTCCGACGCTCAGCCTGCCGAAGCTGAACCTGTTCCGGCGGTTGGCAGTACCGCCCGGCTCCGATCCTCGCGCGGTATCGCCGATGTGTGCCGACGACCTCGGTGGGCTGGCCCCGGCGCTGGTGGTGGTGCCGACCCTGGACCCGCTGGCAGACCAGGGCCGTCGCTACGCCGAGCGGCTGCGCGAGTCCGGCACGCTCGCACAGCTTTCCGAATACCCCGGTGCGACACACGCTTTCATCACGATGCCCGGCCTGGTCCCACAGGCCAGAGCGGCGCGCGCGGAGATCACCAGCTTCCTCCGCGACCACGTGGCCGGATCACAAATTCGACAGGCAAACTTGCAAGTTTGACTTCGTTTATGGCACTCTGGGCCGGTGAGCACGAACGGAGAGGACAGGTCGGCCGCAGCAGTGGCCGCCGCCGCGAGCGAGCTGCGGGTGGCGGCGAGCCGGCTGTTGCGGCAGTTGCGGACGGCCCGGGCCGGAATCGAGATGACACCCTCCCAGGCCGTGGCGCTGAGCCGCCTCGGACACGAGGGGCCGATGTCGGTCGCCGATCTGGCGCGGGCCGAGCGGGTGCGGCCGCAGTCCATGCGCACCACCCTCGCCGTGCTGGAGGAGCGCGGGCTGGTGGTGCGCGCGCCGCATCCGACCGATCAGCGGCAGGTGCTGCTGTCACTGTCCGAGGCCGGGCAGCGGTTGCTGCGGCTGGCGCACGACGCCAAGGAAGACTGGCTGGCGACCGCGATCGCGACCAAACTCTCGCCCGGCGAACAGGATTCGCTCATCGCCGCGATCCCGCTGCTCGCCCGGCTCACCGAAGACTGACCGGAATCACCACTCCCAGAGAAGGATTGCACCTTGACCGACACCCTGCTCGATCCCAACACCGCTCTGGTCCTCATCGACCTGCAACGCGGTATCGTCGCCGCCCCCACCCAGCCCTACCCCGCGGACGAGGTGGTGCGCCGGGGAACCGAGCTGGCCAAGGCCTTCCGCGACAAGGGCCTGCCGGTCGTCCTGGTGCGCGTCACCTTCGCCGCGGACGGCAGCGACATGCCGCCCGGCCGCACCATGCAGCCCGCCGGCGCCTTCACCCCGCCGCCCGGCTGGGACGAACTCCTCGACGAACTCGACATCCAGCCCACCGATATCCGGATCACCAAGCGCCAGTGGGGCGCCTTCCACGGCACCGACCTCGACCTGCACCTGCGCCGCCGCGGTGTCACCGCCATCGTCCTGGGCGGCATCGCCACCAGCATCGGCGTCGAATCCACCGCCCGCGCCGCCCACGAACACGGCTATCACGTCATCGTCGCCACCGACGCCGCCGCCGACCGCGACCCCGCCGCCCACGCCCACTCCGTCGAAAAGATCTTCCCCCGCCTCGGCGTCACCGCCACCACCGAGGAAGTCCTGGACGCCGTCACCAAGCTCTGACCGAATCACGAGCACGCAGCAACCACGATCAGGGAGCACCCACTGCGGAAATCTGTCGGCGATTTCCCCCGCTGAGAGCTCCCTGATCTTGTTGCCGACTGCCCACTGCGAGCCGTCGCCGAGATCGATTCCGGCCCCGGCGATTACCGTGCCGCCGAGCTCGATGAGCCCGGCCAGGTCGGCGCAGGCGATGGCCACGCGGGCGGGATCGCTGTCCCATGCGCCCAGGACGACCGCCGCGCCCTCGGGCCCGTCGTGGTCGATCGCCTCCCCCGTCTCGACCAGCCAGGCGCGCCGATCACGTGCCGCGACCACGCCGAAGGCCGACAGCACCGCCAAACCAGAACTCCCACAGGCGAATTGCCGCGCCGGCTCGAATCAGCACGGCACACTCCCGCCCCGGCCATGCGATCGGGGCGGGAGCGCGGCAATCGAGTTTTCCGCCGTTCACAACCGGCGGGCGTCGATCATCCAGATCTGGATATTGGAGGCTTCGTGGTTGGAGCCGATCCGGCCGATCATGCGCACCAGATCGGTGACATCCTCGGTCCGGGCGAGTAATTCGACTCGCAGGCCGGCGGAGACATCGGTTTCGAAGCGTTGTCCGCGATAGCTTTCGACGCGGTTGTCACGGTCGTCCACGCGATAGACCTGGGTGACCACCATGCGCCGCACACCGAAGGCGGCGAGGGCCTGTTTGATCTGATCGAACAGGCCGGGCGGCACCACCAGCGTGAGGAGTTTCGCGTCCGCACCGCCGCCCGGGTCCATATTGTGATAACCGATCATGCCGCCGAGGTGCAGCGGCGCCGACATCAGGATTCCTTGGCCGGAATCTCCGCTCCGTCCTGCCGCACCGCCGCTTCCGTTCGCACCGCTTTCCGCACGGACGGTTGCGCGTGGACGAGCGTGTCGTCCGGGTACGCCTCTTCTTCGTGTGCTCCGACGTCACCGGTCTCGAGCACTTCGTCGGGCATGCGCAGGCTCATGAACAGGCTCAGCACCTTGAGAATGACGAAGGTGACCAACGCATCCCAGACGATCACCGTCGCGGCCGCACCCGCCTGCCAGAGCAGCAGTTTCGGATTGTGCCCGTAGAGCCAGCCGCCGTAGGTGGCGTCGGCCGCGCCGCCGGTCCCCAGGTACACCCGGATGTTCGGGTCGGCCAGCACACCGACCAGCATGCCGCCCGCCAGCCCTGCCACGCCGTGGGTGTGCACCACGCCGAGGGTGTCGTCGACCTTGCGGAACAGCCGGGTGCGCCCGAGCTTGTTCCAGGACAGCCACACCAGGGTCGAGGCGATCAGACCGATCACCATGGCCCCGAAGCTGTTCACGAAGCCGGCCGCCGGGGTGATGGCGACCAGGCCGGCAATCATGCCGTTGACCGCGCCCAGGAAATTGGGCCGCCGCGACGGACCGGCCAGCATGTCCCAGATCACCCAGGTCAGCACCGCGACCGCGGTGGCGAGATTGGTATTGATCACCGCGAGTGAGGCATCCGCGCCCGAGAAGTACGGGTCGCCGCCGTTGAAGCCGTTCCAGCCCAGCCACAGGATGCCCGCCCCGGCCGCGGCCATGGGCAGGTTGTTGGGCACCGCTCGTTCCCGGTCGCGGGTCAGCCGCGGGCCGATGACCGCCGCGGCCACGAAGCCCGTGGTGCCCGCGGCCAAGTGGATGACATATCCACCGGAGTAGTCGAGCGCACCCATTTGCGACCACCAGCCGCCGCCCCAGATCAGGAATGCATTGACCGAATACGCCAGTGTCGACCAGAGTGGGACGAAGATCAGCCACACCTTGAAATTGATGCGCCCGATCACGCTGCCCAGGAACAACAGCGGTGTGATGCCGGCGAACACGAACTGGAAGTAGGCCAGCGTGGTCTGGGAGAATCGGAACTTGGGCATGAGTCCGTCGAGCAGTGGAATCACGGCCTGCTCTTGATTATTGGAACTCAGAATTGTGTGCGGCTTGCCGATTGCGGCCCGCAGTATTCCTGGGCCCAGTTTGACGGGCTCGCCGAACCCCATCTTGAAGCCCCACAGCACCCACACCACCAGGACCAGCGAGAATCCGGTGAACGCCATGAGCATGGTATTGACGGCCCATTTGCGTTGCACCAGACCGCCGTACAAGATCGCGATACCGGGAATGCTCATCAGGCCGACTAGAGTCGCGGCTACCAACTGCCAGGCATTGTCGCCGGGATTCAGCCAGTCGGGATACGGTGACATGGTTCAGCGCTACCTCACCGCGGAGCGGGCAGGCACCAGACTCGCTCCAGCACTAAATTACGTTGTGACATAAGGTGTCTAAGGTCACATCGGGTGAACCAAGTGTTGTGCCGGAACATTTCCCGGCGATTACACGCGGTTAAATCTGGATTTCATGGTCCGGTCATGAATGCACGTGCATTCGAAATGATGGATCCACTCAGCGAATTCCGACCGGTTGGAACTCGATCGACAGGGTGCGATCGCTACCGTACGATCTGGCTACGGGGAGCACCGGCCGGTCGAACGGGGGAAACGGAGTTGAGGAGTCGCTTACCGGCGACCATTCGCAGTCGCTCAGCGGCGATCACTCGCGGGGGCATGCAATGGACGCGACGCTTCGTGCGCACCGCGCCCGGCGTCATCGGTGCGGTGGGCGCTGCCCTCGCACTGCTGGCCCTGCTCGGCGGCCTGGTGACCGCCGATCAGCAGAGCACCAAGATCACTCGCCACGACACCGTCCTGGCGCACACCGAACCGCTGGCCAATGCCGCACAGCGGCTGTACGTGGCACTGTCCACGGCCGACGCGGCGGCGTCCACCGCCTATCTCTCGGGCGGGATCGAGTCGCCCGAGGTGCGGATCCGCTACGAGAACGCGCTGACCGACGCGGCCGCCGCGCTCGCGGAGGCCACCACCGGCGCCGCGGACGCCGAGACCCGTACCATCCTGGGCCGGATCTCGGCCGAATTGCCCAGTTACACCGGCTATGTCGAGGCGGCGCGGGCCAATAACCGGCAGGGCCTGCCGGTCGGCTCCGCGTATCTGCGGCAGGCGTCGGCGCTCATGCAGGGCTCGATCCTGAAGGACGCGGGCGAACTGGAGCACATTCGCCTCGCACAGCTGCACAGCGATCAGGGCGCGATCACCGGGCTGCCCTGGTGGAGCGCGGGCACGCTGGTGCTGCTGCTCGCGGCCTGCGGCTACGGCTCGTGGATTCTGGTGCGGCGCACCAACCGCTGGATCAATCCGGGCGTGGTCACGGCCGGCGGTCTGACGGTGGTCGCGCTGCTATGGATCCTCGCCACCACGGCCGCGACCACGGCGGCCATCGACACCGGCGCCACTGCCCGCTTCGAAAAGCTCGCGCAGGCAAGGATTCTCGCCCAGCAGGCGCGCACCGAGGAGACGCTGCAGCTCATCACCCGCGGCGACCTCGACGCCAGCGAGCAGCGCTTCACCGCCGGCAGCGACCAGCTGCGCGCGGATCTGGCCGGCCTGCTGAGCGGCAATTCCGCGGCGTCGAAGGCCTTCTCGGGCTGGCAGGACGGCCATCAGAAGGAGCTCGCCGCCTACAAGTCCAACGACTATCGCGGGGCGGTCGACCAGTCGATCAAGACCGACGGCGCGGGATCCGCGGCCCAGTTCACCGCCCTCGACGACGCCTTGAAGACCGAACTCGAGCGCACCCGCCAGGAAGTGCGCGACGATGTGAACACGGCCGGAAATGCCCTCACCCTGAGCCCGCTGGGCACGCTGGTGCTGCTGCTGGCGGCGGCGGGATCGATCGTCGTCGGGGTGTGGCCGCGGTTGAAGGAGTTCCTGTGAAGCGGATGCGGATGCTGATGGTGGCAGCCGTGGCGCTGCTGGCCGCCGCGTGCGGGTCGACGCCGGATGCCGCGCCCTTCCAGCTGCCGTCCGGCAGCCGGCTGCCGGTGGGCGCGACCGTCCTCGCCACCGCGCCCAACCAGCGCGCCGACCAGTCCTGTAACCCGACCGCGAGCCTGCGGCCGCTGAGTCCGCAACCGCAGCCGGGGTCCATGCCCGCCCGGTCGACGATGGCGAACATCGTCGCCGGCGGGAAGATCCGGATCGGGGTGGACCAGAACCAATTCCTGTTCGGTTACCGCAATCCGTCGACCGGCGAGCTCGAGGGCTTCGATATCGATCTCGCCCACGAGATCGCCCGCGACCTGTTCGGCGACCCGGGCCGGGTGGACCTGCATCCCATCGACTCCGCCCACCGCGCGGATGCGCTGGCGAAGAACGAGGTCGACCTGGTCGTGCAGAACTTCACACCGACCTGCTCGCGCCGCCAGCAGGTCCAGTTCTCCGCCGTCTATTTCGAGACCGACCAGCGGGTGCTGGTGACCAAGGGCTCGGGCATTCGCTCGGCGGCCGATCTGGGCGGCAAGAAGGTGTGCGGCATCCCCAACTCGACGACGCTGGACGCGGTGTTCGCACTTCCCCAGCGCCCCATCGTGATCGGGATCGAGAACTGGCTGGACTGCCTGACCGCGCTGCAGCAGGGCGAGGTCGACGCCGCCAGCACCGACCTGCCGCTGCTGTACGGATTGAAGATCCAGGACCCGAATCTCGAGGTGGTCGGCGACGCCATGGCCACCGATGTGTACGCCATCGGAGTCCAGAAGCAGAACACGGATCTCGTGCGGTTCGTCAATGGCGTGCTGGAGCGGGTGCGCGCCGACGGTACCTGGCAGCGGATCTACAACCAGCGGCTGAGCGTGCTCGGGCCGTCCAACGGTCCCCCGGCGCCCAAGTACAGCGATTGAGCCGGTCATGCACGAGAATCCTGGGCACATTCTCAGCGTCGCCGAGATAGATCGTGAAATCGCCGAGCGGGCACGCGAAATCGAGACCATCGCCGCGACCCTGGTGGAGCTGGACAAGCATCCCGGGCTGGTGCTGTTGCGCCGCTTCCCGCCCACCGGTGTCACCGAGCAGCGCTGGGCGCCGGCGCGGGCGGCGCTGGAACTCATGTGGGAGGACTTCGGGCGGCTGGGCACCGTGCTGGACCAGGCCCGGACCGCGCGCGGACGGCGACGCCTGGACGCACTGGACCGGGCGGAGCTCACGCGCCTGCTGCGCGGACAGCCGGTCGAGGTGTCGCGCAGCACGATTCCGATGTCACAGCGTTCGCTGAGCGGGCCGCGCGAGCAGATCGAGCTGATCGGCATCACCGAGATGCTGGACCGCATGCGCGCGGCCTTCCCGACCGTGGTGCGGGTGCTCGACGCGGTGGAGGCGGTGCACACCCGGGTGATGACCGATATCGCGCCGCTGCAGGCGGAGCTGACCCGCACCGGCATGTCGATTCCCGAATTGCAGTCGCTGACAAGCGATATCGACGCCCTCGCCATGCAGGTCGCCACCGATCCCCTGGCGCTGGCACCCGATGCGCTCGACCGCCGCCTGGGCGAGCTGTCCCGGCGTATGCGCGAGGCCGCGACGGTGCTGACCGAACTGCGGGCCATCTCGGCGGATTGGGACGCGGCGATCGAACGGTCCCGGGCCCGGGTCGAGGCGCTGCGCAAGACCTACGAGCGGGCTGATCGCGCCCGCACCGAGGTGGAGCGCACCATCCTGGCCGCGCCGCTCCCCCGGCATCCGGACGACAGTGCCGTGTACAGCGCGGAACTGACCGCGCTGGAAGCCAATCCGTCCGTGCCCACGGTGCTGTGGGAGCTGCGGCAACGCATCACCGGGGCACTCGACACCGCGACCCGCAACGAACAACTCGCGCAGGGGCTGCTCGATCGGCGGATGGAACTGAAGGGGCGGTTCAGTTCCTACCGGGCCAAGGCCGCCCGGCTGGGGGTGGCCGAGGACCAGGATGTGCTCGCCGCCGCCCGCATCGCGGCGGGGCTGCTCTCGCGCCGGCCCTGCGATCTGGCCGCGGTCACCCGCGCCATCACCGACTACCGCCAGCTCATCGACCAGAAATCGGGGAGGCGATCATGAACTGCACCGAACCCGGCTGCACCGGGACCATCGAGGACGGCTATTGCACCGTCTGCGGCACCGCCCCGAGCGCGGCGCCCGCGGTCACCGGGGGCGGGCCGACCACATCGACCGGGACGAGCGCTGCCGGCGCGGCGAGCGCCGTCGGCTCCGACCGCTGTGCCGAACCCGGTTGCACCGGAACGATTCTCGACGGCTACTGCGATGTGTGCGGCAGCGCGCCCGCGCCGCCGTCGGCGCCGGCCGCCACCGCGCACGACACCGGGCACGCGTCGGCGATGAGCACGGGATCGACGGTCAGCGGCCGGTCATCCCGCAGTGGGCGTTCGGTGCGCACCGGACGGTCGGGAGCCTCCGGGGCCAGCCGCGGCAGGCTGGGCGCGGGCATGGTCAAGGTGCCGTCGGTGCCGCGCCGGGATCCGGCAGAGGCCGTGCTCGTCGATCCGGAGGTGCCGGAGAACCATCGCGAATGCGGTAGGTGCAATCGGCCGGTCGGGCGCAGTCGCAATGGTCAGCCCGGCCGCGCCGAGGGCTTCTGCGCCCACTGCGGGACGCGATTCTCCTTCACCCCCAAGCTGTCCGGCCGGGATGTGGTGGGCGGCCAGTACGAGGTGCTCGGCCCGCTGGCGCACGGCGGCCTGGGCTGGATCTACCTCGCGGTGGACCACAAGGTCGACGACCGGCCGGTGGTCCTCAAGGGCCTGCTCAATACCGGCGATGCGGACGCCATGCGGGCGGCCGTGGCCGAGAAGCGGTTCCTCGCGCAGGTCGATCACCCGAATATCGTGCGGATCTACAACTTCGCCGAGGACACCGGGCCGGACGGCAAGCCGGTCGGGTACATCGTGATGGAGTACGTGGGCGGCAAGTCGCTCAAACAGCTGCTGCGCGAACAGCGCACGGCCGATCAGCGGTATCTGCCGCCCGCGCGGGCCATCGCCTACATCCTGGAGATGCTGCCCGCCTTGGAGTACCTCCATGACCGCGGGCTCGCCTACTGCGACTTCAAACCCGACAATGTGATGCAGACCGAGGAGCAGCTCAAGCTCATCGACCTCGGCGCGGTCGTCGGCCTGCACGATCAGACCGAAACCATCTACGGCACACCGGGTTACCAGGCCGAGGAGATCGCGCAGACCGGCCCGACCGTCGCGTCGGAGGTGTACACGGTGGGCCGCACGCTGGCGGCGCTCATCATGCGGATCCCTCCGGTGAACAACGAACTCGGCCCGCTGCCCGGTCCCGAGCTCGAACCGCTCATGGCCCGCCACGAATCGCTGTACCGGTTCCTGGTGCGCGCCACCGATATCGAGCCGGACGCGCGCTTCACCTCCATGACCGAGATGGGCGATCAGCTCACCGGCATTCTGCGCGAGGTGCTGGCCACCGAGGACGGGCGGCCCCGGCCGGGACTGTCCACCCGGTTCGGCCCGCCGCGCGGGGTCTTCGGCGTCGGCGACCAGCTGCCCGGCGATCCTCGCGCCCTCATTGCGGCGCTGCCGGTTCCGCTGGTCGACCCGAGCGACAGCGGCGCGGCACTGCTGGCCTCCACCAGCGCGGTCACGCCCGAGGACCTGGAGCGCGAGATCACCGCCGGCCTGCAGTCGGTGGTCACCGGCCGCGAGGAGTCGGTGGAGATCCCGCTCCGGCTGATCCGCGCCGCACTGGAATTCGGCGATCCGGACGACGCGCTGCGCCGGCTGGACGCGGTGGGCGAGACGCTGTCCGGCGACTGGCGGCTGACCTGGTTCACGGGCCTGGCCCGCCTGCTGCAGCGCGATTGGCCCTCCGCCGCAGCCGAATTCGACGCCCTCTACAGCGCCCTGCCGGGCGAGGCCGCCCCGAAGCTGGCCCTGGCGGTCACCGCCGAGCTCATGGCCGCGGACGGACTGGACCCCGAGACCGCGCGCGAGCGGGCCGCCCGCTACTACGACCTGGTCTGGCGCACCGACCGCTCCTTCACCAGCGCCGCCTTCGGCGCGGCCCGGCTGCGGCGCGCGACCGGCGACCGGGCGGGCGCGGTCACCGTGCTCGATCAGGTCGACGCCGCCTCGGCGGTGCACACCGAGGCCGGGGTCACCGCCGTCGAGACGCTGCTGGCCGTCGCCGAGCCCGCCGAGCTGACCGAACAATTGGTTCGCGATGCCGGCAAACGCATCGATAGTCTGACCCTCGACTCGAAACGCCGTGCCGCGCAGGCCCGTCTGCGAGTCCTGGACGCGGCGCTGCGCTGGCTGCGCCTGGGCAGGGTGCCCACCGACCACTCCCCGCTGCTGGGGGTGGCGCTCGATCAACAAGGGGTACGCACCGGTTTGGAACGCTGTTATCGCGACCTGGCGCACGAGACCGAGGACATGTGGGAACGGATCGCCCTGGTGGAGCAGGCCAATGCGGTGCGCCCGAGGACGCTGCTGTGACGGCCCGCTGCCCGCAGTGCGGCACCTTCGTCGCCGACACCGACCGGTTCTGCGAGGCCTGCGGGCGCAAACTCGGCATCCGGGCGATCGCGCTGCCGCCCAAGGAATTCCGGCCCGGCTCCGGCTCGACCGTGCCGGTGGCCGAGGCGGCGCGCAGTGCCCGGCTCGCCCCCACCGGCACCACGGCCACCGTCGAATCCGGTCCGCCGCCCGACTGCACCGGCTGCGGCGGAAGCGAATTCGACCCGGACGGCTACTGCGCCACCTGCGGTGAGCTCGGGCCCGAGCGGGATCGCTTCGAATTCGACCTGGGCACCGCGTGCCTGATCACCGATCGCGGCCTGCTGCACGCCCGCAACGAGGACGCGGTCGCGGCGGCGGTGCTGGAGGGCGCGGTGCCGAATCGTCCGGCCGCCGCGGTCATCACGGTCTGTGACGGGGTGTCGACCTCCGAGGATCCGCAGGCCGCCTCGGGTGCCGCGGCCCGGGCGGGGCTGGACGCCTGCCTGGCCGCCCTCGCCGCGGACCAGCCCGCCGAGGACTGCGTCATGGCCGGGCTCACCGCCGCCGCCGACGCGGTCAAGGCGGTCGGCTCGCCGGGCGGGAAAGCGCCGTCGTGCACCTATGTGTCGGCGATCGTGCAGTTCGACGCCGAGGGCGGCGCGGACATCACCGTCGCGAATGTCGGTGACAGCCGCGCCTATTGGCTACGCGGCGACGACTCCGACCGGCTCACCGTCGACGATTCCCTCGCCCAGGCCATGGTCGACAACGGCGTGCTGGACGCGGCCACCGCCATGGACGGCCCGCACGCGCACGTGCTCACCCGCTGGCTGGGGGCCGACAGCGAACACCAGTGGTCGCCCACCTGCGTGCGCACCCTGCACACCGACGCGCCCGGGGTGCTGCTGGTGTGCACCGACGGGTTGTGGAATTACCTCCCGGAGGCAGCGGCCCTGTCCCGCTTCACCGGCTCGCTGGCGCCGTTGCCCGCGGCGCGCGCCCTGGTGGAGCACGCGCTCGGTGCGGGCGGCAAGGACAACATCACCGTCGCCCTCGTACCCGTCCCGTCCCTCGCACCGTCAGGAGACACACCGTGACTTCCGCTGAGAACAAAGGCATTTCGGTAGCCATCGACCAGAACGCCTTCCTCGCCGAGGGGGTGCGCACGGTCGACGCCATCGTCACCGTCGAGGCCACCGGCGATCTGGTGGTGTCGGTGGTGCCGCCGCCGCGGGTCGAGATCCTGATCATCGACACCTCCGGGTCCATGGGCGCGGCCGACAAGTTCGCGGGCGCCCGGCGGGCCACGCTGGCGGCGCTGGACGTCATGCCCGACGGCACCCGGTTCGCGATCGTGGAGGGCACCGACAAGGCGCAGGTGGTGTTCCCGCACCGCGGGCCCTCGGCGGTGGCCAGCCCGCAGGAGCGCGCCAACGCACGGCGAGCGCTGGACAAGCTGGTTCCGCACGGCGGCACCGCGATCGGCACCTGGCTGGGACTGTCACGCCTGATCGCCCAGCAGCATCCGGGGGCCATGGTGCACGCCATCCTGCTCACCGACGGCAAGAACGAGCACGAGACGCCCGAGCGGCTGGCGGAGGAGATCCGCCAGTCCATCGGTGTCTTCACCTGCGACTGCCGCGGCGTCGGGGTGGACTGGGAGCCGAACGAGGTGCGCCCCATCGCCTCCGCGCTGCACGGGACGATCGACACCGTGGCGACCGCGGATCTGCTGGCCCAGGATTTCGCGGCCACGATGGAATCGTCGATGGAGAAGGCGATTCCGGACCTGACCATGCGGGTGTGGACACCGGTGGGTGCGAAGATCGTGTTCCTCAAGCAGGTCGCGCCGTTCATCGAGGATCTCACCGCGCGACGCACCGAGGTGGGACCGCAGGTGGGCGAATATCCGCTGGGCTCCTGGGGCGCCGAGGATCGCGACTATCACATCCAGCTGGAGCTCGAGCCTGCCGCGCCGGATCGGGAGAAGCTGGCCGCGCGGGTGAGCGTGCTGGCCGAGGGCGACGTGCTCGGGCAGGGTCTGGTCAAGGCGGCCTGGACGACCGATACCGACAAGTCGGCGATCATCAGCCGCCGGGTCGCGCACTACACCGGACAGGCCGAGCTGGCCCAGACCGTTCAGGAGGGCCTGACCGCGCGCAAACAGGGCGACTTCGCCACGGCCACGGCCAAACTCCAGCGCGCGTACCACCTGGCCAGCGAGTCGGGCAATGAGAACACCGCCAAGCTGCTGCTCAGTGTCGTCGACGTGGTGGACGAGCGGACCGGGACCATCCGACTGCGCAACAAGATCGATCCCGCCGACGAGATGGCCCTCGACGTCCGCTCCACCAAGACCGCCCGAGTCCGCAAGGAGCCGTGATGGCGCTCTGCATCGAGGGGCACGAGACCGCCGCCACCGACTACTGCGATTTCTGTGGTGCGCCGATGGGCGCTCCATTCGGTGGCGCCGCACCGCAACTCGCGGTGTGCCCGTCCTGCGGGGCGCCCTCGGAGGGGCGATTCTGCGAGAACTGCGGACACGACTCGGCGCTGCCGGCGCCTCCGCCCGCGCCACCGGTGCGCGCGGAACCGGCGACGACCGGCGGCGAATCCGGGGCGGTCGAGAACGGTGCCGCAGCGCTGGTCTGGGTCGCCACCATTTCCGCCGACCGGGCGCACTACGCGCGCATGCAGGCGCAGAAAGGGCCCGATCTGGAGCGGGTCGACTTCCCCGCCTACTACCCCGACCGCCGAATCCCCTTGCAGGGGCCCAATATCCTGATCGGCAAGCGCAGCGTCTCGCAGGGCGTGCACCCCGATATCGACCTCTCGGTCGCGCCCGCCGATATCGCGGTCTCGCGCTCGCACGCCATCCTGCACATCGACGGCGGGACGCTCACGGTCACCGACCTGGGCTCCACCAACGGCACCTGCCTCAATGACAGCCCGCAACCCATCCCGCCGAAAACTCCTGTGCCACTCCAGGCAGGCGACCGCATCCACGTGGGCGGCTGGACCACCATCACGGTGACCACCGAACCGGGCTGATCACTCAATTCGAGCAAAACGGCAATCTTGGTCCATTGTCCAGGTTAGGCTCCCCGCCCTATGAGCTTGACCCGCCGAGACTTCGCCCGCACCACCCTGGCCGCCGCCGCAGGCGCGCTCGCCACCGGCCTGACCAGCCCTGCGGCGCAGGCGATCCCGCACGCGCGTACCGTCGGCGCACCACCGCAGGCGTGGATGTCCACGCTCCCCGACGCCACCTCGCTGCTGCGCCTCACCATCCCCGGCACCCACGACTCCTGCTGCACCAGCGCCACCAACGGCACCGAGTGGGCGCACACCCAGAACTGGTCGCTCCCGGACCAATTCGCGCACGGCATCCGCTTCCTGGACATCCGCTGCAACGGCCTGCAGGACCACACCGCGGACTCCTTCGGCGTGTACCACAGCGCCTTCTACCAGGGCATCACCTTCGATACGGTGCTCGACCAGTGCCGAACCTTCCTGGCCGGCAATCCCGGCGAAGTCCTCGTCATGCGGGTCAAGAAGGAGGACGGCACCAATAACGACGTGGGCGCCGATTTCGCGCGAATCTTCAACGGCTACCTGGACACCAAGGGCTACCGCTCACTGTTCTGGCTGGAGAATCGCTTCCCCGCGCTGGGTGAGGCCCGCGGCCGCATCGTCCTCATCGCCCAGTTCGCCAATTCCCTCGGCTGCCTGCAATGGCCCGGCGGCGACAACGGCGTCTTCACCACCGACCGGATCCATCTCCAGGACCACTACAAGGACCACGGTTTGGCCGGCCTCGACTCCGGCTCCTCGAACTTCGGCTCCTCCGGCGGCGACAAATTCGACTACGTCAAAGCCTGCCTCGACAAGGCCGCCGCCGACCCCGCCAACACCCTCGAGTACATCAACTTCACCAGCTTCGCCGACAGTGCCTGGCCCAAGGACAACGCGGCGGCGATCATGCCCAAACTCGCCGACTACCTGACCTCCCACACCACCCAGTCCGCCCACTACGGAATCGTTCCCATGGACTTCCCCGACCAATACACCCGGGTCCTCGACCTCCTGCTCGCCAAGAACGTCGGCTAGCCCTACCGCCGACTTCGAATGACCCGGGCGCACCGGCTCTGGAATCGAGCGGGGATCTTCCACCCCGCCAGCGGCAGACTCGCCCCGGCGACCCCCCCCGGGGGGTTGTGAGCCGCAGGCCCCACACCGTGGGGGTGGAGTGCCGGCGGCTTGGGTCAACCCCCCGGCGCGGGGGGGACCAAAT
>NZ_JBEXJI010000027.1:0-119882 GCF_040609015.1 Nocardia sp. NPDC004860 | reverse complement strand
CCGCCACCACCGAGGCCGACCTGGCCGCACTGCCCGGCGAGGCCACCGACCGGCTGCGCGGCATGCTGCACGACGGGGTCGGTGCGCCGGAGATGCAACGCGGTTCGTGCCGGCGTTACCTTGGCGCACCGGTTGCCAGAGACGCCGTTCGAGGGGTGGATCGGATCGTCGACGCCGATCCGAGGGTGGCGAACAACGCTACGCCGATGTAGACCAGTTGTTCGGGGATGCGGAACCACAGCGGTGTGGCCGCCTGACCAGCGAAGGGGATATTGTCCACTGCCGCATGAATATTCGCGGGGAGCAGCAGGAGCGGGGTCTCGTACATGAGGCACCTCCGTGGAGACCAGCCCGGTCAGTGAGCGGCAGCCGGTGCACCGGTGGATGATTCGGCGATCGCCTGCCGACTGGGCAGCAGCAATGCGACCAGCGCACCGACCGCCACGATGGCCGCGCCCACCTTGACCGCCGGGATGAGGCCGTCCACGTATTCCTGCGGGCTCAGATACGAGCCGTGCGAGGCGAATACCGACGCCAGCACCGCGACACCCATGGCGACACCCACCTCACGGATGGTGTTGTTGGTGCCGGAGGCCATGCCCTGATCGGCCGGGGCCGCGCTGGCCATGACCGCGGTGGCAGTGGGCGCGAAGGTCAGCCCCATGCCGATGCCGCCCAGCACGAAGGGCAGGACGAAGGAGCTGTAGGAGACGTCGACGGTCGTGATCAGCGCCATCCACAGCAGCGCCGCCGACAGGAACACCTGGCCGATGGCGATCAGCGGCCGCACGCCCACCCGATCGATGATCAGCCCGGCGAGCGGAGCCACCACCATCGGGGCCATGGTCCACGGCAGCGTCCGGATACCGGACTGCAGCGGCGTGTAGCCCTGCACCACCTGGAAGTACTGGGCCAGCAGGAAGATCGAGCCGAAGACGCCGACGGAGAAGGTGAAGAGCACGGTATTGACCGCGCTGAAGCTGCGCGACCGGAACAGCCGCAGCGGCAGCATGGGATCGGCCGAGCGATTCTCCCACAGCACGAACGCCGCCAGCAGCGCCGCGCCGCCGATCAGTCCGGTCAGCACCTCGGCCGAGGTCCATCCGTCGTCCGCGCCGTGGATCACGCCCCAGACCACCGCGAGTACGCCACCCGCCGAGAGCAGCAGGCCGACCGGATCCAATTTCCGTGCGCCACCGAAGGATTCGTTCAGGATACGGGCGGCCAGCGGAACGGCGACGATGCCGATCGGAACGTTGATCCAGAAGATCCACTGCCAGCTGAGTCCGTCGACGACCGCGCCGCCGACCACGGGTCCGAGCGCCACGCCGAGCCCGGAGATGCCGCCCCAGATGCCGATGGCCGCACTGCGCATCTTCTCCGGCACCGCCGCCGACAGCAGTGTCAGCGACAGCGGCATCACCGCCGCCCCGCCGAAGCCCTGTACCGCGCGCGCGGCGATGAGCATCCACGGCTCGGTGGCCAGCGCGCACGCCGCCGAGGCCGCCGTGAACAGCGCGATACCCATGACGAACATCCGCCGGCGGCCGATCCGGTCGCCGAGCGCGGCGGCGGTGAGCAGCAGCGAGGCGAAGGACAGCGTGTAGGCGTTCACGAACCACTGCAGGTCGGTGAGCGACGCGTGCAGTTCGGTCCGGATGACCGGCAGCGCGTTGGTGACCACGAGATTGTCCAGCGTGACCATGAACATCGGGATGCCCACCGCTGCCAGGATCGCGGCCAGCGGCCGCTGCCGGGCGGCATCGGCGACCTTGTCGGTGAGATTCGAGGTTTCGAGTGTTTCAGCCATGACCAATCCTTGTTGTTATCGACTGATAACTAGAGAGTATGCATTGACTGATAACATGTCAATGGCACACGGGATCGCCGACGACGAGGAGGCACGACAGCCATGACCAGGACCCGGATGACGGCGACCGAACGCAGCGCGGAAGTCCTCGCGGCGGCAACCGCCGCCTTCGCTGAATCCGGTTACGCCGCAACGAAAACCGACGATATCGCGCGCCGAGCGGGGGTCTCGCAGCCCTATGTGATCCGACTGTTCGGCACCAAGCAGCAGCTGTTCCTGGCAGTGCTGGACCAGGTGTGCGGGCGCATCGAGGAGCTCTTCCGCACCGGGGCCACCCAGGCCGCACCGGACGCCTCCCCCAAAGACCGCCTCGATTCCCTCGGCAACCACTTCGGCGACTATTTCCTCACCGACCGCGATCTGCCCAGGGTCTTCCTGCAGGGCATCGCGGCGGCGAGCGAGCCGGCCATCGGCGAGAGCATCCGCGATCACTTCGGACGCCTCTACAACCTGGCCAAGGAGCTCACCGGCGCGACGACCTACGAGGTCGGCCGCTTCTTCGCCACCGGCATGCTGCTCATCGACCTGACCGCGCTCCAGGTCACCGATAGCGACGACCCCGGCACCCCGCCGTGGGCCACCGAGATCCTCGCCAACCTCAGCGAGGACGGCATCTGATCAGATCCGGACCGGCGCGCCGGGTTTCGGCACCGCGTCGGCCTCGACGATGGCGTCAGACTCGGCCGGCGTCACTTGCCGTGCTGGACCCGAGAGCTCGCATAGAGGCAAATGGCCGCCGCGGCAGCGAGATTCAGGCTTTCGGCGCGTCCGTGAATGGGGATCCGGACCCGGTGGGTGGCACGGGCGGCGATGGCCTTGTCCAGGCCGTGCGCCTCGTTGCCGAACAGCCAGGCGACCGGGCCGCGCAGGATCTCGTCGGCGTCGTCCAGGTCGACCTCGCCTTTGGCGGTGGTCGCCAGCACGGCGATCCCGGCGTGCTCGAGGGCGTCGAGGGTGGCATCGATATCGCGGGAGCGGGCCACGGGAACGTGGAAAAGGCTTCCGGCACAGGCGCGCACGCATTTGCCGTTGTGCGGATCCACCGAATCACCGGCCAGCACCACCCCATCCGCGCCGACCGCGTCGGCCACCCGGATCAGGGTTCCGGCATTGCCGGGGTCGGCGATCTCGACCGGGACGGCCAGCATGCGCGGGGACGCGTCGATGATCTGCGACAGCGGCACATCCACCTGGCGGCACACCGCGATCAGACCGGGCGGCGTCACGGTCTCCCCCAGCATCTCCGCGGCACGGTCACTGACCAGCGTGGTCCGCACCCGTTGCGCCGCGGCGCCGGCCACCAGCTCGTGCTCGCGTTCGGCGGCCCTGGAGGAGTAGAAGAGCTCCTCGATCCGCCCGGTATCGAGCGCGGCCTCCACCGAATTCGCGCCCTCGGCCAGGAACAGGCCGGTCTTGCGGCGCACCGGCGCGCGATGGAGCTTGACCGCAGAAACGACCCGCGGGTTGTGCTCGGAGAGCACGTCCGCGGGTCGTTTCGAGTGTTGCGTCGTCACGCAGGCCGAATCAGGCGGCCGGGGCGTTGACGTCGGCGGGCAGCGCGGCCTTGGCGGCAGCCACCAGCTGGGCGAACGCCTCGGCGTCGTTCACCGCGAGCTCGGCCAGGATCTTGCGGTCCACCTCGATGCCGGCGGCCTTCAGGCCCTGCATGAAGCGGTTGTAGGTCATGTCGTTCAGACGCGCGGCGGCGTTGATACGAGTGATCCACAGCTGGCGGAAGTCACCCTTGCGCGCCCGGCGGTCCCGGTAGGCGTAGGTGAGCGAGTGCAGCTGCTGTTCCTTGGCCTTGCGGTACAGGCGCGACCGCTGGCCACGGTAGCCCTTGGAGGCCTCGAGAACGGAACGGCGCTTCTTCTGAGCGTTGACGGCCCTTTTGACGCGTGCCACTTGTCAGTCCTTGATCGAATAAGGGGCGCTGGGTCTTTCGCGTGACCCGGTCAGTGCGCCCGAGGTTGGTCGGTGATGCGTTCCGCGAACGGATCGCGAGCGGCTGGCTCAGCCGAATTACTTGGCGAGCAGCTTCTTGACGCGAGCGACGTCCGCCTTCGCGACGACCTCCACGCCGTCCAGACGACGAGTCCGGGTGGACGGCTTGTGCTCGAGCAGGTGGCGACGGTTCGCCTGCTGACGCAGCAGCTTGCCGCTGCCCGACACCTTGAATCGCTTCGAGGCGCCGCTGTGGCTCTTCATCT
Source organism: Nocardia sp. NPDC004860 (assembly GCF_040609015.1). NCBI lineage: Bacteria > Bacillati > Actinomycetota > Actinomycetes > Mycobacteriales > Nocardiaceae > Nocardia > Nocardia sp. NPDC004860. The sequence continues at coordinate 115,802 of NZ_JBEXJI010000027.1, read as the reverse complement.
TCGGCATGGATTCCTCAATCTGTCGTGCCGGAGGCGCGCGTCAGCACGCCACCGGAGCTTCTCGTTATTACTGCTGCGGGGTGGCCGGTTCAGCAGCCGGGGCTGCGGTCTCGGCCGGGGCCGGAGCCGGGGTCTCGGCCGGGACGGTGCCGCCCTGGGCCGCAGACTGCTGGGCCTTCACCCGCGTCTTCGCACCCTTGTGGGGCGCGAGGACCATGGTCATGTTCCGGCCGTCCTGCTTGGCCGAAGTTTCGACGAAACCGAGGTCGGCGACGTCGGCGGCCAGTCGCTGCAAGAGCCGGAAGCCGAGTTCCGGACGCGACTGCTCGCGACCACGGAACATGATGGTGACCTTGACCTTCGACCCGGCCTCGAGGAAGCGCATCACATGGCCGCGCTTGGTGGCGTAGTCGTGGTCATCGATCTTCGGCCGGAGCTTCTGCTCCTTGATCACGGTCTGAACCTGGTTCTTCCGGGACTCACGCGCCTTCTGCGCGGTCTCGTACTTGAACTTGCCGTAGTCCATGATCTTGCACACCGGCGGGCGTGCATCCGGCGCGACCTCGACCAGGTCGAGGTCAGCTTCCTGAGCGACGCGTAGTGCATCTTCAACACGCACGATCCCAACCTGCTCGCCACCCGGTCCGATGAGTCGGACCTCGGGAACGCGGATGCGATCGTTGATGCGGGTCTCAGTGCTGATGGGGCCTCCTAGGTCAAGCGGTTCGTCAACGACCGCAAGCAATAACTGCAACCCCAATTCCAACACAAAAGCCCCGTGCTGGTATTTCACCACCACGGGGCCCGAGTCGACCGATCCGCGACGCAAACAGCTCGCATCGCACCACACGCAGGACAAACCCACGTACAGAACCCATCAAGCAAATGATGGGCGACCGGACCGCCTGATCTGACCGGAAGGGCCGATCGACGGTGGGAGTCGGGCTCCACTTGATGCCCCGAGTCGGTTGCAGGAACCAGTCCGGGACGGTCGTCGCGGAAGAGTCTAACACTCATAGCCGTGAGCTCCGAATCGACGGCCCCCGCGACCAGCGCCGACCCGCACAATGGGATGCTCTACCGCATGAGCGAGGCAATCACCAGCGACGAATCGGCCCTCATCGACGGCGAGGTCGTCCGCGAACTGGCCGACATCCCTGCCGTCGAGGTCATCAGCCGCGCCGCCGTCATGCTGATGAGCTCCGCCGCCGAGAAGCTCGGCCTCGGCGAAGCCGATCCTGCCACCAGCCCCCACCTCGACCTCGACGAGGCCCGCCGCGTCATCACCGCCCTCGCCGGCCTGATCACCGCCTCCGTCGAATACCTCGGCCCGCACGCCGGCCCCCTCCGCGAAGGCCTCCAATCCCTCCAGCGCGCCTTCCGCGAAACCTCCGCCTACCCCGACGCCCCCGGCGCCGGCCCGGGCGAGAAGTACACCGGCCCGGTGTACTGAGCCAACCGCTCGGCCGATTCCGCGGCCGATCCACCCCGCTCAGTAGCCTGCGACCGTAGGTCGAGAACCTGGGTCGACCGCGACCCAGCGGTGGAAATGCAATTGCCGTTTTGGTGGGGCCGCGCTACGCCGGGCCGAGTTCCCCGAATCGACTATGGCGCGAAGCCTTCAGTTCAATAGCGTCGCATCGGCTGAGCGCTGTCGAGACTGTGGCGGCAGCTGGATGCCTCAGAGCTGGGGTGCAATTCCGGCGAGGAGCGTCGCGACTACTGCGTCTACCTCGACTTCGGCGTGCGGGGTGCCGGGGAGCATTGCGGTGAGGACTGCGTCGTGGCAGATACCGACGAGGATGGCGGTTGCGGCGGCGGTGTCGGCGGCGGGGGCGAGCCGGGACAGGTCGCGTTCGGCGCGGAGGTAGCGGGCCAGTAGTTCGCGCCAATCATCGTTGCGGGCTTCGGATTCGGCGAAGCGGGTCAGGACGGACGGGCTGGACAGCAGGCCGGCGAAAACCGGGAGGACCGCACGGTGCAGGGTGAGGCCGGCGTGTAGGTACAGCGCCAGGTTCTCCTGGACGGTGGCGGTGCCGGGGGCCGGTAGGGGGCCCAGGGCGGCGTGGGCGGCGGCGACGTGGGCGGCGAGGGCTGCGGCCAGGAGGGCGTCCTTGTCGGGGAAGTGGTTGTAGAGGACGCCGTCGGCGACGCCTGCGGCGCGGGCGATGGCGCGGACGGTGAGGCCGGGTGCGCCCTGGTCGGCGAGGAGGCGCTGGGCGGTGGTGACGAGGTGGTCGCGGAGGTTGCGGTCGTCATCGGTGCCGCGCAGCGCCGCTGCCTTTCTCGGGGACATGGGTGGTTACGGTAGCGGGCGGGTCGCGGTGACCAGGTAGGCCGCATTGCGGAGGCGGACGCCGCCGGGGGTGACGAAGGGGGCCAGGGCGGTCGAGATGGCTGCGCGGACTTCGGTATCGGTGGTGAAACCGGACAGCGAGCGGTGGTAGCGCAGCGGGCCCCAGTCGATGATGAAGTCGGTGGCGTCGTCCAGGTCGCGACCCCAAAGACCCTCGGCCTCACGGTATTCGACGTCGATGTCGCGGAAACCGGCGGCGGTCAGAAGGCCTCGGATGGCGTCGGGGTCGGCGAGCGGGCCGTGGGTGTGCGTGATCTCGAAGTCCGCGAGATGCTGTGCGGCCGCGCCGAATACGGTGCCGAGATCGGTGCCGGGCATGGGCGGCATGGTGACGAAGGCGAGGCGGCCGCCGGGGCGCAGGGCGCGGGCGATATTGACGAAGGCAGCCACCGGGTCGGCGAAGAACATGATGCCGAAGCGGCTCAGCGCGGCGTCGAAAGCGTTGCCGGGAAAGGGGAATACCTGAGCGTCGCCTCGTTCGAAGGTGACATTGGGGACGACCTCGGCCGCCGCGAGGGTGCGGGCCCGGGTGAGCATCGGACCGGAGAGGTCGATGCCGGTGGCGGATCCCGTGCCGGCGCGGCGGGCCGCGGCGCGGGTCAATTGACCGTTGCCGCAACCGATGTCGAGGACGTGGTCACCGGCGGAGATGCGGGCGGCGGTCAGCAGGGGTTCGTTGAAGCCGTGGTTCACCGCGTCGTAGCGGTCGTGGTTGCCCGCCCAGTGTTCGCCCTCGTAGCCGTTCCAGGCATCGGACTGAGCGGTATTGACGATCTCGGTCATGATCGACTCCTATATGAACGCTGGTTCATGAACGTACGTTCATAATGCGCCTCACCCGTCGCTCGGGTCAAGAGCCCCCAGGAGACATGGGGTTTCGACTGTCGGTGGGCTGTGCAATCCTCAGGACATGGCACGGATACTGCTGGTTCCCGGCTTCTGGCTGGGCGCATGGGCGTGGGAGGAAGTGGCCGGGCAGTTGCGGTCACTCGGGGACGAGGTCGAGGCGCTGACCCTGCCGGGTCTGGATCCGGCGGATCCGGAGCGATTGTCGGCAACCCTGGAGACACAGGCGCACGCGATCGTCGCGGCCGGCCGCGAGGGCGATGTACTGGTGGCCCATTCGGGCGCCGGTGCGGTCGCGTACATGGCGACAGATCTAGCGCCGGAACTGTTTTCGCGCGTCGTGTACGCCGACAGCGCACCCATGCCGGACGGGTTCGTGCTCAACCCGGCCCTCGGGGACGCGGCGGAGTTTCCGCTGCCGGACACCTGGGCCGAGGTGGAGGCCATGGGGAACAGCCTGGCCGGATTGGACGAGGCGATGCTGGCCCGCTTCCGGGAGCGGGCGGTGCCGGTCCCGGCCGGCGTGGCGGGCCGCCCGGTGACGCTCGGCGATTCGGCTGCGCGACTGAAGGTTCCGACCACCGTGATCTGCTGCAGCTTCCCCTCGGAGCTGGTCCAGCAGCTCCGCGACGCCGGGGAGCCGCCGCTGTTCCGCGAGCTGCGGAACATCGACGCGGAGTACGTGGACCTGCCGACCGGACACTGGCCGATGTGGTCGAAACCGGAGGAACTCGCCGAGCTGATCCACGAGACCGCACAGCACTGATTCCGCTGAAATTTCAACGATCAGCCGAAATTTCAGGAACCAATCCGGCTAATATCCAGCGACAGAACTGCGCCCACATCAGCGGTCGCACGGCTTGCCGCCGGCTCAGCGACGCTGTTAACGCTCGCCGCCACGTGGGAAATACTGGGTTGCAGGGCAATCGCCTGCGCGGCCGGCTGATCCAAAGCTTTGGCGTCACACAGGTGGTGCTGGTTGGATGCCGGAGTATCGCCTCGTTCGACACGGACGCGGGCGAAGTCCTGCATACTACGACGGGCAGCGGCAAGGCTGTCCTCACAACGAGATCGAACGGAATCTTCGGGGGTTGTACATGAATGAACTGATGTCCCAAGGCAAGCGCACCGCTGGCCGCCGCGTCCGGCGCAGCGTCCTCCCGATCATGATCGCCGCCGCGGCGGCCGCCGCGCTGGTGTCGGGCTGCTCCTCGTCCTCCAGCTCGGACAGCAAGGCCTCCACCTCGCAGGCGGCCCCGCCGTCGCAGCTGCCCGACGGCGCGCAGATCGTCGCCGAATCCGCCAAGACCACCCAGACCCTGCAGTCGGTGCACGTGGTCATGAATGTCCAGAACCTTCCGACCCTCCCGGTCGAGAGCCTCAAGGCCGACGTCACCAACCAGCCGCAGGGCCAGGGTCAGGCCATCGGTGAGGCCAAGGTCAAGGTCAAGCAGGACGCCGACTTCACCGACACCAAGTTCATGGTCGTCGACAAGACCCTCTACACCGGCGACGGCAGCAAGTACTCCCCCGTCGGCCCCGCCGAGAAGATCTATGATCCGGGCGTCCTCCTGGACAAGGACAAGGGCCTCGCCAATGTCATTGCGCAGGTGAAGAACGCGAAGGCCGAGAGCCGCGAGAAGATCGACGGCGTCGACACCGTGAAGGTGAGCGGCACCATCGACGCCTCGGTGTTCGACCCGGTCGTGCCGCAGATCGGCAAGGACGGCGGCACCTTCCCCATCACCCTGTACATCAAGGACGTCGCTCCGCCGAGCGGTGCCGGCACCACGCTGCCGTCCACGGCCGCCTCGCCGGGTACCGGTCCCAACCTGGTGCGCGCCGTGGTCACCAAGGACACGGGCACCGTCACGGTTACCCTGTCCGACTGGGCGAAGCCGGTCCACGTCACCAAGCCCGGCAGCTGATCGCGCACATCCCTGTCATGTGAGTTCGGAGCCGGTTCGGGGAAAAAGCAACGGCGGCAACGCCTGTCGTCCGCCCTCCCCGGACCGGCTTTCGCATTTCGGCACACCGCCCGAAGTGCGATCGCCTACAACGAATTCCGGCTCGCCCCGCGAGCTGGTTAGTCCGCAGCTATCTCGGCTGCACGCTTAAGAGATTGTTCAGTGAAATGCAAGGCGCGGCAGCGACGATTTCGTCCGAAAGTTCAAACGTCGTGCCTGCGTGTGGAGGGATGAAATGACGATCGAACGCCCGGAAGCCGAAGCGACGATCGAACGCCAGGAACCCGAAGGGGAGTTCCGCCGGCCCCCGATGGACGGCCCACCGCCGGTATCGAATGTCTGGGTCTACAACGGCAAAGCCTACGACCTCAGCGACTGGATTTCCAAGCATCCGGGCGGCGAGTTCTTCATCGGCCGGACCAAGAATCGCGACATCACCTCGATCGTCGGTTCGTACCACAAGAATCCGGAGGCCATCGGCCGCATCCTGAAGAAGTACGCGCTGGATCGCGACGCCCTGCCGGAGGACATCCACCCCAAGGCCAACGCGCCCGCCTTCCTCTTCAACGAGGGCTTCGACAGCTGGCGCGACACCCCGAAGTTCACCTTCGACAACAAGGACGACCTGCTCCACCAGGTGAAGGCCCGGCTCAAGGAACCCGAGCTGGCCGCCCGCATCCGGCGCATGGACACCTACTTCAATATCGTGGTGGCCACGCTGGCGGTGCTGTACTTCGCGGTGCAGGGCCTGCGGCTGTTCGAGCGCAGCTGGATGCCGCTGCCGGTGTTCGTGATCGCCATGGTGCTGCTGCGCAGCTCGCTGGCCGGCTTCGGGCACTACGCCATCCACCGCGCCCAGAAGGGCATGAACAAGATCTACACGAATGCCTTCGACTTCAATTACGTCGCACTGGCTTTCGTGACCGCGGACGGCCACGCGCTGCTGCACCACCCGCACACCCAGAGTGAAGTCGACATCAAGAAGAACGTCTTCACCATGATGATGCGGGTCCCGCGGCTGTACCGGGTGCCGATCCACACCCTGCACAAGTTCGGTCACACCATCACCGGCATGACCATCCGCCTGCTCGACGTCTGCCGCCTCACCCGCAAGGTGGGCATCAAGGACATGTACGGCACCTGGGGCGGTGCGCTGCCGCACTTCATCGGTTCCTTCGGCGTGCGCTTCCTGCTGCTGGGCGAGCTGATCGTCTTCACCGTGATGGGCGACTTCTGGGCCTGGGCACTGCAATTCGTGATCACGCTGTGGATCTCCACCTTCCTGGTGGTGGCCAGCCACGACTTCGAGCTGGAGACCGAGGAGATCGAGTCGAACTCCGAGGACTGGGGCGTCAACCAGATCGAGCAGGCCTACGACCTCAAGGTGGTCGGCAACCGCTACGTCGACTGCTTCCTGTCCGCGGGCCTGAGCTCGCACCGGGTGCATCACGTCCTGCCCTACCAGCGCAGTGGTTTCGCGAACATCGCGACCGAGGACGTGCTGCGCGAGGAGTCCGCGAAGTTCGGGGTGGAGTGGCTGCCGGCCAAGAGTTTCTTCACCGACCGCTTCCCCAAGCAGATCCGCACCTACATTCTCGCGCCGTCCGACGACGCGGTGGAGCGCAAGTGGGGGTTCGTCAAGGAGCACTTCTCACCACTTGCCCTGAAGACCTGCGCCGTCTACACGGTTCAGGGCTTCACCGGAATCGGAACCGTCTGAACCGATTCCACTACCGCGGTGCGTCCGTACATGCGCCGGCCGCACCGCGGGTCGTCATATCGAAACGAGGGGAGAATTTCGTGTCAATCACCATCGATGAAGGGGGCGCCCGCCCCTCGGCGGCGGCGACCCGGCTCGTGGGGGGCGAGCCCGGCTCGGCCTTCCTACACCGGGAAGGCTTCGCACCCGCATCGCTGCCGCCGACCCCGCCGACCACCGTCGGCGTCATCGAATCCATCGCGACCGGTTCGCCGAACCAGATCTTCTCGCAGGCCGACGCCGCCGCCCAGGTGGCCGGACTGTTCAGCGATCCGGCGCAGCAGGCCCGGATTCCGCGGATCTATCAGAAGACCCGCATCACCACCCGCCACCTCGCGGTCGACCCGATCGACCCCGAATTCCTGTCCTACAGCAAGGAAGTCGGCACTATCCGGGACCGCATGAACACCTTCTACGAGCACGCGGTGCCGCTGGCCGTGGATGTGGCCGGACGCGCCACCGCGCACCTGGAGGACCGGGCGTCGGAGATCGGCATGCTGGTCTTCGCGACCAGCACCGGCTTCATCGCACCCGGCGTGGACGTGGCCGTGGTCAAGCAGCTGGGCCTGTCCCCCGCCGTCAACCGCGTCATCGTGAACTTCATGGGCTGCGCCGCGGCCATGAACTCGGTGCGCGCCGCGGTGGACTACGTCCGGGCGCACCCGGACAAGAAGGCGCTGGTCATCTGCATCGAACTGAGCTCGGTGAACGCCGTGTTCGACGACAATATCAACGATGTCATCATCCACAGCCTCTTCGGAGACGGCTGCGGCGCGGTGGTCATCGGGGCCAGCCAGCCGCACCAGCCGCTGCCGGCCGGCGCGGTGGTCATCCGCGACAGCTTCAGCTACCTGTTCGACGACGCGGAGGACGGAATCGTCCTGGGCGTCAACGACAATGGCATCACCTGCGAGCTGTCGGAGAACCTGCCGCAGTACATTCTGCGCGGCGTGGACCCGGTGGTGACCGGCGTGCTGGCACGCAATGGCATGACCAAGTCCGACATCGACCTGTGGGCGATCCACCCGGGTGGCCCGAAGATCATCGAGGAGTCCGTGCGCTCGCTCGGCCTCGGCTCCGAGCAGGCGGCGACCAGCTGGGACGTGCTCGCCGAGTACGGCAACATGCTCAGCGTCTCGCTGATCTTCGTGCTCGAGCAGATGATCGCACAGCAGGCCACGCAGCCCATCTCGACCGGGGTGGCGTTCTCGTTCGCGCCCGGCGTCACCCTCGAGGGTGTCGTCTTCGACATCATCCGCCCCTGATCCGGGCATAGTTTCCGTCCAGAGAGCCCAGCAGCCATGCAACTCATCAGATTCCTCATCTCCATCTCGTGGATGCGGATCGCCGGCGTCATCGCCTCCGGTCTGGTCTGCGGTGCGGCCAATACCTACCTGGTGACATTGATTCGGGGAGTGGTGTCACCGGAACCGCATCCGGGCGTCACGGTCCAGGCGTTCGTCGCGACCGCGCTGATCATCCTGATCAGCGGCGTGATCTCGCAGGTGCTGCTGATCCGGCTCGCGCAGGAGGCCATCTACCGCCTGCGCGCGGACCTGAGCGCCCGCATCGTGTCCGCGCCGCTCGAACACCTCGAGCGGCTCGGGCAGCACCGCCTCATCGCGACCCTGACCGAGGATGTGCGGTCACTGTCGCAGGCGGTCACGGCCATTCCGAGCATCTGCATCGACCTGGCGACCATCATCGGCTGCTTCGTGTTCCTCGCGATCGTGTCCGGCCCGATCTTCGCCACCACCGTCGCGGGTACCCTGCTCGGAATCGCCTGTGTCGAAACGGTTCTCAAGAAGGTGCGGCACCTGTACCAGGCCGCCCGCGAGAACGAGGACGGCCTGCTGCGGTCCTTCCAGGAGGTGTCGCTGGGCATCAAGGAGCTCAAGCTGCACCGCGGGCGGCGGCGCGACTTCATGGATCGGCAACTGCTCGGCTCCGCCGAGAAGCTGCGGGTGCAGAACGTCGACGCCGGCTCGAAGTTCACCTTCGCCCAGGGTTTCGGCCAGCTGCTGCAGCTGGGCACCATGGCCCTGATCCTGTTCGGCCTGGCGCGGGCCCTGGACCTGCCGCAGAACGTCATGGTCGGCTACGTCCTGGTCACCACGTTCCTCTCGATGCCCATGCAGAACTTCATGCACCGCATTCCCGACCTGCTGCGCGGTGACGTGGCACTGGCCAAGATTCGCTCGCTGAACCTGTCCATCCAGACCGCGCACGACGAATCCACGCTGCCCTACACCGAGCGTCCCGCCGCCACGGCAGCGCGGCTGGAACTCAACGACGTCAGCTACAACTACCTGAGCGAGGCGCCGCCGGCCTTCCCGCCCGTGCCGGGTGGTCCGCCGCCCGGCACCGGAGCCCACCCGGGTGGCGGTGCGCGGCCGCACCCGGGCGGCGGTGGGCGGCCGGGCGCACCCGGTGCGCCCGTGGGCGGACGCCCCGGCCCGCATCCGGGTGGGCGGCCCGGCGGCCCGCCGCCCGGCCACGGCCCGCGCGGCACCGACCGGCCGGATGTCAACGGCCACCGGTTCGTCGACCACGGCGGCCACCCCGTCCCGATGGGCGCGCCCATGGCGCCGCCGCAGGCCGACGGGTCCGGCTTCCACCTCGGACCGCTGGACCTGACCTTCTCACCCGGTCAGATCAGCTTCATCGTGGGCGGCAACGGCAGCGGCAAATCGACACTGGCCAAACTGATCACGGGCCTGTACGTCCCGCAGCACGGCCACCTGTCGCTCAATGGCGAGGCGATCGACCACGAGAACATCGAGTGGTTCCGGCAGAACTCGTCGGCGGTCTTCACCGACTTCCACCTGTTCGAGGACTATCTGGGCTTCGACGAAGGCGTCGACGACGAGGTCCGCAAGTACCTGAAGGAACTCCAGATCGACCACAAGGTCACCGTGGAGAACGGCCGGCTGTCGACGATCGCGCTGTCCCAGGGGCAGCGAAAGCGCCTGGCGCTCTTGACCGCTCTGCTCGAGGATCGCCCGATCTACATGTTCGACGAGTGGGCCGCGGACCAGGAGCCGAAATTCCGCGACGTCTTCTACCGGGAAATCCTGGTGAAGCTCAAGGAACGCGGCAAGACCGTCATCGTGATCACCCACGACGACCGCTACTTCGACTGCGCCGACCAGATCGTGAAACTCGACTTCGGCCGCATCGCCGAGGTCAAGGAACTCACCCCGCCCCTGGCGGCCGCCGAGTAGGCACGAAATACGAAGGCCCCGCACCGATTCCGGTGCGGGGCCTTTTCGTCTACGGTCAGCCGTCTATCTCCACTTCGGCCGCGACGGTGACGCGATAGCCGCGGGGCAGAGTGGTCATCCCGGCGACCGTGCCGCCGTCTGTCGGCATCATCGGAGGGCGGCAGCCTTGCGGCGGGCGGCGGCTGCCTTCTTGGCGGCGGTGGCCTGGGCATCCGTCTTGGGGGCCGCCTTCTTGGCCGGAGCCTTCTTCGCTGCCTTCTTTGCCGGCGTGGTTTCGACCAGGGAGGCGGGCTGGGCGGCGAGGACGTGCTTCAGGAACTGGCCGGTGTAGCTTTCCGGGACTTCGGAAATGTCCTCCGGGGTGCCCTGGGCGATGACCAAGCCGCCGCCGGAGCCACCCTCGGGGCCCATGTCGAGGACCCAGTCGGAGGTCTTGATGACGTCGAGGTTGTGCTCGATGACGATGACCGTATTGCCCTTGTCGACCAGGCCGTTGATGACCGCCAGGAGCTTGCGGATGTCCTCGAAGTGCAGGCCGGTGGTGGGCTCGTCGAGGATGTAGATGGTGCGGCCCGTGGAACGCTTCTGGAGTTCGGCGGCCAGCTTCACGCGCTGCGCCTCACCGCCGGAGAGCGTGGGGGCGGACTGGCCGAGGCGGACGTAGCCGAGGCCGACGTCCACCAGGGTCTTCAGGTAGCGGTGGATGGAGGTCACCGGCTCGAAGAACTCCGCCGCCTCCTCGATCGGCATATCGAGGACCTCGGCGATGGTCTTGCCCTTGTAGTGCACCTCGAGGGTCTCGCGGTTGTAGCGCGCACCGTGGCAGACCTCGCAGGGGACGTAAACGTCCGGGAGGAAGTTCATTTCGATCTTCAAGGTGCCGTCACCCGAACATGCCTCGCAGCGGCCGCCCTTCACATTGAAGGAGAACCGGCCCGGCTGGTAGCCACGCACCTTGGCCTCGGTGGTGGCCGCGAACAGGGTACGGATCTTGTCGAAAACGCCCGTGTAGGTAGCCGGATTCGAGCGCGGCGTACGGCCGATCGGCGACTGGTCGACCTGCACCAGCTTGTCCAGGTGATCCAGGCCGTTGACCCGGGTGTGGCGACCCGGAACCTGGCGCGCGCCGTTCAGCTTGTTCTGGAGCACGGTCGCCAGAATGTCGTTGACCAGCGTCGACTTACCCGAACCCGACACGCCGGTGATCGACGTCAGCACGCCCAGCGGGAAATTCACGTCGATGTTCTGCAGGTTGTGCTCGACCGCGCCGACCACCGTGAGCTGCTTGCGCTTGTCGACGGGCCGCCGCACCAGCGGCACCTCGATCTGCTCGCGGCCGGAAAGGTAAGCGCCCGTGAGCGATCCCTTGTCCTTCAGCAGCCCCTCGTACGGGCCCGAGTACACCACCTGACCGCCGTGCTCACCGGCCATCGGGCCGATGTCGACCACCCAGTCCGAGGCGTGAATGGTGTCCTCGTCGTGCTCGACCACGATGAGCGTATTGCCGAGATTCTTCAGTCGCGTGAGGGTTTCGATGAGCCGGCGATTGTCGCGCTGGTGCAGGCCGATGGACGGTTCGTCCAGCACATAGAGCACACCCACCAGCCCGGACCCGATCTGGGTGGCCAGGCGAATGCGCTGCGCCTCACCGCCTGACAGCGTGGCGGCGGCGCGCGAGAGCGTCAGGTATTGCAGGCCGACATCCAGCAGGAAGCCCAGGCGCGCCTGGATCTCCTTGATCACCTGCGCCGCGATCGCCGCCTGGCGATCATCGAGGGTCAAGGTGTTCAGGAACTTCGCGGCATCACCGATGGACAGATCCGACAGGTCCGCAATGGATTTGCGCTCCAGGCCCGCCGACAGCGTGACCGCCAGAATCTCGGGCCGCAGTCGCGCGCCATTGCAGACGGGGCACGGGATGTCCCGCATGTACCCGTCGTAGTGCTCCTTCATCGCCTCCGATTCGGTGGCGTCCATGCGCCGCTGCAGGAACGGCATCACGCCCTCGAAATCGGCGTAGTACGAACGCTTGCGACCGTAGCGGTTGGTGTAGGAGACGTGCACCTGCTCGGAGCTGCCCTCCAGCACCGCCTTGCGGGCCTTGAGCGGCAACTGATTCCACGGCGTGTCCATGGAGAAGCCGATCGCCTCGGCCAGGCCCGACAGCAGTCGGGTGAAGTATTCGGCGGTCTGCCCGCGCGACCAGGGCGCGATCGCGCCGTCATTGAGGCTCAGATCCGGGTCCGGCACAACCAGATCCGGATCGACTTCCTTGCGGATACCCAGGCCCGTGCAATCCGGGCAGGCGCCGTAGGGCGAGTTGAAGGAGAACGACCGCGGTTCCAGATCCTCGATATCGAGCGGGTGCCCGTTCGGGCAGGCCAGCCGTTCGGAGAAGCGCCGCTCCCGATCGTGGGCGTGCTCGTCGCGATCGACGAAGTCCAGCACCACGATGCCGTCGGCCAGCCGCAGCGCGGTCTCGATCGAATCGGTCAGGCGCTGTTTGGAACTCGGCTTCACGGCGAGGCGGTCCACGACCACCTCGACATCGTGCTTCTCCTGCTTCTTCAGCTTCGGCGGATCGGTCAGCGGATGCACCACGCCGTCGACCCGGACCCGCGAGTAGCCCTGCGAGTTCAGCGACTCGAACAGGTCCACGAATTCGCCCTTGCGGGTGCGCACCACGGGCGCGAGCACCTGGAACTTGGTGCCCTCCTCCATGGCCAGCACCTGATCCACGATCTGCTGCGGGGTCTGCTTGGCGATCAGATGACCACAGACCGGGCAGTGCGGGGTGCCCGCGCGCGCGAACAGCAGACGCAGATAGTCGTAGACCTCGGTGATGGTGCCGACCGTGGACCGCGGATTGCGGTTGGTCGACTTCTGGTCGATGGACACCGCCGGGGACAGGCCCTCGATGAAATCGACATCCGGCTTGTCCATCTGGCCGAGGAACTGCCGGGCATACGCCGACAGTGATTCCACGTACCGCCGCTGGCCCTCGGCGAAAATCGTGTCGAAGGCGAGCGAGGACTTTCCGGACCCGGACAGACCAGTGAAAACGATGAGACTGTCGCGAGGTAGGTCGAGGTCGACCCCTTTGAGGTTGTGCTCCCGCGCTCCGCGCACCGTCAGGCGATCCGCCACTGGCCATCCTTCCAACGTTTCAGCATCCAGACATACCCCCGACGCCATGCTAGGGGCACCCACCGACAAGTTTGGCTACGCGTGCTGAAACGCTGGTCACAGTGTGTTTATTGCGAGATGTGACTAGACCCGCCGATCGGCCCGCACGGCCGTGACGCCCGCCACACCGGGCAGCGCCCGGCGGACACAGCCCGTGATGGCCCGCGGCTGCAGGACCCGATCCCGGTCCCGATCGCGCGAGCGGTCCTCGGCGCCGACCTCGGTGACCAGCGCGAGATCGCCGTCGAAGCGCCGATACAGCAGCCGGCCACGGCGCGTATCGGCATCGGTGAAGAACAAATAGGGCAGCCCGCCCAGGCACAGCCGGGCCACCGCGTCGTCTTCGAGCAGGACCGGCACGCCGTCGCGCATCCGGCCCAGGGTCCGCACCCCGAGCGGACCGGTCCAGCAGACCACCGCCTCGGATCCGGTCTCGGCATCGATGAACAGGTGCGCGTCGTAATCCATGGCATCGAGCACCCGCGCCGCCGCCGCGGGTGTGGCCACCTGCAGCCGACAATCCTTGCGCCGCACGATCGGTCGTGGCTCGGTCACCGCGGACAGCGACGGCCGCGCGGGATCCGGCCAGGGCCTGGACAATTCGTCCGGCGGGCAGCCCAGCCGCAGATCCAGCCGCTCCAGCGCGAAGGTGGACGCGAACCGGCCCGGCCCGGCGACCTGCACCCGGAATGCCTTCCCCTGCGTCCGGACACCCGCCTGCACCAGCGTCGCCTGGTCCTCGGCGGCAGGCCAGCGCAGACGTGCCCGCACCGGCCCTGCGACCCCGTGCCGGCGCAGGATCCTGCCCAATCCGCGCACCACCCGGGTCACCTCCCCCGCCGGGACGGGCCCGTGCGTCGTCACTACGAAATCCGGATCGATTCCATTCGACCACACATCGAATGCGCCCATCGCCGACCCCGCTCTCCCTGTTCCGACCCGGCAACCCGTCTCCATGGCAACACACCCAAGTCACCCTCGACAGTGCCGAAAGTCCCGAACCAGACCACTTTCGGGGAAAATTCTCCGACAAAAATAACCGGACAAATTTCCGGACGGTTCGGGCACCGGAAATTAGGGACCTTCGGCGGTATCCGGGCATCTTCCCGCGAGATACGTTTGCCACTACCGTTTCGCGCGCCCGCGACCCGAGCTTGGAGGCCGTCGTGATCAAAGTCTTCCTGGTCGACGATCACGAGATCGTCCGCCGCGGTCTGACCGACCTGCTGGAGGAGGATCCCGAACTGACCGTCGTCGGCGAGGCGGGTGACGTCGCCCAGGCGCTGGCCCGGATCCCGGCGCTGCGCCCCGACGTGGCGGTGCTGGACGTCCGCCTGCCCGACGGCAACGGCATCGAACTGTGCCGCGACCTGCTCGCCGACATCGACGACCTGCGCTGCCTGATCCTCACCTCCTACACCGACGAACAGGCCATGATGGACGCCATCCTGGCCGGCGCCAGCGGCTACGTGGTCAAGGACATCAAGGGCATGGAGCTGGCCAAGGCCATCAAGGAGGTGGGCGCGGGCCGTTCGCTGCTGGACAATCGCGCGGCCGCGGCGCTCATGGCACGGCTGCGGCGCAGCACCGAATTCGACGGCCCGCTGGCCGGTTTGACCGATCAGGAGCGCAAGCTGCTGGATCTGCTCGGCGACGGCCTCACCAACCGGCAGATCGCGGAACGGATGTTCCTGGCGGAGAAGACCGTCAAGAACTACGTGTCCCGGCTGCTGGCCAAACTCGGTATGGAACGCCGCACCCAGGCCGCCGTGCTGGCCTCGAAATTGCGTACGGGACAGTCACGTTCGGCATGACAACCTCTCGGCAACCTCGGCACGCATAGAATTCCGCTTGCCGTGTCGTATCCGCCGGACCGCAGGACAACCATGCACGACACACCCCGCACCGGTCCCTACTCGGTGCGTGAAACGCTGTCGCAGCTGCGATTACGCGAATTGCTCACCGAGGTCAAGGACCGGGTCGAACAGATCATCGACGCCCGGGACCGCATCGACGGGCTGGTCGAGGCCATGCTCGCGGTCACCTCCGGCCTCGATCTGGACCAGACCCTGAGCACGATCGTGCGCGCCGCCACCATTCTGGTCGACGCCCGCTTCGGGGCGCTGGCGGCGCGCGGGCACGAACAACAGCTCAGCCAGTTCATCTTCCACGGCATCGACGAGCAGACCCGGGTGTGCATCGGCGCGCTGCCCGAGGGCCACGGCGTGCTCGGCCTCATGCTCGACAAGCCCGAACCGCTGCGCCTGGACGATCTCGCGCATCATCCCGCCGCGACCGGATTCCCCGAGCACCATCCGGTCATGCGCACCTTCCTCGGCATGCCGGTGCGGATCCGCGGCGAGATCTTCGGAAACCTGTACCTCACCGAGAAATCCGGCGGGCACCCCTTCACCGAGGACGACGAGGTGCTGCTGCAGGCGCTGGCCGCCGCGGCCGGTATCGCCGTCGACAATGCCCGCCTCTACGAGCAGGCCCGCACCCGGCAGGCCTGGATCGAGGCCACCCGCGATATCGCCACCGAATTCCTGGCCGACACCGAACCCAGCAAGGTGCTGGCCCACGTGGTCGAGCACGCCCGCGAGCTGACCGGCTCCCAGCAGGCGCTGCTGGCCGTGGTCGCCGATCCCGACGACGCGCCCGAGGATGTCGCCGAACTCGTTGTGGCGCAATGGTCCGGCCCCGGCGAGCCGCCGCACGGACACGCGGTGCGCGCGGTGGCCACCGCCGTCGGGCAGGCCCTCACCACTCGCACCCCACTGCGCTTCGACGACGCCCGCCACATCGACCTGGGCACGCCCGTCGCCGATATCGGCCCGGCCCTGGTGCTGCCGCTGCACACCCCCGACTCCACCCTGGGCGTGCTGATCACGCTGCGCGCCGCCGAATCTGCGCCCTACACCGACGAATTGGTGGAGCTGATCGCCGCCTTCACCGATCAGGCCGCGCTGGCCATGCAACTGGCGGTGGCGCAGCGCCGGATGCGCGAGCTCGACATCCTCACCGATCGCGACCGGATCGCCCGCGACCTGCACGACCACGTCATCCAGCGACTGTTCGCCATTGGGCTCTACCTGCAGGGCACCGTGCCGCGCGCCCGGGTGCCCGAGGTGCAGAAACGGCTGGCCGACGCCATCAACGATCTGCAGGAGGTGGTGGAGGAGATCCGCACCTCCATCTTCGATCTGCACGGCGGCGACGGGCACAGCACCCGGCTGCGCCAGCGCATCGAACGCGCGGTCAAACAGCAGACCACCGCCACCGACATCCGGCCGCTCATGCACATCACCGGACCCCTGTCGGTGGTCGAGCCGGCGCTCGCCGATCACGCGGAAGCCGTGGTGCGCGAGGCGGTTTCGAACGCGGTCCGGCATTCCGGGGCCGACACCATCACCATCGACATCGGCGTGGCCGACGATCTCACCATCGTGGTCTCCGACAACGGCCGCGGCATTCCGGACGACATCACCCCCAGCGGCCTGACCAACCTGGCCCGGCGCGCCGAACAGTCCGGCGGCAGCCTGGCGGTGTATCCGCAGCGCGATCCCAGCGGTGACGGCACCGGCACGAAACTGCACTGGTCGGTGCCACTGCACTGACTCGCTGAGAGCTCGGCCGGCGTCAGCCGACCGGGCCGAGCACCACCGCGGAGTTGTTGCCGCCCATGCCCAGCGAGGTCTTCACCGTGATGCCGTCGACGCCGCGCCGGACGCCGTCGACCAGACGGGGATGCGCGGGCGCCACGATCGGGGCGGACACCAGCAGCCCGCGCTCGTAGCCCAGTGCCGCGACGGCCACTTCGACCCCGGCCGAGGCGGCCTGGCAGTGCCCGGCCAGCGGCTTGAGCGCCACCACCGCGGGGCGATCGTCGAAAAGCTCCGCCAGCAGCGCGGTTTCGGCGGCGTCGCACTGGGCGGTGCCGGAACCGTGCGAATTGAGGTACGCGACCTCGCCGGGATGGACGTCGGCGCTGACCAGGGCGCGGCGCACGCACTCGAAGATCTGGGCGTAGGACGGCTCGACGGAGATCACGTGGTGACCGTCGTTGGACATGGCCCCGCCGAGCATCACCGCATAGGGCCGCTCGGCGTCACGTGTCGCCAGGAACGCGACCGAGGCCTCGCCGAAACCGAAGCCGCGACTGCCCCGCTGGAAGGGACGGCAGGCGTCGAGGGGGTCGGTGTCGTCCACCGCCGCGCCCAGTACCACGAACGGCTGCACCATCTCCGGAATCCCGGACAGGTCGGTGGCGACCACCAGCACGTCGTCGGCGATGCCCTGGGCCAGCCACAGCTGCGCGGTGACCAGGGCCACGTTCGCCGAGGAGCAGGCGGCGGTCACATTCATGGCCGGGCCGTGAAACCCGAACTCGCTCATCAGCATCGATACCGGGGTCGAGGGAAGTAATCGCAGATAGTCGCGCGAACGCCGCTGGCCGCCGTCGACGGTGTAGAAGTCCCGCCACTCGTAGGCGTCTCCGAGCACGATGGCGTGCAGCAGGCCGACCGTCCGGCCGGGCCGCCAGCCGCGTTCGCGCGCATCGGCCACCGCCTCGCGCGCCGAGCCGATGACCGCGCGTAGGTAGCGGCTGGGCGGTAGCTCCGGATCGCCGCCGTCCGGCACGCGGGCGATCCACCCCTGCCGATCGCGTTCGGGCCCGTACCCTGGAAAGAGCCGGGCTGCGGGTTTGCCGGTCAGCAAACCTTTCCAGAGGGTTTCGCGGCCCCAGCCGTACCCGGTGACAGCGCCGATGCCGGCCAGGGTCATATGATCTTGATGCCGACCTGCGGTCATCGGGACGGGGATGATGCCTGGCATTTGCATCGCTCCTCTCGGGCCGTTGCCCGTAATGGTCACCACTGGCGGGCCGATGCTGTGCGGAACTGCAACTCATTCAATACGGTCGGCAAGGGGCACCAGCAAATTTATAGATAACAGAATGGTGCCGTGCTCCAGTGACGTGTCGGAACGACGATCAGGGGGTGCATGACGTGATGGGTAACGATCGGGCAAATGACTCGGCCGATGCCGAACAGCTGGCCCAGCGATACCGGTCCCTGGTGGATTACAGCCCCGACGGGGTCGTGGTCCACGAGCGTGGCACCGTCGTCTACGCCAACCCGGCAATGCTGCGGCTGCTGGCGGCCGCAGATCCTGACGACGTGATCGGGCAACCGGTCACCAATTTCGTCGAACGAAGTTCCGTCCCTCCCATGCTCGACCGCATCCGCCGCCTCACCATCGCGGGCACCGCGTCCGACCCCGCCGAGATGACGCTGATGCGATGCGACGGCGGCAGCGTCGACGTGGAGACCGTGTCGGTGCTCACCGCCTGGCACGAACATCTCGCCTACCAGGTGGTGGTGCACGATCTCACCGCGCAGCGCCGCGCCGAGGCCGCCCAGCAGCGCGCCGAACAGTTCTTCACCACGGTGGTGTCGCAACTGGAGGAGGGGGTGGTGGTGATCGACCGGCACGGGCGCATCGAATCCGCCAATCCGGCCGCACGACGCATCTTCGGCTACGACTCCGACGATCTCGTCGGCACTCACATCTACGACATCCCGCTGTCCCTGCTGGACGCCAATGCCCAGCCCATGCCCACGTCCTGGTATCCGGTGATCCGCACGCTCGCCACCGGGGAGACGGTGACCCGCTTCGTGTTCGGGCTCGACCGGCCCGACGGGCAGCGGCGCTGGCTCTCGGCCAACAGCCGGCTGCTCGATCCCAGCGATCCGGAGTCGGCGGCGGTGTCGTCGTTCAACGACATCACCGAATTCCGCGCCAGCCGAAGGCAATTGGAGTACCAGGCCACCCACGACCCGCTCACCGGGCTGGCCAATCGGGCGCTGGTGCTGTCGCGGCTGGCGGCGGCGCTGGGCACCTCCGAGAGCCTGCCGGTGTCCAGCGTGCTGTTCATCGACCTGGACGGGTTCAAGGCCATCAACGACACCCTCGGGCACGCCATCGGCGATACCGTGCTGCAGATCGTGGCGCAGCGACTGCAGCGCGGGCTGCGCTCCGAGGACATCGTGGGCCGGATCGGCGGTGACGAGTTCCTCGTGCTGCTGTCCGGCCGCACGCTGGGCGACGATATCGACACGCTCATCGCGCGGCTGCGCCAGACGATGGCCGAGCCGATCATCGCCCGCGGGCACCGCATCCAGGTCGACGCCTCGATCGGGGTGACGGACCTGTGCGCGGGCGACAATCGCACCCCGGAGGCCGTCCTCCACGATGCCGACGTGGCCATGTACCGGGCCAAGCCGCCCAACCATCAGAACGGAACCCTCGGACGCCGCAGCGACAGCACCCACGCCTCCTGAACCCGGCAGTTTCGGGGCTTGTTACCTGGCGGTACGGCGCGCGAGGGAATCGCGAACTAGACTCGACAACTCTGTTCTCGATGCTTCGCGCCCCGTACCCAACACGGCGGACGTGGTGAACAAGGAGTTCCGTTTTGCCCGACCTCACCGAGGAGCGTTCCGTGTCCGATTCCGCTAACGCGGCTTCCCCGGACCTGGAGCGCGAGCAGCAGTACCTCACGAAGCTCTACGAACAGCTCGACGGCATGCGCGCCTACGCCCAGCGGCGGCTGCGCACCGTGCTGCTGGAGACCGGCGGCACGCCGCAGGCCCGGAGTGAGCGCGAGTCGTTCACCCAGCTCTACTCCGAGGACCTGGCCAAGTACGACGCCGCCGAACACGGCCTGTGCTTCGGCCGCATCGACATCGCCGAGAACGGTGACAGTGAGCACCGCTACATCGGGCGCATCGGCATCCTCGACGAGAGCGCCGACTACGAAACGCTGCTGCTGGATTGGCGCGCCCCCATGGCCCGGCCCTTCTACCTCGCCACCACGGCCGCGCCCGACGGTGTGACCCGGCGGCGGCACATCCGCTCGCGCAACCGCACGGTCACCGGGGTCAATGACGAGTACCTGGACCTGGATGCCGCGCAGCGCGCCGGGGTGGTCGGCGGCGACGGCGGCGTGGGCAGCGAGAGCGCGCTGCTGACCGCGCTCAATGCCGCCCGCACCGGGCACATGAACGACATCGTCGAGACCATTCAGAGCGAGCAGGACGCCATCATCCGCTCCGAGCACAAGAGCGTGCTGGTGGTGCAGGGCGGGCCCGGCACCGGCAAGACCGCGGTGGCACTGCACCGCGCGGCCTACCTGCTGTACACCTACCGGCAGCAGCTGGACAAGGCCGGCGTGCTCATCATCGGCCCGAACTCCACGTTCCTGGATTACATCGGCCAGGTGCTGCCCTCGCTGGGTGAGACCGGCGTGCTGCTGTCCACCGTCGGCAACCTGTACCCGGGAGTGCAAGCGACACTGGAGGATTCGCTGCGCGCCGGGGAGCTCAAGGGCTCGCTCGACATGCTCGAGGTGCTCAAGAAGGGGGTGCGGGACTGGCAGGAGGTGCCGCGGGAGCCGATCCAGCTCTACTTCGACGGCCACCAGCTGGAGCTGGACCGCAAGATCGCCACCAAGGCCCGCGGCCGCGCCCGCTCCTCGCGCCGCCCGCACAACCTGGCCCGGCCCGTCTTCGCCGCCGCGGTCGTCGACGCGCTCACCGATCAGCTGGCCGCCGCCATCGGCTCGAACCCGCTGGGCGGGCGAAACCTGTTGAGCCAGACCGATCTCACCGAGATCCGCGACGAGATGCGGGCCGATCCCGAGATCCAGCGCGCCATCGCCGGACTGTGGCCCATCCTCACCCCGCAGGAGGTGCTGGGCGGGCTGTGGGCCGACCCCAGGCGCCTGGCCGATGCCGCCGGACAGCTGAGCCACGCCGACCGGGCCGAGCTGTACCGGTCCGACAGCGGCGAGTTCAGCGACGCGGACGCGCCCCTGCTGGACGAGCTGGCCGAACTGCTCGGCATCGACGACAGCGAGGAGCGCGAGCGCTCCCGCCGCCGCTGGCGCGCCCAATTGGCCGAGGCCCAGGACGCGCTCGACATCCTCACCGGTTCCGCGCCCCAGGATCTCGAGGACGACCTGGATCCCGAGCTGCTCATGGCCTACGACCTCATCGACGCCTCCCAGCTGGCCGAACGCCAGCAGGTGCGCACCCGGCAGACCACCGCCGAACGCGCCGCCGGCGACCGCACCTGGACCTACGGCCACGTCATCGTGGATGAGGCGCAGGAGCTTTCGGCCATGGCGTGGCGAATGGTCATGCGCCGCATCCCGAATCGCTGGATCACCGCCGTCGGCGACGTGGCCCAGACCGGCGACCCGGCGGGCGCCTCGTCGTGGCAGCAGGTGCTGGAACCCTATGTGGCCAAACGCTGGAAGCTCACCGAGCTGACGGTCAACTACCGCACCCCGTCGGAGATCATGGCGGTGGCGGCGGACGTGCTGACCGCCATCGACCCGGCCGCGCCCGCGCCGCGCTCGGTCCGCGACTCCGGCTTCGAGCCCACCGCGACCCGGGTGGCGGCCCCCGAGCTGGCCGACGAGATCAAGCGGCTCGTCGCCGCGGAGGCCGAGCATCCCGGCACCACCGTGGTCATCGTGCCGCACGACCTGGCCCCGGAACTCGCTCACCTGACCGATGATTCGGTGCGCGTGCTCACCGTCCACGACGTGAAGGGCCTGGAGTTCGACGCGGTCATCCTGGCCGAACCGCACCGGATCCTGGACGAATCGCCGCGTGGCCTCAACGACCTGTACGTGGCGCTCACCCGCGCCACCCAGCGTCTGGCGGTCGTGCATTCCGCGGACCTGCCGGAGGTCCTGCGCCGGTTGCGCTGACAGGACCCGAACAGCGAAGCGGCCGAGCCCACATGAGGCTCGGCCGCTTCGCTGGAACCAGGGTTCGCTCAGCGCACGGTGTGCACGATCAGCACATCGCAGCGGGACTTGCGGGCCACGTCCGACGGCACCGAGCCGAGCAAGCGGCCGGCCAGGGTGTTGAGGCCGCGGTTACCGACGACGAGCAGGTCGGCCTCCACCTCCTTCACCAGGTCCAGCAGCGACTCGACGGGCTCGCCGACGACGGCCTTCTCCACCACGTTCACCGCACCGACGGCGACGGCCTTGTCCCGCGCGACCCGCAGGATCTCGCTGGTCGGCGCGGAGCCGCGCACCTGGTAGGCCTCGTCCTTCAGCACGTCCGCGGCCGCGGCCACATCGCGGTCGTCGGTCGGGAAATACGCACAGGCGATGTACAGCGTGGCGCCCTCGTCGCCGGCCAGAGCCGCGGCCCGCTCGACGGCGACGTACGACGAGTCCGAGCCATCGGTACCGACGACGATCGTCCGGTAGGCGGTCATTTCTCCTCCAAGTACAAGGGTCGGGGCCGCGGAATCCTCGACAGTGGGGTTTTCACCGCGGCAACTTCGCCTGACAATAGCGGCATAACCGGCGGAAATATTCGATATCGCAACACATCACACTTCCGTGGCGTGATCGGGCCCGGACACATTCCGGTTCCCGCCGCGAAGACAGCCTGGGCTACCAGCGAATTTCCCAAGCGCCGCGACGTGGCCCACAAAATGCCAACAGTGTTGCCTCCCTGGGAGATTCGTCACAAACCTGATATCCCCCGGACCAGCCGCGGGCCGTTCGTTGTGACATCGCACAACGAACGGCCCGCGAAACAGTGACTTGGCCTTGCCTCACAGCTCACGATATTCGGCCCACAACCAGCCGAGAATCGCGCTGAGGATGGACATGCGATCCTCTTCCCTCCGGCCGATCAATGACGCGCAATACTAACGCGCCCGATCCGATCAGAGGCTGAAAAGCGGTCCGGTGAGCGTCAATCCGAGATCCCCGCCGGTGTGGGCGAAGAAGGCGAACAGCATCAGCGCCGCGCCCGCGAGGGCGATGTCCTTGTTGAAGTGCACCATCTCGGTCTGCTTGGCCTCCGCGTCGGTCTCCTTCCAGAAGGGGTGCATGAGGAGGGCGGTCGGCACCAGGAAGACCAGCAGCAGCAGCGTGCCCAGGTCGGCCCAGACGCCCAGCAGCACGCTCAGTCCGCCGGCCAGCAGCAGGACACCCGATGCGGGCACCGCCAACTCGGCCATGGGCACCCCCTTGAACTGCGCGTACTGCACCATCGTCTTCCGCTGCGCGACATGCCCGAAGCCCGAGCCGAGGAACAGCAGTGCGAACAGGATCCGTCCGATCAATACCAGCACGTCCATGGCCCGCTCCTTCGATGATCGATATGCCATTGGGTGACACGGCAACCAACTTCTGGGGTACTGACATTATTCCCGGACCAGCAGTTGTCAGGATGGTAGCGAGATGCGGGCGTATTCGAGCGGAGGCAGTCCGATCTCCTTGGCGAACTCGTTGGAGAAGTGCGCCTGATCGAAGTAGCCGAGCTCGACGGCCAGCGCGGCCAGGTCCGAGGTGCGGCCCTCGGCCAGCAGATGTGCGCCGTCCTGGAGGCGATAGCGGCGCAGCACCCATTTCGGGCCCGCACCGACATAGCGGCGGAACAGCCGCTGCAGGGTGCGGACGGGAATGCCGAAACGCTCGGTGACCTGGTCGACCCGGGTCAGATCGCGATCATGCTCCATGGCCTCGATGATCGCCAGCACCTGGCGGTAAGCGGTGTCGTCGCCCCCACCGGCCTCCTCGCGCCGGACTCCGACCAGGAAATCCTCGATCAGGTCCCGGCGGCGTTCGGCATCGGCGGCCGCGAGCACGGCCTCGGAGAGGGCGTCGGCCGCCGGGAAGATATCGGTTGCCGGGACCGAGGTATCACTGAGTGCCCCGACGTCCAGGCCCGTGAACGCGCCGAAGCCGCCGGCCCGGAACTTGACGCCGAAAGTCTCTCCCTCCTCAGCCAATTCACGCACGTACTTGGTGGTCCACACGCCGGTGACGAAGGCGCCGGTGCGCTCGTGGGTGCACTCGAAGGTGAGGTTCACGCAGGGGTACGACAACACCTCGGCCTGGAAGGGCGGCTGTCCCCGGCGATCCCAGCGCACCGCCCAGTACCACTCGATATAGCGGGACACCCGCGGGCTCGCGGGCAGCCGGGAGTGATTGTTGGCCTGGTTCTGCTGGCGGGGCCGCAGAATGCCCTTGGCGGTCTCCGGCGGCGGCACCGGCTGCGGCGAGAACCGGCCTCCGGCAGTGCTTCCACCGACTCCTTCGGCAGTGTTTCCACTGTTCATCGCGCCTGTCGCTTTCTTACAAGACCATCGCCGCCGCGGCGGCGAGAGTAGTGCGCATGAGCAACGCAGTGAATCCGATCCCCGAGGGCTACCACTCCATCACCTGCTTCCTGGCCGTCCCGGACGCCAATGCGGCCATCGAGTTCTACTCCGCCGTCTTCGGCGCGAAGGTGCTGAGCCGCAACGATCTTCCCGACGGCCAGGCCGCGCACGCCGAACTCCTCATCGGCGACTCCACCATCCAGGTCGGCATGCCCATTCCCGACGAGGGCCTGCGCGCCCCCGCCGACGAGTGGGTCCACACCAGCGTCGTCCACTACTGCCCCGACGTGGACGCCGTCTCGAAGCTGGCCGCCGAGAACGGCGCCCGCTTCGTCGCCGAACCCGCCACCTTCGTCACCGGCGACCGCTTCGGCCGGGTCATGGATCCGTTCGGCCACCGCTGGATCGTGATGACGCGAGTTGAAGACGTCTCCCGAGAAGAGGCCGAACGCCGCGTAAACGAGTGGATGGCCCAGCAGGCCTGACAACGCGACTCCCCCGCCCGGCAGACCATCTGCCGGGCGCGGAGCCTCGTCCGTCATCCGCGCGTGCGTTCGGCTGGAATCCAACCGATTTGCCGTGAATCCCGGCCGAGAGCATGTGGTCATGACAAGGGGCACTGCCGTCTGTCGCGCGGTCGGCCCGCCACCTGCCGGCCGAAGGTCCTTGCGCCGCAGGCTTTCTCTCACGAGAGGCCAGCGGCATCCATGCCGCGTAGTTCCTTCTTCAGATCGGCGATCTCGTCGCGGAGGCGGCCGGCCAGCTCGAACTGCAGCTCACGGGCCGCGTTCATCATCTGCGCGGTCATGTCCTTGATGAGATCGGCCAGTTCGGCGCGCGGCATGTTCTTCACGTCGCGGCCCTCGTAGACACCGGCACTCACCGCCCGGCCGGGCTCGCCCTGGGCGCGGCGGCCGCGGCTGACATTGCGGCCCGAGCCGCCCACCTCGACCTCGGTCTCGTCGGCCTCGCGATACACCTGGTCGAGAATGTCGGCGATCTTCTTGCGCAACGGTTTCGGATCGATGCCGCGCTCTTCGTTGTAGGCGATCTGCTTGGCCCGGCGGCGTTCGGTCTCGTCGATGGCGTGGCGCATGGAGTCGGTGATCTTGTCCGCGTACATGTGGACCTCGCCCGAGACATTGCGCGCCGCACGGCCGATGGTCTGGATGAGGCTGGTGCCCGAACGCAGGAAGCCTTCCTTGTCAGCATCGAGAATCGCCACCAGCGAGACCTCGGGCAGGTCCAGACCCTCCCGCAGCAGGTTGATGCCGACCAGTACGTCGTATTCACCCAGCCGCAGTTGCCGCAGCAATTCGACGCGGCGCAGGGTGTCGATCTCCGAGTGCAGATAGCGCACGCGCACACCGAGTCCCAGCAGATAGTCCGTGAGATCCTCGGCCATCTTCTTGGTTAGCGTGGTGACCAGCACGCGCTCGTCACGCTCGGTGCGCAGCCGGATCTCGTGCACCAGATCGTCGATCTGCCCCTTGGTCGGCTTGACCACCACCTGCGGATCCACCAGGCCGGTGGGCCGAATGACCTGTTCGACGAATTCGCCGCCGGTCTGGCCCAATTCGTATGGGCCGGGCGTGGCCGACAGGTACACCGCCTGCCCGATCCGATCGGCGAACTCCTCCCAGGTGAGCGGCCGGTTGTCCACCGCCGACGGCAGCCGGAAGCCGTACTCCACCAGGTTCCGCTTGCGTGACATATCGCCCTCGTACATGCCGCCGATCTGCGGCACGGTCACATGCGATTCGTCGATGACGAGCAGGAAATCCTCGGGGAAGTAATCCAGCAGCGTGGCCGGCGCGGTTCCGGCGGCACGGCCGTCGATATGCCGCGAATAATTCTCGATGCCGGAGCAGAAACCGACCTGCTTGATCATCTCCAGGTCGTACTGGGTGCGCATCCGAAGTCGTTGCGCCTCCAGCAATTTGCCCTGCTTCTCCAAATCCGCGAGCCGCTCGTCGAGCTCCGCTTCGATATCCCGCACGGCCCGCTCCATGCGTTCCGGACCCGCCACATAGTGGGTGGCCGGGAAAATCCGGACCATATCCACCTGACGCACCACATCACCGGTGAGCGGATGCAGATAATAGAGCGCCTCGATCTCGTCCCCGAAGAATTCGATGCGCACCGCCAATTCCTCGTAGGAGGGAATGATTTCGACGGTGTCGCCGCGCACCCGGAAACTGCCGCGGGTGAACGACATGTCATTGCGGGTGTATTGCACATCCACCAGCAGGCGCAGCAGCCGATCGCGATCGATCTCGGTGCCGACCTCCAGCTGCACCGACCGATCCAGATACGACTGCGGTGTGCCGAGGCCGTAGATGCACGACACCGACGCCACCACCACCACATCCCGTCGCGAGAGCAGGCTCGACGTGGCCGAGTGCCGCAGCCGCTCGACATCGTCGTTGATCGAGCTGTCCTTCTCGATATAGGTGTCGGTCTGCGCGATGTAGGCCTCGGGCTGGTAGTAGTCGTAGTACGAGACGAAGTACTCGACCGCGTTGTTCGGCAGCATCTCGCGCAGCTCGTTGGCCAGCTGCGCGGCCAGGGTCTTGTTCGGCGCCATGACCAGCGTGGGCCGCTGCAACCGCTCGATCAGCCAGGCCGTGGTGGCGGACTTACCGGTACCGGTGGCGCCCAGCAGCACCACATCCTTCTCGCCGCCCCGGATGCGCCGCTCGAGCTCCTCGATGGCGGCGGGCTGGTCGCCGGCCGGCCGATGCTCGCTGACGACCTGGAACTGCCCGTCGACGCGCTCGACGTCGCTGATGGGCCGGTGCTCGGAATGAGCCAGCGGCAGGTCGTCCGGGATCTCGGTTGCAAACGCCATGACCCCAGCCTAGGACCCCCCACCGACAGTTCCGCCTCGCAATTCCGCCTCCCCGGGTCTTCAGCGGACGGCTGAGAGCCGTTGACAGTGGCAAACCCGTGCCGGCGGTTGGGTGCCGAACCGGTTCTGGTCGTCCCCGGCGAGTTACCCTCGCCTCACGAAATCAGTCGTCGCTTCGGGCACGGTTGCCGGGGTCCAGCTCCGTGTCGGCAAAGTCGTCGCTGTCGGTTCCCATGGCACGCACACGGTTTCGTAAACCATCGGTAAATGTCCGAATTGACCGTTACCCCAAGGGTTTTCGTGCCGTCGATGTCGCGTAGATCTCAGTCGGTTCGCTACGGTTTGAATCGCGGTTCCCGGGTGTACTCTGAGCTCGCTGGTCGCACGATTCGAGAAGAGGCAGGGCGATGACCGGTCTGCATACGCCACAGCGGAATTCCACCAATGGCGCACACCCCTACGACGCGATCGGCAACACTCCTCCGGTGTCTCCGCATCG
Source organism: Nocardia sp. NPDC004860 (assembly GCF_040609015.1). Lineage (NCBI taxonomy): Bacteria > Bacillati > Actinomycetota > Actinomycetes > Mycobacteriales > Nocardiaceae > Nocardia > Nocardia sp. NPDC004860. The sequence goes on along the minus strand of NZ_JBEXJI010000027.1, from coordinate 87,909 downwards.
CCCAAGACTCGAATACTTCAATCTCGCGGATCTGTCGTGGACCGATTATCGCGGGTTTCTCCACCCCGTGGAGCGGTTACATGCAGAACCGTTCGGTCTGTATATCGAACGGACAGTGGACAATCCACGTTTCCACTACATCGAGTCCTGGCTGCTGCCCGAACTCACGCTGCGCGCCACGGTCTACCACCTGCGGCCCGGCCACGATCGCAGCCAGACCTACTACCTCGACATCGGCGAGTACGGCCCGTGCGAGGCCAAGAAGTGGCGGGCCGAGAGTCACTACCTGCACGTGGTGGCGCGCCGGGGCCAGGCGCCCGAGCTGGTCGGCATCGACCAGCTGCTGAGCGCCCATGCCGCAGGGCATTTCGACACCGCGCGCACCCATCTCGCCATCGAGCGGGCCACCGCCGTGGTGGACGGCATCGCCGGCTGCGGTCACGATGTCGACCGCTGGCTGGCCGGCCAGGGCATCACGCTCAGCTGGCTGTAGAGACGAACCCGCCCGGTCCGTGCGGCACGGACCGGGCGGGTTCGAACGGGTCTGTCCGTCCTCCGACTAGCCGGACAGGCTCGGCAGCAGTCCGTTGAGGCCGCAGCCGAAGCTACCGAAGCTGCTGGCCGGATCCACCTGCACGGTGATCGACTTCGAGATGAGGGTCTGAGTGGCCTTCAGCTCGTGCGAACCGGCGGTGCTCGGGGTCCAGTTGATGGTGACCTTGTTGCTCAGCAACGAGGGCGACACCGGGCTGCCCGTCAGCTCGACGCCATTGTCGGTGAACGACACCGAAGTCAGGCGGTCGACCTCGACGCTCGCGGTGAGCGTGTAGGAGCAGCCGACATTGTGGGTGGAGCCCGAGACCTCCAGATTCGACGGCCAGGCACCGGCCTGCGGAGCGACCAGGACGACGGTCCCGGCCACCGCGCCGAAGGTCGTCAATCCCATGCCGACCCGGCGAGCACGGGTTGTGTGTGCGTTCATGCAGTACTTCCCTTGGGTTGAGGCACCCGCCCAGGCGCGGCGAGTGTCGTGCGCGACGAAACGGCGCAGCCGCACATTAGCGAAACACAACCGCTTCAGATCGTGTTTTCGGAAAATTCGCCCCGGTCGGCGCCGGATTCCAGCAATCTGCCGGCGACGCGGCATCCGCTCCCCTGGACGACCGCCGCCCGACACGCGATGCTGAATGGCATGACTCGGGCACCCGCGGTAGATCTGCACCGACCCAAGGTGGAGTACTTCAATATCGACGAGCTCACCAATATCGATCCCAAGGGTTTCGTGCGGCAGGTGGAGCGGTACCAGGTCGAGCCATGGGGGATGTACATGGCCCGCACCTCCGACCATCCCGAGTTCCACTACATCGAATCCTGGCTGCTGCCAACGGTGTCCATCCGCGCCACCGTGTTCCACTTCACCCCCGCGCACCGGCGCGACCAGGACTACTACATCGACATCGGCGAGTTCGCGCAGGTCGGCCCGAAGCAGTGGAAGTCCGTCGACCACTACCTGGATCTGGTGGTCCGCCAGGGCCGCGAGGTCGAGCTGCTCGACGTGGACGAGCTGCTCGCCGCGCACGCCGCCGGCTATGTCACCCTGTCCGAGGCTCAGCAGGCCATCGAGTCGGCCACCTCGACCATCGACGGAATCGCCGCGCACGGCCACAGTTTCGAGGCCTGGCTGGCGTCCAAGGGCATCACGCTGACCTGGATGTAGACCCGAGACAGAGGGGCCGTCCACACCGAGGGGTGCAGACGGCCCCTCAACCGTCGAGGCGGCTCCGCCGGACGGGTCAGACGCCGAGGATCAGATTGACCGGGCGGCCCGGGTCGGCGTTCGCGTGCAGCCGTTCGCCCGCCGCAAGATCCACACCCGACGCGGCGAGCAGCGCGTCCCCCGCGGCGACCGGCGGGAAACCGATGTCCGTCAGGCGATCCCGCAGGCCGTCCACGGCGGCGCCATCGGCGACCGTGATCCGGATGTCGAGGACATCGGCGGCCGGTTTGCCCGCCACCGAGGTCGGCCCGACGTGTTCGATGCTTCGCGCGTCCGCGCCGCACGCCACGGCGAGCCGCGCGATCACCCGCCGGGCCTGCGCGGGCCACTCCGGATTCGCCTCCGCCACGGGCAGTTCCGGCCGGGCCGCCGGCGTGCGGGTGCGCAGGTTGCGTTCGAAGGGAACCAGGCGCTCGTCCCACAGCCGGTGCACCTCGGCATCGATGACGCCGGTCGCGCCATTGTTGTCGAGCAGCACGTCGGCTACGGCCCGGCGCTGGGCGTCGGTGGCCTGAGCCGCGATGCGGGCGCGGGCATCGGCCTCGTCGATGCCGCGGAACTCCACCAGCCGGCGCAGCCGGGTCTCCTCGGCGGCGTCCACGATGACCACCAGGTTCATGAAGGGCGCGAGGCCGTTCTCGACCAGCAGCGGAATGTCCTGCACCACAATGCCGTCCGCGGGGGCGGCGGCGATGAGCGCGGCGGTGCGCTTGCCGACCAGTGGGTGGGTGATGCCGTTGAGGGTGGCGCGGGCCTCGTCCGAAGCGAAGGCCTTGGCGGCCAGGGCCGGTCGGTCGAGGCTGCCGTCGGCGGCGAGGATGTCCGCGCCGAAGGCCTCGACCAGCGCGGCCAGCCCCTCGGTGCCGGGCGCGACCACTTCGCGGGCGATGACGTCACTGTCCACCAGCACGGCTCCGCGCTCGGTGAGAATGCGGGCCACGGTGGATTTGCCCGCGCCCATGCCTCCGGTGAGACCGATTCGCAACATTCGTTCAGTCTCGCATCAGCGCCGGTCATCGCGCCCATCAGGGTTACCCCCTCCGGTCTGCGGTTTCACCTGCAAGTGCAGTACTTGGCCATTCCGTGACACCCATGAGACCGTTTCGCAACTTTTTCGGAGAATACGGACCGTTTGTCGGCAAGATTCCGACACGCCGGGGCGAATGTCGCGCAATATTCGGTGACGCACACTTTTGTTCGGCTATGGTTCGCCGCAGGCGATCTTAGGCCGGTAACACGCAAGAGAAGGAACATCAGTGGGCACCAAAAAACTCCGGACGGGTCGCCACCGTCTGGGCCTGGCGGGCACCGTGCATTGCATCGAGATCCCCGCCATCGCAGCCGCTCTCGTCGAGCACCGTCGCTCCTGGCTGAGCACACTGCTCAGCCCGGCCCGGCACAGCGTCGCGGCCCAGCGAAAACGGTCGCCCGAGACTCGCGTCGTGCGGCGCTGGGTACCCGCCACCGCCGGCTGATCCGGCGCGGCCGGCCGATCCGCCGCCCGAGTTGATCCGCTCCCCCGAAACACACAGTGGCCCGGTCCGATTCGGACCGAGCCACTCTTTTGCGTGCGTGTCGCACGGTGCCGTTGTGCGCGGGCCACACGGTGCCGAGGGACCGCTCACCCGGCGGCACCGGAACTCTTACACGATTCCGCTGGGCCGACGCCGTGTGCCGGGGTCCTGCTTGGGCATGGAGTTCGGCGGCACCGGATAGGGCGTGCCGACGGTCGCGGTGCCCAGGGCGATGTTCGGCCCGCACTGCGCCACGGCGGCGTCGACCTTCCGATTCGCCGGAGCGAACGCGGGTTTCGTGGCGTCCGGGGCCGAGGCGAAGTCGAAGGCCGAGGTCATATCGCCGGTCACGCTCCGCCGCCACGCGGTCAGGTTGGGCACGTCGACCCCGAAGCGGCGCTCGATCAAGCGCAGCTGCGAGGTGTGATCGAAGGTCTCCGAGGCCACCAGGCCGCCGCGGCTGTAGGGCGAGATCACAAAGCACGGCACGCGGTAGCCGAGACCGATCGGACCGGTGATGCCCTCGAACTTCTTGTCCGTCGGCACCGTGACGAACTCACCCGGCGTGCCGGCGGGCGCGGTCGGCGGGGTGACGTGGTCGAAGAAGCCGCCGTTCTCGTCGTAGGACACGATGAGCGCGGTCTTCTCCCACACCGCCGGGTTGGAGGTCAGGATGTCGAGCACCTGCATGATCCCGACCGCACCGAAAGCCGGTGGCAGCGCAGGGTGTTCGCAGTTCAGCAGCGGCGGGATCACCCAGGAGACCGAGGGGAGGGTACCGGCGGCCACATCGGCGGCGAAGTCCTTCGGGTACTCCGGGGCCTTACCGCGCCGCGCCAGTTCGGAATTCGGGTCGGCGGCCTGCTTGAAGCAGCCCATCATGCCGTCCAGCAGCACCGAGGACAGCGGGCCGATGTCGCGGTTGTTGTAGATCTTCCAGCTGACGCCCGCCTCGGAGAGGTTCTCCGGCATGGTGCGCCAGCTGTAGGCGTTCTGCGGAATCAGCGCCGGGGTCTCGAGCAGCGGTCCGCCATTGAGGCCGTCCGGATCGATGGTCGCCGAGACCCAGTACAGGCGGTTGGGGTCGGTCGGTCCGAGCACCGAGCAGTGGTAGTTGTCGCACAGGGTGAAGGCATTGGCCAGGTCCCAGTGCACCGGGATGTCGTCCTGGGTGTAGTAACCCATTGCGGCAGGGCCGTTTCCGGCGCCGACGGAGGCGATGGACATGGGCATCCAGCCGTCGTTGCGGCCGTTGTTCCACGCCTTGTGCATGGCCGGCCAGCTGTGGTCCGGGTCGTTGATGCACTCACCGTCGAGGGTCGCGCCGCGGGTGGTGTCGAGGCGGAAGGGGTTGAGGAAGCCGTCCGGGGTCGGGCCGACGCCGGGCGCGTACCCGTACTGGTTCCAGGCCGGGGACGGGTCGTCGAAGCCGCGCACGCCGGACATGGCGCCGAAGTAGTGGTCGAAGGACCGGTTCTCCTGCATGAGCAGCACGATGTGCTCGATGTCGCCGAGCCCGCCCATGCCGGCCGGATCCGCGGCGTAGGCCCGCTCGATAATCGGTCCGGCCAGTGCGGCGAGCGAGGCCGCACCGCCCGTGGCCATGGCTTTCGCCAGAAAGTCGCGCCTGTTGATTCCGGCGAACACGCCCATACTCCGGTAGTGCCTTCCCGCTAGGAGTGAAAGGAATTGAACGCGGCGAACCTACCCGGTCGGCCGTCCAGTTCGCATTCAACCTTCGAATAGTGACGGCTCAGCGAACCATTCGTAACCGTAGTGGGTCCAGTCGTGGATTTCTGACAGTGACTTGCACCTCAATGCCGGGCCGGCCTGAGCTATCGGCCATACCTGAGAGTGACTTTCAGGTATCGACCGTGGGAGCCTCCATGACCCGTCCGGCGCTCGCCGATCCGCCCCGCTTCCCGGACTCCGCACCGCGATTCGGCGTCGTCGGGCGCTGGGGCGAATTCATGGCCCGGCATCCCCGAATCGTGATCGGCGTGTGGCTGGTGCTTATCGTGGCGTGTGGCGCGGCGTATCCGGCCCTGCACGCGCGACTGGGCGCACCCGACTACAGCGTGCCGGGATCCGCCTCGGCCACCACCGAAGACCGCGTCGCACAACACTTCTCGCAGCTCGGCGCGGAGCAGGACCTGATCGTGCTGTATTCGGACCGATACACCGTGGATGGGCAGACCGATGGTGTTCGGCCTGCTCGGAATGGCGCTGCTGGTCGCGGCGGCACTGCCGATCGCGGGTATCCGCTACGGCATCGACATGGGCCTGAACTCGCTGGGCGATCGGCCCACCGGGCAGGCGACTCGCCTGGTCCAGAACGACTTCGGCCCCGGCCTGCTCTTCCCCATCCAGATCGTCGCCGCCGGACCCGGTGACACCGCGCTGTCGGCCGACGGCCGCACCGACCGCTGGAACTGGTGGCTGCCGACTCCGCGCCGTCAGCGGAACATAGCCTCCAGCGCGACCACGATGGATTCGACGACTTCGCGGTAGACCTCACGCAGCCGCGCGGCGAAACCCGTTCCGGCCCAATGGTCCAGCGCCGCCATGGAACCCCAGATGGCGATCGCGGCGGCCAGCCGCATCTGCACGTCGTTGCGGTCGCGGCCGGTACGGTCGACGAGCAGGATCCGGAACTGGTCCTCGAGCTCCCGCATCTGCTGCGCCTGCCCGAGTTTCACCTCGGGAATGGTCCGGACATAGCCCATGCGCAGCCGCGTCCGGTACTCGACCTCATCGGTCACGATCTCGTCGATGAGTACGGGGATGAGCGGCCGCGCGGCCGCCAAAAGGTCGAGGGGAGCCAGGGTTTCGCCGCCGCCGACCGTCCGCACGATTTCCAGGAGCTTCGGATCGGTCTCGTCGTAGAGGACCAGATTCTCCTTGGTCCCGAAATACCGGTAGATCGAACTCGGTGACACACCCGCGGCACCCGCCACCCGCTCGACGGTGACCTCCCGATAGCCGTGCTCGTCGAACAGCTCCAGCGCTACCCGCTGGATACGGCCCATGGCCTCGATCTTGCGGCGCTCCCAGAGCGACGGGGTCGACTCAATGGCGGATTCGGACATGTTACTTCCGAGAATAGCGAAGGTCCCCGAGCCATCGGCTCGGGGACCTTCGACTATCGCTTATCGCGTGTCAGCGAATCAGGCGTTGCCCGACAGCTTCTCACGCAGCGCGGCCAGCTGGGCGTCGCTCGCGAGCGAGCCACCGGCCGGCTCGGAGGACGAAGCCGCAGCCTGCGAACCCGACTCCGAGGAGTAGTTCGACGGACCACCGTTGGCAGCCTCGGCGGCGGCGTCGGCGGCCATCTTCTCCATCTGAGCGGTGTGCATCTTGTGGCGACGCTCGGCCTCGGCGTACCGGGTCTCCCACTCCTCACGCTGCTTCTCGAAGCCCTCGAGCCATTCGTTGGTCTCGGAGTCGAAGCCCTCGGGGAAGATGTAGTTGCCCTGGTCGTCGTAGCTGTCGGCCATGCCGTACTTCGACGGGTCGAACTCGGCGGTGTAGTCCTCGTTGGCCTGCTTCAGCGACAGCGAGATCCGGCGACGCTCGAGGTCGATGTCGATGACCTTGACCATGGCGTCGTCGCCGACGGCCACAACCTGGTCCGGGACCTCGACGTGGCGCTCGGCCAGCTCGGAGATGTGCACCAGGCCCTCGATGCCCTCTTCGACGCGCACGAACGCACCGAACGGAACCAGCTTGGTGACCTTGCCCGGGACGATCTGGCCGATCGCGTGGGTGCGGGCGAACTGACGCCACGGGTCTTCCTGGGTCGCCTTGAGCGACAGGGAGACACGCTCGCGGTCCAGGTCGACGTCGAGAACCTCGACGGTGACCTCGTTGCCGACCTCGACAACCTCGGACGGGTGGTCGATGTGCTTCCAGGACAGCTCGGAGACGTGCACCAGACCGTCCACGCCACCCAGGTCCACGAAGGCACCGAAGTTGACGATGGAGGAGACCACACCCTTGCGGACCTGGCCCTTCTGCAGCTGGTGCAGGAACTCGCTGCGGACCTCGGACTGGGTCTGCTCGAGCCAGGCGCGACGCGACAGGACCACGTTGTTGCGGTTCTTGTCGAGCTCGATGATCTTGGCCTCGATCTCCTTGCCGACGTACGGCTGGAGGTCGCGCACGCGACGCATCTCGACCAGCGATGCCGGGAGGAAGCCGCGCAGACCGATGTCCAGGATCAGGCCGCCCTTGACGACCTCGATGACGGTGCCCTTGACGGCCTCGTCCTTCTCCTTGAGCTCCTCGATCGTGCCCCAGGCCCGCTCGTACTGAGCGCGCTTCTTCGACAGGATCAGGCGGCCTTCCTTGTCCTCCTTGGTGAGAACGAGGGCCTCGACCTCATCGCCCACGGAAACGACCTCGGCCGGGTCGACATCGTGCTTGATGGACAGTTCGCGAGACGGGATCACGCCTTCGGTCTTGTAACCGATGTCGAGAAGGACCTCATCGCGATCGACCTTGACGATGGTTCCTTCGACGATGTCGCCGTCGTTGAAGTACTTGATGGTCTTGTCGATGGCGGCGAGGAAGTCCTCGGCAGTGCCGATGTCGTTGACGGCAACCTGCGGCGAGGTGACAGTGGTGGGCATGTGTTGGGAGGCTCCGGACGGATTGTGGTCGGTAGTGGACATGTGGACTTTCGGTATTGCTGCGAACAGCAGGCGTTGGAACTAACGTTGGTCATGCACAGCACACCGCTGCGACGCTGCACAACGCTGCCCTGAAAAGCATGCGGACTCACAGCACGATTATCTGCTCTACGCGGTCTCGAGAAACCGGGTACAGAAGACACTCGCGGAAAACAGCGTACGCGACAGGTGTTGTACCAAGCAAACATGGGTCCCGGCGCGCGGGTCGATAGGGTGAGCCCATGTCCGAAGATCACTCCGTCACCACCGACGATGCCCGGCACGCCGAAGCCAACACCCTGCTCGGGACGGTGGGAGTGACCCGGACCAAGGTCGACTCGCAGTCCAGTCAGCGCGCCAGCCGCAAGTGGTGGGACGCCGACGCCGCGGCCTACCACGAGACCCATGCCGACTTCCTCGGCGTGGACTCCCCCGCCGGCGAATTCGTGTGGTGCCCGGAGGGATTGCACGAGGGTGACTGGCACCTGCTGGGGGACATCGTCGGCAAGCGGATTCTGGAGATCGGCTGCGGGTCGGCCCCCTGCTCGCGCTGGCTCGCCTCGCACGGCGCGCTCCCGATCGGGCTGGACATCTCCCGCGCCATGCTCGACCGCGGTCTCGCCGCCATGGCCGCGGGCGGCCCCCGGGTCCCGCTCATCCAGGCGGGCGCCGAGGAATTGCCCTTCGCCGACGAGTCCTTCGATCTGGCCTGCTCCGCTTTCGGCGCGGTGCCCTTCGTCGCGGACTCCGCTCGGGTGATGCGGGAGGTCCACCGTGTCCTGAAACCGGGTGGCCGCTGGGTCTTCTCGGTGAACCACCCCATGCGCTGGATCTTCGCCGACGACCCGGGCCCCGAGGGTCTGCGCGCCACCATCCCCTATTTCGACCGCACCCCGTACGTCGAACTCGACTCCGACGGCGAACCCACCTACGTCGAACACCACCGCACCATCGGCGACCGCGTCCGCGAAATCGTCGCCGCCGGCCTGATCCTCACCGACATCATCGAACCCGACTGGCCCGAGTGGCTCGACCGCGAGTGGGGCCAGTGGAGCCCCCTCCGCGGCGAAATCTTCCCCGGCACAGCCATTTTCGTCACCGAGAAGCCGCACTGAGGGCGCAGCCGGTCCCGCTCGGCGGGGGCTGTCTTGTCGACGGTTCGAACGTGGTGTCGTGACTATTTCGGTTCGCGCCCAACCTGTTTCAGGGCGAGGCGCAGCGCGAATTCGATTTGGGCGTTGATGCTGCGGAGATCGTCGGCGGCCCACTTGGCGATGGCTTCGTGGACCGCCGGATCGAGCCGGAGCAGCACCTTTTTCGGCTCGCGCTTGACCATCAGGAGTAGAGGGTTCCGGCGTTGACGACGGGTGCGGCGGAGCGGTCGCCGCACAGGACCACCAGCAGGTTGGACACCATTGCCGCCTTGCGCTCCTCATCGAGTTCGACCACGCCCTGGTCGGCCAGTCGGTCCAGGGCCATGCCGACCATACCGACCGCGCCCTCGACGATGCGGCTGCGGGCGGCGACCACCTGGGCGGCCTGCTGGCGGACCAGCATGGCCTGGGCGATCTCCGGCGCGTAGGCGAGGTGGGTGATGCGGGCCTCGATGATCTCGATGCCGGCCAGTTCGGTGCGGGCGCGCAGTTCGGTGGTCAGCTCGCCGGCCACCTCGGACCCGTCGCGCAGGCTGGCGGTGTTCGCGTCGTCGGACTGGTACGGGTGGGTGGTGGCCAGGTGCCGGACCGCGGTCTCGGACTGGGTGCGGACGAAGTCCTCGTAGTCGTCGACGGCGAAGGCGGCCTTGTAGCTGTCGACCACCTGGTACACGACCACGGCCGCGATCTCGACCGGGTTGCCGTCCAGATCGTTGACCTTCAGCTTCTGGGTCTCGAAGTTCCGGACCCGCAGCGAGATGCCGCGGCGGCTGGACAGCGGGGTGACCCAGTGGAAACCGGATTCGCTGACCGAGCCGATGTACTGGCCGAAGAACTGGATCACCTTGGCCTGGTTGGGATTCACCACGATGAACCCGCTCGCCGCCAGCACCGCGGCCAGGAGCGTGACGGCCAGCGCCACACCCAGGACGGCCGACGAACCGCCGTCGCCGCCCCTGGTGTTCAGCGTGTGCGCCTCGACGGCGATCGCGATGATCAGCAGTATCAGAACCCCCAGCATGAGGAATCCGTTCAGCCGGAAGGCTCGACGCAACTCCATGACACTCTCCTAGTATCGAAGTGATATCACGACGATAGCTCGCAGGGGAGCCCGAGCCAAGCCCGGAAATGCGGCTCACCCCGCCACGGACAGGTGTGACGGGACGAGCGGGAGTGGATCCGACGCGGTCAGCGGGGACGAATATTGCGGTTGTTGCGGAACAGGTTTGCCGGGTCGTACTTCGCCTTCAGACCCGCCAGCCGGTCGTAGGTGGCGGCGGCGTATCCCGCCCGGGTCTGCTCCTCATCGGCCCGATCGCCGCCGCCGTAGAGGAAGTTCAGGTTCTGGCCCAGCGTCCAAGGCTGAAGAGACTTCAGCGTGAGCGACAGCCGGTCGTCGATCTGGTCCGCGTTGTCCGGGTTCGGCATGGTCAGAACGCGGGCGATGTACTCGGCGTCGCGGTGGTCCATGGCGATGCCGTTCGGCCCCGGGCGGCCCAGCGCGCCGCCCAGGTGGCGCAGACCGGCGATCACCGGCACCGGCGACTCGGGGCCGGTGGCCTCCAGGAAGGCGTCGGTGGCGTCGGCGGGCAGGTCGGACAGCAGCGCGTTGGTGGCCAGGTAGGGGTGCGGGTGTTCCGGATCCCGGTAGATGGCATGGCTTTCCGTGTACGGCATGGCCCGCAGGTCGTCGGCCATCCGCGCGCCGACCGCGCGCAGCGGGGCGACCAGGCGCTCGCCCTCTTCGGCGGAACCGGTGAACGCGATATTGATGGTCGCGACGTACCGGCCGCGCAGGTGCGGCGGGAATGCCGGAATATCGGGGAAGGTCATCATGGTGATGGCCGAGGTCATCTGCTCGGGCACGTCCCGGGTCCACAGTCGCCACGCTTCCAGTGCGGGCGCGACCAGCGGGGTGTCGAATTGCAGCTGGCCGCCGTACACGGTGGTGATCGGCAGCAGCGCCAGCTCCAGTGCGGTGACCACCCCGAAGTTGCCGCCGGTGCCGAGCACCGCGCCGAACAGCTCGTCGCCGGGCTCCAGCCGGCGCAGCCGGCCGTCGGCGGTGACGATCTCGATGCCGCGCACATGCTCTGCGGCATAACCGAATTCGCGGGCCAGGATGCCGATGCCGCCACCCAGGGTGTAGCCGACCACGCCGACCGAGAGCGAGGAGCCGTTCAGCGGCGCGAGGCCGTGCGCGGCGGCCGCCTCGATCAGGGCTCCGGCCTGGACGCCCGCCGCCACCCGGGCGGTCCGGGCGTCGGCGTCGATGCGGATGTCGGTCATGCGGCGGGTGGTGATGAGCACGCCGCCGTCGGTGGCGACCGACAGGCCGTGGCCGGTGTTCTGCACGGCGACCGGAAGGCCGTGGCGCGCCGCGTATTCCACGGCGGCGCGGACGTCCTCGGCGTGCGCCGCGCCGACGACCACGGCGGGACGGTGGGTGTAAGCGGTTTGGAATCCGGCGATCTCGGCGTCGTAGCCGGAGTCGCCGGGCTGGAAGACGGGGCCGGCGGTGGCGGGCAGTTCGGTGATCACTGTCTTCGTCATGTCACCAACTCTGCTCGGCTCCGATCAAGAACTCCAACAGATAGTTTTTCTCGTAGCTAGAATCAACAGTTATGGAACTTCGTCAGCTGCGGTACTTCGTGACGGTCGCCGAGGAGGCCAACTTCACCCGGGCGGCGGCCCGCCTGCACCTGGCGCAGCCGGGGCTCAGTGCGCAGATCCGGCACCTGGAACGCGAACTGGGACAACCACTGCTGGACCGTTCCAGCCGCTCGGTCACGCTCACCCCGGTCGGCGAGGCGGTGCTGCCGCTGGCCCGGGCGGCCCTGGATCAGGTCGAGCGCATCACCCACACGGTGGACGAATTCACCGGTCTGCTGCGGGGGCACGTGCGGGTCGGGCTGATCTCCGGCGCGGCGGGCGAGGAGATCGACATCGCCCAGGTGCTGGCCGACTTCCATCGCGACCACCCGCAGATCGGCATCTCCCTGACCGAGGACACCTCCGAATCCATGCACGCAGCGGTCCGCCGTGGTGACCTGGATATCGGGGTACTCAGCGTTTCCGGCGACCTGGATCCGGGCATCGGGACCGAAACCGTCTACGACAGTGCCATTGTCGCGGCGGTAGCGGCCGGGGCCGAGGGCTTCGGCGAACGAATCACGCTGGCCGAGCTGTGCACCCATCCCCTGATTTGCCTGCCGAGCGGCACCGGTCTGCGCGGTCTGCTCGACAATGCCTGCGCCGCAGCAGATCTCGTCCCCGATGTGGCGTTCGAAGCCGCCGCTCCCCCACTGCTCATCCGGCTGGCCGCGCACGAGCTGGGCGTGGCCGTCATCCCGCGCGTCCCCGCCGACGAGGCGGCCCAATCAGGGGTGCGCACCCTGGAGATCGATCCGGAGATGCGGGGCCGTTTGGTCCTGGCCTGGAGTACCGAGCGGCCGCTGAGCCCGGCCGCGAAAGTCCTACTCGGACAGCTCCGCATCGCGTTGGCACGCTGGAAGGATCCGGCGCCGATGCTCGTCGAGCCCTAGCGTCACGTCCCGGCCGCGAACACCGCCCGCAGGCCGCGGTCCCGGATCGCCTGGACACCGACCAGCACCAGCAGCACCACACCGGTCACGATGTGCTCGACGGCGTCGCTGCGGTGATTCGGGAAGCTGAACATCAGCACACTGTGCGCGAACAGCGCCCAGACGCCGACCACGAATCCGCCTCCGACAGCGGCGATCACGCAATACCAGGCGGCCCAGCGCTTGCGCAGCGCGGCCACCAGCGCGGGCGTGAACAGCAGCAGTCCCGCGAGCCCGTGCCAGCCGTTGTAGTCCATGCCGAGCACCGGTGTGGCCGGGGCGTGCTCGCCCATGGCGAAGCTGGGTTCGGCGACCCAGCCCGCGATCGCCCAGACGATGTGGACGGCTCCGACCACCAGGACCGCCCATTGCAGGAAACTCCACCGCGCCGATTCGACCGGATGCTCCGCTGCCGCCGTGAACCCCATGTCGCTGCCTCCCACCGTGCGACCGAATGTCTACTACACAATGTAGTTTAGTTTGGCGGCCACCGTAAGTCTCCTCACATAGTTACCTAAACCTCCCAATTGCGATCACAGATAGGGATGTTTAAGGTAGTTTTCGTGACAGATCGTCTGTACTCCGTCGACGAGGTAGCCGAGCGCCTCGGCCTGCACGTCCGCACCGTCCGCGGCTACGTGCGCGACGGGAAGCTACCCGCCACCCGCATCGGCAAGCAGTACCGCATCGCGGCCACCGATCTGGCGGCCTTCACCGGCCTGCCCGAGCCCGGCAGCCCGCGTGAATCGGTTGCCCGGCACCGGCATTCGGAAGCGTCGACCATCATCGAGGTCGACGCCGTGGATCCCGGCACCGCCGACCGGGTCAGCACCCTGCTGACCGGCGCGGCGGCGACCCGGGGACCGGACGGGCAGCCCCTGCGGATCCAGACCTTCCACGACCGCGAACGCGCCCGCCTGAAGGTCATTCTCGTCGGCGGCCTGGGCGATACCGCCCGGCTGCTCGAATACATGGAAGGAGTCCTCGCGTCGTGAACGCGATCTACAAATCCGAGGCCGGCCGCGCCGCCATCCAGGCTCGCTACCGGGATATCTTGCGGCAGTGGCCGGTTCCCGCCGAGCAGCTGCACCTGGCGACCCGCGAGGGCGATACGTTCGTGCTCGCGTCCGGCCCGCAGGACGCCCCGCCGGTGATCCTGCTGCACGGCTCCGGCTCCAACAACTCCGCCTGGCGCGCCGATATCGCCTCCTGGGCCCGGGATTTCCGGGTCTACGCGGTCGACCTGCACGGCGAACCCGGCGGCAGCACCGAATCGCGGCCGGCCCTCGGCTCCGAGGCGCTCGCGCAGTGGCTCGACGATGTCCTTGCGGGCCTTCAGCTTTCGTCCGCGAGCTTCGTCGGCATGTCACTGGGCGGCTGGATCGCGCTGGACTATGCCGTCCGCCGGCCCGACCGCGTCACGAGGTTGGCCCTGCTGTGCCCCGGTGGCATCGGCAAGCAGCGCTTCGGCTGGATCTTCAAGAACCTGGTCGACCACCTGTTCAGCAAGCACGACCTGCGCCGCTCCGCGGCCATTGTCACCGGCCTGAACCTGACCGACCACGCGGAGATCCTGGACGACGTGACCCTCACGTTCACGCACTTCACTCCGCGCACGGGCAAGCTGCCGATCTTCACCGACGACCAGCTGCGCAGCCTCACGATGCCGGTCCTGGTGATCGTCGGCGAAGACGACGCCATGTTCAAGTCGGCCGACACCGCGCGCCGCGCAACGCAATCCATCCCGGATGCGACCACCCTGGTCCTCCCGGGCGTCGGCCACGCCATCCTCGGCCAGACCGCCCCCATCGAGGAGTTCCTGCGGAAATAACACCATCGGGGAGCTGTCACCGCGCGGAATTCTGGTGAACTCCGGCGGGACAGCTCCCCGATCGTGTTGTGCGCCTACAGAATGCGCGACAGGAACGCCTTGGTCCGGTCGTGCTGGGGGTTGGCGAGCACCTCACGCGGGTTGCCCGCCTCGACGACGACACCGCCGTCCATGAAGACCAGCTGATCGGCCACCTCACGGGCGAAGCCCATTTCATGGGTCACCACGATCATGGTCATGCCGGAGGCCGCGAGTTCTCGCATGACGCCGAGGACCTCGCCCACGAGCTCAGGGTCCAGCGCCGAGGTGGGCTCGTCGAAGAGCATGAGCTTGGGGTCCATGGCCAGGGCACGCGCGATGGCCACGCGCTGCTGCTGACCGCCGGAGAGCTGGGCGGGGTAGGCATCGGCCTTGTCCGCCAACCCGACCCGGTCCAGCAGCTCCCGGGCCCGGGCGACCGCGGCGGGCCGCTTGAGCTTCTTGACCCTGGTCGGCGCTTCGATGATGTTCTCCAGCGCCGTGCGGTGCGGGAACAGGTTGAAGTGCTGGAAGACCATGCCGATGTCGCGGCGCTGCTTGGCGGCATCGCGCGGGTGCAGCTCGTAGAGCTTGCCGTTCTTCTCGCGGTAGCCGACCAGATCGCCGTCCACATAGAGCCGTCCGGCATTGATCTGCTCGAGATGGTTGATGCAGCGCAGGAAGGTGGACTTGCCGGAGCCGGAGGGACCGATCAGGCAGAGCACCTCGCCGCGCTTCACCTCCAGCGTGATGCCCTTGAGCACCTTCAGTGCGCCGAAGTTCTTGGCGACCCGGTCGGCGCGCACCATCGGCACGCTCGAAGGCGCCAGCGCGTCCTCGACGAGCGGAATCGGATCCTTGGAGAACGACATCGAGTCCTCGGACATATCAGCGTTCCCCTATCCCGTTCCGCCGGCGACCTGCGCCTGAGCCAAGGCGCGCAACTGCTTTGCCGTCAACTGCCGAGACGAACCCCGCGAGTAGTACCGCTCCAGGTAGTACTGGCCGATCATGAGCACGCTCGTGATGAGCAGGTACCAGGTGGCGGCCACCAGCAGCAGCGGAATCGGCTGGAAGTTGATGCTGTAGATGTCGCGGGCCCGGCCGTAGAGGTCGGTGGTGAGCGGGATGGCCGTCACCAGCGAGGTGGTCTTCAGCATCGAGATCAGCTCGTTGCCGGTGGGCGGGATGATCACCCGCATGGCCTGCGGCAGCACCGTGCGGGTCATGGTCTGCGACCAGGACATGCCCAGCGCCACCGACGCCTCGCGCTGCCCCTCGCCCACGGAATTGATCCCGGCGCGCACGATTTCGGCCATATAGGCCGCCTCGTTGAGACCCAGGCCGATCATGGCGAAGAAGAACGGCGCGGACCAGTGCTGCACATCGAAGTGCGTCAGCGACGGCCCGAACGGCACACCCACGGTCACGGTCTTGTACAGCGACGGGAACAGACCCCAGAACACCAGCTGCACATAGACCGGCGTACCGCGGAAGATCCACAGGTACGCCCACGCCACCGAGCGCAGCACCGGATTGGGCGACAGCCGCATGACCGCCAGCAACACGCCCAGCACCACACCGATCACCATGGCCAGCACGGTCAGTTCCAGAGTGACCAACGCGCCCTTGGCGATTCGCTTGTCACCCAGGTACTTGAAGTAGGTGTCCCAGTGGTACGCCTCGTTGGTCTTGGCACCCCACACGAACAGGGCCAGGGCAATCAGAATGATCGCGGCGGCGATCCACCGGCCCGGCCGTCGCAGCGGAATCGCTTTGATCGGCTCGGGCTCGGTGCTCGCGACCGCCGACGCAGCCGAGGCTGCGGAATTGGTCTCGTCCTGCGACATCGTTCTTCAGCTCGTCGCCCCGTTGATGCCCGACTTGGTGATCGCGCCCTCCTGGACACCCCAGTTCTCGGCGATCTTCTTGTACTGCCCGTTGTCCATCAGGTACTGCACGGCTTCCTGCAGCACCGGCGCGAGCGGCGAGCTCTTCTTGACCGGCCAGCCGTAGGGCGCGGAGTCGAAGATCTTGCCGGCCGCCTCGATCTTGTCGCTGGCCTGCTTGATGGCGTACGCGGTCACCGGGGAGTCGGCGGACATGGCGTCGACCTGACCCTGTACCAGCGCGTTGGCGGCGGCGGACTGCTCGTCGTAGGCGACCTTCTGGATCTCCGGCTTGCCCGCATCGGTGCAGGCCTTGGACTTGGCCGGGATCTCGTCGGTGTCCTGAACGGTGGTGCGCTGCACCGCGACTCGCTTGCCGCAGGCATTGTTCGGGTCGACCGGCTTGCCCTTCTGCTGGGCCCACTGGCTGCCCGCGGAGAAGTAGTCGACGAAGTCGGCGGTGGCCTCGCGCTCCTTGTTGTCGGTGAACGAGGACATGCCGAGATTGAAGGTGCCCGCCTCGATGGAGGGGATGATCTTCTCGAAGTCGGCTTCCTTGTAGTCGGCCGACAGGCCCAGCACCTTGGCGACCGCGTCCATCAGGTCGACGTCGAAGCCGACGATCTTGCCGCTGCTCGGATCCCGGTACTCGTTGGGCTGGTAGGGCACGTTCACACCGACGGTCAGCTTGCCGGAGGACTTGATGTCGGCGGGCACCTTGGCGGCGATGGTGTCGACCTTGGTCACCTCGACCTTGGCCACCTCGGGGCCGCTGGACTCGGAATTGCTGGTACACGCGGTCAGTGCGAGGGCGCCGCCGGCGACGACGACAGCGGCCCGCAGGACACGCCCGCGAAGAGAGTTACGAACAGACACAGCAGTCCTCCACAGTTCGGGTGCGCGACATCCGGGCGTCGCTCGCCGTTTGAAATGTAAGCGAGTGACACCGTCCGTGTCGGTCGGTAACCGAACATTAATCGGCGACACGCCATCGCGTGGCCGAACACGCCCGGTCCCGGAAGTGCGCGCTCACCAGCGGTGCAGCCGGGCGCGCACCTGCTCGGTGAATTCGGAGGTAGAGGCTAGCCCACCCAAATCGGACGTCGCAACACCGGCTCGCAACGTCTCCGCAACCGCGTGTTCCACCCGGTCGCCCACCCGCCGCAGGGCGCTGTAGCGCGGGGTCCGGCTCATCCACCGCAACATGCCCGCGGCGGAGTTGAACAGCGCCACCGGATTCGCGCGATTGTGCCCGGCCAGCGTGGGGGCCGCGCCGTGCACGGCCTGCGCCATGATCTGCGTGTCCGAACAGTTCACCGACGCCGCCATGCCGAGCGAACCGCTCAACTCCCCCGCCAGATCGGAAAGGATGTCGCCGAAGAGGTTTTCGGTGACGATCACGTCGTAGTCCTGGGGCGCGCGGACCAGATGCGCGGCCGCCGCGTCGACGTGCTCGTCGCCGACCTCGATGTCGGGATACTGCGCAGCCACCTCGTAGCAGACGTCGCGGAACATGCCCATGGTCATGGGCAGCACGTTCGCCTTGTGCACGATGGTCACCTTCTTGGAGCGCTCGCCCGCGATCTCGAAACTCAGGTGCGCGATCCGCTCGATCGCCGGGCGGGTGAACACGCCGACGGCCAGCGCCACATCCGGCGACGGCTGGAATTCGCCGGAGCCCGCGGCCATATTGCGGTCGGCGTAGAGGCCCTCGGTGTTCTCGCGCAGGATCAGCAGATCCATGTCCGGGGCGACCGAGCGGACGCCCTCGAGGGTGCGGGCCGGGCGGATATTGGCGTAGAGCCCGAAGCGTTTCCGCACCGCGCCCGCCGGCGGCAGGCCGGTGCGGTGTTCGGGCGCATAGGAGGCGCTGTCGTGCGGGCCCATGATCCAGGCATCCAGTTCGGCCAGCCCATCGAGGGTCTGCGCGGGTACCGGGTTGCCGTACTGCTCGATCGCCGCGTGTCCCAGCGGCAGCGTCACCCATTCCACCGGCGGCAGACCCGTGGCCAGGAAGGCGTCGTCGACCACATCCCGGGTGGCGCGCACGATTTCCGGGCCGATGCCGTCGCCCTCCAACAGGCCCAGGCGTACTCGAGTGTCGCTGTCGCTCATGGGAGCCATCCTCGCGCAACCCCCGCGCCGGTGACGCTCCGGCACACGGCCGCGCATGTTTCGAGATCTCGGCGTAGGTTCGGGACACCATGGTGCAATCGGTGGAACTGGTGCTCGACGTGACGGCCGAGGCCGAGGTGCGGCGGCAGTGGGCGCTGCTGCGCGAAATCGGATTGCGCGCGCCCGGGCCCGAGCACCGGCCGCACATCAGCCTCGCGGTCGCCTCCGAGATCTGGCCGCGACTCGATAAAGTCTTGGCGCGCCAGGAGTTTCGGCCCTTTCCGATCCGGCTGGGCGGACTGCTGGTGTTCGGCGCACGCACGCCCATTCTGGTCCGGGCCGTGGTGCCCTCCGCAGCACTGATCACCCTGCAGCACAGGCTGTTCCGTGTCATCGAGGAGTGCCCGGGCATTCCCGCCAACGTGCGCCCGGACGTCTGGACGCCGCACGTCACGCTCGCGCGGCGGCTGCGGCCGGGACAACTCGAGGCGGCGCTCGACGCGGTGGCCTGGGACAAGGACTTCCGGGCTACCGTAGAGGGCATCCGGCGATGGGACGGTGACCGGCGTGAGGAGTGGCCCATCTCCGGGACCGAACGACTCTGAACGACCGACCGGCCGATCACCCAGGGAAGATAACCAGTGGGCCCCGTGTTGGACCGGGGGACATCGATACGAGAGGAAACCATGGCCACCCAGACCCTGACCGAGCAGAACTTCGACGAGGTAGTCACCGGCAACGACGTCGTTCTCGTCGACTTCTGGGCCTCGTGGTGCGGCCCGTGCCGCAGCTTCGCCCCGACCTTCGAGAAGTCGTCGGAGACGCATCCCGACGTGGTGCACGGCAAGGTGGACACCGAAGACCAGCAGGGCCTGGCCGCCGCCGCCAATATCCGCTCGATCCCGACCATCATGGCCTTCCGCGAGGGCGTGCTCGTCTTCGCCCAGCCCGGCGCGCTGCCCCCGGCCGCCCTCGAGGACCTGGTCACCCAGGTGAAGGCCCTCGACATGGACGAGGTCCGCAAGCAGATCGCCGAGCAAGAGTCGAAGTAGGCCCGCGCACCCCGCGAACTCAGCGCCGCAACCCCGGAAGGAGTTGCGGCGCTTGTCTTTTCAGCAGACATCTCACGGCTTTTCAGCGGACATCTCACGCAATCCGGCCCCGCTGCCTCAGCAGCGGGGCCGGATTCCTGCTTCGCTCAGAAGTGCGAACCGAGCCGGTTGATGCCGGCGATCATGGCGCGGATAGTGGATTCGGCCGGATCGTCGGCGAGGGCGGCGCCCCAGCCGCGGCGGCCGTTGAACTCGCACTGGACGAAGGTGGCCATGCCGTCCGCGGTGCGGCGCTGGTGGAACGCGAGGATCTCCACCGGGTAGCCCTCGTCGTAGAGAGCCGAGGTCAGCGCCGCCACCGGGCTGCCCGTCGCCACGACGGTGCGCAGGTGATCGGCGATTTCCAGGGTGGCCGTGCCGGCGCGGTGGCCGATCGGGGTCCAGTCGCTGAGCTTGACCGGGCCCGTCGGGGCGCAGTATCGGTCGTGGAACTCGGCGGGGGTCAGGCCGATGCACTCGCTCCGCAGACTCGCGGGGGCAGCGGCGTTGAACGTGGCGGTATCAATGGTGATGGTCATTGAACTAGGTCTTCCCGACTTCTTCCGAAGAAAGTGACAGAGGGGACCAGCAAGAAAAGTTCATTCGGCCGCAGCGAGGGGCCGGTCCGAGTCAGACCCCGCTACGGCGGAGAACTACGAGTACGCGCGCGCCAGCCACACTCGCGGTGAGCGAAATGAGCGCGGCGCGGTCGCGGTCGGCGACTTCGAGCGCTGCGCTGCGGCTGTAGGCGGGATTCGGCACGAGGTCGAGCATAGGGGGGCATCCTCGCAATGGCAACCATATTCGCAATCGACCCACGAGTAACTTCGCCGCAGGTCACCGGATATGCGACGGGCGCCACACCGGCCCGCGGAAGAGTGCGAGCAAACACCATGGGGCCCGCAGACATCTGTTTGGTGAACGTGCCCAGCTCACGGCTGGTCCGCCTCCCCGAAACTTCAGCGGACGGCAGTGTGGCGTCGGAGTCGCGCACCCGTGCCCGCGGTCAGACCAGTACCCGAATCTTGGACGTACCCGGCGAGTTACCCATGGCGCAGCGAAATCAGTTGTCACGTATCGAACGCCCGAGCGGCCCGGGCCGCGCTCGCACCTAGTGCGCCGCCGAATCCCAGCTGCGGCCCACGCCCACCGAGACCTCGAGCGGCACCGAGAGTTCGATGGCATGGGACATGTGCTCGCGCGCAAGCGATTCCAGTTGCTCGCGCTCGCCGGGAGCGACCTCGAAGACGAGTTCGTCGTGAATCTGCAAGAGCATCCGGGACTTCAGCCCGGCCGCCCGGATCGCCTGCTGGGTGTCGATCATGGCGACCTTGATGATGTCGGCGGCCGTGCCCTGGATCGGGGCGTTCAGGGCCATCCGCTCGGCGGCCTCGCGACGCTGCCGGTTGCTGGAATCCAGATCCGGCAGATAGCGGCGGCGGCCGAAGAGGGTCTCGGTGTAGCCGATCTTGCGGGCCTGCTCGACGGCGTCGCGCAGATAGTCGCGGATGGCGCCGAAACGGTTGAAGTAGATGTCCATCTGGACCTTGGCCTCGTCGGCGCTGATCTTCAACTGCTGGGACAGGCCGTAGGCGGACAGGCCGTAGGCCAGGCCGTACGACATGGCCTTGATGCGGCGGCGCAGTTCCGGTTCCACCTCGGAGATGGGGATGTCGAAGGCCTTGGAGGCGACGAAGTTGTGCAGGTCCTCGCCGGAGTTGAAGGCCTCGATCAGGCCCTCGTCCTTGGAGAGGTGGGCCATGATCCGCATTTCGATCTGGCTGTAGTCGGCGGTCATCAGCGACTCGTAGGCGGTGACACCGCCGGAGCCCGCCCCGGTGCCCACCACGAAGGTGTCGCGGATGCGGCGGCCCATATCGGTGCGGATCGGGATGTTCTGCAGGTTGGGCTCGGTCGAGGAGAGCCGGCCCGTGGCCGCGACCGTCTGATTGAAGGTGGTGTGGATGCGGCCGTCGTCGGCGACCGATTTGAGCAGGCCGTCCACGGTCACCTTCAGCCGGGTGGCGTCGCGGTGCTCGAGCAGGTGCTTCAGGAACGGGTGCTCGGTCTTCTCGTAGAGACCCTCGAGTGCGTCGGCGTCGGTGGTGTAGCCGGTCTTGGTGCGCTTGGTCTTCGGCATATCGAGTTCGTCGAACAGCACCACCTGCAGCTGCTTGGGCGAGCCCAGGTTGATCTGCCTGCCGATCACGCCGTAGGCGTTGTTGGCGGCCTCGGCGACGCGGTCGGCGAACTCGCGCTGCAGCTCCTCCAGCTGGGCCGTGTCGACGGCGATGCCCGCGGCCTCCAGATCGGCCAGCACGCTCAGCAGCGGGAGTTCCATATCGCGCAGCAGGGCGGTGGACTCGATGCGCTCGAGTTCGGTGTCGAAGGCGTCGGCGAGATCGGAAACCGCACGGGCGCGCAGCATCTGGGCATTGGCGACCTCGGCGTCGACCTGCTCCTCGTCGTCGAGCAGCGACAGCTGGCTCTCGCCGGCATTGTCGACGCGCAACTCCCGGCTCAGGTAGCGCAGCGACAGGTCCTCCAGGTTGAAGGTGCGCTGGCCGGGCAGGATCAGGTAGGCGGCCAGCGCGGTGTCGCTGGTGAGCCCGCCCAGCTGCCAGCCGCGGCCGCGCAGCGCGTGCATGGCGGTCTTGGCCTCGTGCAACGCCTTCGGGATCTCGGCGTCGGCGAGCCAGGCGCCCAGCGCCTTCTCGTCCTCCGGGGTGAGGGTGTGCACGTCGATGTAGGCGCCCTCGCCGTCGGCGGCGGCCAGTGCGATGGCCTGGGTGTCGCCGTTGATCGGCGAACCGGTGCCGACCACGGAAACACCGTGCCGCACACCGGTTCCGGCGTGCTCGGCCAGCCAGTCCGCGACCGTACCGGCCGCGAGGGTGCTGCCGCTGATCTCGAAACCGGCCTCGGCCTCCGGCTCCACCGGGGCCAGGGTGTCGAAGAGACGATCGCGCAGGACGCGGAACTCCAGCTCGTCGAACAGGCGGTGGATCTTCTCCCGGTCCCACGGCTGCACGGCCAGCTGCTCCGGGGTGTAGGGCAGCGGCACGTCCTTCACCATCTCGGTGAGCTGACGGTTGAGCACGACGCTGGACAGGTTGGCGCGCAACGCGTCTCCGACCTTGCCCTTGACCTTGTCCACCTGGTCGACCAGCGTGGCCAGATCACCGTATTCGCGCACCCACTTGGCGGCGGTCTTCTCCCCCACGCCCGGGATACCGGGCAGGTTGTCGCTCGGGTCGCCGCGCAGCGCCGCGAAGTCCGGATACTGCTGCGGGGTGAGACCGTACTTCTCCTCCACCGCCGCCGGTGTGAACCGGGTCAGCTCGGAGACGCCCTTCTTCGGGTAGAGGACGGTGACGTTGTCGTTGACCAGCTGCAGCGAATCGCGGTCACCGGTGACGATGAGCACCCGGAAACCCTCGGGCACGGCCTGTGTGGTGAGGGTGGCGATCAGATCGTCCGCCTCGTATCCCTCGATGGCCATCACCGGAATCCCCAGTGCCCCCAGCACTTCCTGGGTGGTCTCCACCTGGCCCCGGAACTCGTCGGGCGTGCTGATCCGGTTCGCCTTGTACTCGGGGAACGCCTCGGTCCGGAAGGTCTTCCGGCTCACGTCGAACGCCGCCGCCACATGCGTGGGCTTCTCGTCCCGCAACAGATTGATCAGCATCGCCGTGAATCCGTACACGGCATTGGTGGTCTGCCCGCTCTGCGTCTTGAAGTTCTCTGCCGGCAGCGCGTAGAACGCGCGATAGGCCAGCGAATGCCCATCCAGCAGCAGCAGGGTCGGCTGCTCCCCGGACGCAGATGCGGGCACAACACCAGGACGCTGATCAGTAGAGGCAGGGGTCACCCGACAGAGTCTAGGTATCCCCTCCGACATCCGTGGGCAGCGGGCATACTCGGCCCGTCGCCGCAGGTCAGCAAAACCGATTTCATCGCGGCCGGGCTACCTGGTAGCGTATGCCCTCGCCAAGGGGTGTAGCTCAATTGGCAGAGCAGCCGTCTCCAAAGCGGCAGGTTGCAGGTTCGATTCCTGTCGCCCCTGCAGAAGGCTTCGGGCCGGTCACCGGAAGGTGACCGGCCCGAATGCTTTTCGGGGCCCGGGCTCAGCCGACGCCGAGGTAGGCGGATTTGACGGCGGGGTCGTGCAGGAGGGCCCGGCCGCCGCCGGTTTTGGTGACCTCGCCGGTTTCCAGGATGTAGGCGCGGTCGCTGCGGGTCAGCGCCTGCTGGGCGTTCTGCTCGACCAGCAGGACCGTGGTGCCCTGGGCGTTGATGTCGGCGATGATGCGGAAGATCTGCTGGATCACCATGGGGGCCAAGCCCATTGACGGCTCGTCCAGCAGCAGCAGCTGGGGGCGGGCCATGAGGGCGCGGCCGATGGCCAGCATCTGCTGCTCGCCGCCGGAGAGGGTGCCGCCCACCTGGCGCCGGCGTTCGAGCAGTCGCGGGAACAGCTCGTAGACCCAGTCCAGTGTGTGGGTGTAGTCGGCCTTGGCCTTGAACGGTCGTGCGTGGCAACCCATGTCGAGGTTTTCCTGGACCGTCATGCCGGGGAAGACACCGCGGCCCTCGGGGGCCTGGATCAGGCCCGCCACGACGCGCTCGTGGGCCTTCATGCGGGTGATGTCGCGGCCCTGGAACATGATGCGGCCGCGGGTGAGCGGCAGCAGGCCGGACAGGGCACGCATGGTGGTGGTCTTGCCCGCGCCATTGGCGCCCAGCAGGGTCACCAGCTCGCCCTGGCCGACCGACAGCGAGATACCGTGCAGGGCTTGGATTCTGCCGTAGTTGACCACCATGTCCTCGACCGTCAGCAGGGGCTGATCGGACGGGGCTCCCGGTGCGTCCGGCACCGGGACGGGCTTGCTCGGGTCCGGAATCGGTTGTGCGCCAGGCTTGCCCGGGTCCACCTCCGCGCCGGCGGCCAGCGGGGCCGCGGCCTGCTCGGCGCCACCGTCCGCGGCCTCCGCCTCGTCGGGCACGCCCAGATACGCGTTGATCACCGCCGGGTCCTGGCGGATCTGGTCCGGCAGCCCGTCGGCGATCTTGCGGCCGAACTCGAGCACCACGATGCGGTCGGTCACGCCCATGACCAGCCGCATGTCGTGCTCGATGAGCAGCACGGTGTAGCCGTCGTCGCGGATCTTGCGGATCAGATCCATCAGCGCCGACTTCTCGCTCGGGTTGAAGCCGGCGGCCGGCTCGTCCAGGCACAGCAGTTTCGGTTCCGTCGCCAGCGCGCGGGCGATCTCCAGGCGGCGCTGATCGCCGTAGGACAGATTGCGCGCCTTCTCCACCGCGTGCGCGGCGATGCCGACGAATTCCAGCAGCGCCATGCCTCTTTCGAGCGAGTCGCGCTCCTCGCTCCGGTGCCGGGCGGTGCGGAAGATGGCGCCCGGGACCGAGGTCCGGTGCCGGGCGTCCGCGCCCACCACGACGTTCTCCAGCGCGGTCATCTCGCCGAAGAGCCGGATGTTCTGGAAGGTGCGCGCGATACCCAGGCGGGTGATCTCGTTGCGCTTGGTCTTGGTGAGCGGCTTGCCGTCGAAGTAGACGGTGCCGCCCGACGGCCGGTACACGCCGGAGATGGCGTTGAAGCAGGTCGTCTTGCCCGCGCCATTGGGTCCGATGAGCCCGAGGATCTCGCCGCGGCGGATCTCGAAGCTCACGGCGTCCAGCGCGGTGAGACCACCGAACTTCACCGT
Organism: Nocardia sp. NPDC004860; assembly: GCF_040609015.1. NCBI lineage: Bacteria > Bacillati > Actinomycetota > Actinomycetes > Mycobacteriales > Nocardiaceae > Nocardia > Nocardia sp. NPDC004860. The sequence goes on along the minus strand of NZ_JBEXJI010000027.1, from coordinate 62,537 downwards.
CAGCCCGTCGGTGCGCAGCAGCGGCGCGCCGATCGCGGTCTCGATCTCCCGGTGCGGCGCAACGACTTCCGCGACCACCTCGTGGTCCTTGTAGACCGGTAGCACCTCGGTCACGTCCAGTGTGCCCGCGCTGGGCTCGACCTCCGGCGCCGCGTACCCGGCCGCCATGTCCTCGTTGTCGAAGAGCGCGTCGCCCGGCCCCGTCATTGCCCCGCTCCCGTCGCCTGCGCGGCCACCGGCCGTCGCACCGCCCGATACACCTGCCGCCCGTAGGCGAGCAGTTTCTGCCGAGCCGGGAACAGACCCTGCGGCCGGAAGATCATCACCACCACCAGCGTGAGTCCGAAGAACAGATACTTGTAGTCGCCCAGCGACTGCCCGCCCACATTCACCGACATGAACCGGTTGGGCAGGTACACGATCAGGAACGCGCCGACGATCACGCCGAGCTTGTTGCCCTGGCCGCCCAGCACCACCGCGCACAGGAACAGCATCGAGTTGATGACATTGAATCCGGCCGGGTTGATGAACTGCACCTGGCCCGCGTACAGCGCGCCGGACAGGCCGCCGATGGCCGCGCCGATGGTGAAGGCCCACAGTTTGAACTTGAAGGTGGGCACGCCCATGATCTCGGCGGCGTCCTCGTCCTCGCGGATGGCGACCCAGGCGCGGCCGACACGGCTGCGCTCGAGATTGCCGACCAGCATCAGCACGCCGACCACCAGCACGATGCCGAGCCAATACCACCAGGTGCCGGAGTTGGCCCGGTCCAAGGGATTCCAGCTGCTGGTGTCGCCCAGGTTGCCGGAGGAGAAATAGCCGCCGGGGTGAGCGTCCGACTCCCCAAGCTTCGGATACTGGATCCGCGACAGCCCGAGGCTGCCATTGGTGATCTCGGGCAGATTGTCGGCCAGCAGCCGCACGATCTCACCGAAGCCGAGGGTCACGATGGCGAGGTAGTCGCCACGCAGGCGCAGGGTGGGCGTACCCAGGATGAGCCCGGAGATCGCCGTCAGCAGGATCGCGATCGGCACACACGCCAGCCATGCCCACTTGGGGTCGAGGAAGCCGCCGTTGGTCTGATTCCACGGGCTGTTCGGGCTGGTGAGCAGGCCCACCGAATACGCGCCGACCGCGTAGAAGCCGACATATCCCAGGTCGAGCAGACCCGCCTGTCCCACAACCACATTCAGGCCGATGGCGATGAGGGCGTACATGGCGAACTGCGCCATCACCCCGCCGAAACTGGTGCCGGGGGTGTCCAGCAGCGGCAGCTTGAACAGCGGCAGCACGGCCAGCACGATGACCGCCGGTACGCCGAACGCCCACTGGGCGGGACGGGACAGCCCGCCCCACCAGTTGCGGATGGCGTCGCCGACGCCCCGTCCGGCGGGCGAATGCTGTGGCACGGGGGCCGGTTTCGTCGTCGTCATGCCCGTGCCCTCCCCAGGCTCTCGCCCAGAATGCCGGTCGGGCGAATCATCAGCACGCCGACCAGCACCACGAAGGCCACCACGTCACGCCACTGGGTGCCGAACAGGATCTGCCCGTAATCCTCGGCCAGACCCAGCAGCAGGCCGCCCAGCAGCGCGCCACGCAGGTTGCCGATGCCGCCCAGGACCGCGGCGCTGAACGCCTTGATGCCCAGAATGAATCCGCCGTTGTAGATGATGCCGTTGGGGATCTTGAGCGTGTACAGCAGCGCGGCCGCACCCGCGAGCACGCCGCCGATGAGGAAGGTCAGCATGATGACCCGCTCCCGGGAGACGCCCATGAGCGTGGCGGTATCGGGGTCCTGCGCCACCGCGCGAATGCTGCGGCCGAATTTCGTCTTATTGATGAGCAATTCGGTGGTGAGCGCCAGCGCGATCGCCGCCAGCACGATCACCAGCGAGATATTGGTGACCGAGGCGCCGAAGATCTGGAACTGCTCGGTGGGCTTCACCAGCACGATCGGCTGCTGCGCATTGGTGCCGCCGAGTTTGTTGCCGGTCAGCTTCGGCAGCACGTAGTGCACGAATTCCTGGAGTACGAAGGACATTCCGATCGCGGTGATCAGGAAGATCAGCGGTTTCGCGCCGCGTTTGCGCAGCGGGCGGTACGCGACCCGCTCCAGGCCCACCGCGGCCGCGCCGGAGACCAGCATGCCGAAGACCATGGCGGCGCCGAGATAGATGACGGTCGAGACGACGCCCTGGGAATACACATCGCCACTGGCGGCGAATCCGAAGACCATCAGCCCGACCAGCTGGCCGAACATGCCCAGCATGAAAACTTCCGAATGGGCGAAATTGATCAGGCGCAACACACCGTAGACCAGTGTGTATCCGACCGCGACCAGGGCGTAGATCGAACCGTAGGTCAAACCTTCGACGGTCAGCCGCCAGAATTGGTCGACTACGCCGGAGACATTGAATTCGATGGAACTGCTCGCGAGGAGGGTCACATCGGCCAGAGCGGGTGCAGACATTCGTTACTTTCGCCGTCCGAGGAGAACAGCGTGCGCCGAAAACTATTCGGCACACGCTGTTCCGAATAGTGAGTGCTACTTGACCTGGTACATCCAGATCAAAGCGTTCGCCAATTCACCGGTGGCGCTCCACTTGTATTCGCGTGCCAGGCCCTGGCCGTCGTAGTTGCGCACGAAATCGACCAGATCGGGGCGGGTGACCTTACCGGCCTCGATGCCCTTGAGCACGATGGTGGTCAGGTCGTAGCCCTCGGTCGAATAGGTGCCCGGGTCATAGTTGTTGAACGCCTTGTAGGCGGTGGTGAACTTGTCGGTCGCCGGACCACACGGGCACGACAGCAGCGCGTCCTTGGAGGCATTGCCCGCCTGCTTGACGAATTCGACGTCCTTGGTGCCGTCATCGGAGATGAAGGTCGCGGTCACGCCGCCATTGCGCAGCTGGCTGACCAGCGGGGACGCCTCGGCGTAGTAGCCGGCGTAGAAGATGCCGTCCGGCTTGGCCGAGGCCATCTTGGACACCGTCGCGGAGAAGTCCTTGTCCTTCTGCTTCACATTGGCCGCGCAGCTCGGGTCGGCGATCGAGCCCAGGCCCTCGGTGACGGTTTTGGCCAGGCCGGTGCCGTAGTCGGAGTCGTCGGCGATGACGCAGATCTTCTTGAATTTGCCGGTGCCCTTGAGGTATCCGGCCACGGCCGGACCCTGGATGCCATCGTTGCCCAGGCCGCGGAAGAAGTTGTTCCAGCCGTTGGTGGTGAGGGTGACGTTGGTGGCCGACGGCGTCAGCGACAGCAGATTGGCCTGGTTGAGGATCGCGCCGGTCGCCTTGGTCTCGCCGGAGAAGGTCGGGCCGATCAGGGCCACGATCGACGGATCGCTGACGATGGTCGGGATGACCTGGGTGGCCTTCTGCGGGTCGCCCTCGGTGTCGAATTCCTTGACCGTCACCTGGCAGCCCGGGTTGGCCTTGTTGTGCTGGTCCAGCGCCAGTTTCACGCCGCGGATGATGTTCAGGCCGAGGTTGGCGTTGTCACCGGTCAGCGGGCCGGCCATCGCGATCGTCTGGGGAGCGCATTTCCCCTTGCCGTCGCCGGCCGGATCCGCGGCCGCGCTGGTGTCCTTCGCCGGAACTTCCTTGCCCTGGCCATCCACCTGCACGAGAGGCTGAATGGTCAGATTCGAGCCGCCGCCCGAATTATCCGTTGATTTGCTGCTGCATCCCGCCGACGCCAGAGCGAGTACGGCCGCCGCTCCGATGACCACCGCTCGCGCCGTGCGACTGCGTCGCAGGGACGACGTGCGCGTCAATGAACCAAGCACGATTCACCTCATGTTCTGTGCTCCCCCGGGGTGACCGAGGAGGGCCGCCCCATCGATCGGCCCGTCCAGAACATAGCCCCGCCACGTTAGCTCCGCATCACATTCGAATCATCCATGTGACATCGCAACAAAAGCAGAAGGCCCCGCTGTTACCGCACTGTTAATTTCTCCAGTGCATTAGCGGCAACAGCAGGGCGACGACGCGGCAAATGCGGCTTACTTCGGCGCGAGGTTCTCCAGCACCACTTCCGCGACTGCCTTCATGGTGGTGCGACGATCCATGGCCGTGCGCTGAATCCACTTGAACGCCTGCGGCTCGGACAGCCCCTGGGTCTGCATCAGCACACCCTTGGCACGTTCGACCAGCTTGCGGGTCTCGAGCCGGTCGGTCAGATTCGCGACCTCGCTCTCGAGCGCCGCGATCTCGTGGAATCGCGACGCGGCCAATTCGATGGCCGGCACCAGATCCGACTTGGTGAACGGCTTCACCAGGTACGCCATCGCGCCCGCGTCGCGCGCCCGCTCCACCAGGTCGCGCTGGCTGAAGGCGGTCAGGATGACCACCGGCGCAACGCGTTTCGACGCGATCTCGGCCGCCGCGTCGATGCCGTCCCGACGCGGCATCTTCACGTCCATGATCACCAGATCCGGCCGCAGCTCCTCGGCGAGATCCACGGCCTGCTGACCGTCTCCCGCCTCACCCACCACGTGATAGCCCTCCTCCGAGAGCATCTCCACCAGGTCCATCCGGATGAGCGCCTCGTCCTCGGCAACCACCACCCGCTTGGGGGCGGACGCTGCAGCGTCCTTCTTCGAACCGCCCCCTGCTGTCGTTCCCATAGATGAACCCCTGTCGCTTCCGAATACCGATACCCGATGCCACCTCGCCTTGCGCCACCCTCGCAGGACCAGCACGCATCGAGTCACCCCAAAGAGTACCGTTCACCCGCCCCCACAACCCACGTACCCAGCGCAAACCGACCAGTATCACAACCCGGCAGTCCCCCGACCCCCTCGATTAGTCTCTTCCCCCCTCCACCCGCTATCATTTCTTCCCGGTGCGCCGGGTTGGCGGAACTGGCAGACGCGACGGTCTCAAAAACCGTTGTCCGAAAGGACGTGTGGGTTCGAGTCCCACACTCGGCACCACGGTCGATCCCGACTCCAGGGATCATCTTCCGGCACTCCCCCGATCCGACATGCGGCGGAGTGTCCGTTCGCGGCAAGATTTCGATGATTCGAAGATTGTGCGGCGCAATATCTTCCGCCCGATTCATCTCCACCCGGTCGTCCTGTGGAAGAGGTGCCCGGCATCGGGCCGCCTGCCGCCGCCGATAGCCGGTACCGATGGGAAACATTGAGAGTCAACCGGATTCAGCCCTCCGGGGCGGCGTCGGCATGCTTCTCGTCGTAACGCTGCCGTGCGGCTGCGACCTGTGGCGAGAATTCGATAATCGTGGACAACAGGTCGCCGAGCGAGTCGACGACCGCCTCGCCTGTCGGGGTCAGGCTGTATTCAACGTGAGAAGGAATGGAACGCACCAGCTTCCGATCCACCACGCCGTCACGCTCGAGGACCTTCAAGGTCTGCGACAACCTGCGCTCACTGACGCCGCCCACGGTGCGCTTGAGTTCGTTGTAGCGGAGCGTGCCGTCGCGCAGCGCGACCAGAATGAGTAGCGACCAGGTGTTGGCAATGGTGTCGAAGGCCTCCCGCACGGTGCCCGCACGCGCGAGCACCTCACCGACCGACACTCGACGTCCCGGCCGCCGTTCGTCACCCATCACTCCCACGCTCCTTTCTGCGCATGCAGCCTACACTTTGCGTGTACCCGCAGATCGCATGTACTCTCATTTTGAGAGCGCGATTTCTGCCGAGGAGGTCTACGACATGGGCACCGAGTACAACGACTGGACCGTGGGCGACAGCAACACCGTCACCTTCCATGCCCCCGCCCACGCCGTCTTCGATCTGGTCACACAGGCCCGCTTCTGGCCCGAATGGCACGTCGCCAGCCACGACGTCGGCGGCGTCACCGAACGCCCGTACCGCGTCGACGATGTGATCTACGAACACGGCCGCCTCGAGGACGGCAGCGAACAACATCTCCACTGGCGCGTGGTCGACCAGGACTACGCCAAGTCCTCCCTGATCGTCGACGACAATGTCGGTGCGGGCCTGCAGTACTCGCTCACCGAGGACGGCGACGGCACCACCACGTTCACCCGCCGCACGCTCTACCACCCCGACTCCCCGTTCACCCCCGCCCAGCGCGCCCTCGTCGCCGATGCCAGCGCCGAAAGCGTCCAGGGTCTGCACCGTCACATCACCACTCTCCTGGACAAAGAACACAGCAGCATCCCCGCGGCCTCCACATAATCCACCACCGCGGGCGGCTGTCGCCGAAGGTCCCCCGCGAGCACGCGACCCTCCGGAGGGGCCCGGACTGGCGAGGTTGCGCATTCCACCGTCGCGGGTTGCGTCGATTCTTCGGACCACTCGGGCGTCCGTTCGGCCACGCAGACGACGGACTACGCCCCCAGCAGCGAATGTGCCGCCGAATCCGGCTGAATGGCAACGAATTCGCCGTGTCGCTCAGCGAGCGAGGCGGACCATCGCGAGTTCGCATTCGATGCAATTGATGGCACCTGCAGTAGTCGCCGGAAATTCAACGAAGTTCGCGTAACCGCCGAAGGCCAGTCCCTACATGAGATCACCCGCGGCGTCGGCGCTGGGCCTCGGGGCGGTCCAGGGCGAAGTGAAGGCCACCGAAATCGACTGCGGTACAGGCCGTCCGACATCGCTACGGAACACGCTTTCCCGTGATGACGCACGACCGCATTCCGGGGCGTCGCGAGAAGTGGTGTCCGGCAGGAGGTTCGCGGATGGTCAACCTTGGGTTGACGGGCTAGGGTGGCGGGATGCGCCTTGTGTTTGCCAGCCTCGCGACCGTGGGGCATGCGTATCCGCTGGTGCCGCTGGCGGTGGCGGCTCGGGAAGCGGGGTGCGAGGTGCATTTCGCGGTGGGGGCGGGGATGCACGGGGTGATCGGGCGGCATGGGTTGGGGGCGTTTCGGCCGGGGGATTGTTTTTCCGAGATGTATGCGGAGGATATTGCGGGGGATTTGGAGCGGTTGCGGCCGGATCTGGTGATTCATGAGTGGGGGGTGCCGGGGGCGGCGATCGCGGCGCGGCGGGCGGGGATTCCGGGGGTGTGGCATGGGTTCGGGCGGATGTTTCCGGAGGGGATCGGGCTGGAGATGCCGACCCGGATCGCCGGGGTGGAGGGGGTGCCGCATATCGATATTTGCCCGGTCTCGCTGCAGGACAAGGAATTTCTGAAAGAGGAACGGATCGAGTTGCGGCCGGTTCCCTACCCGGAGACGGGGGAACTCGGCGCGTTGCCGGGCATACCGTCGTCTCGGCCACTGATCTACCTGACGCTGGGCACCGTGTTCGGCACACCGGGACTGCTCACGCAGGTCTTGTCCGGGCTCTCTCGGCTCGACGCCCAGGTCATCGTCGCCGCGGGGCGGCTGGATCCGGACGAGCTCGGTGCGCTGCCGGGCAATGTCAGCGTTCACGGCTGGGTGCCGCAGTCCCGCCTGCTCCCCCACGTCGATCTCGTCGTGCATCACGGGGGCAGCGGTACCACGCTCGGTGCGTTGAATTTCGGAGTGCCGCAACTGGTCCTGCCGCAGGGGGCCGACCAGTTCGCCAACGCGGATGCGCTGCAGGCGGTGGGTGCGGCGATTCAGCTCGGGGCGGGCGAGGTCGACGCGGACACGATCGCCGATCGGGCGGCGCGGTTGCTGCCGCGACGGGGCAATTCTCATCGCGAGGCGGCCGAGGCGGTTGCGGCGGAGATCGCTCGGATGCCCGGGCCGGATGAGGTCGTCGAGCGGCTGCGCGACTACATCGCGGGCCGATAGGGGGGTCAGGCCCGGCTCTGATGGGCAGTACGGGGGATAAATCGGGGCGAACAGTCGGATTTCACTACGGCGGGCCGCCCCGTCGCGCATTATCGGTGTCCGTAGGTCCGAGAGCATGGTGGAGGTTGCATGCGAATCCCGATATCCACGGTGGCGAAAGTGGGGCCGGCCGGGGTCGGCCTGGCGGTGGCGGTTGTGGCGTTGTGCGCCGGGTGCGGGACGGAAACGGGCGGGTCGGCGGTACCGGCCGGGACAGGATCGACGGCGGGAGAGACGACCGTGGCCAAAGCTACGTCTTCGAAAGCATCGAACCAGCCGTCGGACGGACTGCCGGCGGCCTCGAACGGGACCGATCTCGGCGCCTGCTCCAACGGCAATTGCGAGGTCCGGGTCGACGGGCCGACCACGATTCCGGTTCCCGGATTCTCCCGGATCAGCAGTGTCCGGATCGGGCAGATCAGCCCGGGCTCGGTCACCGCGTCGACGACGGTGTTCGGATTACCGGTCTCCGGGTCGACCGGGGTCGGCGGCACCATCTTCCTCAACGGCCTGACCGTGAAGATCGTTGCCGTCCAGGGCAATTCGGCCGTGCTGCGGCTGAGCACCTAGCGGGGCACGCCGGGCCGCATCCACGTTCCGGCCGCGCACCGCACGGCAGACTAGACTTCGCGCAGGACGAGGAAACAGCGTCCTCGAACCGTGAGCACAGCGGCGCCGTAGTCCCGCACAGATCAGCGAAACGTGCGGAGGTCACGAATGCGGGTGAAGAGAATGACCGCGGACCTGTCCGAATATCCGGATCTGGTCGTGATCCTGCTCGGAATGCGGGTGCGCAAGCCGCGTGGAATCCTGCGGCTGCTGGGCGTCGGCCCCAAGCTGTACCGGTCACATCACGACAGGCCGGACGGGCTCCTGTCACACGAGGATGTGGTGTGGTCGCTGTGGCCGCCGCACTGGGGTGCGCGCCAGTACTGGCGGGATCTGGAGAGCCTGGAACGGTGGACGCGATCGGACCCGCACCGGCAGTGGTGGCAGCAATTCCTGCGGGATTCCGGCGGCACCGGATTCTGGCACGAAGCCTATTTCGCCAGGGGCGGAATCGATTCCGTGTACGACGATATGTCCACGGCCACCGGGCTGGCCCGGTTCGCACGAACCGTCCCGGCTCGGGGGCGGTTGTTCTCGACACGCGGCCGGGTCGGCGAGAGGGTCCAGGCCGGAGATCGGGCCGTGCCCGAAATCGCGCCCGTGATAACGGAATCCGCGTTGTACGACACGGCGAACACCAATAACTGTTCGGCTATTGATTTGCCGGACGCGAACGGGCATGCTCACATTCCAGGGGCGTTGACCTGTTGCCGAGCGGACACTCCGGTAAACGAGAACCAACCTCAGGTGAGCGACATTCGACCGCGCGATGAACATCGCGGTTGAAACGTGTGATTCGGTCACGGAACAGTTTCGAAGCGACAACGGCAGGCATAAGTTATCCGCATGCATGTGTTGTTCGTGTGCAGCGGAAATGTTTGCCGATCCGTCATTGCCGAGCGCCTCACCCTGGCGGTGGCCGCTGACCACGGACTACAGGAGCTGTCCGCCGAGAGTGCCGGCGTACGCGCACTGGTCGGATTCCCCGTGGAACCCCTTGCCGCACAGACGATTGTGGGCCTCGGCGGCAATGCCGACAATTTCAAGGCCCGCCGCCTCAAGGCGGAGATGGTGCACCGCGCCGACCTGGTGCTGGCCATGACCGAGAAGATTCGCGACCAGGTGCGCGAACTCGTGCCCGAGGCGCTCCCCCGTACCTTCACGCTGCTCGAGGCGTACCGGATCGCCAAGGTCAGCGGCGCGCGCACCGTGGTCGGACTGCACGCCGCGCGCAACGATCTCGCGTACGTCGGCCGGGAGAACATCTCCGACCCGGTCGGCCTGTCGCCGCAACAGTTTTGCGATGTCGGCGACCGTATCGCCGAGGCGCTGGTGCCGTTGCTGCTCGCCCTGCACGCCCATCAGCATCCGCAGGCCACACTGCGCCCGCGCAGCGCGGCGGACGGGCAGCCGCCGTTGCTGGTGATAGACGGCGGCCGGGGCGAGCAGGGCAGGCGAGCCGCACACCCGCGGCCGGCCGAATACTCCGGGCCGGCAGTCGAACCGACCCGGCACGCGGCGGAATCCGCCGGATAGCAGGCAAATCCGGCAGTCCGGGCCCTGAAGGCCGCGTGTCAATGTACCTTGCTGCCTGCTTGGTCCGGTAAAGGATTACACTCTCGCGCGGGACACCTATCCGTTCCGCCGAACGCCACTGCCGGTGGTTCGACACAAGAACAGGACCAAGGACATGCCGAAGCGAATTTCGGATGTTTCGCTCCATGTTTACGTGACACCTCAGACCCTGCACCGCGTCACCGAGACGGTGTGCAGGGTGGTCGATGAATACGTCGCCGATCGAGATATCTTCGCGTGGCGCTTCACCCTCCCGGTGGAGTGCGACGAACCCACCCACACTGTGCTCGAAACCCAGTGGCGGCTGGACAATCCCGACGTGGACCCGGGCACCCGCCGCACCTACGAGATCGCGCTCAGCCTGGTGGGCGAGGCCCGTCAACTAACCAAGGCGGGCATCGCCAAGCTCGAGCAGCGCCTCGTGCTGGAACTGTCCGCCGACGAGCCGATCCCGTACATCGTGCACGCCCTGCAGCGCGAGAACTTCGAACTCGAAGAGAACCGCGAGTTGATCTAGGCCAACTCTCGGGGGCTCATCTGGAACGCGCGTCGGGCCGCACCCCGTAGGGCACGGCCCGATCATGTACTCCGGGCGACCGCGGGTCAGCGGCGCGCCGGGAAGTGGCGGATCACGCCTTCCTGGACGGTCGTCGCGAGCAGGTCGCCGTTCCGGGCGTAGAAGTGGCCGCGGGCCAGGCCGCGGGAACCCGCCGCCACCGGGGACTCGGTCGCGTAGAGCGACCAGTCGTCGAAGCGGAAGGGCCGGTGGAACCAGATGGAGTGGTTCACCGTGGCCGCGATGATGCGATCCCAGCCCCAGGACAGCCCGTGCGTGGTGATGATGGAGTCCAGCACCGTGGTGTCAGACGAATATGCCAGCGCCGCAACGTGAATCAGCGGGTCGTCGGGTAGCTGCCCGTCGGTGCGCATCCAGACCCGGTTGTGGCCGAGGCTCTCGCCCTTGCTCTTGAGGATCCAGGCCGGGTCGTTGGTGTAGCGCATCTCGATGGGATGCGGTGCGTCGACGAACATCTGGAGCTTGTCCTCCAGACCCGCGAACGACTCCTCCACGCGCGGAAGGTCGTCCGGCCCCGGGACGTCGGGCAGGGGCGCGCCGTGCTCGAGCCCCTTGCCCCAGTCCTGGAAGGCGGCGAGCATGACGAACAGCTCCTGCCCGTCCTGGTACGCCGTCACGGTGCGGTTGGCGATGGAGCGGCCGTCCCGATGCCGATCGACGTGGTATTCGATCGGCTGCTTCGGGTCACCGCCACGAACGAAGTGCGCGTTGACCGCGTGGATCGGACGCTCCGGACCCACCGTCCGTCCCGCGGCGATGATCGCCTGCGAGACCAGCTGGCCGCCGAACGTGCGGCTCCACACCTTCTCGGGATGGTGTCCGAGGAAGATATCGGGGCCGTTCTCCTCCAGATCGAGCAGGCGCAGCAGCTCCCGCAGATCGTCGGACAGACCGGTCCCGTCGGGGTCCGCGACGACGTCCGAAGACGTCTCGTCCAGCGACGCACTCAAATTAGTGGTCCTCCTCGCCGATGCGATGCACGTGGATCAGGTTGGTGGACCCGACAGTACCCGGCGGCGAGCCGGCCACGATGACCACGAGGTCACCCTTCTTGTACCGCCCGATCGAGAGCAACGCGTTGTCCACCTGGTGGATCATCTCGTCGGTCGTGCCCACCGGAGGAACGATGAACGTTTCCACGCCCCACGTCAAGGCGAGCTGACTGCGAATCGCGGCCTGCGGGGTGAAGGCCAGCAGCGGCAGCGGGGTGTGCAGGCGGGCCAGGCGGCGCACCGTGTCACCGGACTGTGTGAAGGCAACCAGCGCTTTGGCATTCAACCGCTCGCCGATGTCGCGGGCGGCGTAGGAGATGACACCGCGCTTGGTCCGCGGCACGTGGGTCAGCGGCGGCACCCGGGTCGAGGACTCGGCTTCCACGGCGTGCACGATGCGGGCCATGGTGCGCACGGCCTCGATCGGGTAGTCGCCGACCGAGGTCTCACCGGAGAGCATGACCGCGTCCGCGCCGTCGAGCACGGCGTTGGCCACGTCGGAGGCCTCGGCGCGGGTCGGGCGGGAGTTGGTGATCATGGACTCCAGCATCTGGGTGGCCACGATGACCGGCTTGGCGTTCTCGCGCGCCATCTGCACCGCGCGCTTCTGCACCAGCGGCACCTGCTCGAGCGGCAGCTCCACGCCGAGGTCGCCACGGGCGACCATGATGGCGTCGAAGGCCAGCACGATGGCTTCCAGATTGTCGATGGCTTCGGGCTTTTCGAGCTTGCCGATGACCGGCACCCGGCGGCCCACGCGATCCATGATGTCGTGCACCAGCTCCACATCGGAGGGCGAGCGCACGAAGGACAGCGCGATGAAGTCCACGCCCAGGTTCAGGGCGAATTCCAGGTCGTCGATGTCCTTTTCGGACAGCGCGGGCACGGACACGTCCATGCCGGGCAGCGAGACGCCCTTGTTGTTGGAGACGGGGCCGCCCTCGGTGACCCGGCAGATGACGTCGTTGTCCTCGACACGCAGCACGGTCAGCCCGACCTTGCCGTCGTCCACGAGCAGCCGGTCGCCGGGCTTGGCGTCCTTGGCGAGGTGTTTGTAGGTGGTGGAAACCCGGTCGTGAGTTCCTACGATGTCGTCGACGGTGATACGGACTTCCTCGCCGGTGTTCCAGACGGTCTTGCCGTCGCCCTCGAACCGGCCCAGCCGGATCTTCGGGCCCTGCAGGTCGGCGAGGATACCGACAGCGCGGCCGGCGGTATCGCTGGCCGCGCGCACCTTCTTGTAGTTCTCGGCATGATCGGAGTGCTCGCCGTGGCTGAAGTTCAGGCGCGCAACGTCCATGCCACTTTCGACGAGCTCACGAATCCGGTCCTCGGATGACACTGCTGGTCCGAGGGTGCACACAATCTTCGTTCGTCGCATCACGCGTTCAACCCTAGACCTGTGACAACCCTCATGCCGACCCCGGCACACACATATACAGATCTCGTAAGCACCCGTTCAGCTATCTCACGATCAACGCGCAACGTGCCGGGCCAGACGGGTTTCCAGTCGAGTCTGACCGAAGCCGAGGACCAGGCATATTACCCAGTAGTAGATTGCCGCGACGCCATAGAGCGCGAAGAAGTCGAAGGTGGGCGCGGCGGCCATTTGCGCGGTGCGCAGCAACTCGGTCACCAGGATGGTGGAAGCGAGCGACGTGTCCTTCACCAGGGAGATGAGGGTGTTGGACAGCGGGGGCACCGCGATGCGGGAGGCCTGCGGCAGGATGACCAGCCGCAGCGCCTGCGCATAGTTCATGCCGACCGAGTAGGACGCCTCCCACTGGCCCTGGGCCACCGAAAGGATCGCGGCCCGAATGATTTCCGCCGCATAGCCGCCGACATTCAGGCTGAAGGCGATGATGGCCGCCGGAAACGGCTCCAGCACGATATTGAAGGCGGGCAGGCCGAAGAAGATGATGAACAGCTGCACCAGCAGCGGCGTGCCGCGAATGATCGAGATGTAGAAGCGCGCGGCGGCGTGCAGCGGCCACACGCTCGACATCCGGGCCAGCGCCACGAACAGCGCTATCGCCAGGCCGATCACGAAGCTGATGGCGGTCAGCGGCAGCGTCTTGGTGACCGTGGCCTCCAGCATGGGCCAGAGGTTGTGCCGCACCAGCGCCCAGGTGGCGTCGTCCATCGTCGAATTGCCCTGTGCCGCTTACTTGCTGACGTCGGTGCCGAAGTACTTGTCGGAGATCTTGGCGAGCGTTCCGTCGGCGCGCAGTTCGTCGAGCGCCTTGTTGACCTGATCGGTCAGCGCCTGCGAGTCCTTGCGGGCGGCGAAAGCCTGCTTGGAGACCTCACCGGTCTTGCCGACGACCTGGATGGTGCCGGTGCCCTGCTGCTTGGTGTAGGCGTTCACCGCCAGGGTGTCGTTGACGGTGGCGTCGGCGCGGCCGGTCTTGAGCAGCTGCACCGCCTCCACGAAGCCGGGGATGGCCTCGACCTTGCAGCCGGCGCCCTTGGCGGTGTCGGCCCAGTTGGAGGTCTCGGACTGGGCGCAGGTCTTGCCGTTCAGATCGGCCAGGGCGTGGACGCCGTCATTGCCGGTCTTGGTGACGATGACGCCCTCGGAGACGGTGTAGGGCTGGGAGAGCGAATACTTTTGCTCGCGTTCGGGTTTGATGGTGACCTGGTTGGCGATGAGGTCCACGCGCTTGGATTCCAGGGCGGCGAACAGCGAGTCCCAGGGGGCGGTGGTGAATTCCACCTTCTTGCCGATCTTGTCGCCGACGGCTTTGATGACGTCGACGTCGTAGCCGGTGAGGGCGCCGTTGTCCTGGTAGGTGAACGGGGAGTAGTTGCCCTCGGTGCCGACTTTGAGCGTGTTCGCGTCGTCCTTGCTCGAGCCGCATGCGACGAGCCCTGCGGTGGCGACAACGGCGAGCATGACGGCGGCGAGCTTACGGCGCACGACGGGGACCTCTCCTCGGGCGTGGCTGACCACGCGACAAACAACCGACAAAGGGTACGCCGCGGACCGACCGGGCGGCACGGCAACCATCATGATGCGCGAAACACTGGCGCGAACTGGCGCCCGATGATATGCGCGAACGGCCGCCACCCGGTCGGGGAGCGGCCGTTGGAGGCGAAAGCATCGCCGTCAGTCCCGCAGCGGACGTCCCTGCAGGTCGGGGACCTTGCCGGTGAGCATGAGAATGCCGTCGATCAGCGACCACACCCCGCAGCCGCCGCAGGTGATCAGCTGCAGCACACCGATCGTGGTGTAGCCCAGGTAGAACCGGCCGACACCGAAGTGCCCGATGAAGATCTGCAGCAGGCCCGCGGTGAGCTTGCTCTTGTCCGAGAACGGAACTCCGAATTGGTCGCGGCCGAACGGGGCTTCCGGGTCACCGCCGTAGGGCCCGGCCGGGCCCGGAATCGGATACGGCATCGGTTGGTCGTACGGCTGACCCGGCTGGCCGTAGGGCTGCTGGCCCGGGTACGGCTGCTGGCCTGGGTACGGCTGCTGACCGTAGGGCTGCCCGTACTGCGGGCCGGTGCCGGGAACGCCGTACTGCGGCCCGTCCTGCATCGGCGGCTTGTCGAATGGATCGGTCACTCACGTCCTCCTGATCGCGGTCAGGAGCCATTCTTGCCGGACTCGACCGTCTTCGCCTGGTCGACCGCGGTGGACTCCGTCGCCTCCGGCTCGGAATCGCCGGTTTCGGAAGAGATATCGCGCGCGGTCTCGGATTCGTTGCCGGTGGCCGGGGATTCCGTTCCGGTCTCCCCTGCGGATTTTTCGGCCGTCGGCTCGTCGATCTCGGTGACGGCCGCCTTCGAATCCCCTGCCGCGGAGCCGGTTCCGGCCGCCGCACCCGCCGCACCGAACGCCCGCAGCGCACCGATCTGCCACGGCCAGGGCCGTTCCACGCCGGCGCGCAGCTGGTCGGCGGTCTCACGGCCCTTGGTGGCGAACAGGAAATAGGCCACAGCGCCGACGAATACGATCGCCGAGGTGAAGGTGTTGATGCGAAGGCCGAGGATGTGGGTGGCCTCGTCGTCGCGCAGCAGCTCCACGAAGAAGCGGCCGAAGCAGTAGACCGCCACGTAGAGCGCGAACAGGCGGCCGTGCCCGATGCGGAACTTGCGATCCACGTAGAGCAGCACGGCCACGCCGAGCAGGTTCCAGATCAGCTCGTAGAGGAAGGTCGGCTGCACGATCTTCTCCGCCGGGCCCGCGGCGGTGCCGTTCATCATGTCCAGCTGGCCGCTGTGGTCGTAGCGCAGGAAGATCTCCAGGCCCCACGGCACCTTGGTCTCGCGGCCGTAGAGCTCCTGGTTGAAGTAGTTGCCGAGCCGGCCGATGGCCTGGGCCAGCAGGATGCCCGGAGCGATGGCGTCGCCGAAGGCGGGCAACGGAATCCGGTACACCCGGCAGCCGATCCAGGCGCCGATGCCGCCGAGCAGCACCGCGCCCCAGATGCCGAGGCCGCCCTCCCAGATCTTGAGCGCGTTGATGGGGTGGCCGCCGGCGCCGAAGTACTTCTGCCAGTCGGTGGCCACGTGGTAGAGCCGTCCGCCGATCAGGCCGAACGGCACCGCGAACATGGCCACGTCGAGCACCATGCCGGTCTGGCCGCCGCGCGCCACCCACCGCTTCTCACCCAGCCAGATGGCCGCGATGATGCCGAGGATGATGCAGACGGCGTACGCCCGCAGCGGGAACGGCCCAATGTTCCAGACCCCGCGCGGCGGGCTGGGAATGTAGGCCAGGACATCGGCGCCGGTGCTCTCGGCAAGGGCTCGTATGGTCACGAGTCCCCACCGTAGCCCAACAGACCTGCGGCGTGGTGTCTCAGGTCAGCGCGCGCCGTGGGATTCGCCGCCATGGGTGGCCACCGGCACCCGGTAACGCAACGGATATACGAAGCGGCGCGCATCCCCGCACCGTCGGACAATGCCCCAGGGTGCGTACCGAATTCGGTACGCACCCTTGGGTATTGCCTTGGTTACGAGGAAACCGCCGCCGAGCGGACGCCCTGCGCCAGCTCCGCCGTCAGCGTCCGGACCGCGTCCAGACCCTGCGCCGCCGCGGTCACCAGGGCCGAGCCCACGATGACGCCGTCGGCATAGGAGGCGATTTCGGCCGCTTGCGCGCCACTGCGCACACCCAGGCCGACGCCGATCGGAATATCGGAGTGGGTGCGCACCCGCGCGCACAGGGCCGGGGCCATGGAGGACACCGCGTCGCGCGCACCGGTCACACCCATGGTCGAGGCCGCGTACACGAAACCCTTGCTGGCTTCGAGGGTCTTGACCAGGCGCTCCTCGGTGGACGACGGTGCGACCAGGAAGATGCGATCCAGGTTGTGGGTCGAGGACGCCACGAACCAGTCGTCGGCCTCCTCCGGAATCAGGTTGGGCGTGATCAGGCCGAGGCCGCCCGCCGCCGCCAGATCGCGCGAGAAGCTGTCGACGCCGTACTTGAGCACCGGGTTCCAGTAGGTCATGACGACGGCCTTGCCGCCCGCCTGGGAGATGGCCTCCACGACCTTGAACACGTCGCGCACCCGGACGCCGCCGGCCAGCGCCTGCTCGGCGGCATGCTGGATGGTCGGGCCGTCCATCACCGGATCGGAGTAGGCGACGCCGACTTCGATGATGTCGCAACCGGATTCGACCATGGCCTTGCACACGTCGATGGAACCCTGGAGGTCCGGGTAGCCGGCGGGCAGGTAGCCGATGAGCGCGGCGCGGTTCTCCTCGCGGGCGGCTGCGAAGGTGTTCGCGAGGCGGGACTGCTGGCTCACTGCTTCTCCCCTGCGTTCTCTTCGGCCTTGTCGAACAGCCCGAACCACTCGGCGGCGGTGTCCATGTCCTTGTCGCCGCGACCGGACAGGTTCACCACGATGATCGCGCCCTCGCCGAGTTCCTTGCCGAGTTTCACCGCGCCCGCGACCGCGTGCGCCGACTCGATGGCCGGAATGATGCCCTCGGCGCGGCTCAGCAGCAGCAGCGCGTCCATGGCCTCGGTATCGGTGATCGGGTAGTACTCCGCCCGGCCGATGTCCTTGAGGTAGGCGTGCTCCGGGCCGACGCCCGGGTAGTCCAGACCGGCCGAAATCGAATGGGATTCGATGGTCTGGCCGTCGTCGTCCTGGAGCAGGTAGGAGTACGCGCCCTGGAATGCACCCGGGGTGCCACCGGTGAAAGTCGCTGCGTGACGGCCGGTTTCGACACCGTCACCCGCGGCCTCGTAGCCGATCAGGCGCACGCCCGGATCGTCGATGAAGGCGTGGAAGATGCCGATGGCATTGGAACCGCCACCGACACAGGCGGTTACGGCGTCGGGCAGGCGGCCGGTCAGGGCCTGCACCTGCTGGCGCGCCTCCAGGCCGATGATGCGCTGGAAGTCGCGCACCATGAGCGGGAACGGGTGCGGGCCCGCGGCGGTACCGAAGCAGTAGTAGGTCTGCTCGGCATTGGTGACCCAGTCGCGCAGCGCCTCGTTGATGGCGTCCTTGAGGGTCTGCGAACCCGTTGTCACACTGATGACTTCGGCGCCGAGCAGCCGCATGCGGGCCACGTTCAGCTGCTGGCGCACGGTGTCGACCGCGCCCATGTAGATGACGCACTCGATACCGAGCAGCGCGCACGCGGTGGCGGTGGCGACGCCGTGCTGGCCCGCGCCGGTCTCGGCGATGACGCGGGTCTTGTTCATGCGCTTGGCCAGCAGCACCTGGCCCAGCACATTGTTGATTTTGTGAGAACCGGTGTGGTTCAGGTCTTCCCGCTTCAGCAGGATGCGCGCGCCGCCGGCGTGCTGCGCCAGGTTCCGGCACTCGAACACCGGCGACGGGCGCCCGGTGTAGTCACGCTGCAGGCGATCCAGCTCGTCGAGGAAGTTGGGATCGACCCGGGCCTTGTCGTATTCGGCGGTGACCTCTTCGATCACGGCCATCAGCGCCTCGGGCACGTGCCGCCCGCCGTACACGCCGAAGTGCCCGCCCAGATCGGGTTCGTGGCTCTTGTGCGTGATGCCGTCACTGGCCTGTGGGAGGCCGAGAACGTTCTTGCCGGAGGCCATTTCGGAAGAAACTCCGTGAGTTTGCGTCATCGGCTCTGTCACCGTCCCCGGCGAACCGGCTTCGGGCACGACGGGTGGGTTCCGGCGGTCACCAGCTCGGCCACCGCGGCGCGCGGGTCGCCACTGGTCACCAGGCCCTCGCCGACGAGCACGGCGTCCGCGCCCGCCCCGGCGTAGGCCAGCAGGTCGGCGGTGCCGCGAATGCCGGACTCGGCCACCCGGATCACTTCGCTGGGCAGGCCGGGGGCGATGCGCGCGAACACATCCCGGTCCACCTCGAGGGTCTTGAGGTTGCGGGCGTTCACGCCGATCACGCTGGCGCCGGCCTCGAGGGCGCGGTCGGCCTCCTCCTCGGTGTGCACCTCGACCAGCGCGGTCATGCCGAGCGATTCGGTGCGGTCGATGAGCGAGGACAGCACGTCCTGTTCCAGGGCGGCCACGATCAGCAGGATCACGTCCGCGCCGTGGGCACGGGCCTCGTGGATCTGGTACGGGCCGACGATGAAGTCCTTGCGCAGGATCGGAATGTCCACCGCCACGCGGACCGCGTCGAGATCCGCGAGCGAACCGCCGAAGCGCCGCTGCTCGGTCAGCACGCTGATGATGCGCGCGCCGCCGTCCTCGTAGGCCCGGGCCAGGTCGGCGGGGTTCGGGATGTCCGCGATCGCACCCTTGGAGGGGCTGGCCCGCTTCACCTCGGCGATCACTCCGATCCCCTCCGCGTGCAGGGCGGCCTTGGCGTCACGCGGGGATTTGGCCTGCGCGGCGGCTGCCTTCACCGCCTGGAAATCCAGAAGGGCTTCCCGAGCGGCCACATCCGCGCGGACCCCGTCGAGAATCGAGTCGAGTACCGTCATCTGGCTCGAATCCTTTCTGGGGAGACGGACTTGCTGCCTGAGAATCCCCCCAGGCGCTGTCTCACCGATGCTGATAAAGAGTAAATGGCTATGTTCCCGTGCTTGACAGCGGGGCGGGTACCGGCGGCGCTGCCGATTCCCCACCCAGCTCAGGGGCGGTTGTCACGCGCTGCCCCGTTACCCGGATCATCGTGCGCGGCAGGGTGATTGGTTTCATCGTCGGTCGGGTCGACGCCCTCGTCGAGGGCATCCCACAGCACCCGACCCGACAACTGCTTGTCGGCGGCGGCCGGGGTCCCGGATTCGTGGTCCTGAACCCGGGCCTGATGTGCGGCAACCTGCTCGGCCGCCGACAGCTTCCGCGCCGCCGGACTGTCGTACTTGCCGGACATCCTGGAGGTCCCGGACGACTGCCGGACCAGGAGCAGACCGGCCACGAACGCGGCCACCGCACCGGCCAGGCACACCACGGCCGGCAACGTCGAGGTCGTCACCGCGCCCGCGTGGTCACCCCCGTGCAGTTCGGCCAGTCGGGTGGCGCGATCGGCGGTCCCCTTGTGCATGAGCAGGGCATACGCGGGGACCGCGGACACCGCGGCCAGGACCGCGACCACCACGCCGACGCCGCGCCGCCACCAGCCGTGGGTGGCGAACACCGCCGCGATGGTGGCCAGGAAGACCAGCGCCAGTGGCGTCAGGGCCCCGAACCAGACACCGCCGTTGAGATCTCGATGGCGCGGCAGGCCGTAGTCACTGGTGATCTCGAGCCGGGCCCACGTCATGCGGGACGACCCCCAGAGCAGCGCCGCCGCGACCGCCAGCAGCGCCACCGCGGCGATCGGCCGCGACCGCTTGCGCGCCCCCGCGGCGTTCGTGTCGGCTTCCGCCGCAGCGGCATTCGCCTCGGCCTCGGCCAGGTCTGCCGCCCGCGCGCGTTCGGCAGTGCGCGCGGCGTCGGTCTCGGCGTGTGGATCGGCGCCGGCGGCACCGGTTCTCCCGGTGTCCGTCCCGCCGGGCTTCGAATCGGCTTGCGCCGCTCCGTTTTCCCGCTCCGCGCTGTTTTCCGGTGTTGCGCTGCCCTCGGGTGTCGCTTTCCGTTCCGGACCCCTGTCCGGGTCCTGATCGCTCATTGATCCGCACCGTTCGGGCGGTAGGCGCGCACGGTCTCGGCGGCGGCGATGGCCTTGAGCACGGCCATGGCCTTGTTGCGGGATTCGACGTCCTCGTAGTCCGCGTCGGAGTCGGCGACGATGCCGGCGCCGGCCTGGACATAGGCGGTGCCGCCCTTGAGCAGGGCGGTGCGGATGGCGATCGCGGTGTCGGCGTCACCGGCGAAGTCCAGGTAGCCGACCACGCCCGCGTAGACACCGCGGCGGGTGGGCTCGAGCTCCTCGATCAACTCCATGGCGCGGACCTTGGGCGCGCCGGAGAGGGTGCCCGCGGGGAAGCATGCCTGGACCGCGTCGAGGGCGATCTTGCCGGCGCGCAGGCGGCCGGAGACCGTGGAGACCAGGTGCATGACGTGCGAGTAGCGCTCGACGTGGCGGTACTCGGTGACGCGCACGGTACCGGGCTCGCAGACCCGGCCGAGATCGTTGCGGCCCAGATCGACGAGCATGAGGTGCTCGGCGTTCTCCTTCTCGTCGGCGAGCAGGCCCTTCTCGAGCAGGAGGTCGTCCTCCTCGGTGACGCCGCGCCAGCGGGTGCCCGCGATCGGGTGCGTGGTGGCCACGCCGTCCTTCACCGTCACCAGCGATTCGGGGCTGGAGCCGACGATGGAGAACGCGGTGCCGCCCGAGCCGTCCGGGATGTGCATGAGGTACATGTACGGGCTCGGGTTCGAGGCCCGCAGCATGCGGTAGAGGTCCAGCGGGGTGCCGTTGTAGTCCATCTCGAAGCGCTGCGAGAGCACCACCTGGAACGCCTCGCCGGCCTCGATCTCCTTGACCAGCCGGCGCACGCCCGCGCCGAATTCCTCGGAGGTGCGCTGGCGGCGGTAGTTGGGCTCGGGGCGGTCGAACACCGAGACGGTGGAGTCGGCGGCGGCGGCCAGGGCCTCGGTCATGCGGTCCAGGCGGGCCATCGCGTCGTCGTAGGCCGCGTCCACGTGCTCGTCGGTGCCGTTCCAGTTGACGGCATTGGCAATGAGGGTGATCGCGCCCTCGTGGTGATCGAAGGCGGCCAGGTCGGTGGCCAGCATCAGGACCATCTCGGGGACCTGCAGGTCATCGGTGGCGAAGCTGGGCAGGCGTTCGAGGCGGCGCACGGTGTCGTAGCCGAGGTAGCCGACCAGGCCGCCGGTCAGCGGCGGCAGACCGGGCAGCCGCTCGGTGCGCAGCACCTGCAGCGATTCGCGCAGCGCGGCGAGCGGATCGCCGCCCACCGGCGCGTCGGCGGGAGTCTGGCCGAGCCAGGCCGCCGCGCCGTCGATCACGGTCAGCGCGCTGGGACTGCCCGCGCCGATGAACGACCATCGCGACCAGGAGCGGCCGGTCTCCGCCGATTCCAGCAGGAAGGTGCCGGGCCGGTCCGCGGCCAGTTTGCGGTAGGTCGAGAGCGGAGTCTCGGAGTCGGCCAACACCTTTCGGACCACCGGGACCACCCGGTGGTCGGCCGCGAGCGCCCGGAACTGCTCCCGGGAGGTGGTGGTATCGATAGCCACGTTCAGAGGCAAACCATGCGCGCCGTGCATTCACCCATCATTCCAGGCCCGCCCGGCGCGATCTAAATCGCGCTCCCCGCCCAGCCGAGCAAGCCGCTGCGGCGAATACCTGAAGCGGTCATCACTACACGCGCGGCGGTCTCCACACACGGTGGATAGTCACTGCTCCGGCAGCAAATGGAGAGGTCGCACGCGGTTATCCCCATTTTCGAGAGGAGTTCAACACAGATGTACCCCTCGCAACCGATGGCACCGGAGGGTCCACGCCACACCGCTCCGCAGCCGGCCCCGGGCGGGTTGCCCGGCCAGCCGCCGCGGATGATGCGTATGAACCACAGCGGGAAGTACTCCGCCATCGCCTCGTTCGTCACGTATGTGAAGGCCCTGGAAGCGCTCGATCCGCGCAGCTTCCCGGACGAGTACGCCGAGCACAGCGACCGCATCAGGGAGCTCGAGCCGTTCCTGCGCGCCCACGGGATCCTGGACGTCATGGATATCAAGAACCCGGAGGTCGCCGCCCTCCTCGGCGTGTGAAGAAGGACCGGCACCCGGTGTCGGGGGTGGTTGGGGCTCCGGGGCTGTTCCCCGGACCCCCGAACAGAGGACCGGTGGAGGCCCGATTCGCGAGGCGCCAAGCCCGAAGCCCAGCAAAGGATTTCATCCGGGGCTCGGATAGCTCGTGCACGATGGATTGGGGGTAGGGTGCGGGTATGAAGGTTGGTCAGCTCGCACCCAATTTCGAACTTCCGGACCAGTCGGGGACCGTGCGGTCGCTCGAGTCGCTGCTCGCGGACGGACCGGTGGTGTTGTTCTTCTATCCCGCGGCGAACACGCCGGTGTGCACGGCCGAGGCGTGCCACTTCCGGGATCTGGCAACGGAATTCAAGGCCGCCGGGGCGACCTGCGTGGGGATCAGCGCGGATTCCGTCGAGGTGCAGTCCGGGTTCGCGGAGAAGCAGGGACTGGGCTATCCGGTGCTGTCCGATCACGGAGCCAAGGTGGCCGCCGAGTTCGGCGTGAAGCGCGGCCTGCTGGGCGCGCTGGTGCCGGTGAAGCGGACGACCTTCGTCATCGATCCGGACCGGACCGTCGCCAAGGTCATCAACAGCGAGATGCGCGCGAACGTGCACGCCGACGAGGCATTGAAGTTCCTGCGCGAGCGCTGAGCACTTCCCGCGCCAGCGCTGAGCAGGTTGCCGCGCCAGTGCTGAGCCCCGACCGCGTCGCTCCTGGGCGCGCCGACAATTCGGACATACGCTGAGCTCATGACTACGCCCAGCACCGACCAGGAGCGAAAGCCTTCAACCTTCGTCACGTGGCGCAATCGCATCATTGGCGGAGTGGTGGCCGCGGTCGTTTTGTGGCTGGTGTATCTGATGCTGGCCGCATTCATTCCACGGTGGTGGGCGCAGCGCATCGGCGAATGGGTGAGCGGGAGTTTCGCCAAGGGCATCTGGTACGGCCTGATAATGGGCGTGGTATGTACGGCTGTGCCACTTTTCCTGTTCCTGGCCGCAGGACTCAGCTGGCGTAAACGGGGCGGCATGTTTATCGCGGGCGGCGCGGCGGTTCTCGCGATCGTCATCGCCATCCCGAATTTGATGACGCTGACCATCGTGTGGGGCAACTCGAATGCCGCACACGCCGGTGAGCGCATTCTCGATGTCGACGGGCCGGGATTCCGCGGCGCCGCGCTGGCGGGTGCGATCGTGGCCGCGTTTTTGTTTCTGCTGGTGGCATTTCTCTTGGGGCGCAGGCGATTCCGCCGGTACCGTGCCGAACGTCGGCACGCCGAACCGGAAAAGCCTCGGGTAGAACCGGAAACTCCGACACCGCCGCCCGAACTCGGCGCGAACTGAATCCACTCGCGACACGCGTGATCGATGTCACGTCATTCGGCAACACCGTGACTGGCGAGCGAAATCGTGGCAAACTTTGATGTGCGAGTGACTCGTTCGATGCTGTTTCGCAGGCTCTCCCACGGGCCGGCACAACACGTCACTTGGCTGCTACGAGAGGGCGCGCACGGTGACCAAGTGGTTGAATCCCATGGAACAGCGAGCGTGGCGTACCCTCGTCGCGCTCACCACCAGACTCCCGGCCGCATTGGATACCCAGCTACAACGTGAGTCCGGGATTACCCATTTCGAATACTTCGTGATGACTCTGCTCTCCGAAGAACCTGGTCACCGGTTGCAACTGAGTGACCTTGCGCAAAAGGCAAACGCATCGCTATCCCGGCTCTCGCACGTGGTCTCCAAACTCGAACGGCTGGGCTGGGCCGAGCGCGTCACCATTACCGGTCGCCGTGGCGCGCAGGCGGTGCTGACCGACGCCGGGTATCAGAGGATCACCGAGGCGGCGCCCGGGTATCTGGAGTGCGTGCGCGGCCTGGTGTTCGACGGGCTGGACGCCGAGCAGACCAAGCAACTGCTGGAACTGGGCGAGACCCTGGTGGCACAGCTGGACAAGGGCATGGCCCGCGGGCTCGGCCGCGCGGGGCGGCCGATCTCGCATCTGGACACGGACCCGAACGAATCGGGTTGACGCCGAAGGCTGTTCGCCGACGCCGCAAGCGTGCTCGCCGAGGCCGGAAACCGTTGCCGCTCAGTCCCCGTCGGTGAGCAGCCGGTCACCCTGGGACAACAGCACGTCGGTGTCGAAGCAGGTGTGGGTGCCCGTGTGGCAGGCCGCGCCCTCCTGGTCGACGACCAGCAGCACGGTGTCGCCGTCGCAGTCCAGCCGTACCTCGTGCACGTACTGGGTGTGGCCGGAGGTCTCGCCCTTGACCCAGTACTGCTGACGCGAGCGTGAATAGTAGGTGCCCTTGCGGGTTTCCAGGGTGCGGGCCAGCGCCTCGTCGTCCATCCACGCCATCATGAGCACGTCGCCGGTGCTCTTCTCCTGCGCGATGGCGGCGAACAGCCCGTCGGAGTTGCGCTTGAGGCGGCGCGCGATCGCGGGATCCAGGGTGCTCATCGGACGGTGATTCCTTCCGCGCGCATGGCGTCCTTGACCTGGCCGATTGAGAGGTCGCCGAAGTGGAAGACACTGGCGGCCAGCACCGCGTCCGCGCCGGACTGCACGGCGGGCGCGAAGTCGGCGACCTTGCCCGCGCCACCGGAGGCGATGACCGGCACCGAGACCGCGGCGCGCACCGCGCGGATCATCGGCAGGTCGAAGCCCGCCTTGGTGCCGTCGGCGTCCATGGAGTTCAGCAGGATCTCGCCGACGCCCAGTTCGGCTCCGCGCATGGCCCATTCGACGGCGTCGATGCCGGTGCCGCGCTTGCCGCCGTGGGTGGTGACCTCCCAGCCGGACGGGGTCGCGGGCCGGCCCTCCGGCACGGTGCGGGCGTCGACCGACAGCACGATGCACTGGGAGCCGAACCGCTCCGACATTTCACGCAGCACCTCGGGGCGGGCGATGGCGGCGGTGTTCACCGACACCTTGTCCGCGCCCGCGCGCAGCAGCCGGTCCACGTCCTCGACGGTGCGCACGCCGCCGCCGACCGTGAGCGGGATGAAGATCTGCTCGGCGGTGCGGGTGACCACGTCGATCATGGTGCCGCGGTCGCCGGTGGAGGCGGTGACGTCGAGGAAGGTCAGCTCGTCGGCGCCCTGGGCGTCGTAGGTGGCCGCGAGTTCCACGGGATCGCCCGCGTCCCTGAGGTTTTCGAAGTTGACGCCCTTGACCACGCGCCCGGCGTCCACGTCCAGGCACGGAATCACGCGTACGGCCAACGTCATTTCACGACCTCTGTCTTCATTGCTCTGCCTCTCCTCGGACCCGGACGGCGGTATCCGCGATCAGGTCCAGTAGTTCCTCGTGCACGCCGGGGGCGGCGGCCAGCACCGAACCGGATTCGATGGTCCAGTCCCGGCCCAGCAGGTCGGTGACCATGCCGCCGGCGGCCCGGACCAGGGCCACGCCCGCGGCGTTGTCCCACGGATGATGTCCGAACACCACGGCCCCGCCCAGAATTCCCGAGGCGGTGTAGGCCAGGTCGATGCCGGTGGAGCCGTACATGCGCTGGCGGCCGGACAGCCGGCTCAGCGCACCCAGCAGATTGAAGCGGAAGATGCCCGGAATCCGGCCCGCCCCATCGATATTGAAGCTACCGAAGCCGATCGGCGCGGTGGCGAGCTTGGCCGGGGCCAGGCTCGGCAGCGGGTTGCCGTTGAGCAGCAGCGGGCCGTCCGCGACCGCCGCGTAGCGCTGGCCCAGGATCGGCAGCCAGGTCAGGCCGATGACCGGGACGCCGTCGCGCACCAGCGCCAGCAGCATGCCGCACATGGGGCTGCCCGCCGAATAGTTGAAGGTGCCGTCGATGGGGTCCAGCACCCAAGCGGTGCCGGAGGTCAGCTGCGGACCGCCGAATTCCTCACCGTGCACCGGGATTCCGGTGCGCTCGCCCAGCCGCTGCGAGATGGTGCGCTCGAGCTCCAGGTCGAGTTCGGTGGCGAAGTCGTTGCGCCCCTTCTCGACCGCGCTCGGCGCCCCGATGCCCTCGACGAAACGCGGTGCGGCGGAGTCGAGAACCTCACTGGCGATGCCGAGCAGTTCGGCGAGTTCGGCGGCCACGGCGCTAGCGAACCGCGGCCAAGGCTTCGGGCAGGGTGAACCGGCCCGCGTACAGGGCCTTGCCGATGATCGCGCCCTCGACGCCCTCGTCCACCAGCGTCGCGATGGCGCGCAGGTCGTCGAGCTGGGAGATGCCGCCCGATGCGATGACCGGGGCCTCGCAGGCATTGGCGACCTGGCTCAGCAGGTCCAGGTTCGGCCCGGTCAGCGTGCCGTCCTTGGAGACGTCGGTGACCACGTACCGCGAGCAGCCGTCCCGCTCGAGGCGCTCGAGCACCTCCCACAGATCGCCGCCGTCGGTCACCCAGCCACGGCCGCGCAGCCGCCACTCGCCGTCGATGAGCTTCACATCCATGCCGACGGCGATCTTGTCGCCGTACTCGCCGATGGCCCGGGCACACCACTCCGGATTCTCGATCGCCGCGGTGCCGAGGTTGACGCGCGCGCAACCGGTGGCCAGCGCGGCCTTCAACGACTCGTCGTCCCGAATCCCGCCCGACAGCTCGACCTTCACATCGAGTTCGCCGATCACCTCGGCCAGCAGTTCGCGGTTGGAGCCCTTGCCGAACGCGGCGTCCAGGTCGACCAGATGCACCCACTCGGCCCCGGCGTGCTGCCAGGCCAGCGCGGCGTCGCGCGGCGAACCGTAACTGGTTTCGCTGCCCGCCTCCCCTTGAACCAGGCGCACAGCCTCACCATTGGCGA
Organism: Nocardia sp. NPDC004860; assembly: GCF_040609015.1. Taxonomy (NCBI): domain Bacteria; kingdom Bacillati; phylum Actinomycetota; class Actinomycetes; order Mycobacteriales; family Nocardiaceae; genus Nocardia; species Nocardia sp. NPDC004860. Next base: position 35,178 of record NZ_JBEXJI010000027.1, on the reverse strand, counting down.
CATCGACGGCAGGTAGCAGCACAAGACTCACGGGGTAAGCCTAGTGGTTGCCCGCCGTCACACCGACCGCAGGGTGAACCGCGTCGGCCGCCCACCGCGCGTCGGGAACGATTTCCGCGGCGGGGGCACGCGGGCGGTGTCACGCGGTGGGGAGGTCGGGGTCGTCGATCGAAGGGAGTTCGCTGTGCGGAAGGCGGGGCTGGTCGTGCGGCAGGTGGGGATCGGGCCGGCGGCGCCGGTGCCGGCCTGCGGTGCGGCCGGGTGCGGCGACAGCGGCGGGGTCGGGGACGACCGTGACGCCCGGGTCGACCAGGTGCTGGGGAGGCGGGCGTCAGCCGTCTCGGGTATGGGATTCGAGGACGCGGTTCAACGTCAGGACGAAGTTGGCGCGTTCGGCGGCGGTGAAGCCCGGGAGTAGTTCTCGCTGGGCCGTTTCCAGGCGTTCGTCGAGGTCGGCCAGGTGGGCCCGCCCGGCGGGCGTGAGCGTGAGGGTGTTGCGGCGGCGGTCGGTGGGGTCGGGGGTGCGGTGGAGGAGGCCGCGGTCGGCCAGGTCGTTGACCGCGGCGACCACGTCGCTGCGGTCGATGCCGGTCCGTCGGCCCGCCTCGGCCTGACTGAGGGGGCCGTGTTCGTCGAGGGTGGCGAGCAGGGCGTAGTGGTAGCGGCGGGAACCGGTGGGCTCCAGGGCTTTCTCGGTGCAGCGGTTGGCGATGATCGCGACCTGGCCGATGAGGCGGGTGGGAAGAGCGCGCAGCCGGCCGGAGGCCCCTTCGGGCGCGGTGTCCATGAGGGGAATCTAGCAACACTTGTTGGACGCACCCACAATCGGTTACATTGGTTCCACCAACGTTGGAGTAACCAACAATCTCGTCGTAAGACCGTAGCCATGAACGCGATCGACACCACCACCCGGCAATTCCAGGACCTGGCCGACAAATTCGAGATCACCGAGTTGGTCCACCGCCTCGGCCGCGCCCTCGATGAAGGCGACTGGGAGGAGCTCGCCACCCTGTACACCGCCGATGCCACCGCCCGCACGCCCGGCGGCCTGGCCACCGGCCGCACCGCCCTGGTCACCCAGGCCGGCCGAAACCACTCCCCCGACCGGCAGATCCAGCACGTCATCAGCGGCATCCTGATCGATCTGGAGGGCGACACCGCGAAGGTCCGGGCCAACCTCCTGGTCGTCTTCGCCTGGGGTCCTGCCCAGGACCCGGCCCTCGGCTCCCAGCCACGCCTGACCCTCGGCGAGGTCTATCGCTTCGACGCCGTCCGCACCAGCGACGGCTGGCAGTTCTCGAGCGTGGCCTCCAAGCCCGTCTGGTCGGTCGGTACCCGGCCCGAGCCGTCGGCGGCGTAGAAACGCCGAAACCCCCGCCGGGAGCGGGGGTTTCGGTCGTTTCGGGGGCCGATCAGATCGAGTCGACCCAGTTGCGCAGCAGCTGAGCTCCGGCGTCGCCGGACTTCTCCGGGTGGAACTGGGTGGCCGACAGCGGGCCGTTCTCCACCGCGGCGAGGAACGGGACGCCGTGTTCGGCCCAGGTGAGCTTGGCCGGGGCGATCTGGCTGCCGCGGTCGTCGGTCCAGGCCCAGTGCTGGGCGGCATAGGAGTGGACGAAGTAGAAGCGGGTGTCCGCGTCCATGCCCGCGAACAGGACGCTGTCCTCGGGAGCCTTCACCGTGTTCCAGCCCATGTGCGGGAGGACGGGGGCGTCCAGACGCTCGACGGTGCCGGGCCATTCGCCGCAGCCCTCGGTTTCCACCCCGAATTCGACGCCGCGTTCGAACAGGATCTGCATGCCGACGCAGATGCCGAGTACGGGGCGGCCGCCGGAGAGGCGCCTGCCGATGATGCGGTCACCGCGCACGGACAGCAGGCCCGCCATGCAGGCCGCGTACGCGCCGACACCGGGGACCACGAGACCGTCTGCGTTCAGGGCGATTTCGGGGTCTGCGGTGATGGTGACGTCCGCACCCGTGCGGGCCAGGGCGCGGCTGGCGGAGTGCAGGTTGCCGGAGCCGTAGTCGAGCAGGGCGATCTTCTTGGTCATAGCGAGCCCTTCGTGGAGGGGACGCCGGACACGCGCGGGTCGTATTCGACGGCGGCGCGCAAAGCCCGTGCCACGGCCTTGTATTCGGCCTCGGTGATGTGGTGCTGGTCGCGGCCGTAGAGCACGCGCACGTGCAGGGCGATGCGGGCGTTGAGCGCGATGGACTCGAACACGTGGCGGTTGATCACGGTCGAGTACGACGCGGTCGGCGCCACACTCGGAATGATGGTGTGCAGCATGTGATCCGGCTCGCCGGTGTGCACGCAGTACGGCCGGCCGGACACGTCGACGACGGCGTGCGCGAGGGTTTCGTCCATCGGGATGAAGCAGTCGCCGAAGCGGCGGATGCCCTTCTTGTCGCCGAGCGCCTGGCCCAGCGCCTGGCCGATGACGATGGCCGTGTCCTCGACGGTGTGGTGGGCCTCGATCTCGATGTCGCCCTTGGCCTGAACCGTCAGGTCGAAGCTGCCGTGCTGGCCGAACGCGGTCAGCATGTGGTCGTAGAAGGGGACGCCGGTGGAGATATCGGTCTTGCCGGAGCCGTCCAGATTGAGCTCCACCACGATGCTGGATTCGCGGGTGGTGCGCTCGACCCGGGCGATGCGGTCGGCACGGTCGGTGGTCATCGGGCGATCAGCTCCTCGGACGCCAGTTTCGCGCTGACGCGCAGGAATTCGTCGTTCTCGGCGGCCAGGCCGATGGTGGTGCGCAGGTAGCCGGGGATGCCGACATCGCGGATGAGCACGCCCTCGTCGAGGTAGTGCTGCCAGGCGCGCGGGGCGTCGGCGAAGCGGCCGAACAGCACGAAGTTGGCATCCGAGGGGATGACCTCGTAGCCCAGCTCGGTCAGCGCCGCCATGACCCGATCGCGCTGCTCCGCCAATTCGGCCACGCTGCCCAGGGTTTCGTCCGCGTGCCGCAGCGCCGCCCGCGCCGCGGCCTGGGTGACCACGGACAGGTGGTAGGGCAGGCGCACCAGCAGCATGGCGTCGATGACCGCGGGTGCGGCCACCAGGTAGCCCAGCCGCCCGCCCGCGAAGGCGAATGCCTTGGACATGGTGCGGCTGACCACCAGCTTGGTGGGGTACTTGTCGATCAGGCTGATCGCGCTGGGCGCCGAGGAGAATTCGCCGTACGCCTCGTCCACCACCACGATGCCGGGCGCGGCCGCGAGGATGCGTTCCAGGTCCGCGAGCGGAATGCTGTGGCCGGTCGGGTTGTTGGGGCTGGTCACGAAGACCACGTCGGGGTTCTTCTCCCCCACCGTCAGCACCGCGTAGTCGATGTCGAGGGAGAAGTCGCCATTGCGCTTGGCCTCGATCCACTCGGTGTCGATGCCCTCGGAGATGATCGGGTGCATCGAGTACGAGGGCACGAAACCCAGTGCGCTGCGGCCGGGTCCGCCGAACGCCTGCAGTAGCTGCTGCAGGATCTCGTTGGAGCCGTTGGCGGCCCACACGTTCGCCGTGTCCACCGCGACGCCGGTCTGCCGGGTCAGGTAGGCGGCCAGATCGGCGCGCAGCCCGACCGCGTCGCGATCCGGGTACCGGTGCAGGTCGGCGGCCGCGGTGCGCACGGATTCGGCGACGTCGTCGACGAGGGCCTTACTCGGCGGGTGCGGGTTCTCGTTGGTGTTCAGCTGCACCGGAACGGTCAACTGCGGTGCGCCGTAAGGACTCTTGCCACGCAGGTTCTCCCGCAGCGGCAGATCGTCGAGCGAGATATTCGATCCGGGAACGGTCACGGTGCCTTCTTCCAGGTCGGCCTGGGCGCTCACCGCAGTTCCCCGAATCGCGCCTGCACGGCCTGGCCGTGCGCGGGCAGGTCCTCGGCATTGGCCAGTGCGACCACGTGGCCGGAGACATCCTTCAGCGCCGCCTCGGAGTACTCGACGACGTGGATGCCGCGCAGGAAGGTCTGCACGCTCAAACCCGAAGAGTGCCGGGCGCATCCGGCGGTGGGCAGCACGTGGTTGGAGCCGGCGCAGTAGTCGCCGAGGGAGACCGGCGACCACGCGCCGACGAAAACCGCTCCGGCGGAACGGACCCGGGCCGCGACCGCGGGCGCGTCGGCGGTCTGGATCTCGAGGTGCTCGGCGGCGTACGCGTTGACCACGCGCAGGCCCTGGGCGATGTCGTCGACCAGCACGGTGCCGGACTGCTTGCCCGACAGTGCCTCCGCGACACGGTCGTGGTGCTTGACCACGGTCATCTGCGCGGTCAGCGCCGCGTCCACGGCATCGGCGAGCTCGACGCTGTCGGTCACCAGCACGCTGGCGGCCAGCACGTCGTGCTCGGCCTGCGAGATGAGGTCGGCGGCCACGTGCACCGGATCGGCGGTGGCGTCGGCGAGGATGGCGATCTCGGTGGGCCCGGCCTCGGCGTCGATGCCGACCAGGCCGCGGCACAGCCGCTTGGCGGCGGTCACATAGATATTGCCCGGGCCGGTGATCAGGTCGACCGGTTCCAGCTGTGCGCCGTCGGTGTCGGTGCCGCCGTAGGACAGCAGCGCCACGGCCTGCGCACCGCCGACCGCCCACACCTCCTCGACGCCCAGCAGCTTGGCGGCCGCCAGGATGGTCGGGTGCGGCAGGCCGCCGAACCGGGCCTGCGGCGGCGAGGCGACCACCAGCGAGTCCACGCCCGCGGCCTGCGCGGGAACCACGTTCATGACCACCGAGGACGGGTAGACGGCATTGCCGCCCGGCACGTACAGGCCGACCCGCTCCACCGGCACCCACCGCTCGGTCACGGTGCCGCCGGGCACCACCTGGGTGGTCTTGTCGGTGCGGCGCTGATCGTCGTGCACCTTGCGGGTGCGCTCGATGGCGACCTCGAGGGCCGCGCGCACGGCCGGGTCCAGCTCGGCCAGGGCCTTGTCCAGTTCGGCGGCGGGCACGCGCACCGCGGCGGGCCGCACACCGTCGAACCGCTCGCTGAATTCCAGCGCGGCCTCGACGCCCCGATCCCGGATGGCCTCCACGACCGGTCGCACATGATGCAGCACCGAGTCCACGTCGACGCCCCCACGCGGCAGAGCCGCGCGCAGTTCGGCAGCAGTGGGAGTACGTCCGCGCAGATCCACGCGGGCGAGCTCGATGCGGCTAGTCATAGCGCTGTGCAGTCCTTGTCTGTGCTGATGTCGAGGGGTTCGCGACGCGGCCGAAACCGCTTGCGACCAGCTACCAGACTATCGGGTCACCGCCAGCGCTTTACGTCGCGGCCGAGCTCGCGCGGGTGTTCCCGGCCCGCGACCCGCGAACACCCGCCGGACCGGCGGTTATGAGGCGCGGGCCGCGGCCCCGCTCAGACCGCGGTACGGGCGGCCTCGGGACCGAAGCGGGCGGCCACCAGATGCTGCTGGGCGAACGTCCACGCGTTCTGGGTGACGAAGTAGAGCAGGATGGCGATGGGCATCACCGGGCCGACCAGCAGTGCTCCGGCGGGGAAGACCCACTGCGAGAGCGTGTTCATGATCCGGACCTGCGAGCCCGCCGCGCCTTCGGCGGGTTGCGGCTGACGGGCGACGGCGGCGCGGGCGGTGAAATGGGTCGCGATCGCCGCGACGATCATGAGCGGAATCGCCACGGCGGCAACGGTTCCGAAGGACGAGCCGGCGGTGGACAGGGTGGCCTCCAGCGGTGCGCCGAACAGTTTGGCGTCCAGGAAGGACTGCACCTGCGTGGCATTGAACACGTAGTTCTGAGTGTGACCCGGCTGGAAGGACCGCAGCACGTGGTAGAGGCCGATGAAGACCACCGTCTGGCCGATGATCGGCAGGAATCCGGTCAGCACATTGACGCCGGACTCCTTCTGCAGCTCCTGCATGGCCAGTGCCTGCTGCTCCCGGTCGCCCGCGTGCTTGCGCTTGATCTCCTGCAGCTTCGGCTGCATCTCGGCCAGCGCGCGGGAGAACTTCAACTGCGCGATGAACGGCCGGATCAGCAGGGCCCGCAGGGTCATGACGAGGAAGACGATGGCCAGTACCCAGGCCAGGCCACTGGTCGCGCCGAGCAGCGACGCGAAGGCGGTGTGCCACAGCCACAGCACGGCGGACACGGGGTAGTAGATGAAATCGAGCACGGAGTACCTCGCTGCGCAGCGCCCGCACACGGGTGCGGGCGAAAGGAATTCGGGACGGCGGAGAACCCGACAGCGCGCACGACCGGGACAGGTCGTGCGGGCGCGGTCAGGCCGCGAGGACTCCCGGTGCGCGCGGGCGCGGGCGGCCCGGGGCGTCGGGATTGCTCTGCCGCAGGAACGCGCCGCGGCGCCGCCGTCCGGCCGATTCCGCCGGACCGATGGGCGCGGTGGCCGCGAGCAGCGGACCCCGCGCCGACAGCACCGCCGCGGTCACCGCGACCAGCGCGGCCGCACCGAGGACGAGCAGCGAATCAGGGGTGGCGGCGGCCAGATACAGCACCGCCCACGCGGAGACCACGAGCGCGCACAGCAGCAGCGCCGTCGATCGAATCCGCGTACCCATGCGCCCGACCCTACCTGCGTTCCCCATCCCCGGCACCCCATGTGCCGGACGCGACATGCCCTGTCCCCGGCCCGCGCCGTATCCGGCTCGGGCGCACGCTGATCCGGGCCCCACGCGCGACCGCGCCCCCACCGGGGACACCGGCGGGGGCGCGAGGATCGAGGGCTCGACCGCTATTCGGCGACGAGGCGGCGGATGATCATGGGCTCGGCCACGATGCCCTCGAGGACTCCGGCCACGTGCTGGAAGTGCTCGGTGGCGAAGTGCTTCTCCAGGGCGTCGGCGTCCTGCCATTCCTCCACCACGACCATGTGGGCCGGGTCGTTCGGGTTGGTGAAGGGCTGATAGGACAGGCAGCCGGGCTCGGCCAGGGAGGGTTCGATCATGGCTTCCAGGGCGGTGCGGAGGCGGTCCTCCTGACCGGCGGCGGCGCGGAGTTCGGCGACGACGTGCAGGGTCATGGTGGTGTGCTCCTTCGGGAGTCGGTGCTCGGTATTCGGATCTTGGTGACGCTCAGCGCTGGATCGGGCCCTCACCGGCGCCGGTGGTGCGCAGCGCGGTCGCGATGGCGTCCAGGTCGGCGGGGGTCAATTCCAGTGCGGCGCCGCCGATCCAGCCGTCGACCTGTTCGGGCCTACGGGCACCGGCGATGGCGCCGGTGACGCCGGGCCAGGTCAGGGTCCAGGCGATGGCGACCGCGGAGACGGTGGTGTCGTGGGCCGCCGCGATCGGACGCAGTGCGTCCACCAGCGCGAGGTTGCGGTCGAGTTCGGTGGTGAACTCCGGGAAGCCCTTGCGCCAGTCGTCATCCGGCAGGCTCGCGACCCGTTCGGCGGAGAAGGCGCCGGTGAGCAGGCCGGAGTGCTGCGGTTGGTAGACGATGCCGCCGGTGTGATGCGCTGCGGCCCAGGCCAATTCGTCCGCCGCGCCGCGCTTGATCAGCGAGAACTGCGGCTGGATGGCGTCCACGTGGGCGATGGACTCGGCGATCTCCAGTTGCGGCACATCGTGATTGGACAGCCCGATGGCGCGCACCTTGCCCGCCCGCACGAGGTCGGCCATGGTCTGCCAGTACTCCGCGAGCGGGGTCGCGGCCGCGGGGTCGACGCCGTCGGGGTCGGAGAAGTCCAGGGAGGCACCGGTATCGGGCCAGTGCACCTGGTACAGGTCGATGCGCTCGACGTTCAACCGGCGCAGCGAGTCCTCCACCTCGCGGCGCACGCTGGCGGCGGCCATGATCCGCTTCGGCGCGGCGGCGCGGTCGTTGTCGTCCCAGACCAGTCCGGCCTTGGTGAAGACGAACGGCCGATCGGCCTCGGGCAGTCCGCTGATCGCCTTGCCGACCACCTCCTCGGAGTGGCCGAGTCCGTAGACGGCGGCGGTGTCGATCCAGTTGACGCCGGCCTCGACGGCCCGGCGGATGGTGGCGATGGAATCGGCGTCGTCCTGTGCGCCCCAGGTGTAGCGCCAGCCCGAACCGCCGACGGCCCACGCGCCGAATCCGATCCGGCTGATGTGCATGTCGGTGGTGCCGAGCTGACGGGTGGGGAGAGAGGTCATGGTGTGCTCCTCGTGTGGCTTTCGCCGTCCGTTGCGGCGCTGAGCACTACTTTCGCCGGATGCGAGCGGGGCAAACAGTGCCGCGTCTGCCTGGGCACCGCATGACCAGGATGCGGCGCCGGATGGAATTCGGCGCGCTCGTGGTTACCGAAGGCATGACCCTGGACCGTCGCGCCGAACTCGGTGAATTCCTGCGCTCCCGCCGCGCCCGGCTCAGCCCCGCGGAGGTGGGCCTGATGGATCACGGTGCGCGCCGCCGTGTTCCGGGCCTGCGTCGCGAGGAGCTGGCGCTGCTGGCCGGCGTCAGCGTGGATCACTATGTGCGCCTGGAACAGGGCCGCAGCCTGCAGTTCTCGGAGTCGGTGCTGGATGCGGTGGCGCGGGCACTGCGGCTCAATCAGATTGAGCGCGACCATCTTTACCGCCTGGCCCGCCCGTGGTCCGGTGAGGAGCCGCCCCCAGTGCAGGAGGTGCGCCCCGGTCTGCGCCGGCTGCTGGACGCCGCCCACGACGTCCCGGCCTACATCGTCGGCCGCGGTGTCAGCGTCCTGGCGTGGAATCGCCTGGCGGCGGCCCTGATCACGGATTTCGGCGCGCTTCCGCCCGCGCAGCGCGACTTCCTGCACCTGGTCTTCCTGGACGAGGGCGCGAAGGATCTCTACGAGGATTGGGACGACAAGGCCGCCGACACCGTGGCCTACCTGCGCCTGGATGCCGCCCGCAATCCCGGTGACCCGCGCATCACCGCCCTCATCGACGAAATGAATGCCCGGAGCCCGGAATTCGCGGAGCTGTGGAAGCGGCACGAGCTCAAGGACAAGACCCACGGGCGCCATATCTACCGGCACCCGATCGTGGGCCGGGTGGAGCTCGGCTTCGAAACCCTCCGTCTCCCCGACGATCCCGATCAGGCGCTGGTCGCCCACCACGTCGAGCCCGGCTCCCCCAGCGCCGACGGACTACGACTGCTGGCCTCGCTCGCCGCCGATCCGGCGAAGCTCTGCTGAGCAATCCCACCCCGTAACGCACTGCGCCGCACCGGAAAACCGGTGCGGCGCAGTGTGCTGCCGGGATTACTTGGTGTCGCTGTCGATCTGCAGGCTGCCGCCGCCGGCGTCGATCACCCGCATGTTCACCGACTTGGTCGGGCCGTTCTTGGTCTGCAGCGAGTCCAGCACGATGTCGACCGAACCATCGGGGTCGACCGTGCCGCCGCCATTGGCGCCCCGGATGCTCGAGTACTTCTGGACCGGGTTCCCGGTCCAATACGTCTGGAACGCCTGCTGACTGCCGTAGACCTGCTGCGCCGCGGGGGTCAGCAGCTTCCAGGCATCCGAGTACCGGGTGTAGGTCACGTCGTCCCAGAACGACTGCACCGCGTCGACGGCGGCGTCGAAGCTGACCGTCCCGGCGCTCTTGGTCTGGCCGAGGCCCGAGGGCACGCCCTTGGTGGCGCTGGCCGTGACCGACGCCTTCACCGAGCTGCTGTTCGTGCCCGCGCCGGAGGTGCTGTTCGAACCGGAGTTGCCGAACAGGCCGTACGCGATGCCGCCGGCCACCACGACCACCGCGGCCACCAGGATCAGCACCAGCTTCCTCTTGGAGCCGGAATCCGAATCCGGTTCGGGCGCCGGATGATTGCGGGTCGGCGGGCCGGCGTTCATGGGCGGGCGCGGCGGCGGGGTCTCCAGCAGCTGCGCCTGGCTCATGGCGCCGGTCGGGATGTCGGCCGACTGGCGGCGCTCCATCTGACGGGTGGTCTGCCGCGGCGCGGAGCGCTGGGCGGCGCCGGCCGACGGGGTGGCCGGGCCCGAGCGCCGGGCGGCCAGCACCCGGGTGGCCTCGGCATCCGGGCCGACCTCGGCGAATTCGGCCATGATGTCGCGCACGTCGAGCATGCTCGGCCGGTCCTCCGGCTCGAAGCTGAGCAGGCTGAGCAGCAGATCGCTGAGCGGTCCGGCATTGCGCGGTTCGCTGATCTGACCGTTGGCGGCCGCGTACAGCAGCGCCAGCGGATTCGGGTTGGTGCCATAGGGCGGTTCGCCTTCCAGTGCGTGGAAGAGCGTGGCGCCCAAGGCGAATACGTCCGCGGCCGGCGTCGGTTCCGCTCCGCGCGCGACCTCGGGGGCGAGGTAGGCGGCGGTGCCGGAGATGAGTCCGGTGGCGGTCAGCGTGACATCACCCTTGGACTTGGCGATGCCGAAGTCGGTGATCTTCACGGCGCCGTTGTCGCCGAGCAGGATGTTGCCGGGCTTGACGTCGCGATGGACGATCCCGGCGCGATGCGCGGCGATGAGCGCGGATGCCACCTGTTCGCCGATGCGGGCGACCTGTGGCAGCGGCAGCGTGCCCTGCGCGGACAGCACCACCGCCAGACTCTGCGACGGCAGATACTCCATGACCAGGCACGGGTCACCCTCGTGCTCGGTGATGTCGAATACGACGATGGCGTTCGGGTGCTGGAACCGGGCCGCGTTGCGAGCCTCACGTGCGGCGCGCTGCCGCACGATGTCCTTGTCTGCATCCGACAGGCTCGGCTGGGTGAGGATCTGCTTGACCGCCACGGAACGTTCGAGCCGCTGATCCACGGCTCGCCAGACGACACCTGTGCCGCCGCTACCAATCCGTTCGACCAGGCGGTAATGCCCTGCGATCACTTGGCCGGTTTCGATGGCACTACTCCGAAGTTCTCCGAGACGACTGTGACAATGCGGTTGCCCGCGCGTTTCCCCGCACGAGTGTAGCGGGCGCCGCGCGGATCTCCGACGTCAGCGTGAGATATGAGCGAGATCTCGGTGAGATCTACGCCGCAATCGAGTGACCGCCGCGTAACCGGTTAGGCGAACTCGCTGGTCGAAGCCCATCTATGACGGCACATAGACCAATTGGTTTGGTGCGTGTTTGCTCCCACACACCGACGGCGTTCAGCTACCTTTCACTCCCGAAGCCGGGGCGGAGACCGCCGCGGGCCACTCGGCGCGCGTCAATTGCGCCGCGTCCGCCTGGTCGAGCTCGACGTCGAAGACCTCGGCGAGCACCTTCGGCAACTCGGCGACCTCGAGTTCGCGCACCTCCTCCGAGCCGTCCGGGTAACTGGTGGTCCAGGTGGTGCCGTCCAGCTGGTGGTGCACCTCGGCGTGGAAGCGCTGTACGAACGGCCGCGTGGTGAACGGCGAACGCGCCGAGGTGGACACGTAGTGGTTCCCGACCGCGAAATCGATGCGGTACTGCGGGGTGGTGACGAACGTGTAGCGGTCCACCCAGCCGTCCCGGCCGAACTGGTACAGCGTCCACAGCTCGCCACCGGCCGCGTCGATGGACCGCTCCAGCCGGAAACGCCATGCGCCCACGCTGAATTCACCACGATCGGGGGCCAGCTCGACCGGTTCGACCGGCCCCCACCCGAAGCCGACATCGCACAGCCAGCGGCGATCGTCGTCCACGGCCTTGACCCGCAGCAGCGCGTGGGTGGCCGGGCGCAGGTTGGTCGCGCCGCGCGTGACACGGCCCGACATGGCGGTGAACTCGAAGCCGAGCCGCTCCAGCGCGGCGGCGAACAGGCCCACGTTCTCGTAGCAGTACCCGCCACGCCGCCGCCGGATCAGCTTGTCCTGCAGCGCTTCCGGATCCAATGGGATGCCACGGCCGAGAATGATCTCCAGATTCTCGAACGGAATGGTGGTGGTGTGGGCGCGCACCAGTTCGCGCAAAGTGGCCAGGGTGGGCGTGCGCTCGCCGGTGAATCCGATCCGGGCCAGGTAGGCGTCCAGGTCGAGGTCCGCGCCCTGCCAGGTGTACGAGGGGTCCGCCGGTGTGGTCATCGCTGCCTTCCTATTGCGCCGGATTCGCCGAGATCAACGGTATTCGGCGGGAAAGTGTTCCGGCGGCAGCGGGTGCGGATCAGTGCACGGAGTCGGCCAGGGTGGGCAGGCCCTCGCGGTAGGTGGGGTACATCGGCTTCCAGCTCAGATCGGCGCGCGCCTTGGCGTTCGAGACGCGGATGGAGAAGTCCAGCATCTGGGCGGCCGCCAGCGGTGAGGCCATGCGCACCAGGCGGGCCGGGAGCCGGCGCGGCGGCCGCGCGCCGACGGTCTCGGCCATGGCGTCGAACATGGTGTCCCAGGTGATCGGCTCGTCGTCGACGATGTTGTACGCCTGACCGGCGACGCCGCGTTCGAGGGCCGCGACGGTCGCGGCGGCGGCGTCGGCGAGGTGGACGAAGCCGACGTACCCGGTCCCCGTGCTCGGCAGCGGGAACATACGCAACCGCAGCGCCCGCACGAAGCTCTCCGACGCGCCGGGACCGTAGAACAGGCCGTAGCGCAGGGCGATTCCGTCGATGCCGGGTGCGCGCCAGGCGCTCGATTCGGCCTCGTGCAGCGCGCCGATGATGCCGTCGGTGACATCGCCCTGGATGCGGCCGAACGGGTCCTGCTCGGTCACCAGCCGCGAGCCGTGGTCGCGCAGGCCGTATCCGACGATCAGCGACTGGGTGAGATAGCGCCGCGCCCCGGTGCGCTGGGCCAGCTCCACCAGATGCTTACTGCCGATCTCACGTAACGCGTTGGTGCGCAACAGACCCGGCGCGTGATAGTGGGTCGGCGGCGAGTACCGGTAGGAGGTGAGCTGGTGGATGACCGCGTCGGCGGTCAGTCGTTCGGTGGCGCGCATCAGGTCCGAGCGGTCCATGACGTTGGCGACCAGCGGGGTGGCCCCGAGCGAGCGCGCGACCTCGGCGCCGCGACCGCCGCGGGTGAGCGCGTACACCTGATGCCCGGCCTGCCGCAGCGCCGTGACCAGTGGCCGCCCGATCGCTCCCGTCGCCCCAGCCACCACGACTTTCATTGCGCCTCATCCCGTCTCACCGCGCCGATATCGACTGCGAGCCTACTGTCCGGGGACGGGATCGGGTGGGTCGTGGTCAGCACCGAACGGCCGCGCTCAGGCCGCGCATTTGGCGTTCGGAGGCGCGGGCGGGGCGGTGTTCACGCCGGCCGCGACGTCGATGAGGTAGTCGTGGTCGCCGCCCAGCGGCTCACTGCCGAGTAGCAATCGCTGGACCGCACAACCGGATTCGAAGAACACCGGATTGATGCCGTGGTCGCCGGGCACCACGCGGCCCTCCAGATCACGGCCGCTGACCACGGTGTACATGGAGACCGGGTGGCCGGAGAGGGTCAGTGACGCGCGCATTTCGAGCGACTGGGTGTAGGGCACCAGCGGGTCGGCGGTGCCGTGCAGCAGGACCGCGCGCTCGACGTCGATGCGGTTGGTCATGAGCGCCGGCGACCGGTCGAGGTAGGACTGCACACAGGTGACCGGGGTGCAGCCGCCCGCGTCGCGTTCGATCTCGGCCCGCAATTGTGGTCCGGCCAGGCCGGATTCGAGCCAGGCGGTGACGTCGTCGGCGTGGCCGAAGGTGTCGACCCAGAAGTCGTAGGTGCCGGGCGGGGCGTAGGCGGCGGCCAGCCCGCTGGTCACACCGCCCTGACTCCAGCCCCACAGCACCGTGGGACCGATGCCGGGGTGTTCGCCGCGGTACCACTGGGTGGCCGCGACGGTGTCGCGCCAGCCCGCCCAGACGTTCCACTCGCCGGTCCGCCAGGTGCCGGTGTCGGAGCGCTGATCCATGGTGACCAGGGCCGCGCCGGTCTGCCGGACGATCGAGGCCAGGTAGTCGGGGAAGTCGCTCGCGCTGCCGGCGTGGCCGTGCACCGCCACGATGAGTCCGCGGGCGCCGCCGTCGGGTTCGTAGACCCGGCCGGTGGCGGTCTCACCGTCCACCGTCAGGGTCACCGGCCGCATCGACACGTCACCGGGTGGCGCGCTCGAAACCATCGGGGCCGCAATCACCGTCGCCGCGAGCATGCCCGCGACCGCACCGACCATCCGCATCCCTCGCCACCGGACACCCACGCCCGGCATCGTCGCATGTCCGCGGAGCCCGGCCGGGTACCCACGCCGGGCGATTTCCGGGCGGCGGGGTACCCGCGGATTCTGATGATGGAGGCTAGGATTCGACCATGCGTTCGATGGATGCCGCGGAGCGGCGGGCTCGGCTGGGGGTGCGGCACCGGCTGGCCGCAGGGGTGCGCGGCGACGCGGTCGAGCAGATCGTGCGGTCGATGGTGGTGCTGCACGCCACCGATCCGGCCACCGTGTACCTGTCCGTCGCGGCGCGTGGGGTGGGGATCGAACCCGGGCACGTGGAGCAGGCGCTCTACGACGATCGGACGCTGCTGCGCATGCTGGCCATGCGGCGCACCATGTTCGTCGCGCCGGTCGACCTGGTGCCGGTGCTGCAGGCGTCGGTGGCGGATGCCTTGGCGCACAAGCAGCGCAAGACCTACGGGCGGTACATCGAACAGTCCGGGGCGGTGACGGGGAATGTCAGCGCGTGGCTGAACGAGGTCGAGGCGGAGACCCATGCCGCGCTGCTGGCGCGGGGCAGCGCGACCGGGGCGCAGTTGAGCAAGGAGGTGCCGCGGCTACGGACCCAGGTCGACACCGCGCCGGGCAAGCCGTATTCCAAGCCGACCAATATCACCACCTGGGTGCTGGTGACGCTGGGCTGCGAGGGCCGGATCGTGCGCGGACGGCCCAATGGGAGCTGGGCCAGCAGTCAGTACACGTGGGCGCCCATCGAATCCTGGCTGCCGGAGGGGATTCCGGCGCTGCCGGTGGACGAGGCGCGGGCGGAGCTGGTCCGGAAGTGGTTGCGCGCCTTCGGTCCCGCACCGGTGAGCGATCTCAAGTGGTGGACCGGGTGGACGCTGGGTGAGGTCCGCAAGGCGCTCGCGCCGGTGGATACCGCCGAGGTCGACCTGGGTGGTGAAACCGGCCTGGTTCTCGCCGACGATCTGGAATCGACTCCCGCCCCGGAACCCTGGGCCGCGCTGCTGCCCGCCCTCGACCCCACGCCGATGGGCTGGCAGTCCCGGGACTGGTTCCTCGGCCCGCACCAGCCCGCGCTCTTCGACCGCAATGGCAATATCGGCCCGACGGTCTGGTGGGACGGCCGCATCGTCGGCGGCTGGGCGCAGCGCTCGGACGGCGAGATCGTCTGGCGGCTGCTCGAGGACGCGGGCTCCGACGCCGAGCGCGCCATCGCCGCGGAAGCCGAACGCATCGGGGCGTGGTACGGCGATATCCGCCCGATTCCCCGATTCCGAACGCCGCTCGAACGCGAGCTCACCGCTTGAGCCGCGCGCCGGCACTCCGTCGAATACCGCCGCGCCGGTCGGCGATCCGTGCCGCAGCTAGGTTGCGAGTTTGCGATCGAATGTCGATCTCATTGCATGGCAGGGTATTCGACGGTTGCGGCCCGGCCCGGGCACTACTGTGAGGTTGCTGCCCACGAGTATTCGGAGAAATTCTGCGGGCCTACCGGGCGGCAGGCTGTTACTGTCGGCATTGTTGTTCGCACGATCCGGGCCGGGACACGGGGAGGTCCAGGGGTTCGGCGAGTTTTCGGAGTGTGTCATGGCGTTGACGAATCGGCTGGTCTCCCCGGCTGCACCGCACATCGATTCGGCCGGCGCGCCGCACGGTAGCTCCGCCGAGGGGCGGCCCGCACCCGCGCCGCCGCGAAACGACCTGTGGGGTGACGCCTTCCGGGATGCGGCGCTGGGAATGTGCGCGGTGCTGTCGGCGACCGACGGGCGCATCGATCCCGCGGCGCGCATGCGGGTCGCGCAAATGGTCGGCGCGCACGAGGTCCTGCGCCTGCGTTCCCCCGAGGACCTGCGAAATCTGTTCGAGGACAATTGCGCCCGGCTCATCATGGATCCTGCCTTCGGGCACGCGTATGTGATGGCGCAGATTTCCAAGGCCACCGATTATCCCGAGCAGGCGGCCGCGGTGGTGCGGATCGGGCTGGTCGTCGGGCAAGCCGACGGCGAACTCGGCGCACACGCGCTCACGGTGATTCGCGAGGCTTGTCAGGTTTTGCGTCTGGACCCGCACGAATTCGGTCTGTAAAGCCCTCTGGCTTTTGCTGGACATTGCCCGGAGCCGTCCCGCATTCTTGGAGCGTTTGCTGCCTAGCGAGGGGATTCACTCTGCATGGCGATCCAAGGGTTCCTCAATATTCTGCTCGACACCGTCCACCCCAATCGGGGCTGGCGGTATTGCGGCTGGTGCGAAGGCACCGGGGCCGCAGGCTATTCCGACAGCGGGTCGGCGATCCTGTGCACCGGCTGCGGCGGCATCGGCTGGCTCGTCGATCCGCCCGTGCACCGGCGCTGACCAGACGGTTCACCCCCGGCGAAGTGGCACACCGGGGGGTGAATCGACGGGAAGGGCTGTCTCACATATCGAGTCCGAGGTCCAGTACCCGGACCGAGTGGGTGAGCGCGCCGACGGCCAGGTAGTCGACGCCGGTGCGGGCGTAGTCGGCCGCCATGTCCAGCGAGAGTCCGCCCGAGGATTCGAGTTTGGTGCGCGGCGACCGGGTGTTGCGGCGCTGCACGGCCGCCTGGGTGGCCCACAGCGGGAAGTTGTCCAGCAGCACCAGTTCCACGTCCTCGGCGAGGACGGCGTCGAGCTGGTCGAGGCTGTCCACCTCGACCTCGCATTCGATGTCCGGGTTCAGTTCCCGCACAGCGCGCAGCGCGGCAACCACCGAGCCCGCGGCCACCACGTGGTTGTCCTTGATCAGCGCGGCATCGCCCAGCCCCATGCGGTGATTGACGCCGCCACCGACCCGCACCGCGTACTTCTGCAGGGCCCGCAGGCCGGGCAGAGTCTTGCGGCTGTCGCGGATACGGCAACCGGTGCCCGCCACCACGTCCACCCACTGGGAGGTGGCGGTGGCGATTCCGGACAAGTGGCACACCAGGTTCAGCAGCGTGCGCTCGGCGGTGAGCAGCCCGCGCGTGGGTGCGGCCAGGCTGAGCACGACGTCACCGGGCTGCACCCGGGTGCCGTCCGCGACGCGGCCGGTGACCTCGTAATTGCCCGCGCCGAGCACCTCGTCGAGCACGAGCAGGCCGACATCCAGCCCGGCCACCGTGCCCGGCTGGCGAGAAGCCATGTCCGCCTTGGCGACCGCGTCCGCGGGCACCGTGGCCAGCGTGGTGATATCGGGCCCGTATCGCAGATCCTCGTCGAGGGCGGTGCGGATGAGCGCGACCACCGCGTCGCGGTCCAGTCCGGCGTCGAGGGTCATTGCTGCACTCCTTCTTCGATGACTTGTCCTGCGCCCCGGGCGATGCGGTTCCGGACCGCAATCTCGTTCCGGACCGCAATCTCGTTCCGGACCGCAATCTCGTTCCCGACCGCGATGCCGTGCGAGACGGCGAGCGCCGGCATGACGGCCGTGCCCGTCACGAGGCGACGGGCACGGCGGCCCGGCCCCACGCCTGCCCCGGCTCGATGCCGTCGGCAACGAGCTTCGGCCGCCCGTCGGACCCGAGCCGCACCGCGACGCTGCGCCGCAATTCCTCTCGTGGCTCCGGGTAATCCGACCGCGTGTGGCAGCCGCGGCTCTCGGTGCGCGCCGCCGCCGCGACCAGCAGCGCCCGCGCGGTCAGCGTGAGCGCGGAGTCCTCCAGCTCGCGAATGATCGCCGCGGCCGAATCGGAGTGCGCGACTGCGCCATCGCTCGACGCCGCCACGGCATCGTCGGCCCGGCCGACAGCTGCGCCGTTCCCGTTCAGCGCCCGCTCGACGGTGATGTCGGGCGCGGCATTGTCGGCGACCAGACCGACCATGCGCAGAACGGCGGCGCGCAGGCCGTCGCCGTCGCGGACGACCGAGGCGTGCTCGGTCATCAGCTCCTGCAGCAACTTTCGATCCGCGCGGGCGAAGCGCAGCGGGCCGACCTCGGCGATCGGGCGGGCCGCGCCCCGGCGTTCGGCGGCCGCCGCGCCCGCGCGCTCGCCGACCACCAGGCCCTCGAGCAGGCTGTTGGAGGCCAGGCGATTCGCGCCGTGCAGGCCGGTGCGAGCCACCTCACCGGCGGCGTACAGGCCGGGCACCGTGGCGCGGCCGACGGTGTCGGTGAGGATGCCGCCGCACTGGAAGTGCGCGGCCGGCGCGACCGGGATCAGATCCGTGGTGGGGTCGATGCCCGCGGCCAGGCACGAGGCGGTGATGGTCGGGAAGCGTTGCGGGAAGCCCTCGATCGAGCGGCCGTCGAGGTACACGTGGTCGGTGCCGAGCTCGTGCATGCGGGCCGTGATCGCGCGGGAGACCACGTCGCGCGGGGCCAGATCGCCGCGCGGGTGCACGCCCGCGGTCACCGAATTGCCTTCGGAATCAACGAGAATCGCGCCCTCGCCGCGCACCGCCTCGCTGATCAGCGGGCGGCGGCCCAGGCCGCCGGGCGTGAACAGCACGGTGGGGTGGAACTGCACGAATTCCAGGTCCGACACCAGCGCCCCGGCCCGCAGCGCCAGCGCGATGCCGTCGGCGGTGGCGCCGGCGGGATTGGTGCTGCACGCGTACAGCTGGCCCAGCCCGCCGGTGGCGAGCAGCACCGCGGGCGCGTGCACGATGCCGAAGCCCTGGCCCGACACCACGATGACACCCCGCACGCCTTCGGGACCGGTCACGATGTCGAGCACGACGGCCCCGAACAGCACTGGCAGTCCGGCGGTGTTCAAGGCTCGCTGCACCTCGGCGCCGGTGGCGTCACCGCCCGCGTGAATGATGCGGCGGGTGCTGTGCCCGCCCTCCCGTGTCCGCGACACCTGACCGTCGCGCCCGAGATCGAAGACCGCGCCCAGGTCGGTCAGCGCGACCACGGCGTGCTGCCCGCCCTCGACGATGGACCGCACCGCGTCCGCGTCGCACAGTCCGGCCCCGGCGACCACGGTGTCCTGCACGTGCGATTCCACCGAATCCCCGTGCGGCGCAACCACCGCGATCCCGCCCTGCGCGTACTGGGTGGAGGTGTCGGTGGGCCCGCCCTTGCTGAGCGTCAGCACCCGCAGCCCGCGTCGGGACGCGGTCCGCGCGGCGGTCAGGCCGGCCACCCCGCCACCCACGACGACGAGATCGGCCTCGGCTTCCCAGGTGATGGAAATCGATGTATTCACCATTGCTCATCCCTCCCCTGACAGGGGACGACGTGGCTACTCGCCGCCGCCGGGGTTGCCGATCTCGATCATGCGCTGCACCGAATTGCGGGCCAGGGCAGCGGTTTCGGCATCGACGTGGACCTCGTCACGGTTCTCCACCAGGCAGCGGAGCAGGGCGGCGGGGGTGATCATCTTCATGTACTGGCAGGAGGCCCGGTCGTTGACGGGCTGGAAGTCGATGCCGGGGGCGGCTTTCCGCAGCTGGTGCAGCATGCCGACCTCGGTGGCGACCAGGACCTGGTTCGACTTGGCCGCCTTCGCGGCGTCGATCATGCCGCCGGTCGAGAGGATGTGCACCCGGTCGGCCGGGAACTCGCCCGCGCCCGCCAGGTAGAGAGCCGAAGTAGCGCAACCGCATTCGGGGTGCACGAACAGCTCGGCGTCGGGGTGGGTGCGGGCCTGCTCGTTGAGCTCGTCGCCGTTGATGCCGGCGTGCACGTGGCACTCGCCCATCCAGATGTGCATGTTCTCGCGGCCGGTGACCCGCTTGACGTGCGCGCCCAGGAACTGGTCCGGCAGGAACAGCACCTCGCGGTCCGGGTCGATGGAGGCGACCACGTCGACGGCATTGGAGGAGGTGCAGCAGATGTCGGTCAGCGCCTTCACCGCGGCGGTGGTGTTCACGTACGAGACCACCAGCGCGCCCGGGTGCTCGGCCTTCCAGTCGCGCAGTTCCTCGGCGGTGATGGAGTCGGCCAGCGAGCAGCCCGCGCGCTGGTCCGGGATGAGCACGGTCTTCTCGGGGCTGAGGATCTTGGCGGTCTCGGCCATGAAGTGCACACCGCAGAAGACGATGGTGTCCTCGGGCGCCTCCGCGGCGATCCGGGACAGGGCCAGGGAGTCGCCCACGTGGTCGGCGATGTCCTGGATCTCGGGCAGCTGGTAGTTGTGCGCCAGGATGGTGGCATTGCGCTCACGCGCCAGCCGCTTGATCTCCGCCGCCCATTCCGGGGTGGCCTCCACACCGGAGTATCCCGACGGGCCGTCCGTGATGCGCTCGGTCAGCGTCATCGTCGCGCCCACTGCTGCAGCCATGGCATGGCTCCTTCTCTCATGCGCCCGGCAACCTCGCCGATTCGCATCCAACCGGTTTTCGACTTAGAATCGAAAACGTGGCCCATCGTAGCACCATCCACGAAACACTCACCGCGGTGTTCCAGGTTCGTCGCTTTCCTGACACCATCCGTGCAGGTGAGAGCCCTAGCGTGGGTGGGATTGCCATCTCCGACCGCTGCCCGCCGGGTCAGCGCACCGAACTCGCGGTGCTGCTGTGGGAACGCGCCCTGGACCCCGCCAAGGGCACCTGGTCGCTGCCCGGCGGCCGCCTGCGCGACGACGAGGATCTCGATACATCCGCGGCCCGCCAGCTCGCCGAGAAGGTCGATGTCCGCGAGCTGACCCACCTCGAGCAGGTGTGGGTCTTCAGCGATCCCGACCGGGTACCCGGCGACCGCCGAATCGCCTCGGCCTATCTGGGTCTGGTGCCGCTGACCGCCGAACCGGTGCTTCCCCACGACACCAAGTGGCACCCGGTCTCGGATTTGCCGGACATGTCCTTCGACCACGGCACGGTCGTCCGCCATGCCCGAAACCGCTTGGCCGCCAAGCTGTCCTACACCAATATCGCCTTCGGCCTGGCCCCCGCCACCTTCACCATGTCCACCCTGCGCGAAATCTATTGCGCCGCACTGGGCTACGACGTGGATACCACCAATCTCCAACGAGTGCTGACCCGCCGCAAGGTGATCACCCCCACGGGCGCGACCTCCTCCCCCGGCCGCGCGGGCGGGCGGCCCGCCGCCGTCTACCGCTTCACCGACTCCGGGATCCGCGTCACCGACGAATTCGCCGCCCTCCGCCCGCCCAGCTAGCCGCGCGGACCGCCCCTGCCTAGGCCGGTATTGTCGCCGCTCGGTCCGGATCGGTCACCGGGTCCAGCTTCCGGACCCGGATCGTGATCGCGACCACGATCGCCGCCAGCACGAAAAAGCCTGCGCCCCAGTAGAATCCGACGTCATAACTGTGAATCGCGGCGCGCGCCGGCAGATCCGGGGTGGGCGGGTGATTGCGCGCGTATCGCGTCGAGACCTGCACCGCGATCGTAGTGAGCAGCGCGGTTCCGATCGAGGCGCCGATCTGCTGCACGGCGTTCAGCAGACCGCTGGCCACACCGGCGTCGCGATCGTCGATCGCGTACAGCGCGGTGGCCTGCATGGCCACGAAGATCTGCGCCATGCCGAGCGCTATCACGATCTCGGCCGGCAGCACGGCAGCCCAGTAGGGGTACCCGACCCGCAGCTGCGCCAGATAGATCAGGCCACCCGCCCCGAGTTGCGCACCGGCCAGCATCAGTACGCGCGGCCCGACCTGGGGCAACAACTTGCTGGCTATGCCCGCGGAAACGACGATGCCGAAAGGAAAGGGCAGGAAGGCGATTCCGGCCTTCAACGGCGAATACCCGAGCGTCTGCTGGAAGTAGTAGCTGAGGAACAGGAAGACCGCGTACATCGCGACCGGAACCAGCAGCGCGACCAGGAACGAGCCGCCCCGATTGATCTCGCCCGGAATACGCAGGGGCAGCAGCGGATTGGCGACCCGCGCCTCGATGGCGACGAAGGCCAGCAGCAGGCAGACACCGATCACCAGCAGCGCGACGGTGCCGGCCGCGGCCCATCCCGCCTGCGCCGCACGATTGAACCCGTACACGACGCTCGCCAGTCCCGCGGTCACGAGAACCACACCGGGCAGGTCGTAGCCGCCCACCCGGCGGACCGGCACGTCCCGCACGACGACCAGCAGGGCCGCCGCCGCGGTGGCGGCCGCGATCGGAATGTTCACCAGCAGGCACCAGCGCCAGGACGCGTACTGCGTCAACGCTCCGCCGCCGATGAGCCCGACCGCGAACCCCGCTCCGGATACGCCCCCGAAGACGGCGAAGGCGCGAGCCCGCTCCTGCGCCGCGGTGAACGTCACCGACACCAGCGACAGCGCCGAGGGCGCCAGCAATGCCGCGAACATGCCCTGCAACGCCCGGCCGGCGAACAGCATGCCCGGGCTCACCGCCGCCCCGGCCAGCGCCGAGGCCACCGCGAACCCGACCAGGCCGATGAGGAAGATCCGCCGCCGTCCGACATAGTCGGCCAGGCGGCCGCCCAGCAGCAACAGGCCGCCGAACATGAGCGTGTAGGCCGTGAACACCCATTGCTTGTCGGCATCGCGGATGCCGAGGTCGGCCTGCGCGTAGGGCAGCGAGATCGTCACGATCGTCGCGTCCAGGACGACGAGCAATTGCGCGATCGACAGCACCAGCAGTGCCCACCAGCGACGATCGGACGCCGCCCGTTCTTCGGACATGAAGCTCACCCCTTACTTATCGGTTTCCTGCGACCGCGCCGGTCTCACGCGACCGCGCGATTGTTGAAGCTCCGCCCGGGAAGGCGGCTCGCGACGAAATCCACCGCGGATCCGAGCACGCCGATGACCAGGATGATGGCCACAACCTGGTTGTAGGCCAACTGATCTCGGGCATTGAGGATCTGATAGCCCAGACCCGACCGGACCCCGAGCATCTCCGCGGGTACCAGCACGATCCAGGCGGTACCCAGACCCAGGCGCAGACCGGTCCGGACATGATCACGCACGGCCGGAATGATCACGACCCGCAGCTGTTCCACCCGCGTCGCGTGAAACGACCGTGCCACGTCCAGAAAGCCGCGGTCGATGGCGTGCACTCCGGAGACGGTGTTCAGCAGGATGGGCCACACGGCCGCGGCCGCGACCAGGAAATAGACCGGCTGATTACCGATTCCGAACAGCGCGATGGCGATCGGCGTCCAGGACAGCGGCGAGATCATGCGCAAGAACTGCACGATGGGCGTGGCCGCCCGCTCGATTCGCGTGCTCAGGCCGATCAGCAGACCCGCCGGGACACCGATCACCATTGCGATGGCCAGGCCGATGACCAAGCGCCACAGGCTGATCGCGGCATCCGACACCAGCACGCCGCGCTGATACAGATCGGCGATCGCCGGTAGCACCCGCTGCGGCGCGGTCTGGCGCAGCAGCGAATGCTGTGGCGCCAGTACCGAAGTCGCCAGCCACCAGAGCAGAACCGTGAGGATGATGGCCGCGGCCGCGGGCCAGGCCTTGGCGACGGCCGACCGGGATACGGTGCGGGCGGTCGGGGTGGATCGAACGAAGGTAGAAGTCACAGCAGTTGCACCTGTTCAGCTCTGACGAGGTCGGCGGGCAGCCCCAAGGCCTGTGTTCCTCCGTGTGCGGCAATCGAATTCAGCACGAAGGTGTCGTCGACCAGCCCCGCGTGCGCCATGCTCGGATCCAGGTCGTCCAGAAAGCCGCGATCGCCGTCGACCACGGTGTCGTGCATTGCCTCGACCAGCTTCCGGGTGAAGCTGGGATAGGGGTACGGCTGGAATCCGACCAGTTGCGGTGACCACTCGGGGTGTCGCAGTTGATACGGCGGCGCGGGATAGGTCAGCGCCGTCCGAACCGCGGGCAGTGGCTGGGGCAGGTAACTTCCGGACGTCAACGCACCCGCGGATCCGTTGCGGTCCGCCGTGATTCGCAGTTGGGCGGCCACCACCGCATCCGTGACCACCTGCACCGCGGACGGGCGCTCCGCGATCACGTCGTCCCTGGTGACCAGTACGCAGCAGGCATGTTCACGCCACACGTCGCCCAGGAAGGTATGGATTCGCCCGATCTTCTTGATCTGCGCGATGGCATTGAACGGGTCCGCCACGACATACCCGGCGATCGAGCGATTCGCCAGGGCGGGAACCATATCCGACGGACTCATGACAACGAGTTCGACGGTGCGCTGGGATCGCGACGCACTGCGCCGCACCACCGGAGTGATGTCGTGGGCTCGCAGCAGTTGCTGAAGGACGATGTTGTGGATCGACCACCAGAACGGGATGGCGACCTGGGTTCCCGCCAGCTGATCCAGATCCGTAATGTCCGGGGCGACAGTGAGTGCGGAGCCATTGGTGTGATTCCAGCCCAGCACTCGCACTCCCACACCCAGGACGCGCTGGAGTTGCAGAGCCATCGGCATCAACAAGTGCGCGACATCGATCTCACGAGAGACGAACGCCTCCGCCAGCCCGGCCCAGCTTCGGAACATCACGGGCCTGCCGCTGCTCACCCCGGCGGCGTAGAGGCCCGCCGAATGCGCGATCAGCAGCGGCGCCGCGTCGGTGATCGGCAGGTAACCGATGCGAAGTGCGCTCTCCCGCCGTCGCCCGGCGGTGGCCGCGCTGTGAACGAGGTCCGCCGAGCCGAACAGCCCGGCGGCGACGGTGAGTCCCGTCGCGCCCGCCAGCAGGTACCTTCTCGAAATATCCGTCAAGGAACCGCCACCTCGTCCGGGTGGTACTGCTGGAGCATGTCGTCACGCAGCGCCGGCGTGTCACCGGTTCGCACATCCCGCCATTCACGGCGCATGCTGCCCCGGTCGAGCAGCACGATCCGATCCGACAGCGCGATCGCTTCGTCGACGTCATGCGTGATGAGCACGACGGTGGCAGCGAGCTCGGCGACGAGCTCGGCCAGCCACTGCCGCAGGTCGATTCGAGTCGCCGGGTCCAGGGCACTGAACGGCTCATCGAGCAGGAGCAGCCGTGGCCGGGTCGCGACCGCCCGCAGCACGGCCACGCGCTGCGCCTGGCCGCCCGACAGCTCGCTCGGATATCGGTCCGCGAGGCCGTCCAAACCGAAACGCCGCAGCAGGGTTTCCGGATACCGACGGTCGAATTCGTGCCGGTGAGCGGCGAATCGCCGTGCCACCGAGATGTTCTCGACGACCGTGAGCCAAGGCAGTAGCAGGGACTGCTGGAACACCACCCCGGTGCGCGGGCGAGCGCCGTCCGCGCTCCAGCTCACCGTTCCCGCGGTCAGATTCTCCAAGCCCGCCAATATCCGCAGCAGCGTGGACTTTCCGCTGCCGCTCGGGCCCAGCACGGCGAGAAACTCACCGCGATCGATCGAGATGCTCACGTTGTCCAGCACGAGATTGTCGCCGAACTTCTTCGTGCCGCAATCGAGGGTCAATTCATTTCGCAAACAAGGACACCTTCGTGAGCGGAATCGAGCGAGCGCGCCGACCATCGACGGCAGCGCTCACTCGCTTCCAGGGGTTCGCGCTATGCGCCCTTTACACCGGTCAGCCGCGTGTACATGCCGCCGTGCACGCTGTCGACGACCACGTCGCTCAGCTGTTCACGGAATACCCGCTCGAACGGCTCGAGCTTCTTGTAGTGCGATCCGACGATGAACGACTTCAGGAAGTTGTACCCGTTGATGGCGGGGTACCCGAATCCGGAGGTTCGCGGCAGGGCATCGATGATGCGCACACCGGTACCCGGATTCAGGTTCGCGAGGAGCTCTTCCAGTTTCTGCGAAGGGTTCGGAACGCAGCTCATCGCAATGCAACTGAAGACCACGTCGACGTCTCGAAGCAGCGGTGTCGTCGCGATGTCGTCGACCACGAGCTTCACATTGTTCCACCCGTTCGCCGCCACCCGCTTCTCCGCCTTGGCGAGAATGGCCGCGTTGTTGTCCAACCCGATCACCCGGCCCGACGGGCCGATCGCGTCGATCAGAGCCGGGAAGGCAAGTCCGGTACCGCATCCGAGATCGGCCACCGTCTTGCCGGACAGGTCCAGTCCGGCGACCAGGGCCGGGTGCAGCTTGTCGATTCCACCGAGTGACAGGACCCACGCGGTCCGGTCGTAAATCGGTGCCGCGATATCGTATCGCTCTGCGAATTTCATACCCACTCCCTCAGGTTCTCTTCGGCCGAAGCAGTTATCGTCGAGTCAGTCGAACTCGGAAGCCGCCCTTGATCACCGGCGCCAGGCCGGGATCCTCGCGGAGTGACCAGTGTGGCGGCACTTCGATCTTGTAGCGGCTGAAGATCAAGGCCACGAGGTACGGCGCGATCAGGTACCCCAGTTGGGCGCCGGTGCATCGGTGCGGGCCCGCACCCCACGCCAGGTAGTGCAGGACCCGGGGCTGATCGACGCGTTTGCTCTTGTCGTAGAACCGATTCGGATCGAACTTGTCGGGATCGGTCCACCAGCGCGGGTCGCGGTGGATCGTCGAGATCGGAACGCCCAGCATCGTATTGGGCGCGATGTCGAACCCTTGGAAGTTCGCGCCGGTCGAGGTGAATCGGAGCAGGAGCGGAAGACCTTGCATTCGCATCGATTCCTCGAAGCAGGATTTCACCCAGTGCAGGCTGCGCACCGACTCGATGGACGGTTGTGAAAGATCGACAGTGCCGCTCTCTTCCACGAGGCGATCCGTCGCTTCGGCATCGAGGACGGTGCGAACGACCGTTTGGGTGATCGCGCCGGCGGTAGTGCCATACGACGCGCTGGTCATCGTCGCCACATCGAAGCAAAGGTCCCAGAAGGTCATGGGGGTCTTCAGCTTCTTGTACCCCGCGAGCATGCCGTCCAGGACATCGCCGTAGGTTCCCAGAGCCGGCGAGTTCTGCCGCTCGACAACGCGATTCTTGACGATCTTCGCCGCGGTGTACACCGCCCAGGGCCGGATCTTGTACGGACCCCACGGGCGCACCAGGTTCGGCGGATCGGCGATCTTCAGAGTCGATCCGAGGAACTTGGTGAAGGTCGAGAGGCCGTTGTGCAACTCATCGATCTCCTGGGGAGTGAAGGGCTCGGTGAACGTCTGCTTCAGCACTCCTCGCAGGAGGGTCTGAAAAATCGCCTCCTGCAGATCGGTGACACCCTCGGCGTCGGTCGCCACGGCGATGTTCGCGTCGAGGCTGTCGAGATAGGCTTCGACATTGGCATTGAACGTGCTCTTCAGACCGTCCCGTGTGACCAGCGGACTGACGATCCGACGCCTTTCCCTGAAGAGCTCTCCCTCGATGAACGACAACCCGTTCTGCCGCTTCGCAATGACGGGATGATAGTTTCCGAACTTGCTGTAGTCGCCGGAGGTGTCACCCATGGCCGCGTGTGCGTCCTGCGGGTTACCCAGTACGACCAAGTCCCGGAGCGGGAACCTGATTCGGCTGACATCTCCGTACTGCCGGACAGTGTCCCGCAGGAACTTGTTGCGGTCCTTCGCGAACTCGGGGTATGAACCCATGAAACGGTGTCCCGGCGGCCCGGGCAGGTGCTCATTCGAGAAACGGCGGCTGATTATGCTGGTTTCAGAATGCACCTTCGGCGCCTCGACGTGCGGGCATTTGTTGGACATGAAGAACCTTTTCCATCTCTACTTGCGGAACACGTAGGCGCGAACCATGCCGCCGTGGTACCGCGCTCGGGAATCCAATGTGAGGCCGGCCTTTTCGCAGCGGGCTATGGTGTATTCCGCGCCGCGGTCCATCTCCACCTCCCTGGTCATGTGGGCGACGGGCGCCAAACCGAGAAATCCCGCGATCCTGCGAATCAGCAACAGGCGGTACTTCAGCACCGTGCGCAGCAATTCGCTGTCCGGCAGGGCGAGTTCGATCAGCAGAAAGCGTCCGCCGTCGCGGAGCACCCGTACCGTCTCCGCCAGCGCGGCCGACGGGTCGTCCATGTCATCGAGCGCGAAACACATGACGACGGCGTCGAATGCCGACGACTCGAAGCTCAGGGCCTCGGCGCTTCCATGCACCAGGCCCCACTCGCTCCGCGGCCACTCCTGCCCCAGCCGCGCCAGTTTGCGCTCCGCCACCTCCAGCATCTGCTCATTGAGATCGACGGCGCAGTAGGACATCGGAAATCGATATTCGGCGGCCAGCGCGGACGCGATCTCGGCCGTCCCCGCGGCGACATCGAGCACCCTCGAACCGGCCTCGAGCCGGAGCAGGCGAACCGCCTCGCGCCGGAGCCGCTTGTCGCCACCCAATGTGAGAATCGAATTGACCAGGTCGTAGCGCGGAGCTATTTCCGTGAACATCGCCTGCGGCGTAGCCGGACGTGTCCCGACCATTCGAGTCCCTCCTCTCTGATTGCCTGACAGTTCATTCGGTTCGCCCTACCCGGCGAATCAGTTGGACAGCCGCGTCGGCGCCCACCGCCTTCACCATCGACCACGCGCCGGATCTCGCGGCCTTACCGTCGCGCAGCCAGCCCGACACCAGTCCCACGACCTGGCGGACATGAATGCGTCCGGCCAGCGCGGGAGCCTCCACCGCGGGAATGCGCGCGTCGATGAGCATCGGGCCCTCGGTGCGAAGCGCGGATCGGAAGGCATTCCCGAATTCCTCGGATGTCCGCGCCGTCACCGCGGGCAGCCCGCAATGCCGCGCGAAGCTCGCGAAATCCAATGGCGCGAATTCCGATGAGGTATCCGGCCATCCCATGATCCAGCTCTCGAACTTGATGGCGGCCAGCGCGCTGTTGTTGAAAACCACGATGACCGTTGTCGATTCGACCTTCGCGGCATTGCGGAGCTCGGCCAGCGTGATACCGATCCCGCCGTCTCCCACGATCGCCACCGAGATGTCCTTCGGTCTGCGCGCGGCGACGTCCACCGCAGCCGGCACGGCGAATCCCATGGTGGCGAAGGATGCGGTCCACAGATATCTGGATGCGGACCGTACGTAGCGGTATGCCCAGAGCGTGTTGATGCCGACATCCACGCTCAGGGTGGATGCTCTATCGGCTTGCGCGAGCTCATGATCGATGATCTGCGCGGCCGCGGCCGCGCGCAGCTCCCGCGCACTCTCCCGCGGCCCTTTCCGCTGCGATGTGCCGGGCCGAGCGATATCGCGCACGGCGACAGGATCATTCGACGATCCGATCAGTGCCTCCAGCAGCTCCCGCGCGTCTCCGAGCAGGCCGATCGATTCGGGCGGGAGACGGAGGAAAGTCAGCGGGTCGGCATTGATCGACACCACCGGACCGTTTCCGACGAGCTCGAATGCGGAGCCGCGCCAGGACACGCCCACCAATACGACGAGCCGGCTCTGCCGGATGTTCTGCATTGCTTCGTCATGACCGGATGTCCCCACCAGGCCGTCGCAGTGTTCTCCCAGAACGTCCGCGGCCAGGGCACCCATGGTGCAGTAGAGCGGAGCTCCCGTGCGCGACGCCAACTCGAGCAGTTCACGTCGTGCGCCGGCTGCGCCACGGCCCACGATGATCGAGACATTCTCGGCGGCTTCGAGCAGTTCCGCGGCCCGCGCGATCTCTTCGCGGGCGGCCATCGTGCTACCGGGAAGCCCGATCAACGACGTCGGAATCCCTTGCGCGCTCGAACTTTCCACGAGCGCCGCACTGTTGCCCGCCGCTATCGCGGAGTTGGCGACGTGAATGTGGGTCACTCCTTTACCCCCGGCGGCCACGGTCAGCAAGGCGTCTCGAAGGCGCGTCGAATCCTTGGCGGTGCCGTCCAGGACGACCGATATCGCCGAGATCTCCCCCAGCACGTCCACCGGATCCAGGAACCAGCGGTCGATTTCGAAGGAGACCAGCAGCACCGACGCGCTGTCGAACGAAGCGTCGTAGAGCCCGTTCAGCTGCGCGAGCAATTCCGCGGGCGAGGTCACCAGGGCACACGCCACGGTCCCCTCGGCCTTGAAGGCCGCGGTTGCCCGCATGGCGGCCGCCTGCGTATCGGAGACCACATGCACGTCGAGGTCGGACGATTCACTCGCCGAACCGAGTCGCGCACAACTGCTTCGCGAGAGATACACCGAGTCGACGCCGCGGCCCGCTATCGCACCGAGCAGATCGCTCGCGAACCGGACGGCATCGGCGTCGACCCTCCCGCCGGACAGCGCCGGTGCCATTTCCAGCGCGGAGGTCAGGATCACGACCGGACCGTGCTCGCGGCCGGCCTCTTCCAGCCTCGAATTCAGCTCGCTCGGGGTTCCGGCCCAGAAAACCGGGATTCCGAAGGCCTGAGCCAGATCTCGGATCGTCGCACCGGATTCCGCTGCGCAGACGACGGTGACGGGAACCGTGTAGCGCGCGGCGGTGGACAGCTCCGCGATGTACTGGTCCAGGGACGCGAGGTCGGTCAGCGCATAGCATCGATCACCGGCCGCCAGCGCGAGACCGATCGACATCGGCAGCGCCGACCCTTCGGCCTCCAGATTCCACGCACTGTGGACATTCGCGTGCTCGGTCAAGAACCTGCGCGACAGCCGCTGGATCGGTCCCGGGTCGACGGCCACCGACGCACCCGCCAGCCGCCGCGTGAGCACCGCCCACCCGCCGGGCAGCACCGCGTCGCCCGGTGTACCGGACGGCTGCTCCGATAATGCTTGTGCCGGAACGTCTTTGCGGCTCGACACAGCGGAGATCAAGGACTCCAGAATCGCCGGGACATTACCGGCGATCCCAACCCGCCGGCATCCCGCGTCGAACCCGGACGTAGCGAGATCGGTGATTTCGATCAGGATGTTCGCCGCGGGAAAGTACCGCTCCACTCCGACGGTTCGCCGGCCGATCAGCAGAACGCTGCCGTCGGCAGCGAATTCTTCATGGTCGTCGACCGGGGTTACCAGCGCCTCCGGGATTCCCGACTCGGGCAGCGCCAGCAGTGGAGCCGCCAGCGCGTGTGCGAGCAGGCGGGCGCGATCGACCGATTCCCCGCTGCCGGAACCCAATACGATCGACGTCGGGTTCGCGCACACGTGGTCGGCGAGGTCGTCGATGCGCTTCTTGTCGACCTTCGTGGCACTGCGGCGATCCAGCCGATACGGGCTCGCCTGTTCCCTCTCATCGACCGGTGCGTTCAGCAGATCCGACGGGACCGCGACATGAGCCGAGGTCTGCTCGAGTCGTATCGCGAGCACGATCTGGTCGAAGACGCCGATCTGGTCGGCCGACATGATGTCCGATGAGCGCCACGTACCGTCCCGGAACAGCCGCGAGGATTCGATCTCCTGGAACGACTTCGTCCCGATACCGGCCAGCGGAACCTGTCCGGATATCGCCAGTACCGGCACCCGGTCGTAGAGCCCGTCATAAACGCCGGGCAACAAGTGCGTGGCGCCGGGGCCGGCCGTGCCGAAGCACACACCCACGGTGCCCGAGCCGCGCGCGTAGCCGACGGCCATCCAGGAGGCCGCGCTTTCATGGCGAACCGCGATGAGCCCGATCTCTTCCCGCCGCCCGACCGCGTCGACGAGGCAATTCACCGATTCCGCGGGCATCCCGAAGAGGTAGCGCACATCGTTCCGGACCAATCGATCCACCAGCGCGTCGGCGAACCGGGGACGGCCCATCAGGTCGGCCCCCAGGTGCGGATTCATCTGTGGCATGCGCTTGCCTCCATTCCGCGGTATCCCTCCGCGAGTACATCGACAACGTCAGCTAGGTGCTCGAGTGCGGGCACGGTGATCCGGACGCCGAGGCCCGGATATTCACGGACCGCGATCCCCGAGCGGGAGCAGCAATCGACAAGAGCTGCCGTGTGCCGCATGGGCATCCAGAGAAAGTTGCCGCCCGATTCGGGCAGGGCGAGTCCGTGCTCGCGAATCGATTCGCTGAACAGCGACCGGCAGTGCACCACCGAATCGACCTGGGCGGCAAGCTCATTGCTCACCTCCAGCGAGGCGATCGCCGCGGCCACCGCCATCCGGTTCACGCCGAAGGGCAATGCGGCCGTTCGACAGGCACCGATCAGATCTCTATTGCCGACGGCGTACCCCACGCGGAGCCCAGCCAGCCCATAGGCCTTCGAGAAGGTCCGCAAGACGACAAGATTCGAATACAGGCGAGTCAGCCGGAAGATCGCGGCAGGATCGACGGTTCGATCGAAATCGATGTAGGCCTCGTCCACCACGACGACCGTGTGCCGCGGGGCCGTCCGGAGCACCATCTCGATCTCGTCGAGTCGTACCCGCTCACCCGTCGGGTTGTGCGGCGAACAGATCAGAATCGCGGCCGCGTCCGATCCGGCCGCCGCCACCATGGAATCCAGTGGCTGCCACCGGCTTTCCGTTCCCGGCACCGGCACCGGCGTGCCGCCGGAGTCCACCACGACTCGCTCGTACGCATCGAAGGCCGGAACCGCGAAGACGACTCGGCCACCATCCCCGGCGACCCGTCGCAGCACGTATCCGAGCACGCCTACGCTGCCCGGCCCGACGATGACCTGATCGGCGGCGCAGCCCACGAACTCGGCGATGGCTCCCCGCAGCGAGCCGTACGACGCGGAAGGGTAGTCCGCGGCGCGGTCCACCTCGGCCTCGATCGCCTTGCGGACGCTCGGCAATGGAGCGAAAGGCAACGCATTGTTCGAAAGGTCCAGCGCGACTACCGAATAGTTGTTCTCCTCACCCGAGCGGTACTCGTTCCACACGACACCCGGACGCGCCTTCATCAACCTTTCCACCGCATCCATCAGACGACATCCTTCTTTCTGCGGGTATCGAGTTTCAGCGCATCCATGAGGAAAATGATGACCAGCGACCCGACCACGATGCTCATCGATGAAACGGAGGGATCTATCAGCAGGATCCAGGTCGACAAATACCCCGTCGATACCACCATGTCGAAACGAAGCATGTTGTTCGCCGACTGGCTGTCGTCACGAAGGATCATCCGCGCGCACTGAACACATACGACCGGGAACCATACGAGGGCCAGCAGATACTTCTCCCCGAACTGGCCGGCGGCCACCAGGAATACCGGACCCAGGTAGACGATGATCGTCCCGGCCGCGGCCACGACCGCGGCTTGCAATCGTGTTCGGCTGATGGTCGCCGAGGTCGTCAGACCGGCAGCCCTGTCGCCGTAATAGTCGGGCAGATTCTTCACCAGCCCCTTGGCCGCGAACCACACGAACAAATACGCGGCCATGCTGAGGAAGGGCCAATTCCCGAGAACCGCCGGCCCGTGCTTCGCGACGGCGGGAGCCATCAGGAACGGGAAGGCGACATCCAGGGCGAAGAGGCAGATCGACAGCACCGGCCGCACCTTCACCCGGAATGGCGGCAGGGAGTACTGGTGCGCGATGAGAACACAGATCGCCGTCATCACGACGAAGATGGGGCTCACCAGGGTCGCCAACCCCAGCATGATCGCGCACACGACATAGGAACTCAGCAGCAGCCGCCGCCGGCCGTAGAGACCGAGCAGATACAGGCGGGCCGGCAGGTTCTCATTGTCTTCCGCGACATCGGAATAGCCGTTGAACAGATTCGCGACCGCGCTGTACAGGAAGGTGATCGCGAAGCCGATCAGAACATCGAGGTCAACCGTCAGACCGAGGAGCTTGCAGGAAAGGCAGAACGCCAGCATTCCCGGTAGGCACGTGCGTGGGCGGGCGAACGAAAGGAACAGCTCGATCCGCCCCAGAATTCCTCTCGTGTATCCCTCGGACGAATGTACCCAATCGAGTCTCTCTTCTGCCGACTTGTCCAGAAATTCGTCAAGTGTCGGTATCGACATAGTTTCAGCCACGATCACAGCTCACTCGTCATGCGCAGTTAGATATTGCCCGCCCCGGGCCCCCAGCTCCTGAAACCGAAACCCTTGCCCCACGATCGGCACTCAGAACACGACTCGTCAATGCTTATACGGTGTATTGCGATTCCACCGGTGTGAGCATACACGAAATCCTTTGTCGCCCAAGGGTGTTCAACCGCTGCCTTCATCAGTTGCACACCCCCGTGTGCGGCCGAAAAGCGTTAACAATTCACGTGATTCAGCGTGGGCAAGGTATATCAGACGTCGTCTCGTATCGCAGAGAGGGTTTCAATGCTGATCGACTTCGTTCCCGACCGGAATCTGTACCCCTTCGACTCCCGCTGGTTCGACTCGTCCGCCGGCCGGGTGCACTACATCGACGAGGGGTCCGGGCCGGCGATCCTGTTCTGCCATGGCGTTCCGACGTGGAGTTTCCTCTACCGCCACATCGTGCGGGAGCTGCGCGACCGGTATCGCTGTATCGTCGTCGACTACCTGGGGTTCGGATTGTCCGAACGTCCGCAGGGATTCGGTTACACGGTCGCCGAGCACATCTCGGTCCTCGGCGAGCTGATCGATCACCTGCGGCTCGACGACTTCATCCTGATGGGACACGACTGGGGCGGACCCATCGGCCTCGGCGCGGTCACCACGCGCGCGGATCGGCTGCGCGGAATCGTGCTGGGCAACACCACGTTCTGGCCACCCGAAGCACGGGCGAATCGCGTCTTCAGCATGCTCATCCGCACCCCCCTGATGCAGCGGCAAGTGCTCGAGCGGAACTTCCTCGTCGAGCGCGTCCTACTCGGCGAGCTGGGGCGCACGCTCAGCGCGGCCGAGGCCGACCACTATCGCGGGGTGCAGCCCACCCCGGAAGCTCGCCCCGGACTCGGCGTGATCGCCAAACAGATTCGTGACGCCCGGCCGCTACTGGAGCAGCTCTCCCGAGACGTGCCCGCCGTACTCGCCGACAAGCCGACCCTCTTGGTCTGGGGCATGCGGGACCTCGTCTACCGCCCCAAGGCCCACATCCCCCGAATGCGGGCGACATTCACCGACCTCGAAGTAGTCGAGCTGCCGAGCGCACAGCAGTTCATCCAGGAGCACGCACCCGATGAGATCGCGACGGCGATCGCGAAGCGGTTCCCCTGAGCCTGGTGAAACGATGGGCGGCGCTACCACTCGGTAGCGCCGCCCACGTCGATCAGATTCGGCCGCCTGCCATTTCGAGCGCGCCTAGTTCTTCCGGCCCGGAGCCTTCATCCCCGACTTGAAGCCGAGGCCACCCGGCTTGGCGGCCGGCGGCGCGATGGAGCCATTCCCTTCCGGCGTGCCATTGCCCTCCGGAGCCGCCGGAGCGGTGGGCTCGGCGACCGGAGCCGGAGCGGTCTCGGCCGGAGCCGAATCCGCCGCCGCAGGCGCTTCCGGAGCCGGAGCAGCGGCCGGAGCCGCAGCGCCCGGAGCCTTCGGGCCGGGGCGCTTGAGGCCGGATTTCATGGCCAGCCCCTTGGGCGCGATGGACGGCTTGGCCTCGGCGGCCGGAGCCGACGCGGCCGGATCCTGGGTGGCCGGCGAGGCTGCCGATTC
>NZ_JBEXJI010000026.1:0-121125 GCF_040609015.1 Nocardia sp. NPDC004860 | reverse complement strand
TGTTCGGCGCGGATGAGGGTGCCGGCGAGGTCGATGTAGAAGCCGGCGGTGCCGACGGTGCGGCCTTGGTCGAGGATGCGGTCGGCGACGACCATCACCTGGTGCTCGACGCCGTGGGTGTCGATGAAGCGGTGGCGGCTGGAGAAGGGTTCGCCCTGTTCGACCGAGCGGGTGATCGTCTCGGCGACTTTGTCGCGGTCGTCGGGATGTTTGTGTGCCAGTAGCAGTTCGGTGGTCGGTTCGATCTCGCCGGGGGTGTAGCCGTGCATGCGGTAGAGCTCGGGTGACCATTCCCAGCGGCGGGTGGCGAACCAGAACCGGAAGCTGCCCGTCCGCGGCCCTGGGTATGTCCCTGCTGCCCATACCAGTGATTCCGCGGGCAGTTCGGCAGGAGAAGAAGAACCCATGACCGGATTATCGCGCCGGGATGCCGGTGCGCTCCACCGGGAATCGGCTCGGATGTAGCCTGCCGTTGACCTTGAATGCCTACGCTGGTGCAGGTCGGCCCCCTCTGCGGTGGCGTAGACCCCTCGGCATTGCCCTGGGCGTTCGTGGCGTTGCTCGCGTGCGGTCGACCTCGGCGTACACCGCCGCCGCGAGTTGAGAATCCAGCCCGCCCGGTGCGACCGGGCGCCGGGCAGGGATTCGGAGGTGTGCCATGACAGCAGCCCCACGCGAACCACGCGGTGACAGGCCCGTTCGCCGGCCGGGAAAACGGGCTACGACGGCACCCGCCATCACCCGCGATTCCGACGACGACATGCCGGTGGTGCACTGGCCCGAGCCGAGTCGGCTCGAATCGTGGTGGCACGCCGTGATGCATACCGCCGCCGAGCCACCCACACCCACATGAGAACTGGCTCGACCGGCGTGCATGGTTCCCGGCACGGACCGTACGACGAATTCCACCAGGGCTACCGGACGGGATTCCGAACCATCACGATGATGCGACCGTTCGGTATCTTTTGCGGGTAGCGTTCGGTATATGGTGCGCCATCCGGCGCCGATGCTCGCCACGCCCGGGCCCGCTCCCGCCGACGACGACACCCGGTACGCCTACGAATGGACCTACGACGGAATCCGCTGCCTGGCATGGATTTCCGACGGCGTGTGCCACCTGGTCAGCCGCAACGGCAACTCCCTCAACGCGGCCTTCCCCGAGATCTCCCACGCCCTGCTGTCGCTGGCCGCGGGCCGAGAGCTGACCCTCGACGGAGAGCTCGTGGCCCCCGACCGCGACGGGGTGCCGCGGTTCCCCCGTATCGGGCACCGCCTGGGCGTGACGCGACCGAGTCCAGCACTGATCCGGGCGGTACCGGCGTGCCTGTACGTGTTCGATCTGCTCGGTTTCGGCGGCCGGGACCTGCGCACGCTGACCTACCTGCAACGCCGTGAGCACCTCGAACGGCTGGGCCTGCCGCACGGCCATGTCCTGCTCGCGCCGTCCTACCGTGACATCCCGGTCTCGCGGATGCTCGAGGTCGCCGCCGAGCACGACATCGAGGGCGTCATCGGCAAGCGCGTGGACAGCACCTACCGGCCCGGGCGCTCGCAGGCGTGGCGCAAGCTCCCGCTGCGCCGGTGCACCGAGGTGGTGGTGGTCGGCTGGCTGGCCGGCCACACCAGCAGCGAGGTGTTCGGGTCCCTGCTCGTCGCCGCCCACGACGAGCGCGGACAGCTGATGCTGCTCGGGGCAGTCGGGACCGGGTTCAGCGACACCACCCGCCGCTTGCTGCAGCGCGAGCTGCTGGCCTTGGCCGTTCCCGCGCCGCCGGTCACCGGGGAGATTCCGTCGTCGATCGCGGCCACCGCGCACTGGGTCACCCCGCATCTGGTCGGCGATGTCGCCTACCGCGAACGCACCGCCACCGGCCTGCGCCACCCGTCCTGGCGCGGACTCCGATTCGATCGCTCACCCGCGGAAATCTCGGTGCCCGAGCACAATTGACCTTCCGCCGCGTTGGCCATCGTTCTCCGAACAATGCGATCCCTGCACGGCACCCGTTGGGAGGCAAGCCAGTAGAGAGCCACACCAAATCAGACGGCGGGCAGCCGAATATTGGGAGCATCCCACCGGGCACCTGGATCAAATCCTGGCCGGGATCCGATCCTGACACCAGTCTTAACTAGACGATTACGTTGTGTTCGGCCATGATCGATGCTGTGGTAAGGGCTGCAAGGTTATGCGAGGAATGCCGACAAACCGTTCCGCGCACAAACTCCGTACTCATTGCCAAACGAACACGTCCGTGCCTTTCAAATTCAGGACCTGAGAGGATAGCTAGAACTCCGCAATAGCATCCGAAAGCAGATCCGTTACCAATTCCGGCGTAAGAGGATTTCCCGGAAAAGCTGTTCTGACCTGATGTCGAGTGCTTGGCTGGTACCAGCGAAGGCTGCCGGCGCAGCCCTTTTCTTCTGGGGCGAATCCAGAGGCAGGCGCGCAGCCGGGTGCGACGTATGAGGCTTCGGTCCGCCTGTCATAGAGGCTTCGCGCAGCTCTAAGGCTCTTGAGTCTGATTCGGCTCAGTGTCCGGAAGACGGTGCGGAACCTTTTCCATCGGAAGGTGGCTAGCCATGTCCACTGGTTGGGGCTCAGGTCGGGCTCATTGAGAGCACTGATCGCCAATAGCCGGTGCTGCAATTCTGGGTCGCGAATCCTCGGCTGGTATCCGGCTACATCTTGGTATACCGGGCCATAGCGAAGCTGTAGAGGCCGTAGGTGACGATGCCCAGGGCCGACACGATCAGGAGGGCCGTTCCGTAGGGTTGAGCTCCCACGGTTCTGAAGGCGCTGTCGAGTCCGGCGGCTTTGTCCGGCTCGGATCGACTCACGGCGAGAATCACCAGCAACCCGACCGCGGCGATGGCCAGCCCTTTGGCGATGTATCCGACCGTGCCCAACCTTCGTACGAGGTTGCTGGTAACGCCCTCGAGATCCTCGAGGAAGTTCTGGGTCACTCCTTTGTAGACGTGATAGCCGCCGATCGCGATGATGATCAGCCCGCCCGCGATGAGGGCGATCGTGCCGACGGTGGTTTGCATCATGCGGGCGGTGATCCCCGTGCTCTGGCCGCTGCTGGACTTGCCGCTGCCGCGGGCGAATCCGAACGCGGAGAGGGCGAAGGCGAAATAGACTACCGCCAGCCCAGCCGCCTTGACGCGATCGATCGCTTCGGATTTCCTACTGTCGGCGGCGGGTTCGGACGAGCTGCCGAGTGCCGCTTCGGCGAGCCGCCACAGCGCCATCAGCCCGAATGCGACGACGCACGCCCACAGGGCGATGACGCCGCCCGGCTTGGCGGCCAGTTCCGCCATGGCTCCGGATTGGTCGGCGGTGCCGGCTGCGCCGCCGAGGGCGATTCGGATGGCGATGTAGCCGATGATCACGTGCACGATGCCGCTTACGACGAAGCCCGCGCGGGCTGATCGTTCGAAGAAACTGTTCTGGGCCACCCGGCCCGCGACCGAGGACGAGTTGTCGAACGACGCCGACGACGATCCGCCGGTAGACGAGGATGGGTTGTTGTCGGGCAATGGTCTCGCCTCCATTAGTGGTGGTGCGAGCTCCGCTGAAGGTGCGACGAGCGGCGTGTCTAGGAGCGCGGTCCCGAGGCCGACCGTGCGGCCGTGGACGTCTCCGGGAACCCACCCGATATCGGTCACAGGCGGTCCGTTGTGTGGTTTCGCCGCGCTGTCAGCGTAGCTCCGTCCTCCCCGCTGGTGATAGATGCGGGGCCGGATCAGCTTGGGCGTCCGATCGCTCATTTTCCCAGTTCAGGGATGGTCGAGCGATGTTGGATGGGGAGAGCGCGAGGAGTCGAAAGATGAGCACCACCATCGTGACTGTGATCATCATCGTCCCGGTTGTGGTCGTCGGGCAGTTCGGGAAAATACGCGCTCGCCACGGGCCTGTCGGTGTGGAAGCGGGGGGCCCGTTCCACGCAGCGTGCGGCTTGCTCGGCCTGATGGACCCGCTCGAGGATCCGCTCCTCATCGCCGTAACCGTCGTCGAGGGGGATAGCGCAGCTGAAAGTAGAACCGACCGATCTCAGGGTTGCGGTCATAGATCCAGTGGATCCATGCCGGGACCGCCGGCGCGGTCAGGGCCCGTTCGGTGAACCCGCTGCACGTGGCCGAACAGCTTCGGTCGCGCGCCGAAGCGGGAGCTTCCGCCATGCGTCGGAAAATCAACGGGCAGAGCGCCGTACGGGCCGCCGGGCAATGCAGGCTCATGCCGAATTTCGGACGGTCGGCCTACTACTGGACAGAGTTCGTTCCAGTGGCCCATCGCCCGGATTGTCCGTGTACGGTCAGTTTGCCAATCGATCCTTGGGGAGATCTTCCGTAGATGGTTGATGGTTATCAGGGTGCGTCAAGGACCTCGTCAGGAGAGCGCGGCGGTGGGTGCGGCGGCGATGAGCCAGTTGCTGAATTCCGTTGCCAGATGCCATTGGTGCTGGTGGATGAGTCGACCGGGCACCGAAGCCGGGAACTGGACGGTGAGCAGGGCCTCGCAGGTGCCGTCGTTGTCACGGAATTGGTGACGGACGCCGCCGATGACCAGGCCGTCGTCGAGCACGGCGTGGCCGGCGATCTGGATGGGGTAGCGGGGATCGATCGGGATGGTGAGGGTGTCGGAGACGGTGTAGTCGACAAGGAAGCGCGCGGCTGCCGGTGAACCTCCGGTGGTTTCGACGACTTCCTGACGCCCGTCTGGCAATCCGCGCAGCAGGTAGTGGTCCGGGCAGGCGTCGACCATGGCGGTTTCGTCGTTGGCGATGGTCAGATTGTCGAACCAGGCGGCGAATCGTTCGGCCGAGTAGCCGGGAACCTCGAGGCGGGTGATGGCGTGTTTGGCCCGGCCTCGACTCATGGCGACACCGGCGCGGGCGATCCGGTCGGAGAGGTCGAGTTCGCGTTTGAGCATCGCGAGGATCCCGGCGTGACCGAGCCCGGTCTTGATGGCGGTCAAGGTGGTTCGCTGCGCGTCGAGCGGTGCGGCCAGGATCTGCTCCACGGCGGGATCGGGGGTGAGTTCGGCCAGGGCACGCGGTCCCAACCGGCTGACGAGCTTGCCGAGTACGGCTCGGTTCCGGCGTGACTCCCAGGCTCGCACCCGGTCGCGTGAGACCGGTTTGTCGCCGACGATCGCACGAACTTCGATGGCCTCGATCATGGCTCGTTCCTTTCTGATGATTCCGCAAGAGCGGCATGCTGAGCTATCGGGATGAGATCGGTTGCAGCGCAGCGAGATCGGGAGAGACCGCGTAATCTGCCCCGGTGGCCGCGCGAACCTCGGATTCGCTGATGCCCGGCGCGATTTCGACCAGCACGAGCCCTTCGGGCCGGACGTCCAGCACGGCCATGTCGGTGATGATCCGGTGGACGCACCGGGCCCCGGTCAACGGCAGTGTGCAGGTCTCGACGATTTTCGGTTCGCCACTGCGTGATTGGTGTTCCATCATCACGATGACCCGCCGCGCGCCGTGGACCAGGTCCATCGCACCACCCATGCCCTTGACCATCTTGCCGGGAATCATCCAGTTGGCCAGGTCGCCGCGCGCGCTGACCTGCATCGCGCCGAGCACGGCCACGTCCAGGCAGCCACCGCGGATCATCGCGAAGGACTGTGCGGAGTCGAAATACGAGGCGCCGGGCAGCACCGTGATCGTCTCCTTGCCGGCGTTGATGAGTTCGGGATCGACCTCATCCTCGTCCGGATAGGGGCCGACGCCGAGCACGCCGTTCTCCGAGTGCAGAACCACCGAGACATCGTCGGGCAGGTGGTTGGGGACCAATGTCGGCATGCCGATGCCGAGGTTCACGTACTGCCCGTCACGCAACTCCGCGGCCACTCGCGCCGCCAGTTGCTGCCGTGTCCGCTTCATGCGCGCACCGTCCTGTTCTCGATGCCGACCTCGACCTGGCCGACGTGGACTACCCGCTGGACGTGGATGCCGGGCGTATGCACCTCGTCCGGGTCCAATTCGCCTGGTTCGACCAGGGTTTCGACCTGAGCGATGGTGATGCGGCCCGCGGTGGCGGCCGGCGGATTGAAGTTGCGTGCGCTGCGCCGGTAGACGAGGTTGCCGTGGCGGTCGCCTTTCCAGGCGTGTACCAGCGCGAAGTCGGTCACGATCGCGTGTTCGAGCACGTAGGGAACGCCGTCGAAGACCCGGGTCTCCTTCGGCGGGCTGGCCAGCGCGACCCCGCCGGTGCCGTCGTAGCGCAGGGGCAGCCCGCCTTCGGCTACCTGCGTCCCTACCCCGGCGGGGGTGTAGAAGGCCGGAATACCGGCGCCGCCGGCGCGCATCCGCTCGGCCAGCGTTCCTTGGGGGGTCAGCTCCACTTCCAGCTCCCCGGAGAGGAATTGGCGCGCGAACTCGGCGTTCGCGCCGACATACGAACTCGTCGTGCGGCGAATCCTGCGTGCTTCCAGCAGTACACCCAGGCCCACGCCGGCGGTCCCGCAGTTGTTGCTGACGACCTCCAGATCGGTGGCGCCGTGGGCGAGCACCGCGTCGATCAACACCTGCGGTACGCCGACCAGCCCGAAGCCCCCGACCGCCAGCGATGCGCCGTCATGAATATCGGCGACCGCGTCGGCTGCCGAGGCGAAGACTTTGTCCATCACGCCAGCGATCATAGACACATGTTCGCAATACGCACTAGTGTGCGTATTGCGAACATCTTGGTATGGTGGCCGCGATGACCCCAGGACGTAGCCTCAGCCCTGTACTCGATGACATGACGTTCACCGACCGTGAGCGCCGTCGAGTTCCTGTGCGAGAAGGAGCTACCGCAGCGATGACAGAACCTTCATCGGATTACGTGCAGTCGCTCGGGCGCGGTTTGGCGGTCATCCGCGCGTTCGACGCGGGTCATCCTCGGCGCACGCTGAGCGAAGTGGCCAAGGAAACCGACCTCACGCGCGCGACGGCGCGGCGCTTTCTGCTCACCTTGGTCGAGCTCGGTTACATGCGTACCGACGGCACGCTGTTCTGGCTCACCCCGCGCGTGCTCGAGCTCGGCTACAGCTTCCTGTCGAGTCTCACGCTGCCCGATGTCGCGGGCCCGCATCTGGAAACGCTGGCCGAGCGGGTTCGGGAGTCGACCTCGGTGTCGATTCTCGACGGCAGCGACATCGTGTACGTCGCGCGAGTGCCGGTGAGCCGCATCATGACCGTGTCGATCAATATCGGTACCCGGTTCCCCGCGTTCGCGACTTCGATGGGGCGCGTGCTGCTGGCCGATCTCGACACCGACGCGCTCGAGCGATATCTCGCCGAGGCCGAGCTGAGCGCATTCACCGACAACACGATCACGACGCCGCCCGAACTGCGCGACGAACTCGACCGCGTCCGTGCCGACGGCTACTGCGTCGTCGATCAGGAGCTCGAGCAAGGTCTCCGCTCCTTGGCTGCGCCGATTCGCGATAGTACGGGCAAAGCCGTTGCCGCGGTGAATATCTCGACCCAGGCAGCCCGCTACTCGCCGGATGAGATTCATGACCGGTTGATCCCCGCCCTGCTCGAGACCAGTGCTGCGATCGAGCTCGACCTCAATCAAATCCGAACCAACACCTGACACCTCGAGGACCCCCTATGCCGGACGCTGTTATCTGCGAACCTCTTCGCACGCCCGTCGGCCGCTACGGCGGCATGTTCAAAGACATCCCCGCGCAGGATCTGGCCGCGACGGTGATCACCGAACTGATCACCCGCGTCGGAATCGACAGCGGCGCAATCGATGACATCATCCTCGGGCAGGCCTCGCCGAACGGCGACGCTCCCGCGATCGGCCGCATCGCCGCCCTGGACGCGGGCCTCGATGTCTCCGTTCCCGGCACTCAGGTGGACAGGCGCTGCGGCTCGGGACTGCAAGCCGTCCTGCAAGCGTGCATGCAGGTCCAGACCGGCGGCAGCGACTTGGTGCTGGCCGGCGGCGTGGAATCGATGAGCCGCACCGAGTTCTACGCCACCGACCTGCGCTGGGGTGTGCGTGGCGAGGCCGTGGGGCTGCACGATCGGCTGGCGCGGGCGCGGGTCACCGCCGGTGGCAAGAACTTCCGCATCGACGGCGGCATGATCGAGACCGCGGAGAACCTGCGCGCGGAGTTCGGCATCAGCCGGGCCGATCAGGATGCTCTCGCCGTGCGGTCACATCAGCGAGCAGTGGCCGCACAAGCGGCCGGCCGTTTCGACGCCGAGATCGTGCCCGTCGCCGTCCCCCGGCGCGGGCGGACCGCCGAGTCCGTCCATGCCGATGAGCACCCGCGTGCCGACACCGATCTCGGGTCCTTGTCCCGGTTGCGTCCGATCCGCATCGAGGCCGACCCGGAGGCCACGGTGACCGCCGGGAACGCCAGCGGCCAGAACGACGGGGCGGCGGCCCTGTGCCTCGTGACCACTCCGCAGCGGGCCCGGGAGCTGGGGTTACACCCCCTGGCGCGGCTCGTCTCGTGGGCGGTCGCCGGCGTGCCACCTCGCACGATGGGAATCGGACCGGTGCCGGCCACCGAAAAAGCCCTGGCGCGTGCGGATCTCACCCTTGACGACATGGACGTGATAGAGCTCAACGAGGCCTTCGCGGCACAGACGTTGGCCGTGCTGCGCACATGGAAGCTCGAACCCGACGATCCGCGGGTGAACCCGAACGGCTCCGGGATCTCCCTGGGCCACCCGGTCGGAGCCACTGGCGCACGCATCCTCGCCACCTTGCTGCACGAGCTGAGCCGCAGGCAGGGTCGCTACGGGTTGGAAACCATGTGCATCGGAGGCGGGCAAGGTTTGGCGGCGGTGTTCGAGCGGCTGTGAGCCCGACCGTCGCGCTCAGCCGCGCGGGGAGTCCTGCGCCTCCTGGCTTTCGTCCTCGTCGGGGCCCGCATGCCCGGGCCGGGCGGCGGCCAGCAGATTCAGCACGTCAATGGCGTTCTCCAGGTGCGGTGATGCCCCGGTGGCCGCGACGCCGAGTTGTGCGGCGACCCAGTCACGTATGCGGTCCTGTTCTCGGCGACCGGAGACGAACCACAGTCCGCGTGCGGGCTCCGCACCCTGGTTGACGTACATGTGCGGCCGGGTGGAGTCGAAGCACAGCGAGTCCCCGGCGCCGATGGTGTACCGGTCGAAGTCGAGCAGCAGCGTCAGCTCGCCGGAGAAGAGGTACGCGTATTCGGTGCCCTGGTGGCGCATCAGCGTCCGGTCGACCGAGCTGGCGGCGCCCGGATCGTAGGTCACCAGCAGGACATCGACGTCGGCGTGCGGATCGACCGCCAGTCGTTCCCATCGAACCCCGTTCGCCATTTCCAGAACGGGGTTGTCCGCTCCCCGCTGCACGACGCCGGGAGGCTGGCTCGCGACATCGCGCTGCGGCGATGGGGTTGAGCTCGGTGACGCGGCGGGCGTGGAGCGTCCACGGTCGATGCCCAGCAGTTCGTCGAGCGAGGCGTCGAGTTGGGTGACCAGTGCGTACAGCGCGCTGACCGACGGCTGCGATTTGCCGGTCTCGATCTGTGACAGCTGGCTCGCCGATATGCCCGCGGCGACCGCGAGCGCGCGCAGGCTCAGCCCGCGATCCAGACGCGCCTGCCGCAGTGCTGGCCCGACCTTGTCGTGCATCTGCGCACCCCTGTTCTCGTATCCATCTGCCTTCACTCTCATTGAACACTACTGCCGCGGTCGTGCTGC
The DNA here is from genome assembly GCF_040609015.1 of Nocardia sp. NPDC004860. Taxonomy (NCBI): domain Bacteria; kingdom Bacillati; phylum Actinomycetota; class Actinomycetes; order Mycobacteriales; family Nocardiaceae; genus Nocardia; species Nocardia sp. NPDC004860. The sequence continues at coordinate 111,436 of NZ_JBEXJI010000026.1, read as the reverse complement.
TCACCTCGCAGGCCATCCAGCTGCTAGATGCATCGAAAATAGCCTCCTGCTATTCAAGTGGATGTTCAGTGTCTGTTGACACTCCTCTTTTAATGTTCCATGATACTGAACAGCTCCTGTGGCTTCTGTTCACACCGTTTCCGTCATCGACGACGAAGGAATCCTGTGTCTTCCACAATCTCCGTGCTCGGCGTACCGCACTCCCTACAGGTGGGGATGGGGGGCTCGTCGTGCTGATCGGATTCGCCGGCCTGGGACGGATGGGGCTTCCCATGGCCACCCATCTGGCGCGCGCCGGGCACACTGTCCTGGCCTACGACCCCGCAGTCGAGCGGGTACCGGCGGAGCTCACCCTCGCCGGCGCTCCCGGTGAACTGGCCGCCGCGCCGCTGACCATCAGCATGCTGCCCGACGGACCATCCACTCGAGCATTGGTCGCCGGTGATCTGTGGGCCGTCGCCCCCGGACACGTCCACATCGTGATGGGCACCGTCGGCCCCGACGTAATCGCCGAGCTGAGTCACGAGCAGCACCTGGCGGTCATCGACGCGCCAGTCTCGGGAAGTGTTTCGATGGCCGAAACCGCGTCCATCACAACGATGGTCGGGGCGACCCGCGACCAGTTCGAGACGGTCCGCCCGTTGCTGGCCGCGATGACCGCCGCTCAGTTCCACACCGGCCCGGCCGGTTCGGGCTCCGCCGCCAAACTCGCGGTCAACGCCGTCCTCGCCGGGCTGAGTCAGGCTGTGGCGGAAGGGATTCTGCTCGCCGAAGCGGGCGGCCTCGACTCCGCCGCGTTCTACGACATCCTGCGACACAGTGCCGCCGGCGCACCGTATGTCGGCTACAAGGAGCAGGCCTATCTCGCGCCGGATTCCACCGCTGTCGCGGCTCCGGTGTCGTTGATCCGGAAGGATCTCGGCCTGGCTCTGGGTCTGGCGCACCGCCACCGGCTGACCCTTCCCGGATCGGAAGCCGCGTTCGAGGTGCTCGAGGACGCCATGGCCACGGGCCTGGCACACGCGGACATGGCGCAAGTCCTCACCGTGCTCCGGCAGCGCAACGCCGCGCGACGTCACGAAACCCCTTCCACCACACAACAGACGGGAGCACGCCGATGACCGGCGACACCATCACCACGGCAGAGGTCGAATCGCTGATTCGGCGACTCGAGGACAAACGCTATGCCGCCGTACTCGACGGCGATGTCGAGGCCTTCATCGCTCTGGCCCATCCGGACCTCGTCTACACCCATTCCAACGCCGAGGTCGACAGCCTCGAGAGCTACGTCGAGAAACTGCGCGCGGGGTTCTACCGCTATCACCGCATCGACCACCCCGTGACCCGGATCATCGTCACCGACGAGGTCGCGGTCGTCGTCGGTGAGATGCACGCCGATATCACCGCCGCCGGGACACGAAAGACCTTGGCCAACAGGGCACTTGCGTTGTGGGTGCGCGCACGGGACCGCTGGCTGCTGCTGGCCTACCAGCCGACCGTCCTGCCCGAGGCGAGCTGATGACGGCTTTCAGCTACGACGCCCTGCCGGGGCGCGTCGTCTTCGGATCCGGTACCGCGCACACCGCGCTGGCCGGGGAGGTCGACCGCTTCGCCGCGTCCCGCATTCTGCTCGTATCCGCGCAGTCCGAGCTGGACATCGCCGCGAATCTCTGTGCGCCCTTCATCGATCGCGTCGTCGCGACCTTCTCCGGCGTCCGCCCGCACGTCCCGGTGGAGGTCGCCGAGCAGGCTCGCGCCGCGGCGGTCGGAGCCGACCTGGTGCTGTCGGTGGGAGGCGGATCCACCACGGGCACCGCCAAAGCCATCGCGCTGACCACCGGCCTGCCGATCATCGCCGTCCCGACGACCTACGCGGGATCGGAAGTGACGCCGGTATGGGGCATGACCGACGAGGGCCGCAAGACCACCGGCACCGATCCCCGGGTCCTGCCCCGGACGGTGATCTACGACCCTCAGCTGAGCGCGTCTCTGCCGGTGGATCTTTCGGTTGCCAGCGGCCTCAACGCGATGGCCCACTGCGTGGAGGCGTTCTGGGCGCCGCGCCGCAACCCGATCTCGAGCTCGATCGCCGAGGACGGTATCCGCCACCTCACCACCGGTCTGGAGACCGTCGCCGCGACGCCACAGGGCACCGCCACCCGCACCGAGCTGCTGCTGGGCGCCTATCTCGCGGGGTCGGCGTTCGCCGTGGCCGGTTCCGGGCTGCACCACAAGATCTGCCACGTTCTGGGTGGCGCGTTCGACCTGCCCCACGCGCAGACCCACGCCATCGTGCTGCCCCATGTGCTGGCCTACAACGCTCCTAACGCTCCGGAGGCCGTCGACCGGATCGGCCGGGCGCTTGGACGGCCCGACCTGCCCGACGGCCTTCGGGAATTCGGCGAAAAGCTCGGAGTCCCTTCCGGATTGCGTGCACTCGGCATGCTCGAGACCGATATCGACACCGTCGTCGATGACATCCAGGCGATCGCGCCGGCGGACAACCCCACCCCGGTCACCGCGGCCGGTATCCGTGCGATCCTGTCGGCGGCCTGGGCCGGAACCGACCTCGAAACGGGCCGGTGATGACCCTCGACAACCACGCTCTCGCACCCGGCCGGGAACAAGCCGTCACCGAGGAAGTGCTGGCGAGCTTCGACGCGACGCCCGATCCTCGGCTGCGTGAGGTGATGCAGAGTCTGGTGCGGCATCTGCACAGCTTCGCGCGCGAAGTCCGCCTCAGCGAACGTGAATGGGACGCCGCGATCGAATTCCTCACCCGGGCGGGGCATATCACCGATGAGCACCGCCAGGAGTTCATCCTGCTCTCCGATGTGCTCGGCTTGTCGATGCTGACGGTCGCCATCAACGAGTCCGCGGTGCTGGGGGCCACCGAATCCACGGTGTTCGGCCCCTTTTTCGTCGACGAAGCTCCGGAGGTCCCTCTCGGCGGCGACATCGCCCGCGGCGCGGCGGGCATCCCCTGCTATGTGTCCGGACAGGTGCGCTCGGTCACCGGCGCGCCGATCGAGGGCGCGAAAGTCGAGGTATGGGAAGCCGATGAGGACGGCTTCTACGATGTGCAATACCCCGATGGACGCTCGGCGGGCCGCGGCCGGCTCCGTTCCGGAGACGGCGGCGAATACCGCTTCTGGTCGGTGCTGCCCGCGCCGTACCCGATCCCGCACGACGGTCCCGTCGGCGACCTGCTGACGGCGACCGCGCGGGGCCCCATGCGGCCGGCACACCTGCATTTCATGGTCACCGCCCCCGGTTTCCGCACGCTCATCACTCATCTGTTCGTCGCGGGCGACCCGTACCTGGAGTGCGACGCGGTCTTCGGCGTCAAGCCGGGTCTCATCGTGGAGGCCGCCCACCACCTCGACGAGCCCGCCCCCGACGGCACCCATCCTCAGGGCGCGTGGACATCCATCGCCTTCGACCTGGTCCTCGCCACCGGCCACGCCCGGTAATTCCGCGCTGGGACTGCCTCGCCCGACGATGCGGCGCGAGGCGCTGCTCCGAATTTCGAAAAACACTGCTGCTGAACGGCATCGGCCGAGCAGTGGCGCGCACAATGGAGGTGCGACGATGCGACGGACTCGTTGGATCGTGCTCGGCGGGTGCTTCCTCGCCTATCTGTTCGACGCCCTGGAAATAGTTCTGCTGTCCATGGCGCTACCCACGATCCGCGAGGATCTGGGCCTGTCGATCACCCAGGGCGGACTACTCGCCACGGCCACACTGATCGGGATCGGGGTCAGCAGTGTCCTGGGCGGATACGTCGCCGACAACTTCGGGCGCAAGAAGGCCCTGCTCGCCGCACTGATCACCTTCGGCGCCTTCACCGCAGCGCTCGCCGTGGCACCGGGGTTCGAGACACTCCTACTGCTCCGGTTTCTGGCGGGCATCGGGCTGGGAGCCGTGTGGAGCGTGGTATCCGCCTATGTCGTCGAAACCTGGCCCGTGGAAAGCCGTGGCCGTGCGGCCGCGTTCGTGATCAGCGCCTTCCCCGCGGGCGGTGCGATCGCGGCCACCGTGTCCGGATGGTTCCTGCCGGACTGGCGAACGATGTTCCTGGTCGCCGGCGCCGCCGTCGTGGTCCCGGTCACCGTGGTGATCGCCTTCTTCCACGAATCGGATACCTGGGCAGCCCAAAGATCCTCCGACGCACCGGATGCCGTCTCGGTCCGGGACGTGCTCTCGGGATCGTTGCGACGTACCACGCTGCTCGGCACCCTCATGGCCGCCTTGGCCTTGACCGGCTACTGGGGCGCCACGACCTGGCTACCCACCTACCTCACCAGTGAACGGCATTTGCCGTCGAGCACCGTCGCGATCCTGGTGACGATCCTCAATGTCGGAATGTTCCTGGGATACAACGGCTTCGGGTTCCTCGCCGACCACATCGGCCGCCGCCGGACGATCATCATCACCCTCGTGGGGGTATCGGTCACCCTGCCGATCTACGCGGTCACCACCCAGCAGAGCGCCCTGCTGTGGGTCGGGCCCTTGTTCGGAGTGTTCACCGCCTTCTTCGGACTGTTCGGCTCCTACCTCGGCGAACTCTTCCCGACGAGATCCCGTGCCACCGGCGCCGGATTCTGTTTCAACGTCGGCCGCGGCGTCTCGGCGGCGGCTCCGTTCGCCCTGGCAGGTCTGGCCAAGTCCATCGGATTCAGCGGCGGGTTGATCGTGTGCGCGTGCTTCTTCGCCCTCGCCGCGCTGGTGACCACCGCGCTGCCCCGAGTCAACGAAAACCCGGGCCGCGCAACGTCGGCCGACCCGCACAGCGGCGCATCGGTCACCGCGTGAACCCCACCACCACATCTCGAAAGGACTGCCCGTGCTACCCAGGATGAAGGCCGCGGTCTACTACGGTGCGCGCGACATCAGGCTCGAAGAAGTCGCCGTCCCGACCCCCGGCACAGGTGAAACACTCGTCCGGGTATTGCGGTCGGGAATCTGCGGCACCGACGCCGCCGAATGGCTCAACGGTCCCAAGGTCTTTCCGGTCGAGCACCGACACCCGCACAGCCGGCATCTCGGGCCCATGATTCCTGGGCACGAGTTCGTCGGTGAGATCGTCACTGCCGACCCGGATTCCGATCTCGCCGAGGGCGATCTGGTCGCCAGCGGAGCCGGCGTGTGGTGCGGGAACTGCCGGCGTTGCCGCGAAGGCCGAACCAACCAATGCGTTCGATACAAGACGCTGGGCCTCAACCTCGACGGCGGCATGGCCGAATTCGTCTCGGTTCCCTCGATCACTCTGCGACCAATACCCGCCGGACTGCCGCTCGATCACGCGGGCCTGGCCCAACCGCTCGCGGTCGGCATCCACGCGGCCCGCCGAGCCGGGGCTCGAGACGGGGACAACGTCGTCGTCATCGGCGCCGGCGCGATCGGGTCGTTCGTTCTCGCCGGCCTGGACTACCTCGGCGACTTCGACATCACCGTCGTCGACTTCCCAGGCAGCCGACTCGACCGTGCGGCACGACTCGGCGCGGCCCGCTGTCTGTCCCCGTCACCGGCCCTCGCCGACGATGTCTGTGATGCTCTCGGCGGACGCAAACCCGACGTCGTCATCGAAGCCAGCGGGGCACCTACGCAACTGGCCCAAGCACTGGCGATGGTCACCGACGGCGGCCGGATTCAGGCCGTCGGAATTCCCAAGGACAACCCCGCACTCGACATTCACTCGATGGTCTTTCGCGAAATCACACTCGACACGACACTTGCTCACCTCTGCGACACCGACCTGCCCGCTGCGCTGGACATCCTCGCCGACACCCCGCTCGGGAACGAATTCGCCGAGACACCAGTAGGACTCGGCCATCTCGGCGCCTCGCTCGACCGCCTCGCAGGCGGTCAGGTGGAAGGAAAAATCCTCATCGATCCCAGCATGGCCAGCGACTGATGACAGACTTACTCCGCACCGGCATCATCGCCGCGATCGCTGCCGCCACACTGCTGTGCAGCGGATGCTCGGCGCTAGACGATCCGGTCCGTACTCCGAACCACATCACCGCCGACTTCCGCAACACCGCAGGCATCTTCGAAGGAAACTCCGTCACCGTCCTCGGGCTCGAGGTCGGGACCGTGGACAAGATCATCCCGCGTGGACCGTTCAACGAGGTCCACCTCACTGTCGACAGGTCGGTGCAGATCCCCGAAAACGTGGTGGCAGCGCTGGTCTCACCATCGATCATCACGGATCGGCACATCGAACTGACCCCCCGCTACAGCGGCGGTCCCACCCTGCCCGGCGAGGCGCACCTGACAACACAGCAGACCCGCACGCCGGTCGAACTCGACACCATGATCAAAACGATCGATCAGTTCGCCACCGCTCTCAAACCCGACACCGGTGACACCGTCGGCCCGCTCTCGGGAAGGGCACTTTACCCGATGCTCGCGGGACAGGGAGAGAAGCTCCGGGACACCCTCACTGCCTTGTCCGGGGCTCTGAAAATGGGAACCGACAACAAGGACGCAATCGCCGGCATCATCGTCAAGCTCAACGAGCTGACCACCATGCTCGCCGACAACGACCAGTCGGTGCGCCAGTTCAGCGACCACATGACACAACTATCGGCATTGCTGGCCGAGCAAGCGCCGGGGCTGCAGGCCACACTCGACCAACTCAACGGGATGCTGGCCAACACCGGCGGCGCGTTCAACCAGTACCGGGATCAGCTCGCAGACACCTTGACCGGACTGACCGCCGTTACGACCCAGCTACGAGCCAACGCCGCGGGCGTGGCCGAGACAGTCGATATCGTTCCTCTGCTCTTCCAGAACATCGACCGAGCGGTGAACCGAGACCAGCGCTTCGTCCGCGTCCACGCCATCGTTGGCACGGCACTCACCGGCGAGGTCGTCAGCCTCTTCTGCGAACGCGTCCAGATGCGATCCGACGGCTGCCGCACCGGCCGAATCGAAGACTTCGGCCCCGACTTCGGAATCACCGCAGCATTGCTGGGACTCACTCAACCCGGATAGCCGCCACGTAGTCCTTCCAGGTTGGAGTGCTTCCTTGCCAGCTGTGTCGCGGCAGTCAAGCAATGAGAGGCTACGACCTCCGAGCAACGGCTGGCGCTCGACCCCCAGGTGCTGGATTGGGTAGGGCTCGGCATCCGGTCGGCTTCGATGGCAGCGAAGGCACCCGGCTACGGCGTAGCCGGGTTCATCTGGATGTGACCTCCTAACGCACTGTCATGCCGCGTCCCGCGCTGACCGCAGCGGACAGCGCGTGGTGTCGGAAGATCAACTGGCCGTGCCGATCCGAGACCGGCAGAACGTCCGCAACTGCCGACGACCGGGCGTCGCTCTTCGGTCATCCTATGATTCACGTGTCGGATTGCGGCGGGGCGTCGCGGGCATCAATCGTGGTAGCGGTGGTAGCGGTGCGGACGCCGGTGAGGCTTGGAACGCTTGGATCATGAGGGCGGCGAAGCGGCGGGAGGCCGCGATTCGTGCAGCCGGTGTGCTGGCGTGGATGCCGTTGTTGGCCATGATCATGAGGATGAGGTCGTCGAGGCCGATATCGGGGCGCAGGCGGCCGGTGTCCTTGGCGCGGCGGATCAGTTCGGCGGCGCCGGCGAGTGAGTAGGTGCGGATCGCGGTGAAGTCCATCGCGTGCGGGTAGGCGGACATGAAGGCCGCGGTGAAGCCGTGGTCGCGGGCTTGCAGCTCGCAGAGCTTCTCGACGACGAGACAGAAGCCGTGCCAGGGATCCGGGTCGGCGAGCCCTTCGTCCACGAGGGTCCGGCAGGCGAGCATCTGATCGGTGAATGCCTCGGTGACCAGCATCTCCTTGGTCGGAAAATGGCGATAGAGGGTGGCGGGGCCGACCTCGGCGCGCCGGGCGATCTCCCGCATCGGCACGTCCAGGCCGTTGGCGACGAACATCGCGCGCGCCTCGTCGAGGATGCGTTCGCGGTTGTCACGGGCGTCGGATCGCAGGGCGTGAGGCAAACGAGTGGTCACCGCTCTCACTTTAGCTAAACGGACGGGGGTGTCCGTTACGGTCGGTTGGTCTGTCCCGATCGAACAGAACACGGAGAAACCAATGCATGCAGTGATGGTCACAGCGTTCGGAGGTCCCGAGGTCCTCGCGGTGGTCGATCTCCCCGACCCGAATCCGGCCGCCGGACAGGTGTTGATCACGACCGAGGCGATTGGCGTCGGCGGTGTCGACGCCCTGATCCGAAGTGGCGCGCTGGCCGCCTACGGCGCCACGCCCGGTCACATCCCCGGCCAGGAGGTTGCGGGCACCGTGACCGAGGTCGGCGAGGGTGTCGACACAGCGTGGATCGGTCGGCGCGTGTGGGCGTTCACGGGTGAGAGCGGTGGCTACACCGAGCGCGCCGTCGCCTCGGCCGAGACGCTCGTCCCCCTGCCGGAGACCATGTCGGCTGTCGACGCGGTGACACTCGGCAGCTCCGCAATGGTGGCCCACTTCGCTTTGCGCCATGCGCATTTCGCGCGCGGGGAGTCGGTGCTGGTGCGTGGCGCGGCCGGTGGCATCGGAGTCATGGCTGTCCAGCTCGCTGCTCGTGGCGGCGCCGGTGCAGTCGCGGTCACGACCTCATCGGCCGAGCGCGGCGATCGCCTGCGCAAGCTCGGCGCGACCCACGTGCTCGACCGCGCCGGCCGGGGTACAGAGAACGTTCCCGCGGGCTACGACGTCATCATCGATATCGCCGCAGGCGCGGATCTGCCGGCGTTTCTCGCCAGGCTCGAGCCGAACGGTCGCATGGTGGCCGTCGGCGTGATGGCAGGCATGCCACCGGCGGACTTCGGCGCGGAGATGGTCGCGGCCTTCAAGAAGTCGATGTCGTTCGCGACCTTCAGCGCCGACACCGTGCCCGCATCCGACCGACGCGCCGCGACCGCCGAACTGTTCGCCGCCGCGGCTCGCGGCGAGCTGGAAGCGGTTGTGCACGAGACGCTTTCCCTGGAACAAGCTGTGCTGGCGCACCAGAAAATGGAAACCGGCGAGGTGTTCGGCAGAATCGTGCTCACACCATCGGCGAGATAGGCGACACCGCCTCTCTCCGCAATATCAGCGCACGCACGTGCCGCTACCCGCGCGTTGTGCACTGCTGCAGGGCAGTTGGTTCTCGGTCGATCTGAGAGATGCCGGCGGCTGGACCGTCGCGGCCCGCTTCGGGCCGGCCAATCGCTGACCATGGCATCCTGCGGGGGCAGGTGGCGGGTGTGCCCGTAGGCTAGGGCGGCATGACGCTCGACCAGGTCGTGGCCGAACTCTACGGGCTCCCGCCCGCCGAGTTCGTGGCCGCCCGCACCGAGCACGTGCGGCAGGCCCGCGACGCCGGGGACAAGGCCCTGGCCGCCGCCATCGGCAAGCTCCGGCGGCCGACGGTCGCCGCGTGGGCGCTGAATCTGCTGTCTCGTGAGGCGAGCGATGATGTCCGCGCACTGCTGGAGGTGGGCGACGCCCTGCGCGATGCCCAGCGCCGACTGTCGGCCGAACAGCTGCGCGCCCTCACCACACAGCGGCAAAAAGTGGTCAACGCCGTCACCCGCAAGGCCGCCGAGCTGGCCGCGGGCCGGGGCCAGCGCCTGACCGAACCCGTCCTGCGCGATATCGGCGCGAGCCTGCAGGCGGCACTGGCGGATCAGTCGGTCGCCGACGGGCTCTGCGCCGGAACCCTCACCGCCGCGGCCACTTACGAGGGATTCGGCCCCGCCGCGCTGACCGCGGTTCCCGGCGAGGGGCACCGTAGCTTCGGAACGCGCTCGACGACAGCCGATCCCACCGAGGATCGCGCTGAGAAATCGGCCGCGCGGACTCGTCGGCGCGCTGATCCCACGGCTGCCGACGGGCCGGCCCCCGATCCGCAGGCCGAGGTGCGGCGCGAGCTCGAGGAGATGCTCGCCGAAGTCGAATCCGCCCGCGCCGCTGTGACTTCCGCCCGATCCGACCACGACACCGCGGCCGCCGATCTCGCTGATCTCGACGACCGCATCGAAGCCCTGCGTGCCGAGCTGACCGAAGCCGAACACCGCCACCGATTCACGGCCGCCACCGAGCGTTCAGCTCGCGAGGCCCTGCAGCGTGCGCAGAAACACCTGGACGGTGTCGAACACCGCGTCGACCGTGCCCGCAAGCAATTGACTCCCGGCGTCTGAGCGGACCCACGTCGTATCGAGCGCGGCAGCGGTCAACGCGCGCATTCCGTGGAGCATGAACCGCGGTGACCGCCATCCGGCCTCCCTGCTCGCCGAGCAGGGACAGGGCCCAGAACAGGTGCACCACCTAAGATCACGACGAGCGCTACGCGCGGGGACGCCAAGCCTGCGGCGAGGTCGGGGGAGGGGCGGGTCGGCATGGCCGGGTCAACCAGTTTGGGGCGCACAGCCTGGTAGCCGTGGTTGTCCATGTGAGTCAAGAGGCGGCAGAAGTATTCGCACAGGAGGCCGATCTCGAGGGTCCACGAGGAGTTCGTGTAGCCGACGGCGAAGGCGAGGTTGGGGACGCCGGAGAGCATCAGGCCTTTGGTCCCAGGGGTTGTAGGGCCGGTTCTCGGTGGCGGTCTCGCGCAGATAGGACAGGATCCGTTCACCGTCTGCGATCGACTGCTCGTCGCGCCACGGCTGAACTCGTAGCCGAACGTGTGCAGGTCCGAATCCGAGCGGATTCCCGGGTATCGGAACAGATCCCAGGTGCCGCCGAGGCTGTCGCGCGCCTCGAGAATCGCGAAGGTCTTGTGCGGCAGCAGGGTTCGCAGGTATCGGCCCGCACCGATGCCGGATATTCCCGCGCCCACGATCACGACGTCGAGATGCTCGACGGCCGGCCGAGGGCCGGTACTGAGGGTTGCCATCGCGACTTCTTGCCACATTCCGCGTTCACCCCCGCGGCGATGCGGAGGGTCACCTCGGACTCGAACAGCCGGCGACCGGCTCGCTCCAGCGGATCTCCGCAGAATCACCACGATCAGGTGAATATCGCTGCGCATACCCGCCGCCCCCGCGTTCACATCGACCGCCGAGCCTGAACTATCTGCACCACACAACCGATCAGCCTGTGGCAGTTTGCAATAGCAACACGGCCTGAATCGGCCCTACAGTGGTGCGGCTCACTGTGTGACGCCGACCGGTGGACCACCGGCCGACCGATTCGTTGACCGACACAGATGTCAGGAGTTCGTGGTTGTGAAGACGTGGATGGCCGGTGCAGGGGTACTGCTGATGCTGACCGGTGCGCCGGTGGCCGCCGCCGAACCGGCGAGCCCGGCGGGCTGCGGCGGCAGCCATTGGGTCGGCAGCTGGCTGGCGGCGCCGTCGGATTCGTTCAGCGTCATCGATCCGGCGCTGTCGCCGCAGTTTTCGGCCGGCGATCAGACGTATCGGCTGGTGATCACCCCGCACCGCGGCGGCTCGACCGTGCGCGTGCATCTGACCGACCGCACCCGGCCGACGCCGATCGAGATCGGCCACGTGACCATCGGCGCGCAGGCCGACAATGCTGCCGTACAGCCGGATTCGCTGCGCGAGGTGACCTTCGGCGGCAGCCGCACAGTCACGATTCCCGCCCACGGCGATGCGATCAGCGACCCGATCGAGCTGACATTCGACGCCTTCGAACCGCTGTCGGTCAGCGTCTACGTACCCGGTGTCGCAGTCCTGCCGACCGAGCATTTCGACGGCAACGCCACCAGCTTCTACAGCCCGCCGTTCGCCGGCGACCGCGCCGCCGAGCCGTCCGGGGCGGCACTGTCGTTACACACCACCGCGATTCCGCTGGTGTCCGGGCTGGATGTCGTCGCGCCCGGCGATATCGGGACGATTGTCGCTTTCGGCGACTCGATCACCGACGGATACGTCGCCGCGAACTACCTGGGCGACCCGCAAGACCATTCGGTGGTGGACCGTAATGTTCGCTACCCCGATTTCCTGCAGCGCCGACTCGACGCGGCGGGCAGGCCGTTCACCGTGCTCAATGCGGGCATTTCCGGAAATCGGGTCAGCCGTGAGGGTCTCATCCCGCAGTTCGGGCCCGATGCGGTGTCCCGGATCCAGGCCGACGCGATCGATCAGGCCGGCGTCACCGACGTGATCCTCGCGGAGGGCATCAACGACCTCGGCGTCCCCATCGGCGCGAGCTACGAGCAGATCATCGCCGCCTACACCACGCTGATCGACCGCCTGCACGCCGCCGGGCTGCGCGTGCACCTGGCCACCCTCATGCCGGCGAGCAATGCGCTCCTCGACGGCATCCTCACCCTCCCCTATTCCGATCCGGTCCGAGTGCGGGTCAATGCCTGGATCCGCGGCCAGCACCTGGCCGACCACGTCATCGATTTCGATGCGGCCCTGCGTAATCCGGCCGACCCGTCCGTCCTCGACCCCCGTTTCGCGGGTCCGGACAACCTGCATCCCAATGCCACCGGCTACCGGGCGATGGCCGACGCGATCGACCTGGACGCCTTCCAGCCCAGGTGCTCGTGACCCCCGGTGGTCAGCGAGTCCAGCGCAGCACCTCGAGCGCTGCCCCGACGGCGATCGGATTGCTCGCGAGCGGCCGCGGCAGCAGCTCATCGGCGTGCGCCAGCCGGCGCACGACCGTGTTGCGGTGCGTGAACAGGCGTTCGGCGGTCCGGGTGGTGCTGCACTGGGCCTCGAGGTAGGCCGTGACTGCGGCGATCACATCTGGGTCGGCGTCCACCAGCCCGCCGAGGGTGTCGGCGACGAATTCGTTGGCACGCAGCGGGTCAGCGGTCAGGACCGCCACCAGATGCACATCGTCGTGGCGCGCCACCCGGCGCGGGGAGGTGAGCCGGATGAGCATGCGCTGGACCTCGAGCGCGTCGAGGTGACTACGCCGGAACCCTTCGACATCAGTTCCCGGCCGCCCCAGGGCGATTCGCACGTCCGGCGCCGAGTCGAGCCCGCTGTCCAGCGAAGCCACCTCTGGCGCGGCGCCGACCGGCAGCCACAACCACAGCGCCGCCGCACCGGCCACGATGGTGAGCCGGTGTCCCGCGCCGCCCACACGCATCAGCAGTTCCGCAGCCGTCTCGAGCTGATCGCTCACCGCCGGCGAGGAGGCCCAGACGATCGCGGCGGTATGCGGCCCGGTCAACCGGTAGCCGAGTTGCTCCTCGGCCTGCGTGCGCCGGATGGGCGCGCCCTCCAGCAGCAACGACACGGTGGCACGTCGTTCGGCGTGCGCACCCCGGGTCAGCTCCGCGCGTTCAGCCTGCATCCGCGCGGTAATGGCCTCGATCGTGTCCTCGATGTACGTCGATATCGACAGTGAGGCGAGTTCGAGCAGTTCGCGCAGCTGATCACGATCTTCGGCCAGGTCGAAGGAAACCTCCATGCAGCGGTTCCACACCACGCCGAAGGTGGTGCGGTAGGCGTCGAGCGCGGTCTCGTCCAGCCCTCGACGCACCAGATCCCTTGCCGCGGATAGTGTCTCGGGCCCGAGATCAGGGGCGACCCGGCGGCCGGGATGCAACAGGTTGGCCTGCGCCCAGTGCAGGACGACGACCAGGTTCGAGCGTTTCACCGCCTCCGCGAGGACGGGATCCTCGGCGATCTCGCGCATCCGCTCCCCGCTGAGCGAGGCCTCGTTCAACAGTTCCAGCCATTCCGGCGGCGGATTCAATGCGATACGCGCGGCTTCGCGGATCAAGGCGACCGTCTCGGGTCCCGGTTCCGGCCAGTTCACGAACCGCGCAGCACTACGCACCATGAAGCCATGATTGTGGTTCGTTTTGCGCTCGCGCAAGGGGACCCGCAGATCCCAGACTCGACGAGCACGTCGACGCACCTTCAGCCACCCGTAGGAGAATCCACATGAGCTCGTTCAACGGCAAGGTCGCCGTCATCACCGGAGCCGGATCGGGCATCGGCCGCGCCCTCGCGGTCGAACTCGCCCATCGCGGCGCCCGCATCGCGGCATCCGACATCGACGCGGCGGGCGTGCTCCGGACGAGCGATCTGGTGACCGCCGCGGGCGGCGAGATTCATTGCGAGACAGTGAATGTGACCGGCCGAGAGGCCGTCGTCGCGTATGCCGAGCAGGTTCGCGCGCACTACGGGGTGGTGCATCAGGTCTACAACAACGCCGGCATCGCCGGGCGCACGCTCACCGTGCTCGACACCGACTGGGACGCCTACGAGCGGACCATCGCGGTCAACCTCTTCGGAGTCATCCACGGCACCAAGGCTGCCGATTATGTTGCGTTTACACAAGATCGATTCTGCGGTGAGGATCGTGGTTCCTGCCAGACTGGTCGTGTGAGCATCGGTATTGGTTTCAGGGTTCGAGGCCCTGTTCGACCGGCTCACGGGGGGCGCGCTGCCGGTGCAGGGTCAGCAGCAGATGATCGAATTGCGAGCGTGTCGCCGGTGATATTCGGATGGTGGCGATCTCGCCGATCAGCCGGGCCGCCAGATCACGCACGCGGATGTTGGTTTCCTGCGACCGCCATACCAGTACCCGGAATGCTTGCTCGGCGCTGATGCCGTAGGCGAGCATCAGCGCTCCTTTGGCCTGCTCGATCACCACCCGGTGTTGGAGTATCTGCGGTAGCAGGTCGTCGAGGATCGCGTGGGTTTGTGCGGCGTCGCGGTCGGTCAGGTCGATGTAGTAGCCCTCGGTGCCGACCACGGCGCCGGTGTCGTCGGTGATCGAGTCCGACACCACCGCGACGTGGTGCTCGATGCCGTGGGTGTCGATGATGCGGTGGCGGCTGGAGAACGGGGCGTGGTCGTGCACCGAGGTGACCAGTGCCGCTTCCACTCGGTCGCGGTCATCGGGATGTTTGTGCGACAGCAGCAGTTCCGTGGTCGGGGTCACCTCGCCGGGCGTGTAGCCGTGCATGCGGGCCACTTCGTCGGACCACTCCCAGTGTTGGTCGGCGAAGTGGAACCGGAACCAGCCCGCGTGCAGTGCGTTGCCGGCGCCGACCACCTTCTCCACCGAGGCCGCCGCCTCACCGCCGTAGTGCTCGGTCATGGCCTCAGTGCCGCACCCGGCGGCTGGGTGGGAGCCATGATGGTGTTCCACCAGGATCGCAGGGGGCTGGGATCGGGCCAGTGCACCACCGGTGAGTCGCCGGAATCGGTTGCGGTGGTGAGCGTGTGGCACACGTCGAGGCGATGATCGGCGGGGGTATGCGGATGGGATCGGGGGGTCATGATGATCCTTGTGCTGGTGTGCTGGTCGGCGCGCGTGCTGCTCGCAGTGTCGGGATCGGGTCTGTCGGGTTGTAGCCGGCGGGAACCGGGTCATGACATGTGGTGGCGGCAGCGCGGCCGGCGTTGTCGCGCGCGGTGCGGGCGGTGCGACGGGATGGGTGGGGTGGTGTGAGCGCGGGTGTAGGGCACGACGCGGGTGGCTTCGGGGCCGCGGCCGGTGTCGGCGGCGGTGAACACCACCGGCTGCCCGGCGAGCAGGGTTTTGAAGCCGGGGACGTCGATCACCTGGTAGTCGACGAACACCGCGGGACCGGTGTCGGGGGTCAGGAACCCGAAACCCTTCTCGGCGTTGAACCAGGCGACCTGGCCGTGCTGCCAGCGCGGTCGTTCTGCCCCGCTGCTGGTGTGTGGGTCGCAGGGGGTGGTGTCAGCTCGGGTGGTGGGTGTGAGATCAGTCGGTGTTGCCGCAGTCATGGTCATAGTCGTCATCGAGGTCCAGCGGGGTGATCCAGGCTTGGTCGAAACGGTCGGCGATCGCGGCGGCGTCGACGGCGGCGCGGATCCGTGCGGCCGGCGGGTGCAGCGCAGTGGTGTCGAGGCCGACGTCGCGGTCGCTGTCATGGACGAGAGCGTTCTGTTCGGCGCGGTCGAAGTCGCTGCCTGCTGGGACGAAGGTCGCGGTGTTGGTCATGGCGGTCCCTCCTCGGATGTCCATCGTGGGAGTCGATTCGGCGAAAGGGCCGGGTGAGCCCGGAAGCCCAGGGCTGACCGGGCTCACCCGTCGACGGAAGGAATCTGACGCAGTGTTGTGAATCCCGCGCGGGGCGGGAAGACGCGCCGTGCCTGCGATGCCACCTCGAGTGGCTGTGCACGCCCGTCCTGAGAGTCTCGGACCGGGGGATTGGTGCCGGTTGCAGGGTCGGGGGTCGACGCGCCCCCGCCTTCCGCGCGGATCGGTTGTGCTGTTGGGGACAGGCATCACCTCCTGCAACGCTCACGATCTCGAATTCGGGACGACACCGCGCCCGGGCCCTGGGGGACCGCGCGGAGCCGGTGAGACCGGGCCCGGGCTGTGGCCGTGCCGGCGGGTGAGCCGCCCGGGGGTCAGGCGTCGATGGCCTGGCGGTCGGGCTCGGCGCGGGTGATCTCGATCTTGCGGGGTTTGGCCTTCTCCGCGACCGGGATCGACAGGCGCAGTACCCCGTCGCGGTAGTCGGCGCGGATGGCGTCGGTGTCGAGATTGTCGCCCAGGAACAACTGTCGGGAGAACACGCCGCGGGTGCGTTCCGCGGCGATCATCGACCGCCCCGGATCCAGGTCCGGGCGCGAGGCCTTCACGGTCACCACGTTGCGTTCGACATCCAGGTCGAGAGAGTCCGGGTCGATGCCGGGCAGGTCGAATTCGACGAAGAACTCCTCGCCGTCGCGCCAGGCATCCATCGGCATCACCGCCGGCCGTGCCGGCGTGCCGAACACCGCCTGCGTCAGGCGATCCAGGTCACGGAAGGGATCGGTACGCATCAGCATGGTCGCCACCTCCCATTCACTCCATTCTCGATCGAAGGGAACTCAGATAACTTGTGTCATCTGGCTGAGATTTGTTTTAGCACTCTGCTGAGGAGAGTGCAAGGGTGACGGTGAGGTAATCTGGGGAACACGAGAGAGGAGTCCTATGCTGCCGGATCGACACGACCATCACCCGCCCGGTCACCGGCCCGGCCCGGGGCAGGCGGTGTACGGGATCTCGGTGGCCGCCGAGTTGGCCGGGATGGGAGCGCATTCGCTGCGCCTCTACGAGCAGCACGGGCTGCTGACCCCGGCCCGCAGCTCGGGCGGCACCCGCCGCTACAGCGACGACGACCTGGCGCGGCTGGCGCGTATCGCCGCCCTGGCCGGGCAGGGGATCAACCTGGTCGCGATCGCGCGGATCCTCGACCTCGAGGACGCCAACACCGTGCTGCGCGATACCAACGCCGCGCTCACCGCCGAACGCGACGAGCTCCGCGGCCACCACCGCGGCTGCTCGTGACCGCCATCGCGTGCCGGCCACCAGGATCTGGTGTGCGGCCTCCCGGACCCGGGCGACCGCGGCACCGTCCATCACTACCTGCTCGCGCCGCTCCCGATTCATTAGCGGACGACTCTGACCAGCCCAGAGGTGCTCGACGCGGTACGACATCGCACGCGGGGTCCAGTGACTTCTCGCGGATCTGTTCCAAGTCGGAGACTCGCGCGGACAGTCTTCGAAACCTGTGGCCCGCCGCCGCAGTCCGTGGCCTGCAGGACACGATCCGCCGACGCCTCGTCGCGCAGAGCAACTGACATCTGATCACCGCGGTCGGCAGCCCAGAGCAGTTGATCGTTTCCGAACGAGAGAAGAGCGCGGAACCGCGGAAATCTGCGAGTTGCTCGGGAGTTGTCGGTGGGTGTTGCCCGCCCCCGGTGTGCGCATCGAGCGCGCAGGTCTGGGCAGGGTGGGCGGGCAACACCCTCTCGGTGCTCTCAGCTTGGATCCGAATGAGCATCGACCATCGGTCTACCCGCTGAGGGGCCCGTCGATCACCGGCCTTTGGGCGGGATGCCCAGCCGGACCGGGTGGGCCGTTCTTGCAAGGCCGGCCGTGTGTGGTCCAACGGACCTGCATGTCACGGGAGTTCCGGCGCAATGATCTCCAAGCCGCCTCCATCGCCGCTGGCGGGCTATCAGCCTGCCTGGGCAGAACTCTGACCGTCTGGGCGCGCTGACCTATCCGCAATTGTGCTGGTGGCCCGCACTCGGCACGGTGGGCGCGATAGTGCTCAAATCGCCGCCAACATCGGATCGTCACGTGACGCCAGATTCGATGGGTGGTTGCCGGGTATACGCCGAGCATGGTCATTCGCACTATGGCCTGATCCCACTCATCAAGGTGTCGTCGCTCGACCTCGAACAACCTGGGGCCGTATCGGTGCTGCTGCAGTCGAGCAAGCAAGGAGTAGGCCATGAAAGGTGGCACAAGAATTGCGTTAGGGGCGGGCATCGGTTACGTGCTGGGACGCAGGCGCAAGATGCGTTTTGCGTTGTCGCTGGCGGCTGCGGCGATTGCGAGGCGGAATACGGGGATGACCGGGGAGCTGCTCGAGCGCGGGACTTCGTTACTCAAATCGTCTCCGGAGCTGGCGCAGCTCACCGACACGGTGCGCGGGGAGTTGCTGGGTGCGGTCCGCTCGGCCGCGGTGACTGCCACGAGCAACCGTCTCGATGCGCTCAATACCCGGCTGCAGCAGGGTTCGACGCCCGGGGCGGACAGGGGCCCAGACGAGCGTGAAACGGATTCCTACGAAGAGGAAGACGAAGGCGACGAGCGCAGGGGGCCCGCCGCGCGTGCGCGAGCAGGTAGCCGGGAAACGAGTTCTGGAAGCTCGCAGCGTCGCTCCGGTTCCACCGGCGGTAAGTCGGTCTCCTCGGTCCGAGGCCGTGCCCGCGCCGATGCCGGCGAAGCGCCTGTGCGCCGCGCGGGGAGGTGAGCGCGATGCCGAAGTCCAACGGACACCGCAAGGAGACCGCCCACACCATCGGCCAGCTCGCCGATACCGTGAGCCGTGCCGGGGCGCAAATCGCTGATACCGCGAGCCGTGCTGGGGCGACTGCAGGGAAAACCGTCACTGCATCTGCCCCGACGGGTGTGCTGCAGCAATCGGTGCAGAACCTTGCCGGGACCCTGGCCGAACGCGCGGTAGCCGGACTGGCGGGCCGGGCATCGCGAACCGCGGACCGGCTCACCGACTACGCAGAAGGCAGGGGAGGCAATCTGCTGGCGGCGGTGACCGGGGTGGAGAAACTGGCCGGAGGCGCCTCGCCGTGGCAAGCGATGATGAGCGCAGGGGTGAGCAAGCTCGGGCACACGGTCCGGGAGACGTTCGAGGGCGTCAAGGAGTCGCTGACCGGAGGCAAGGGCAAGGGCGGCACCACGAAGCTGAAGCTGACCAATATCGTCGAGCACATCGACGTCGGCGTGCCGATCGATCTGGCCTACGACCAGTGGACCCAGTTCGCGGACTTCCCGAAATTCACCAAGAAGCTCGAACAGGTCGAACAGGTCTCCGACGAGAAGCTCAGCTGGACCGGCAAAGTGTTCTGGTCCAGACGCACCTGGGAGTCCACGATCCTCGAGCAGGTGCCGTTCGAGCGGATCGTGTGGCGTTCCAAAGGCGCCAAGGGCTATGTCGACGGTGCGGTCACCTTCCACGAGATCACCCCGGACCTCACCCGCATTCTCGTCGTGCTCGAGTACCACCCACGAGGAGTGTTCGAGAAGACCGCCAATCTGTGGCGCGCGGCAGGCCGCCGCTGTCGGCTGGAACTCAAGCACTTCCAGCGGCACGTCATGACCGAGGCTGTGCTGCACAGCGACGACATCGTGGGCTGGCACGGCGAGATCCACGACAGCGAGGTCGTCGAAGACGACGAAACCGCACGGCGCAGGGAGACCGAAGACGATCGTGGTGAGGAACAGACGCAAGAGACCGAGGCAGAGGAGGCCGAGCAGGACGAGGAAGAAGAGGTCGACGAGCGGAACGAGGATCAGCGCGCCACCGACGAGGACAAACAACGAGAGCCGTCTCGCCACCGAACGGCCGCCCGCAAGAGCCCAGTGACCCGCCGGTCGCGTGAGAGTGAAGGAGCAAACAGATGACTATCGAACCCGCAGGCGGCGGCGGCGCAAGCGGCACGTTGGCTCGGCCGAACTCTTCCAGCCTGGCTGATGTCGTCGACACCATCCTCGACAAAGGCCTGGTCATCGACGCGTTCGCCCGCGTGTCGCTGGTCGGCATCGAACTGGTGACCATCGACGCGCGCGTCGTGGTGGCCAGCGTCGACACGTATCTGCGTTTCGCCGAAGCGGTCAACCGGCTCGAGATCTCGAGCAGTGAGCCCAAGGGCCTGACCGACATCGTCGGCGACGTCACCGAAGGCGCCGCCAAACACAAAACCCAGGGTGCACTCGATGCGGCCGGGCAGAAGGTCGCCGACTTCCTCGGCGATGTGCAACAGAAGCGTCAAACAGTGCACAGGCCCTCCACACGTGAGGACCGATAATGGCTGCCGAATCAACAGCGGTGTATGTCTACGGCATCGTGCCCGCCGACGTTGAGACCGAACCACACGCCATCGGAGTCGGCGATCCACCCAGTGAAGTCACGGTCGTGCGGCACGGCGAAATCGCCGCGCTGGTCAGCACACTCGAGTCCGACCTGCCGCTGGGCACACCCGCAGACCTCAGAGCCCACGAGGAACTGCTGGACGGATCGGCCGCAGTCTGTCCGGTGTTGCCGCTGCGGTTCGGGGCGGTCATGACCGACACCGACGCGGTGGAGAGCGAACTGCTCGCCGCGAACGAGGACCAATTCCGCGCCGCCCTCGACGAACTCGAGGGCCGGGTCCAGTTCGTGATCAGGGGACGCTACATCGAAGACGCGATCTTGCGGGAACTCCTCGACGAGAACGCCCAGGCCGCGCAACTGAAAGACGAGATCCGCGGCAAACCCGAGGACGCCACCCGCAATGCGCGAATCATGTTGGGCGAGCTGATCAACGACGCCATCGAGACCAAACGAGCGCAGGACACCGGAAAGGTGGTCTCCGAACTCGAGAAACTCGACGCACTGATCAACCAGCGCGAACCCACCCATGACGAGGACGCCGTCCACCTAGCGGTACTGGTCGAATCGGCCCGGCGAAAAGAGCTGGAGGAAATGGTGCGCCGGCTCATCGCGGACTGGGACGGCCGGGTGGAGCTGAACTTGCTCGGACCGATGGCGGCCTACGACTTCGTCACCAAGCCAGCCCCCACAGGGTGACGCCGTCCGAAAACTACCTTCACCCTCCTCGTCCGATCGGGTGCGCCAAGCCGCGCCCGATGGGCGTCGTCGACAGCCACCGGCCGGTGGTTCATCCGATCGAAATCACCGGTCTGGAAGAGTTTCTCGCGCTCTACCACAGCGTCGAAGAAGCCCTGCGCGCCTGAGACGGCGACACAATCCACCTGACATGTGTTGGTGGGTGGCGCCTGCCCCCGGCGTGCGCATCGAGAGCGCGCAGATCCTGGGCAGGCTGGGCGGGCAACCGGAGTTCTCGGCACGAGGGCGAGTCCTGGTGGGCTAGAAGGCCGTGGACGTCGGGCCAGGCTTGCAGCGGGTCGCGGGAGTACCAGTGCCCGTCCCATTCCCGCCTCGCATCGCAGGCGGCGTGGAAGTCCTCGTCGTCGGACGGCTCGGGAAAGTACGCGCTCACTACCGGCCTGTCGCTGTGGAAGTAGAAACGCGCGATCTCGGGATCGCGGTCATAGACCCAGTGGATCCACGCCAGCACCGCCGGCGTCGACAGTATCCGTTCAGCAAACCAGCTGCACGGAGTCAAACTGCCCGGTTCTCGTCGCGTGGCCTCCTGGACCCCGGCTACCGCAGCGCGATCCACGGTCACCCGCTTGTGCCCCTCAATTTCAAAGCGAACGACTATAGACAGTCATGGTGTGCCCGGAGTGGTGCGACATTTCTGCGACACAATCACCACTGCCCTGGAAACCGCCACCACGATCGCCGCCGCTTGCATGTCGATGTCCTGGGCGGCCCGGGTCCGAAGCCGTTGGCTGCGGTGTTTCGGTTCGTTTCGATTCCCTGTCAATCCGGTTAGCAGCAAACTTTCCGCGTACGCTTGTGTGCTGGATCGAGGACGAACGAAGGCGTTGCTGTTCGGCGGTAACCAACCGACAGAGGAGAACGGGTATGGACCAGCAGCAGTTCATCGCCACTCGGCGGGAGTTCGACGAGATCGATACCGACCGCGACGGTTTCATCACCTTCGATGACGCTCTCGTGTGGGGTATGGCCCAGGAGCCGGAAGTGCGGGACATCGTCGGGCGCCGTATCAAGCAAGACCGCATCTGGGCCGAAGGGCAGGTTTCCTTCGAGGAGTTCCTGCGCTACAAGCAGCTCACCGACCACTGATAGCCCTCGTGTGAAACGCCCTGCAGCTGCAGTGACGGTTGTCGGTCACATCCCTGAAGGGTCTAGCGTGTGTCGCTATGGCGGGCTGGGACATTGTGGTGAGGGTGGGTCAGGACGACTGGCTCACGCTCAACGATGCCGCCGAGTGCACGGGGATGGGCGTTAGGCCTACTTCTCTTGGGGGAGGACGCGGGGCGCGGACTGGCCGAAAAATCAACAAGGTTCGGCATATGCGCTGATCAGCACTGTGGCCGCCCGGAAGACTCCCACGGTCACCCGGAGTAGGGGTCGAGGTTGCGGTGGGTGTGGTCGTCGATCGCCTCGGCGGGCCGCAGCCAGCGGACCGGGACACGCAGGGGCTCGATCTCGGGTAGACCCACGGGTCGGTCCTGGTCGTCCACGAGCCGTCCGCGCACACGGTATTCGCCGTGAGGCAGGCCCAGCGTGGTGAGCGCAGTGACCTGTTCGTCGGTCAGGACGACCTCGATGCTCGGGCCTTCGGTGAGCGGTCGCCCTTCCGCCATGGCCGGAGTGCTGGTCGAGTCCACTGCGGTGACGGTGAGCCGGAAACGAGTACCGCTCATCCACCACCACGCCGAGGCCGGCGTGCCGGGTTGGTCACGGTCGAGTTCGCGCCCTTGGGAAATCCGGTGCGGAATCAGCACCGCATAGGTTTGCCCGACCACGACGTCGCGGGCCCGCATGAATTCAGCCTGCGCTTCCGCATCGGTGCTGGTCAAGCCATTGTCGTTGTCTTCGCACGGCCACTTCGGGGACTCCGAGCAGGCCGAAGCATACTGGCGGGACTGCCCCCTCGTCCTCGGGTGGCAGCGCTCTCTTCATTGTCAAGCGGCGAACGACGTAGGGTATTTGTCATTCGTTCGACTGTGGTCCACCCTGTACGTTTGTCTCGAGCTGTGACTCCAGCATGATGATGTTATCTTTCGCCGCCAGTCTCTCCTTCTTCAGCTTGTGTATCGCAAGGTCATCGATGTCACTGCGGCCTACTTTCTGTTCAATTTCCCTTTCGAGTCCTGCCAACAATTCCCGCAGAGACTCCAACCGGTTATGCAATTTCTGTTGCTGCTCAGGATTCCGCGACGTCATGGCCGTTACCCCTTCCTGCCTATGCCCTGCCGACTGACGCGCCTGACATGATCCACCTCCTCGGAACTGCTGCAATACCCACCACGGCGGCCTGAACTCACCCGGACAGGTCACAGGTGTATTTCATGGGCGAGCCGGCTACCCAATCGTCGCGGTTGAAGACCAGCAGCCCAGCCCGCGCCACGCGGCACCGGCGACACGTGATGCGGCGACCCCAGGCGGGGCGCGTGACAGTAACGGGACAAGGACCTGATCCCGATGCCGAATTCATTCCTCGCCGCTGGTGCACCGGCGATAGCCGCGTGGCGCGGGTCGCCCGTTGGGGCAAGTCTCCTTCGAGGAGTTCCTGCGCTAGTAGGAGTTGACCGCCGATTCATAGATATGGCGAGCAGGGACATCGTGGTGACGGTGAGCGAAGACGACTGGCTCACGTTGAAGGATGCCGCCGAGTGCGCGCGGATGAGCGTGGCGGCCTACGTCTGCTGCGGAGTCCGGCTGCTGGCGATGCAGGCCTGCCCCGGCGGCGCGTAACAGGACAGCCGAGCCGCTGTCCCGAAGACACGACCACGCGCGTCCGGGCTCAGCGAGGAATCGGAGACGGCCGCGTGGACGCAATCCTTCGCCCAGCGTTTCTCGTCTCGCGGGTACCGGCATCCCCCGACACGGAGCTGTGGGTGAAGCGGTGGGGATGTGTGTCGCGGCGTGGCGGGGGTCCGGTGCACAGTCGCGCACCTACGATGATCGGTGGTCATCCGGCAATGGCCACGGCCATGGTCGGATACCTGCTGGTTGAGATATGACACCCCGCCCGGTGCTGCCTCCGTCCGCAGGCCGGGCGGGGCCACATCCGGCGGCGCGGCACCGCGGATTCAGGTGCGTTCACAGACCCGGTTGCCCGGTGGGTGATCTTGCCCTGATGCGAGCAAAGGTTCCGATTGATGACCCATTCCGGTCGACTGGCTGTGACCGGCGTTACTCTGATCGCAGGTCAGCGACACAACTACCTCCCGGGTTCGCTGACCTGCCATGTGCGGCTCCCGATGGCCGCGATCCGCATCATGGTCCAGTGCCGCCAGGGCTGTCCTGACGGCACTGTCGCGTCACTACCCGGCCCGGCCAGGGTCACGCTCGGGCGGCGGGTTCGGCGGATCGATCGTTATTGCTTCACCGGTTCGATCGAGCGGGGAGCGCAGAACGCGAACTGGGCTGCCATGCCGGTTGCGTCCAATATCCGTGTGACGCAGTAGGACCCGTCGATGCACATCTTGCAATGGCACCGGTCGGCGAAGTCCTGGGCCGCGAGCAGGGCGCGAATCCCGGCCACGCCCAGGAACGTGACCTCTCTCAGATCGACCACCGTTGACCCGTCGACGCCGAGGCTGCCGATCAGCACCTGCTCGAACGCGGGGGCGGTCACAGCGTCGATCTCGCCGCCGATGGTGCACACGCGGGTGTGGTCAGCCAGGGTCGAGACCGTGATCGACAGCAGGCCGGGACAAGGGAGGTGACTCATCACCATCACCTGGTTTCGGGGGCGCGAGGGCTGAACGCCGTCCGCGGTGAGCGCCCTGCACCACCGCGAGTGACCAGGCTGTTGTTTGAACCCTGTGTGTAGCGTACCCCGCCACCGACACCGAACAGACGGACAATTCGACCGCGCGGCCCTAGCCTGCGCGTCGCCATCGCTGCTGGTCAAGCCGTTGTCATTGGTTCTCGGGCGATTACTGCCGCTTTTCAGTCGCGCGGACCACGTGGGTGGGTTCCTGCTCGGCGGCGAGCATGCTCACGACGTCGGCGCCCAGATGTGCGGTGAGGTCGGCGAGGAAGTCCGGGTCGTGGATCCGCAGGACCTTGAGCACTGCCCGGGTGACGCGGCAGGCGCGTGTGGGTTCAACCTCGAGACGCCACCCGACTTCGGCGATCACGTGGCTGCCATCGAGCGGGTGGGGCCTGCCGAATGGCTCCATCGACTCCTCCAGCAGGCCAGGCAGCTGCTGAGCGTGCTGATGGCGGACCGCTGCCGGTAGAGATCGTGCGCAGGTGGACAGCACCGCCGTGACGGCCTCGCGGGCCTGCTCGCGGGTGTCGAGTTCGGCCGACTGCTGCACGGCTTCGATGATCTCGTCACACTTCATGGTGATTCGACGATGCTGGTGAATCCCGATCTCGGCTGATGATCTTCACTCATCGTACGTGGCCGCGACGGCTTTGAACTGCGTCAACCGAACGTCCCCTCCTGCCACATACCCCGCTGAGCGACCCGGCCAGAGCGCCACGCCGGCGCGGAAGATGATGTCGTCCGGCGCAGAGGCAGCAACGGGTACGGCCGGGTGCGGTTCTGCTCCTCGATCCGCGCCCGGCACCGCGGGCGCATCATCGACATGTAGCCCTCGCCGGCCGGGCGTTCGCCGCAGATCTGGCACATTTTCTGATCGTCCGACTCGCGCAGATCATAAGCGATGCTCGGCTCTATCATTCGCACATGGGTTCCCCTGGGTTGCGACCGTAGTCATGGCACCGGATCAGGGCGTTTGCGTTGTAGACGGTGTCCATGACGCACTTCCCGTGGCCTGAGAGCCGTTGGGTCACACCGTCTCCGAGTGACCTCACTGACGGCGCGCCCTCGCGCCGAACTGTCCATGAACGACATGCGCGTACTGCCGGCGGTCGTACGGCGCTCTGCCCGTTGATCTTCCGATGCCCCGCGCTGGCCGCTTCTGTCAGCGCGGTATGCGGCAATAGCGGACGTGTCCAGGAACCGCCCTATGGGAGGTTCTCGGTGGAACCTTTCCAAGGCAACGGCGGCGGTGTGTTGCCTTCAGTGGGCGGAAATAACTTCTGGTACTGCATCTTTCGATTCGGGCAGGTCGCGCGTGATGGCGTCGACCCGGAACAGGCGGCCGTCCGGGGCGAGATCGCCGAACATGTATATCTCGGTGGCGATCGTCCGGCCCGTGCGCATCGTGGCGGTGACGGTGTAGCGGGCTGCGACACGGTCGCCCGAGGCGATGGTGTCCATGATGTCGACCCGGCACTGGGTCACGTTCTTGCGGCTGGGTTTCGCGTGAGCCACCAACCGACTGCGGTCCATCGGGTGCCCGTCGCTGAGCCAGAGAATATCGGGGGTGTGGTATCGATCCACGATGACTTCGGGCTCTTCGGCTCCGAAGGCCATTTCCGCCACATATGCGGTGAGGTATGCCGCGAGGTCGTGTCCGGGGAGAGCGATGGAAGTTGCCATATCCGTTCATCCTTTCAGATAACTCGTACAACACTGTCAAGGCTAGGCTTGTCTGCTAAAGTTGACAAGGATGTCCGAGAAAACTGGTTCACCGCGCCGCCGACGAAGTGACGCCCTCCGTAGCGCGGAATTGGTGCTCGAGGCCGCCATACGGACACTCGGCGAGCGACCCGACGCAAGCCTCGAGCACGTGGCCGCAGTCGCAGGGGTCAGTCGGCAAACGGTCTACGCTCACTTTCCGACGCGCGACGTGCTGATCCAGGCCGCGGTTGCCCGCATCACGACAGAGGTCGTCGCGGCCATCGACGCAGCTCGCCTTGGAGAAGGCCCGGCGGGGGAAGCCCTCCAGCGATTCCTCGACCTCTGCTGGCACATCATCCAGCGCTATCCGATGCTGCTGCACCTGCCCGCCGCCGATCCGGCCGACGATCATGATGCCCACGCACCGATACTGGGGCCACTGGACCAGCTGATCCGCCGTGGTCAGGCCACCGGCGAATTCGATCCCCACTGCGCACCCGAATGGTTGTTGACCGCCATCATGGTGCTCGGCCACGCTGCTGGCTCCGAGGTGTCATCGGGACGCATGACAGCAGGCGCGGCCATCGCATCGTTCCAGTACAGCGCTCGGAAACTGATCACGGTACAAGCAGTCCAACAGCGGTAGAAATGACAAAGAGTCAGGTCCGAGTAACTACTCGCGAGCCGCGACCACTCACCTGGTCGCCATCCTGAATTCGGCACTACCGCGCGTTGGTCCGCGAATGCCGCCCTTCCGATCACCGCGTCGTGGACAGACCTGGGGTAACACCCTCGAACCCGAAGCTGAACAGGCGCAACCGGTTACGTCGACTACATCGAGGACACCATCAGCGAGACCCTAGAGAACATGGGTTCGAATGACCGGCGTGTCTGGTATCTGCACCTGGACGGCTACGCCATCGACAACGACCACCTGATCCGGACCCTGCGCGGGTGGGTGCGGCGACGCCGATCTTCTGCTCGGGCCCACAACGCCACGTCCTCGCGGCGAGCCGGTCGACCCTCGGATGGGGTAGCCACCGCGATCACTGTTCTTGTTCGGTCGCCAGCTAGGTCGATTGTGCCGCGCGGGTGCGGGTGGCGGTCGGTGTCTCGCCGGTGTGCCTGCGGTAGATGCGCCGGAAGGCTGCCGGATCGGCGTAACCCACCGCGCCCGCGATCATGTCGACGGGTTCGCGCGTGGTCGTGAGTAGGGTGGCCGCCTGCCCGACCCGGAGGCGATGAACGTACTGGGTGGGTGAGACGCCGGCGCGGTCGCGGATGCGGCGGGTCAGAGTGCGCGGAGAAACCGCTGCGACACTGGCCAATTCGTCCAGCGATAGTTGCCGGTGCAGATTGGCGTGCACGTGCTGTTGCACGGCGCGCAACACCGGGTCGGTGGCTCGTAGATGCTCGAGCACCATGTAGCGCGACTGCGACATGCGGGCATCGAGCACCAGGTAGTGAGCGACCTGCTCGGCCAGTGCACCGCCGCCGAGGCGGGCGACCAGCGCCAGCAGCAGATCTGTGTGAGCGAAAGCCGCACCGGCGGTGAGTATTGCGCCGCTGTCGACCACCATGCGATCGGAGTGCACGGTGACATCGGGGAAGCGGCGGGCCAACAGCGGCGCCAGCCACCACGTAGTGGTGGCGGCCCGGCCCGACAGCAGCCCCGAGGCCGCGAGCACGAAGACAGCCGAGCAGGAGGCAGCTACCGTAGCGCCGGAATCAGCGGCACGTTGGATGATTTCGACGGCCTGCATGGTCTGGGGTCGGGTCAGCAGTTCCTCGACACGCGCTTCGCTGGACGCGGACGGCCCCGGCAGCACCAGAATATCGCCGGGTTCGAACTCCGCCGCGCCGAGCGGGGTTTCGGTATCGACGCTGATCAGCCGCCCACCGCTGGATCGGACCGGCAGCCCATCGAGTGATGCGACGCGCTGCCGCAGCCGCCCGCCCGTCGTGTCACCGGTGATCCCGGCTGCCGTGTCGACGATGTCGATACCGAGGCCGAGTGCACCTTCGAGCACACCGTCGAGCGCGAGGTGGGTAATCATGTGGCGAGACTAGACCGAAGAGTGGCGATCTTGCCAATGGCGGTGTGCTGACCTGTTGCGGCAGGGTTTGGGGTGTGCAGCAATCTCTCCCGCAGGATTCTCTCGACGACGACCTCGCCGATTTCGCACCCCGGTCGATCACGCTCGACGGAGTAGCCCGCACGGTGTACGTCAGCGGCAACGGACCGGCGGTCATCGTCATGGCGGAAATGCCCGGCATCAGCCCCGATGTGGCCCGGTTCGCCCGCTGGGTACGCGACGCCGGGCTCACCGTCTACCTGCCGTCACTGTTCGGCCGCGACGGTGCCTACCCGGAGGCCGAGGCCGGCGTGGAAGTCTTCAAACGAGCCTGTGTCAGCGCGGAATTCCGGGCCTTCGGCGCGGGCAAGTCCAGCCCGGTCGCGGTGTGGCTGCGTGCGCTGGCAGCCCTGGCCCATCGCGAATGCGGCGGTCTCGGCGTCGGCGCGCTGGGGATGTGCTTCACCGGGAATTTCGCGCTCACCATGATGCTCGAGCCCGCGATGCTGGCGCCGGTGCTGTGCCAGCCGTCGCTGCCACTGGATGAGCCTGGCGGACTTGAGATTTCGCCCGGTGAGCTCGCGGCCGTGCGGGAGCGACTCGATCGCGATAATCTGGTGGTGCGCGCCTATCGCTTCGAGGGCGACAGCTTCTGCACCGCGCAGCGCTTCGCCGCCTACGCCGCAGCGCTGGGTCCGCGTTTCGAGCCGCGAGTGCTGCCCGCGGACGCGGCGAATCCCTCTCCGCCGCCGTTTTTCTCGCAGATCGTCGGCTGCCCCCACAGTGTGGTCACCGCGCATCTGGTCGATACGGCGGGGGAGCCGACCGCCGCGGCCCGCGACGAGATCCTCGCCTTTCTCGTGAACCGGCTGACTGCGGACATCCCGTTGCAGTGACATAGCGTCCACTGCTGGTTCAGCTTCGCGGCCACTTCACGCTGGCCGAACTCTCCGCGGAGATCCGCGGATACGTCCAGTGCGACACAGAGGCCATTCCGATGTGCTCGGGAGCCTCGGGAGGAAGTAGTTCAGGGTTAGTTGAATTCGGCAGCCACGGAGAGACACTCGGGCTGCCGTCAGACATCATGACGCAGCATCGCTAGCCCAATACCGCGTTGCTCCACAGGAAGGCCCCCGGGCTGGTGTCTTCAGTTGCGCCGCAAACCTACTGAAGTCCCACCTTGCACCGGGGTCTTTCCATGTCCGCGACCGACCCGTCATGACCCGGGTCAGCGATCGTCGTCCGGTCATAGGCGGTGTGCGAGTCGAGTGAGATTCAGGGTGTTTGCCAGTACGTCCAGAACTGTCTGTTCGTGTCGACGTCATCGTCGCTCTCTACAGCATCTAGCCGCGGCAGGAATCCTGAAGCTGGCCCCCGCCCAAGGTAGCTTCGCGCTCAGCGTGATTCGTCTACTGTGCCGGGCGTGCGTCAGGGGTGGCCGACCGAGGATCGGGTCGTGGACGTTGGTCGGTGAGGATTGGCGGTTAGTGGGCAACAAGTCGGGCGCGACGCGACTCGGGTTCAGCCTGTTGCTGAAATTCTTCGAGCTCGATGGCTGGTTACCTGCAGGGCCGGATGACCTACCGGCCGCCGCGGTGGCGTACATGGCCGAGCAGGTGAAGGTCGATCCCGCGCTGCCGGGTTGGCGGATCAGTGAGCGGCTTCGGATTTGAAGGTCACCGCGTTGCCGAGGTCCATGCGTAGGAATTCGGTGATGCGGAACAGCTTTGGCGGGCGGGCGGCATCTGCGGGCAGCGCCTGGAAGGCCTCGGTCTCTCCGACGATACGCGGGGCGGCGAGTTCCACGTCCCGGCCGCCGATCTGCAGGGATGCGCCGCCGGCCGCCAGGACATTGCGCACCCAGTCCGCGCGCGAGCCGTAGACCAGCACGAATAGATACCCTCCCGGGACGGGATGGGCGTCGAGCGGGGTGCGGTAGGTCGTGCCCGAGGTGCGGCCGATGTGCGTCAGCACCGGCCACTTCCCGTTCGCGATCGCGCGCGGGTTGAACAGCCGCTTGTTGACGTGCCCCCACCATTTCGGCATCGGCATCGAGGTCTCCTTCTCTTACGGGCGTAAGGTTGACTTACAGCTGTAAGGTAGGCTTACGGGCGTAAGCCTGTCAATACCCTTCGAACCGGGAGCCGCCGTGCCACGAGGATCGCAACCGCTCAGCCGGGAACGGGTGCTGGATGCCGCCATCCGGGTCGCGGATCGCGGTGGCGCGGAATCGATCTCGATGCGGCGGGTGGCCCAGGAACTCGGGGTGGAGGCGATGTCGCTGTATCACCACGTGCCGAACAAGGAGGCCATCCTCGATGGTGTGGTGGATGCGGTGTTCGCGGCGATCGACCTACCGGATCCCGGCCGCGTGGACTGGCGGGACGCGATTCGGGTGCGCGCCCATTCCGCCCGGCAGGTGTTGTCGCAGCACCGCTGGGCGCTGGGGCTGATGGACTCCCGCCGCAATCCCGGCCCCGCCACGCTGCATCACCACGATGCGGTGCTCGGAGTGCTGAAAGCGGCCGGGTTCACTCTCGCCGACGCCTCGCATGCAGTCTCCGTCATCGACAGCTACATCGGCGGTTACGTTCTGCAGGAAGCGAATCTGCCCGCCGCGACCCCTGCCGATGTCGAGGATGTGGCGAGCGACATCCTCGAGCGCCTGCCCGCGGATCGGTACCCGCACCTGCGCGAGCTGATCACCGATCACGCCTTGCGACCGGGCTATGACCATACGGGCGAGTTCACCTACGGCCTGGATCTGATCCTGGATGCGCTCGAAGCTCGCCGCGGCTCCGGGCAGGGGCCCCGCTGACCTGACGGCACGCGTATCGAAGGCGCGGGACCGGCCGAAGGACCAACTGGTCTTGGACAGCTTGCCCCGCTTACCTGTAACTCTCTGGCCAAGTGGGCCGCCGGTATCTCCGATACCCTGCCGCTCGGCCTGCTGGTCGAAGCGGTCGGGAAGCGGCTGCCCGTGGTGGCCATGCCGTTCTCGAATTGGGCGCAGATCAGCTTTCCCGCGCTTCAGAATGCCATCCGCGATCTATCCGACTGGGGCGTAACGGTTTTGGTCGGTGATGACGTGTACAAGCAACACGAACCCGGCACGGGGGCCTGACCACATCCACCTGTTCCCATGGGATTTGGCCTGGCAAGCACTGCTCGCACACCCGTGGCGGTCGCAGCTAGCTAGCTAGGCGCACGGTGGACCGATCCGGATGGTCGGCGGGGCTCGGCTGCTGATGACTCCCCGTACAACCACATCTCAGTGGCGCTCTTCGAGTCCAACAGCTTCCCGTAGCCGATCCGCGGCCGTTCGAAGCTCGGGATCGTTGAATGCCGATGACGCGAGCAGCGAGGCCAGCGCCTCGGCGATGACATTGAGCTTCTCTTGCGCGGCCTCGCTTGCGCGGCGGCTGGCGTTCTCGAGCAGCACCACCAACAGCAGCGTGAAAACGCTCGCAATGGTATGAATGCCAACTTGCCAGGTCTTGAGGTCCGTCCACCATGGCAAGCTGATCAGCCACGCCACGACGATCCCGGCACAGATGAAGAAGAACGGAGCCTGACTCACTCGCAACGCGGCCTGCCCGACGAACCGGTCAAACGGCGACCGGTGATCATCTCCACCACGACTTCGTGCGGCCTCTCTGTGTCGCTCCATCATCGGAAGTTTAGTGGGCGGGCGTCGGGGCTCGAACGCGAAGCCGAGGGTCGTCCAGTTACTCGAGTCGGTCCGCGCCAACTCGGGTTGGTGCGGATATGCGGCCAGCCGCTGGCGTGTTCGTTGATGTCGCGGCTGAGCGCGGTGTGTAGGACGTGATCGGCCGCGACGGCATCGCGCGGCGCTGCCGAAGGCGGAGGCATCGCCAACCTGCAGGACGCGGGCGAAAGGTTCACCGACCGGACGGGCCGGTTCTGTCCGGCATCCTGCATGACAATCGCGATCACGCAGCTAATTCGTAGATATCGATGACTTTCCGTGCCTGGGCACTCTCGATTCGTGCCATCAGCCCGGTATTCGGGCCTTTCCGGCACAGGATGTCACTAGTGTGCGGTGGGGGTGAGCTGATCGTGGAACGTGGCTGGGATCCGGGCGCAGTTATCGCACCGCATTCTCATGTCGGATCATCTGGCCGGGGTCCTGGTGGACGGCTCCGGAATCGGTCCACGAATCCCAGGTTTGCGCCGGTCAGGTTCGTGGCGACCAGTACCGCTGATCGGAACGATTCGATCACGCGGGCCGGCGGCCTGCCGTGGAGCATCCGGGAACACATATGGAAGGGGCGCGGACATGATGTCGCAGGCGATTTTCCAGTACGCCATGAGGGCGGCCGATGCCCGAGTGCTCGTCGGGGACCGGCAATACCCGGTGTTGTTTCAAGGGGCCTGGGATGAGGCGGTCGCCGCCGCGCCGATGGTCGAATACCAGAACGGCACCCGGTCGCAGCTTCTCCTGACGGTGGGGCAGTTCGATGTCGACGGCAAGGGTGCGGGCGTGGGGGCCGTCTCGATCCGCCTGGGCTCGGCCGGTGGCCTTACCTTGCGGGAGTCGACACTCACCGCGCTGTGTCCAGGCTCGCCGCGTCCGGCAAAGCATGACCTCAGGATCAACGTCGCCGTGACCATGCCCGACCTGTTGCCCGGAATCACCTTGCGCAACAAGGTGTCTGGATCCTTCCTCCTGCTCGCTCCAACGATCGCGGAGTTCCCGCCGGCGAACAGCCTCTACGCCCTGGAGTCACCGGTCGAGCTCGAGGACGCGAACAACCCGGGACCGGTCCTTGCGACAATCCTGGCCCTGCCATCGACTGTCTCCGGAAGGTAGCTTCACCGCAGCTACCGACCGCTCCGGTGACAAAGCGACCGCGTCCGAGGGTCACCCGGGCCGAGCAACGTGTGCCGGTCCCGATCCCGCGCGGGCCGCGGGGTAAACGCCGGGCCCTGTTCAAGGGGCCCGTCTTCTTGGGCTCCTCAACCATGCCCGAAATCCCCGTTCGGAAAACGATGGCGGGCTCAAACGGCGAGTTCGGGCGAGCGATCAGCGGCAATTCAGTGCGTTGCTGGCATCTTCCAGCAGGCGAGCGCGTTCCCCGACCACCCCTACGCTTACGCCGCCGAACACTTCGACCACACGGTGCCGGATACATCGGCTGCGGTCCTGGGTGATGTGAACTGTCTTGTGCCGCTGACGCTTTCGGCGAGCTCATGCGGGGTCGATGAATTCAACCGATCAACAGCTCGTGTACGCGGCTCAGAGATCGCTGCAGATCGGCTGATGCACGCTCGCCCAGACCGATTGCCAGCTTCTGCTCGATCTGCCTGATCCGCTCCGCTGCGGTGGCGAGCGCCGCCTCGCCCGCCGCCGTCAGCACGACCAGCCGCGCCCGCCGATCGTCCGGGTCGATCCGCCGCTCCACATACCCGCATTGCTGCATGTGTGTCACCAGCTCCCCCATCGACTGCTGGGTCATGCCCGCTTCCTCGGCCAACGCGCTGATCCGCGAACCTTCCGGGGCCAAGTAGCGGAACACCGCGTAATGCGCGGGGCGCAGGTCCTCGCGCATTGCCGTCCTCAGTTCCCGGTTCAGCTCGCGTTCGAAGGCATGCGTCACCTGGCTGAGCAGCTTCAACAAGGTGGCGGGAGATTCGCTCGTTGACATAAAACAAAGGTTACCTTTATAAAATGGGTTATGCGCGACACGCTCACCTTCCGCAACGGTCATCGGATCACTCTCCTCGCACGCGGCACAGACGAGCGCGGCCCTTACCTGCGGTTGGAACATCAACTGCCGGAAGCCGATCGACAAGCGGGTCCGCATTGGCATCCGGTACTCAGCGAATCGTGGACCCTGCGGCGCGGCCGACTCCGCTTCAAGATCGATGGCTCGGAAACCGTTGTGCATCCAGGCGATTCACTCACCGCACCACCACGCACGGTCCACGAATTCTGGAGCGAAGCGCCCGACACGGTCTTCGACCACGAGATCCGCCCGCCACTACGGCACTGGGAGATGTTCCAGCTATGGCACGCACTCGATGCCGCGCACAAGACCACCCTGCGCTCCCGGACACCACGCAACCCTCTGGCACTGGCATTGCTGTGGGAGTACCAGGACGGCTATCTCGCGGGGATCCCGGCCTGGTTGCAGCATGCGGCATTCGGCGGACTCGCCCGGCTGGCCACCCGGATCGGCTATCGACGACGCTGGCTCGAAACCGTCACCCACCAGGACTGACTCGCAGACGAACCCACTACACAGACCACAATCAAGCCGGTGCCGACCCGGGCGCTGACTGCGCGACTTGTTCTCCCGCCGGCTGTATCGGCCGACAGTCGTCGGCATGCTTCCGGGCACCTCGCCGGCCTGTTCGGCCAACACGGTTTACGACAAAGTGGACGACGCCGGGTGGTGGCATTGCGCCAGACCTGACCCGTCGCGCGAAGGGTGGTGAGCTCGCAGGCAGTTGCGGATGTTCCTGCAACGCACCGTCACTCGAGGTCTCCCTTCGTATGGTACTTCAGCTGGTAGCTCTCGATGTCCATGGGCTCCGAGTGGTGCGCTCTATTGGGAGCTGGCATGGGCCGTCGTGCATTTGGTCACGGCTCGTATCGGCGGCGTCGGCGTGATCGAGCATCCCGGTCCCGGCCCGCTGGAGAACTCGACCGATTGAATGGCCAGCCCGCGAACCTGTTCGGTTCTGGCAGAACCTATCCCGCGCCCCGGTGAGACTGCACGCACCAGCGTCCTCGTCGAGACCAGAATTCCGAATCAAGGCTCTAGTCGGGGCGATCGGTGCCCAGAATAGAGATAGTCCCCACCAGCTGTGAACCCGTCCTGGAATCGGCAATAGCGTGCACTGCAGGCGGTTGGTCAGCCGCCTGGGATGCCTGCGGCCCGTTGATCTTCCGAGGTGCCGCGTTGGCTGGTTCGGTCAGCGCGGTATGCGGCAGTAGCGTGCGTTTGCTCGCCGTCGTCATTGGTGTGATCGCCAGTGCGCTGTGGGTCATCGGTCCATCGATCTATGTGCAAGGCTTGGCCACTGACCTTGCGGGTCAGCGATGTTCGCCTTCGTAGGTGAACCAGTCGAACGCGACTGTTCCGGTCGCGGCGTAGATGCCGGCGACGCGTCCGGTGAAGGAGGCTGCGGTGTCGGCTGTGAGGTAGCGCCCGTCCATGTCGGCGAGTTCGGTGGTGTCGGGGCCTTGTCCGTATCCGAAGCCGACGGTGTCGCAGGACAGCGCGTGGGGGTCGAATCCGTTGGCCAGGACCGGGGTGGTGGTGATCCACAGGACCGTCGGACCTGCCGGCACCCGCCGTTCCCATGTCTGTTCGACCTGGGCCAGGCGTACCCGTGCCCGCACGAGGTAGTCGCCGGTGTCGTGGTCGGGCTGGATTTCGATGTCGTAGTGGTGGAGTTCGTCGTAGCGGATGCTCAGGCCGCCGATGCCGTCGGCTGCGTCGATCAATGCGGCGTAGCGGGAGCGGACGTGCTGCTGGCGCCGGCCGAGGAAATGCGGGTGCAGATCGTCCATCGCCGGGCCGGGGGTGTCGGGGGTCGAGCCTTGCAGCACCAGCCACCCGGGGCGGGTGTCGAGTGAGGCCCAGTCGCGTTCCGCATCGCGCACCGACACCCACTCGACGCCGAGGGGTTTGTCGAAGTCGGTGTGGGCCTTGGTGCCGGGAAGGTTGGGGGTCAGTGTGATCGGGTCGATCACCGGCCACCCGTCGACCCAGTGCAGGGTCGACTGGAAGCTCTCGCGGCCCATCACTGCGAAAGCCTGGGTCAGACCGGTGGGGCGGGTGCCGAGGAAGACGACACGCCAACCGTCGTCGGTGCGGACCAGGTCCGCGTGGCCGGTGTTCTGGACGGGGTGGCTGGTGCTGCGGTGGCTGTAGATCGGGTTGGCCGGGCAGCCGTGGAACGGGCCTTCGGGGTGGTCGGCGCGGGCGATGCTGATGCTGTGGCCGCGTTCGGTGCCGCCCTCGGCGATCAGCAGGTACCAGGTCCCGTCGACGTCGTAGAGGTGTGGGGCTTCGGGGAATTTCAGGCCGGTTCCCGACCACAGTGAACGAGGTTTTTCGAGCGCGTGGCCGGTGGTGGTGTCCATCCGCACTTGTTGAATTCCGTGGTGTGTGCCGGATTGTTCGCCTTCGAGAACGAGTCCGGAAAAGGTGATGTAGCAGGTACCGTCCGCGTCCCAGGCGATGTCGTGGTCGATGCCTTCCACGCCGTGGAGCTCGATCCCGTCGCTCCACGGCCCTTCCGCGCGGTCGGCGGTGAACAGCAGCGGCCCGCGGCCGAAGGCGTCGGCGACCACGAGCCAGAAGCGGTCGTCGTGGAAGCGGATGGTCGGTGCCCAGACGCCGCCGGCGGTGGGCACGTCTTCGAGGGCGAGTTGGCCGGGGCGGGTGGCCACGTGCCCGATCGGGGTCCAGTGCTCGGCGTCGGTGCTGGAGAACAGGGGCACGCCCGGGAAGTACTCGAACGATGAACAGGCGAGGTAGTAGGTCTGCCCCGCGCGGCAGATGCTGGGGTCGGGATAGAAACCCGGCACAGCGGGGTTGAGCATGGTCGTTCCTCTCTCAGTGTGTGGTTCGGCCGGCGCGGGAGGGTGCCGGCCTGGCGTGGTGGAGGTGCCGAACGAGACCGGATTCAGTGCCGCTGGAAGCGAAGACCTGTTCCCCCGACCGAGAAAGCATACTGACTGTTTAGTCGGCATGCTGCGCAGGGTCGCTGGCTGGTCCAGATGATCTGCTGCAGGCGTTCGGTCATCGGCATGTGCGGATGGTTGAGATGTCATGTGGCTGAGGCCATGTAGGCCGCCAGGATGTAGTTCGGATGCCGATCGAGGTTGGTGCGGGCCCGGTCGTAGCGCATCGTGGTGCGCGGATCGGCGTGGCGGGCGACGATCTGGACATCGCGCAGATCCACTCCGGCGTCGAGCATCGTGGTGACGAAGGTGTGGCGCAACATGTGCGGATGCAATTTTGGTAACCGCACCACCGAGCGTTCGGCCAGGCGCCGCAGACGCCGGGTCGCGCAATGACGGTCCATGCGCCGGCCGCGTAAGTTCAGCAGGATCGGGCCGCGAACCCGGTTCTCAACGGCACGGTCGATGGATCGGCAGACCGCGGGAGGTAGCGGCACGAGCGCGATCTTCGTGCCTTTGCACTTGGTGCGCAGGACGCGGTGGCCGTGTTCCTCGCCGAGGTCGTCGACGTCGTAGCGGCAGGCTTCGCTGATCCGCAGGCCGAGCAGCCCGAGCATGGCGACCAGGGCGAAGTCCGGCGGGTTGTCCGAGTCGCGGGCGGCGCACAGCAGTGCCTCGAACTGCAGGTGTGAAAGTCCCAGTGTCGGTGACTCGTTCGATACCCGCGGCCGGCGGACGTACTCGGCGGGTGAGCGGTCCAGGACGCCGTCGATGACGCAGGTGCGGTAAAAGCCCGCGACCACGGCCAGGCGGCGGGCGACGGTGGCGGGTTTGAAGCGGCGGACCTCCTGCATCCACCGCATGTACCGTTCGTCCTCGGTCGACGCGGCCGCGAGCGGGGTGATCTGCTGGTCGGTGCACCAGTAGAAGTACAGGCGCAGATCGGATTTGGTGTGGATGCGCGATACGGCGGAGAAGCGGGCGAGGTAGGCGAGGGCGGCCAGCCGGAGCACGAGGTCGTCACCGGCGAAGGTGACATCGAGGTCGGGTGAGGGAGCCATCCTTCACGATGCCGTGGTCCCGGCGAACCGCCCGAGCGGATGCGCGGGGACACGGCAATACAGGATGCTCGGCCCGGCAAGCTTCGGGATATGCAGAACTGACCGGCATGATGCTGCGCATGCAGCTATCTCGCGACTTCACACCCACTCGGCAGTAGGGGACGTTCTCTGGCGCAACAGGTTCCGGCCGACGTCGCCGCGCGCTGGCCGGTTCGGTCAGTGCGGTATGCGGTGCGGTCTCAGGCGGTCATCGCCACACCTCGTCGAGTGCTTCTGATGGTGTGCGGCATCCGAGGGTTTGTCGAGGGCGTCCGTTGAGTTGGTCGGCGATGGCATCGAGCTCGGACTGATTGTAGGTGCGCAGATCGACGTGTCGGGGAAGGTATTGACGGAGCAGGCCATTGGTGTTTTCGTTGCTGCCGCGCTGCCAAGGGCTTTTCGGGTCGCAGAGATAGACCGGGACGCCGGTAGCGATGGTGAACACGGTGTGTTCGGTCATCTCGATGCCTTGGTCCCAGGTCAGGGTGCGCCGCAATGCGATCGGCAAGGTGCCGATCCTGGCGGCGAGTGCGGCCGCGACCAGGTCGGCGCGGTGCCCTTCGGGCAACGCGACCAGCATGGGAACCAGGGGGAGCGTTCGACCAGGGTGGCGATCGGCGACATTCCACGGCCGAAGACCAGATCGCCTTCCCAATGGCCGGGCGTATGCCGCAGGGAAAGCGCTCGGCGAGGGTCATGGAGCGACAGCAGTGGGCGCGCGGCGGAACTGCCTGGGGCCATAGGTGACCGCACGCAGCAGCCATTCGATGGGACCGTAGCGATGCCGTCGCACATAGATCCGGGCCAGGTAGAGCTGGGTGGCGTAGATGGCGAGCGCGATGGCCCCGATCGCCCAATCGTTCAGGCGTCCGGCGAGCGCGAACCCGTAGCCGGTGAAGATCAATGACGTGATCACGGACTGGCTGATATAGGTGGTGGCGGCGATCTTCCCGGCCGGCGCGAAGATCTCCGCCACGCGAGGACGGGCGTGCAGCACGCGCAAGAGCGTGGCGGCGTACGCGGCGGACAGCAGGGGCGCGGTGAGCAGACTCGGACCGGCCAGCAGGGGCCAGTGGAACAGCGCACCCAGGATCGAAACCGGCGCTCCCACACCGAATCCGATCAACTGCACCCGCGGCAACCACCCAAGATACCGCGCCGGATCTTCCAACAGGCGGATCTTGCCCGCGGCCAGGCCGAGCAGAAACAACGGCAGCACCGCGACCACACCGAACACCAGGTATTGGGGCATGTTCCCGCTGAACTGCTCCCAGCGCCACGCCGCGGCCTCACCCCAGCCCGCCCGCATGGCATCCAAGTCCCGCGTGTGTTCGGAGGGATCGGTCGAACCGCCTTCGACGTCGGTCAGCAGGCTCATCACGGTCATGGCGACAGCGGCGAACCCGAGCAATCCGCCAGCCGTCCACACCGCGGCGCGCGGGCGTAATCCACTCAGCAGCAACAGGATCAGGCCGATCGCACCGTATCCGAACAGGACGTCACCGATGAAGAAGAACACCGCGTGCACCGCACCGAGCGCCATGAGTGTTAGACAACGTCGCACGGTACGGGCCCGCCCACTCACCCCCGCCCGTTCCGCCGCGCGGAACTGCATGGTCAGCGAATAGCCGAACAGGAACGAGAACAGGACGTAGAACTTGTTGTGGAACAACGCTACTAGCGCCGGCAACAGCACGCCGTCCGGAAACGCCCATGGGCCCGACATGACAATGATGTTCACCAGCAGGATTCCGCCGAGCGCGAATCCACGCAATACATCCAACTCCACCAGCCGTGGCACCGGCGCCTGCTCGTCCACCATGGATCAAGGGTAGGAACGCGGCCCGGGTGGCGGATCGTCCGAGAGACCTACACGGCACTGGGTGCATACCCGGAGAAGACCTACCCCTCCGCACGAACTTTCGGGGCGAGGTCCGCCAGGTGATCGACCAACGCTTCGGCGAACGGTGCACGGTCTGTGCCGGCGGCGTCGATGATGTGCTAGAACGCATCACTATTCACGAATCACACAGTGTCAGAGTGGCAACTATGAATGCGAGCGTCCGCGGGGTATCGGGTCTGCTGCGTCGGCTGCAGGATGACGGGCAGGACCTCGCGGCCATACATGCCACGGCTGAAGGCTTCTTGGACCAGCATTATGACGCGCCGTACGAACTATGCCTGGTCCTAGCGGCATTGGTCGAGTGCTCGGCGGATCTGCTGACTGCCGAGGGCATTCGGGATGCGATCACGAGCGATCCTCGGTGGGGCAATGCGGCGGACCGGAGTCGACTCGTGGCACAGCTTCGCGAACTCGCCTCGGATGTGTACTCATCCACGCGGGAGGACGTACTGGCGATCCTGAGTGCCCTCGGAACACCGGGTTGACGCTTGACTGCGGACTATTGGCCGAAACCGATTCGATCCTGACCCCCGCCCACGACACGACCTGAACCAGGCCCACTCGACCGCGCACGAAAGCGGTCCCGGCAACCACAATCGCCGGGACCGCTTTCAGCGCCAACGCCCTCGGGCACGATCCCGGACCGGAAGATGCGCGTCGGGATACCAGCTCGTCGCGCCAAATCGGCAGTATGACTGGCACCGGCCGAACCGTCGCGAATGAAGGCCAGGCACACATCGGCGCCCAACCGCACCAGCTCTGCGTTCCGCTGAAAGCCCGCGCGCCGACCGAACTGCTTCCAATCCGCCGGATGCCGTTCAACCTGCCCGCCCCAATGGGCCCAGCACGCCTCGCACAGCGCGTCGGCACCGGTCGGGCAAGCCCCCGACACGAGAACGGCATCCCGATCCCACACCTCGGCCAACGCATCCCGAATGACGCGCCGGTCCTCCCACGACCGCGAGCCGGTCACCAGAACTCGTCTTCCCACGCCGCGCAGACCTCCCTCGAATCAGCCACTGCTGCGTCGCCGCACACTCTGCCAGCAGGTTCCGACACCCCTCACCGACAGCGCCTCACACCCGAATCCGGGCAAATGCTCCGGCCAACTCGAATCACACTGTCCTGGACGACCATCTGCCCCGACGGCGCTATCGACGCGCCGGGATCGGACCGGAATCCATCGCCTCGGGCGCGCTCACCGAGCACGCCCGAGGCATGCCATCTGTATAAGGCATACCGCCCCTCGGTGGAACCCGTCACCGGCAGGCGCTGGAGGCCAACCGCCGCCTGGTCGCCTTGCTGACCGGCCGCGGCTGGATGGTCATGCGCGACGCGCGGGAGGCCGGCGAGAGCTGGACCGCCTTCGGCGGCGCGCTCGACACGAGCAAGCAGGACGCGCTCGACTGGTACAAGCGCAAGATCGCCGACCAGGAGAAGTATGTCGGCAAGTTCCACGACACAGACCGTGCCGGGCCGCCGCCACCGACAACTCATGCCACAGTAATGCGTGTGAGCTATCAATACTCCAGTCTGGCGGGGGCGATCGACGACAAGGCCAGCCCGTTGCGTCAGTACCTCGACCACCGGTACCCGAATCTCGAACCCGTGCAGGCCGACTACCGAGCCCGCGCCGGCACACTGCTCGTCGGCGGCACCGGCGCCAGCCCGGGAACCGTGGGCGCGGCCTTCGACTACCTACTCCGATTCACCTGCGGCGCCGAGTACGTACCCGAAACCGCGGTGTTCGCCGAACCGATCTTCTATCGCCCCGACCACATCGCCGTCGTCTGGGAGCTGGCCACACTGGCAGGTCACGCGTACATGCGGCCGCTGCCGGAGAACACCTTCGAGATCGTCGCCCGGGCGAGCTGGGCGTTGGCGCTGTGCACGGAGCTGTACCGCAACCGGTTCGTCTTCCCCAATTCCCCACTGGCCGAACCAATTCGCAGCGACCGATTCACCACCGAGGCCTTGCTCGCGCTGGCTCCGGGCGACGCTCTCACCGAGATGCGGGCGCTGTATCTACTCGCTCTCACCGAACTGGCCGAATTCCTGCCCGACCCATCGTCGGCGGTGGCCCTGGGGCCGACGTTCGCCGCCTCGCAGTTCTGCTCGGCTGATGCCGATCTCATCATGGACGGCGTCCTGATCGAGGTGAAGACTCGTCTCGGCTCGGCCAACCGTGAGACAGGGCAACGATCGGACTCGCTGTCGCTGACCGACATCTACCAGATCATCGGCTACGCGCTGTTCGACACCACCGACACCTTCTCCGTCCATACCGCGGCCCTCTATTCCGCCCGCTACGGCGCATTGCACACCTGGCCGCTGCAGCAGCTGCTCGACACCCTCGCCGACGCGCCGATCGACCTCGCGGCCGAACGCGCCCACGTGTGGAAACTTCTCGGCGGCCAGCAGATTCCGGCGATCCCCGTGTTCCAATGAACCGCTGGCGCGTCAGTCGGTTCCCGTGGCGTGCAAGTAGTAGCGCCCGGGCCCGAACCCGCCGTCATCGTCCTCGCCGCCGACCGGACCACCGCTCACCATCGACGTTGAACCCGACGGAGCAACCCACTTCGCGAGGCAGACGATGTCCCGCAGGCCCTCGCGGGTCGCCGCGTCGGCAGTGTCCTTCCTGGCGCGTCGAGCACTTCGACCACCTCGACCCCGCGCGCCCTGGCCCGTCCGATCGGTTCCAGATCCACACGGGGTTGAAATCAACTCGGCTACTGAGCATCTGAGGACTCGGGGTTCCTGTAGAACTCGCCGAATGTTGGGCGGATTCGAGGTTCTGCCGCGGACGACGAAACCGGCGGCGTATCCGGGCTACCGGTTCCTGGGGCTCGTGCACCGCGGGCCCGACCGTGACGTGTGCGAGTAACCCCGGTAGATCGATGTCCAGATGCCGGGTGACCTCACCCAGCGTGTTGTCGAGTGCCGCCCGCGTGCAGCCGCATCAAGTGATGGTGCGAGCTGCACGGACATGCCGGTGCCGGGATCGGAGAAGAGGGGTTTGACAGGTATTTTCGCGCCGGTCTGTTCGACGAGCGGTGTGTCCCACGGGATTCGGGCCGAGTCGACCGACCGGATGTGCGCGAGGTTGGTGGGGTTTCCATTCTGCGGTTCAGCGGTGTGTGGTGAGCATTCGTCGCGGTACTGCTGTGGAATGGGTGCGGTAGAACTCGAGGTGGGCTCGGGCCGTTCGGTCCCAGCTGAACAGCGCGGCGAGGGCTTTGCCCTGCTCGGCGCGGCGCGGGTCGGGAACCAACGCTCGCGCGAGTTCCGCGGCCAGCTCGGCGGGAGTGGCCGCGTAGCTGACGGTGTCGCCGAATACCTCGCGCAGCACCGGAAGATCGCGTGCTACGACGGGGATTCCGGTGGCAAGGGCTTCCATGGCGGCCAGTCCGAATCCCTCTTTGGTGGAGAAGAACGGGAGGAGGGCCGACGCCGCTCAGGTCAGGGGAGATTGTTGGTGTCGCGTTGGCAGGTGAGGTCGGCATCGGGGAGGGTGCCGTCACTGAAGTAGGTATTGACGACCTCGTTCACGCAATGGCTCAGATTGGAGCCGAGGAGGCCGTGAACGCGGGTGTCTGCCAGTGTGACCATTCGTGACGCTGTCAGGTCCTGGTGCAATGCAAGGCC
This sequence comes from Nocardia sp. NPDC004860, assembly GCF_040609015.1. NCBI lineage: Bacteria > Bacillati > Actinomycetota > Actinomycetes > Mycobacteriales > Nocardiaceae > Nocardia > Nocardia sp. NPDC004860. The sequence continues at coordinate 67,516 of NZ_JBEXJI010000026.1, read as the reverse complement.
CTCTTGGTAGGGGGTGCGGGTGTCGCGGGTTGCCTGCAGGATCAGGGCTGGTGTCGGGTTGTGCACGGCGGTGGGTGGCTCGACCGGGTCCGGCCAGAACGCGCATGCGGTGATGTTGTTGGCGAACGCGCCGAACACCGGTTGGGTTGCCCGGACGCTTTCGATATTGCGGCGATACCAGGCCAGATCCCGGGGTGCGGCCTTGTCGCCGCACATGACCGCGGCCATGCCCGAGGCATCCAGCGGAACGGGGCCGCTGACCTTCGCTTTCAGCTGCTCCATGTCGACGGGCAGCCCGGACACTGCGTCGGACAGGGTCCGCACGAGCTCGGCGAGGCTGGTGTTCTTCTTCGGATTCGACAACAGCGACAGCAGCATCATCGGAACGGTGTGTTCATCGATGAGATAGCCGTTGCCGATGACCGGATGCGCGGCGGCACGTCGGATCAGGTCCTCGACAAAGGCCCGGACCTGCGATCCGCTGTCGCCGAAGTGGTAGTCGGCGTCGTGGCGGGCCGCCCAGATCGCCCAGTCGTCGAGCCCGGCCTCGTTGACGGCGCCCATGTCCTGATAGGTGCCGATCCAGTAGCGGTCCGGGTCGATGGCGCTGTCCAGCACGATCCGGTCACTGTGCTGAGGGAACATCTGCGTGTACACCGCGCCCAGGTAGGTGCCGTAGGAGTCGCCGTAATAGTTGAGCTCGCGTTCGCCGAATGCGCTACGGATGACATCCATGTCGCGGGCGGTATTGCGGGTGGTGATGGACCGAGCCTTCTCGGGATCGGGCATTACGCAGGAAGCCGCGAACGCGGCGGCCAGGGTGGCGTCGCGCGCGTAGCCGAACGCGTCGAAGCCGGCCGAGAACAACATGCTGGGCAGCGGCAGCGCACAACTCATTCGGTCCGATCGGCCGATACCACGCGGGTCCATACCGATCAGGTCGTACCGGGCGCGGACATCCGGTGTGAGCCGATCCCGCAGGTCGGCGATCATGCTCAGGCCCGGACCGCCGGGACCGCCGGGGTTGGACAGCATGATCCCGCGCCTGCGGGCCGGGTCGGTCGCCGGGATACGCGAGATCGCTATGGTCAGCGTGCGCGAGTCCGGTCGGTTGTAGTCGAGCGGCACGACAACGCCCGCGCACTGAGCCCCCGCACCGTCGAGCACCGCATCGTTACACGGCGTCCATTCCAGCGGCTGGTGATAGAACGACTCCAGCCCACCCGGGATGTCGTCGACCGGATCGGCGCTTGCCGGTCCCATGGGCAACGTGGCGAATGCAGCTGCCGAGATGACTCCCAGAACCAGCCATCGTAACCATGTTGTCGGCATCGAATCTCCTGCCCGTGACCTCCGTGTACGCATCCCTGATTCCGCCGCACAGCCATTTTCGGGGTCTCGGACCAGCACCCTACTGCCGTTTGCTGAAACCGGCTCGGCGAGGCAGAGATTCTCAGGAATGTCACACATGCTTGCCCGGTCGCATCATGATTGCGCCTCCTACATGTGGTTTTACCGGGCGCTCGACATGAAAGGCTCACGGACCGGCGCGAAAGCGGCGGATGCCGGGCAATAGCCCGCCGCGTCGAGACCGGGCAGCCACGCTCGCATCCGCTCGGTCCGGCGAGCTTCTCCGCCGTGCTGGGCGGGTCTCGACCGTGGCTGGAAAATCACAGCTGCAGGTGCGGGATTGTTATGTTACCGTGACCTAGATCTCGAATTGGTACGACGGTTGTGCGGGCCCCCGAGTGCCTGCGCGTCGGATGGTTGGACGCGGGAGGCGTGATGGAATCCCAGCATATGTTGTCGACATATCGGAAAAAGGCTTGCCGCACAGCGTATTCGGCAACCGATACGCCCGGCCCGCTGGTTGGCGGAACGTCCGGGCAAACAGTGAGGTGGTGGCGGATCGGCCTGCGATGGGTTGCGGCCCTCACGCTCGCCATGATCGTGCTGCCGGCAGCATTGTCGATGCCGGCCGCGCGAGCCGCTTCACTGTCCCCGGGTGAGGATCCCTTCTATGCCGCACCCACCGATCTCGCGTCATATCCGAACGGCGCGGTACTCGGAGCGCGGACGATCTCACTGCTCGGTCTGCCGGTGCCGGTGGCGGCATGGCAATTGCGTTATCGCACAACCGATTCCGAAGAGAATCCGCAGCTGAACGTGACCACGGTGCTGGTGCCATCGGTGCCCTGGAACGGGCCGCGGCCGGTGTTGTCGTACCAGGTACCCGAGAACAGTCTCGACACCCGGTGCGCGCCGTCGGTCACGCTGCGCGGCGGGAGCGACAACGACATGGCGAGCGCCATGCAGGATGCGCCGTTCATCGCGGATGCACTGCTGCGGGGATGGGCCGTCGTGGCCAGCGACTACGAAGGGCCGCAGTCCCGGCTCTTCGACGGCGTGACATCCGGGCGTGGAGTTCTGGACGGAATCCGGGCCGCGCGGTCGTTCTCGCCGGCCGGCATCGATGCCTCGAGCCCGGTCGGCGCCTGGGGATACTCGGCCGGAGCCTTCGCCACCCTGTGGGCCACACAGTTGCGCCGGGAATACGCACCAGACGTGCAATTGGTCGGCACCAGCGCCGGCGGAATCCCCACCGATCTCCCGGCCGTCGCACAACGCGCCGACAGCGCCGCCGGGGCGATACTGATCCTGCTCGGGCTGGCCCGCAATGAACCTGCCTCCCGATTGGCCGACTTGTTGAACGACCGGGGCCGCCGCGCGCTGCTTGCCGCGGGCACCTCCGGCTGTGGTGCGGATCTGTCCCAGGAATACTCCGATGTCCACGTCGACGATTTCGCCACAGTCCCGAACCTGTTGGCGCAGCCCGCTTTCCGCAATGCCGCCCTGCCCAATGAGCTCGGCCGCACCGCCCCCGACACCCCGCTGTACCTGTACCACAGCGTCGCCGACGAGAAGATCCCCGTTGCCGGCTACACCGCCCTCGTCGATACGTACTGCGCTCTGGGCGCCACCCTCACCGCGATCCACTCGCTGTTCCCGACGCACATCGGAGCCGCCGCGGGCGAAGCGCTCGGCGGCATGAACTTCCTCGCCGACCGCTTCGCAGGCACCCCACAAGCCGCGGGGTGTGTGGTGGAGTAAGCGCCGGCTCACCCGGTCGCGTCATAGCTACCGCGCGTGGGTAATGGTGAAGCAGCGCAAGAGCTTTGAGGAGCGGCCTGGAATTCGTTCAGCCGCGCTCATCGACGGCGTCGGCACTTGGTCGGTTGGGACGGGGAGGGCCGGGCAGAGCGTGATGTAGTCGATGTCCGGGGATACCCACCGGTTCCAATCCCGGTGGCTCATGTTCGTGGAGAGTTTGGCGCACAGTTCGTCGGGCCAGGTCGATGGGCCGGCCAGAGCCAGTAGCCGTCGATTCCGTCGGTGATGATCGCACGATTGTCGGGGCTGACTTCGACCGAGTAGATCTGGAGCAGCGGGCCGTGAAGCGATCCGCCGACTGCTTGGCCGGACTCGGTGTCCCAGAGCCGGATCGTCTGATAACTGCTCGAGATGATGTAGCGGCTGTCGCGCGTGAAGGTCACTTGGTGGGAGCCGATCTCGGGAACCTTTATCAGCTCGCCTATCGGCTTGCCGGTGTCGGCGTCTCGCCGCAACAGGCCGGTTGCTCCGCCTGTGACGATGTAGTGTCCGTCCGGACTGACTGCCGCGGAGATCGGTTGCTGGGTGTGAGTGTCCCAGGTGCGCAATGAGTCTGAGCTCACCGAGATCACCCGGCGGCTGTCCGGGGTAGCGGCGCGCTCCCGCACCGGGTGGCGGGTGCGACCAGCGGACTGTTTCCAATTCAAAGAAGTCATCACCGGCCCGGCTCCGCGCGCCACGGCCGCGGGGCAGCCGAATTCCAGGTCGTCGCGGTGGGTGTCGAACAAGACGTTGGCCCCGTTTGTTACCGCTGGCCCGCCGCCCCCGTCACCGATGCCGAGGGTGTCGTCATAGAGCTCATCGTGCCTGTGTCCAGAAACTAAAACTTCTCCATTTGGAGAAAACATGAGATACGCTGTGCGAACAGGACACAACGGTCGGCAGTGGAGGACACCGATGACCAACACGATCATCACCGGCGGGCGGGTGCGAACGCTCGCGCCGGACATGCCGGAAGCGGTCGCCGCTATCGAATGGAGTGGCACGGAATGACCGGTCGAGCCGCCGGGGCAGCACCGGTCGCACCGTATCTGGCGGTCGGGTTGTCGACCATCGTTCACGGCATCGGGGCGCGCGACCACATCGCGCGCAACCTCGACACGATCGAGGAGACCATTCATGCGGCGGTGTCGGTCGTCGGCATCAACCTGCCGGTGAAACTCGTCGCTCTGGCCGAAGGGGCTCTCACCGGCTTCACCGACGAGATCTTCGATCTGCCGCACAGCCGATGCGCCAGAGAGCTTTTCATCGATATACCCGGCCCGGAGACCGATCGTCTCGCTGCGTTGGCCCGGCTGTACGAGACCTACCTCATCGTCCAGTGCAAGGCCCGCTGGCCCGAGGTCATCGCGGACCGGTACTTCAATGTCATGGTGGTGATCTCGCCGCAGGGTGAGATCGTCCATCGGGCCGCCAAGAATCACGTGTGGTGCCGGGAGCATTCGTGCACCCCGCACGATGTCTACGATCGGTGGGTCGAGCTGTTCGGCGACGGCATCGACGCCTTCTATCCGGTGCTGCGGACCCCGGACATCGGCAATATCGGCACCCTGTGCTGCAGCGACGGCGAGTACCCGGAAGCCGTTCGGGCCCTGGCGTTCAACGGCGCGGAGGTGGTGTACCGACCCAGCGAAGCCGTGCCGATGACCGCGGCCGGTCCGGACGCTGGAGGCACCTGGCTGCTGCAGAATCGGGCGCACGCGCACTTCAACGGGGTGTACATGGTGTGCCCGAATACCGGGCCGGTCTACTCGAGCCCCGCCGCCGAGCATCCCGTCGACATCGCCGGCGGCAATGGGCACATCGTCGACTATCACGGTCAGGTGATCGGGCGGGTGTCGTCGGGCGCCAACGCGATCATTGCCGCGCCGGTGGATGTCGAAGCGCTCCGCCAGTATCGGATGATGAATCTGAACTCCAACTGGCTCAAGGACATTCGCACTGAGTTGTTCCAGCGCATGTACGACCGGCCGATCCATCCGGCCAATCTCTGGCTCGACCGTGAGCCCGGGCGGAACGCCGCGGTCGACGACATCTACCGGGCCAATATCGCTCGTCTGGTACAACAACGCGCGTATACCGAACCCGCACACCGGTTTCCCGGTGCGCGCCATATCCCCGTGCCAGGCGACGGCGACATGGACGCCGTCGTGGCCAGGTGGCGGACGTAGCCTCGCTGTTCACCTATCACCACCGCGGCCGAAAGAACGTGGTCTTCACCCCCCACAAGCCCCGCATTGTCGTCGGCGGATCCGGTTGGAGCGCACCGCCACCCGGTATCGCCCTGCTGCGCGCGCTCGCCGAATCCGCGATGGTGGAGACACATCTGGTCGTCACGCACGGAGCGCGGCGCTGCGGCGCGTTGGATTCGGTAGTACTCGAAGCGGTCGCCACTCAGGACACGATGACGCAATCGATTGCGGCGATCTGCCGGGTCGGCCGCCAGATTGCCGGGGCCGCGGAACTCGTCGACACGCGATGCCGAGCCCATGATTACGATGACCCAGGCACGCGCCGGTCGTGCGCAGATGCCCGACGCGTTGCCTTCAGAGGATTGTCAGCTGGGCATCGCCGCAGCAAGCTCGATGGTCAGAGCTGTATGGGTGTCATCGGCGAGCGCGGCCGCCCGAAGCTTCGAGAGTCGTTCGGCTGCATCAGGGTGCCCGATCAGTTTGTGGGCAGCGTGCATGAGTTGTCCGAAACTGTCGGCGCCGTGTTCGAAGGTGGCGCCGTAGCCCTTGAGCACACATTGGCATTCGAGGATCTCGCGAGCGAGGTCGGCATCGAGTAGGGCAGCGGTTGATGCTGCCTTCAGCCATTCGTTGATGGCTTGCTGTTCGCGCTGATAGCGCAACGATCGAGGGCGCACAGGGCGAAGCCGGGCCGTTATCGACAGGGCGGTGTAGCCGGTGATCGAGCTGGTGTTGACGGTCATGCCTCGGCGGGTCACTTTTCGAACCAGCCGTTGGAATGTGCTGGAGCGGCGCAGAATCGAGCCGACTCGAGCCGGCATGGTGTCGGTGATCTCGTCGATCTGTGGGTGGAGGTACTCGCGGACCTGAATCAGTTGGTCCGGTTCGGCACGCGCCTCGGAGCGGATGCGATCCATGCGGTGTCGCCGGATTTTCTGCAGCGCAACCTGAATGGTGTCCTGATAACACATCCACAGTGCGATCTGCCGGGCCGCTTCGGTGGTGAGCAGCGCGCTGCCCTCGGCATCTGGATCTACTGCCGCGAATTCCCTTACGCGACTCAGATATAGCCGAGAGTACGAAGTGCCCTGATACACCGCGGTGCGGACCAGGCCGTGCAGGATCATGGACCGCGCCGCAGGCGGGAGATCTCCGACGGTCTCCGCGAGCTTCCGCAGCTTGGGGCCGACGAGAGCTCCCGGGTCGGACGCGGCTATTTCGTTGCGGCGCTGATCTTCTCGTGTCTTCCGCTCGGCGGCGGTGAGCGGCCGGGGGATAAGGGGCAATTCCACTGGCTGTGAAGTTCGCGGTGGGATCGGGGGTTCGGTGACTGTCGGGGTGGCGGCAGCGCTGAAGCCGTCGGCGAACGCACGCAGGGACTGTTCAACCCCTTTGCCGAAGCCGCGAATCGGCTCTTCGAATTGTTCTCGGGTGAACGGTAATACGCCGGATCCGGCCACTGCGCCCAACAGCGCCGCACTGATGACGCTGCGGTGGTGGTCGGCTACTGCCATGAAGTCGGACGCTATCAGTCGCTTCGATCCGCGCCGGGCCGCGTCCAGCAGCGTCGCGCTGTCGACCCGACCGTCGCCGAGAGCCATCTTCTCGTCGATCGAATACACCCGGTGTGTGGAGGTGAACAGGGTGGTTCGATCCGGTGTCGTGAAACCACGTTGGACGGCGCGGGCCGCTTCCATCAGCTCGGAGGCAATCACGATGTCCACTTCACCGGGGGTGGGGAACACGCTCAGCACAGGTTCGCTGCGTCCGGTTCCGGTGGTGTGGCCGGTTCCGGAGGTTGGGAACAGTTCGACGTAGTACACGGTGGATCCGGTGCGCTGGGCGACACCGGGCACAGACGTGGTCTGGGCGAAGTAGTCAGCTGACTCGGCGACTTCCACGATCCAGTCGGAGAGTACGCCCCCGCCTTCGCCGCCCATGGCCAGGATCGCGATTGTTATGGGGCGCTGTCCGGTGTACCAACCTGTCATGGTGTTACCTCGAATCCGGCGGCGCGGCGCTCTATTCCGCGCGCGAGCATGGTGATCCACCAGGTGCGCAGCCGGGCCAGCATGCGATCGCGCCGGGTGGGGTTGTAGACAACGTCGGTTCGGTAGAAGGACGGACACAACACGGCCGCATGCGCGTTGGCGCCGCACACTCCGCATCCGACGCAGCTGTCGAGCACGGTCGCGATCGGATCGGTGCGCATGGGGTCGGGGTTGTCGGTGATGGTCAGCGACGGGCAGCCGGAGATCCGGATGCAGGCGTGATCACCGGTGCAGGTCTCGGGGTCGACGCCGAAACGTTCGCGGACCACCCGTTCGCCGGCCTGCAATGCCTGTGCCCGCTGCGGCTTCTCACGTCGTTGCCGGTTGAGCTGGCATTCGCTGTGCATGACAAGGACTTTCGGCCCTGCCTCATCGGTGGTGAGCGCATCGACGAAGGTGTCGCGCACGGTGGTGACGTCGTAGGTGTCGTCTATTGTCTTGGCCCACTCGACACCGATGCCGCGGACGGCCCGCTCGATGGGATGTTTGGTGGAACGGGTCGGCAGGTCGGCGTGCGAGGAGAGCACGTCCTGACCTCCGGTGGCGGCCGCGTAATCGTTGTCGACGACTACCAGTAGCTGGTCGTTCTTGTTGAAGACCGCGTTGCCGACGCCGCTGCTCAGCCCGTTGTGCCAGAAGCCCCCGTCGCCCATCATCGCGATGGTTCGGCGGTCGGAGCCCTTCGAGTTCAGCGCCGCCGCAGCCGCCGAACCGAGGCCATAGCCCATGGTTGTCGCCCCGAGATCGAACGGCGCGTTGATCGAGAACAAGTGACAGCCGATGTCGGCACTGATGTGATGTTCGCCCGTTTCGCGTTCGGCGAGTTTCAATCCGCTGAAGATGGGTCGCTCCGGGCATCCGGTGCACAGCCCGGGCGGTCGGGGCCGCACAGTGTGCGGCTCGACCCGGACGGCGAACGGGCTGGCCGGATCGTCGGCCGAGCGCAGCAGCGCGGGTTCGGCAGTGATCACCTCGGGCAGATAGCTGCTGAGAAAGCTGTGCACTCCACGCGTGACGACCAGCGAGGTGTATTCGCCCGCCATGGTCAGCATGTCCTTGCCGTGCAGTTCGGTGGGTATGCCGGCACGGCGGAGGATGGCATTGATGTTCTGTTCGATGAAGTCGGGCTGGCCTTCTTCGATCAGTAGCACCGAGCGCTTGCCGGTGCAGAATTCGATGACTTCTTCGTCGATCACCGGGTAGGCGACGTTCATCACGTACAGCGGTACCCGCGTGTTGCCGAACGCATCCGAGCATCCGAGCAGTTCCATCGAGCGATTGAGGGTGTTGTACAGCCCTCCTTGAACGATGATTCCCACGTCGGCGAGGTCATCGCCGAACACCTCATTGAGCCCGTGGTCGCGGATGTGTTTCACCGCGGCAGGCCACCGGTTTTCGATCTTCTCCTTCTCATGTTGAAAGCTGGCGGGCGGCAATACGATTCGACTCACGTCGCGAGTGGGCCGCCGGGTCGCTTCGGTGACCGTCATCGGAGGCCGCTTGTTGTCTTCGGCCTGGAACGCTCCGTGCAGGTGACAGGAGCGCAGCCGCAGCAGCAAGAACACAGGGGTGTTGCTCGCCTCCGACAATTCGAAGCCGGATTCGACCGCGTCCACGATCGCGGTGATGTTCGGCCGCGGATCCAACAGCCACATCTGCGATTTCATCGCGAAGGCGTGCGAACGCTCCTGCATGATGCTGGAGCCCTCGCCGTAGTCCTCGCCCAGAATGATGAGTGCTCCGCCGGTGACGCCGCCGCTGGCCAGATTCGCCAGGGCGTCGGCAGCAACGTTGGTGCCCACGGTTGACTTCCATGTCACCGCGCCACGTAGCGGATAGTGCACCGATGCGGCCAGCATCGCCGCCGCGGTAGCTTCCGAGGCGCTGTTTTCGAAATAGACGCCGAGCTCGTCGAGTACGTCCTTGGCATCGCCGAGCACGTCCATGAGATGGGAGATCGGTGCGCCCTGGTAGCCGCCGACATAGGCGACGCCGGACTGCAGCAGCGCCTTCGTGACGGCCAGGATCCCCTCCACGTGCAGGGTCGTGCCGGAGCCTTGGCGCAGTGTGCCGACCTCGTTCGTAAAAGACCGTTCCGCCATGGTTTTTCCTCCCTTATCCGGCGTCGCGCTCGACGAGTGCGAGCACCCGTGCCGGGCTGCCGGACCCGCCGACGATCGGCAGCGGGGACACGATCAGCAGGGCGCCGGTGGCGGGCAACCGGGCGAGGTTGCGCAGACTGGTCAGGCCCCATTTGTTGGCGCCCAGTAGCTGGCTGTGGCACGGGAAGGGCGGTTCGAACCCGGCGGCCGCGCCGGCGTCGGTGCCGACGGTTTCCACGCCGAGTCCGGTCAGTGCAGACTCTTCGGCCAGCCATGCGGCGCAGGCGGCGGAAACGCCGGGTGTGTGGCCGTCATTGGTGAACGCGGCGGCATCCTCACCTCGGGATTCCCATCCGGTCCGATAGAGTAGCCAGCCGCCCGCCGGGAGCGGTCCGTGCTCTTTCTCCCAGCGGCGGATGTGATCGATTTCCAACAGGAATTCCGGGTCGGCCGCGACCTCAGCGGTCATGTCGATCATGGCAACGGGCGCGAACAGTGTGCGCATCGGGGCTTGTGAGACATCGTGTCCGTCACGGCCGCTCAACCAGTGCACCGGTGCGTCGAGGTGGGTGCCCGTGTGCTCGCCGGTGTGGATGTTGTTCCAGTACCAGGCGGGCCCGCGGTCGTCGTAGCGGCTGATCTCCTCGAGCCGGAACGGGACGGTGTTGGCCAGCGGCGGCGGCAGCTGCAGGATCGGGGTTGACTCCTGCAACGGAGTAGTGAGATCGATGATGTCGACAGCGCCGGAGCGGGTCGCTTCGATGACGGCGTTGAGCAGAGACATCGTGGCTCCTGTAGTGAGGTAACTGGTTTCGAAGTCTGGTGCGGCCGGTCGGGCCGAGCTATCCGCTGCACGCGGCGGCTGTCCGGCCGGCGCAGTCCACCGGGGCGCTGTTCAACGTGTGCGGAACAGTCTGCGCAGCTTGCGATTTCGTGTGAGCGTTCGCGCTACGAGGTGTCCCGATCCGCCGCTCAAGCCGGGGCCGGGATGCGTGGATGCGCCGATCTGCCACAATCCGGACACGGGTGTCTCGTGCCGTCCGGCGGAGGGCAGGGGGCGCCACAGGTAGCTTTGGTCCAATTCGCACGAACCCCCGTAGGGATCGCCCGTGACGGCATTCGGATTGTGTGCGGCCAAATCGGCCGGGGTGATGACGTCGACCGCGAGCAGTTTCCGGGGAAAGTCGGGGGCGTGGGTGGCGATTCGCGCCAAGACCCGATCGGCGAAACTCCGTGCCAGCGCCGGAGTCCAGCCATGAGTTGTGTCCAGCGCTCCGGCCGCATCGCCTACCGGTGCGAATGGGACTTCCTGCAGTTGCAGCCAGAGTGCGGCCGCACCGTCCGGCACCCTGCTGGGGTCGAGCAGGTACTGCTGGCCGACGACGACGGTCGGTCGGCGGGGGAGCAGCCCGGCTTCGGCCTCGGCGCAGGCGATTCCGGTGCTGTCGGATCCATCGGAGATGTGAATCAACGGAATGTTCCGCAATCGGGTGTCGGTCCAGTCCAGCGGCGCCGACAAGGCGACATGGACTTGCATTTCCGCGCGGCCGTAGCGGAAGGTCGCAGCCTCGGAGCGGATGGTGGATGACACCGCGTCAGGTGGTAACAGCTTGTCGTACAAGGCGGTTGGCGTCACCGAAGCGAGCACCGCGCGGCGGGCGTATGTGGCGTGGCCATTGGCGACGACCCCGATTGCTCGGCCGTGGTCCACTAGGATCCGCTCCACCGAGGTGGACGTTCGCACCTCTACGCCGAGGGAATGCAGCAGCGACTCGAACGCCGTCAGCAGCCCGCCGGATCCGCCGGCAACCACCGGCAGTCCGGCCCCGTGCAGGGTGGCCGCGAGCAATGCCATCATCAGTCCGCCCGAAGCATGGTCCGGAGAGAGACCGGCGTGCAGTAGCCACGGGGCATAGAGGTGATCGACCTCGTGGCCGCGAAACTCGCGGCGCGCGAATCCGCGACCGCTGCTGAGCGCCATCCGCAGCCAGTCTTCAGTGCCGCGTCGCCCACCGCGGATCAGACCGGCCAGCGGTCGGAGCGTGGACGGCGAGCGCAGTTCGGCATTCATCAGTCCGCCGATCGGTGCCGCATTCGCGGCAAGCCGGGCCAGCATCGCGAGATATGCGGTTCGGTCTGCGGGGTCGGCGAACTCCATGACGGTGCGTTCCGGATCGCGGTGTGCGATGGTGACGCGGCCGTCATCGGCAACGCTGGCGGTCACCCATTCTTCGGTGTTGCGGAATTCGAGTCCGTGTTCGTGCAGGTGGGGTCCGAGGCTCGCATAGGCGGCGCCGGAGACGAACAACGGATGCCAGGACGAATAGGTGTCGTGCCGGTAGCCGGGAAGAGTGCGTTCCTCGGTGGCGATGAATCCGCCGATCTCCGCATTACGCTCCAGCAACTGCACCGACCAGCCGGCCAGTGCCAACTCGGCCGCGGCCACCAGGCCGTTGACCCCTGAGCCGACGATGATCGCGTCGGCTTCGGTTGTGATGTCGGTCATAGGACGCACGGTAGGGTTGCGGCACGTGCTCGGCTATACGCTGCGCGCGGCATCTGTCCGGATCGTGCGGTCCGATGGCCCGGGCCGATGGTGCGACCCGAGCTCGAATCTCACGCCCGCCGGTATCCGACCAGGACGGAATCGTCGACATCGGGCAGGTTGACAACGATATTGTCCGGAGTGCGGCAGGTCAGCCAGACCAGCTTCTCGGTGGTGCTCATGTTCACCTCGACGTGCGGCATGAACGGTGGCACGAAGACGAAATCGCCTTCGCTCATGTCGACGTACTCCTGATAGTTCTCCCCGTAGTAGATGCGTGCCTTCCCGGTGAGGACATAGCCGCCGGTCTCGGCTTCGCCGTGGTGATGGGGCAAGGATCGGTAGCCGGGTTCGTTGGTCACCTTGCCGTACCAGATCTTGGTCGCCGGGGTGTGCTGCGGGCTCACGCCCGAGACGCGCACCGCGCCACCGGACTGTGCCGTCTCGGTGTACTCCGCGCCGGCTCTAGTGACAATCGGAGCGACCTGGATGGTGGAGTCGCTGGTCATCATGATTCCTTTCCGTCCCGCTGGGCGGGCTCGATATCCTTGGGGGACAGGGTGATTCGATTGCGTAGCAGGCCGATGCCCTCGATTTCGGTCTCGACGACGTCGCCGGCGCGCAGGTAGCGCGGCGGGTCCGCCGCGATGCCGACACCCCCCGGGGTCCCCGTCAATACGACGTCACCGGGACGCAGCACGGTGAACGCGGAGATGTACGACAGCAGGGTCGCCGGGTCGAAGACAAGGTCGTCGGTTGTGCCGGTCTGCTCCTCGGTGCCGTTGACTCGGCAGACGATGCGGAGGCCATCGGTGGGGTCGGCCTCGTCGGGCGTCACCAGATCGGGACCCAGTGGAGTGGTGGCGTCGAATGCCTTGCCTTGCAACCACTGCGAAGTCCGCCGCTGCCAGTCGCGCACCGAGAAGTCGTTCGCGACGGTGTATCCGGCTATGGCTGCCCGCGCGGTGTCGCGATCTGCGCGGCGCAGGGTGGCGCCCACGACGATCGCGAGTTCGGCCTCCCAGTCGAACAGCACCGCCTCGGCCGGGCCGGGCAGGGCGATGTCGGCGTCCCAGGCGGTGAGGGTGTCGGCGAATTTCGCGAAGAGGGTAGGGAATTCGGGCGCGGATCGACCCATCTCGGCGATGTGGGCGCGGTAATTGTGTCCGCAGCACACGATCTTGGTCGGCGCTGTCACGACCGGCGCCGCCCGCCCGGGTGGCGGCTGCGCGCCGGGCAGCGGTCGGACCGAGCGCCAGTTCTGGTCCGAGAGCAGTGCGCCGACGTCGGCGGCCGTCGTCGCGTACCACTGTCCGTCGGCGCGGACTTCGGCGCGACTGCCGTGGTCGTCGCGGAGAACTGTTCGCAAACGCATCGCTGGAGACTCCAGGAATTCGGCCGGGTTGCCCACGGCGGCTTCGAACGCTAGGAGCGCCGGCTCGTATATAGCGTTCTATTGACGACAATCAAGCTAACACCATATCGTGGTTCCGGCCACCCCCACTTCGAATCAACTCGCCGCCCGGTGGGTCTCCGTGAGAAAGAGGCGATCATGCTCGTCGACCACATCAATCCGCCCGAGCTGGCGAAACCCTCCGGGTTCGCCCACGCCACGCGGTTTCGCGACATCGTTCACCTGGCGGGCCAGACCGCCTTGACACCCGAGGGGACGATCGTCGACGGCGGGATCGTCGCCCAGTTCCGGCAGGCGCTGGCCAATGTGATCGCGGCGCTCGAGGCTGCGGGCGGAAAGCCCCAGAATCTCCTGTCGGTGACCATCTATCTGCTGGACATTCCCGGCTATCAGGCCAACGCCAAGGAAATCGGCCGGCTCTGGCGCGAGTTGGTCGGCGAGGCGTACCCGGCGATGGCCGGAATCGGTGTCACCGCGCTCTGGCAACCCGAAGCGGTCGTGGAGATTCAGGCCGTAGCCGCGCTGGGCTCCGAACCGGCCTGATGTCGCCGGCTCGGTGCGGCCTCGGAACATGGCGCGACATCGACGGCGGTCAACCGGAAGCAATGAGATTGTAGTGGCCTCACCAGTTCGAAAGGGCCGGGCATGATGCTCACACCCTCCGCCCACAAAGACACCTTCTGCCGGGACAATCTCCCGCCCGAAGCCGACTGGCCCGATCTGGTCTTCGACCTGGCAGGGTTGAACTACCCCGATCGACTCAACTGCGCGAGCGCCTTGCTCGATGCGACGGTAGCGGTCCATGGCCGGGCCAGGCCCTGCCTGCACACCGAGTCCGAAACGTGGACCTACGGCGATCTTCTCGATCGTGCGAACCAGATTGCGCATGTGCTGACCGACGACTACGGCCTGGTTCCCGGGAACCGTGTGCTGTTGCGCGCCCCCAATACCCCGTGGCTGGTTGCCTGCTGGTTCGGTGTCGTCAAGGCGGGTGGGGTGGTGGTGACCACCATGCCCCTGCTGCGTGCTCCCGAGCTGACCAAACTGATCGAGCTGACCCGCCCGGCGCTGGCTCTCTGTGATCACCGGCTCCTCGACGAACTGTCCGCGGCCGACACGGCCTTGCCTATCGCCTCGGTCGGCGGGCCGGGCGACGATGACCTGATCCGCAGGGCGGCAGCGAAACCGGTCGCCTACACCGATGTGCGGACCGGTGCCGACGACGTGGTGCTGCTCGCGCCGACCTCGGGTACGACCGGAATGCCGAAGGTCGCCATGCACTTCCACCGCGACGTGCTGGCCATTGCGGACACCTTCTCCGCACATGTGCTGCGACCGCACGGCGCTGATGTCTTCATCGGGACACCGCCCTTGGCATTCACGTTCGGCCTCGGTGGGCTGGTGACGTTCCCGCTATCTGTCGGAGCGTCGGTCGTGCTGCTGGAGAGGCCCGATCCGGATGCGCTCGTCGCCGCGATCGAGAAGTTCTCGGTGACAGTGCTTTTCACTGCGCCGACCGCCTACAAGTCTTTGATCAAGCGCGACGATCCGGAGCGCCTGAAATCCCTGCGCCGGTGCGTTTCGGCCGGTGAACATCTGCCCGAAGCCGTTTTCGACCGGTTTCACGAACGGACCGGGCTGCAGATCATCAATGGTCTCGGCGGCACCGAGCTGCTCCATGTCTTCATCTCGGCGGCTGACGACGACATCCGCGCCGGCTCCACCGGTAGGGTCGTGCCCGGATTTCGCGCCGAGATCCAGGACGACGATGGCAATCCGGTGCCGGATGGCACTCCCGGCCGGCTGGCGGTACAGGGACCAACCGGGTGTCGGTATCTGGCCGATTCCCGTCAGCGTCAGTATGTGCGCAATGGCTGGAATATGACCGGCGACACCTACACTCGCGACGCCGACGGCTACTTCTGGTACCACGCCCGCAGCGACGACATGATCGTCTCGGCCGGGTACAACATCGGTGCACCGGAGGTCGAGGCAGTCCTCGACCAGCACCCGGATGTGGTCGAGAGTGCTGTGATCGGTGTTCCCGATGAGGACCGCGGCATGATCGTACACGCGGCGGTGGTGCTCCGGCCGGGCGTCGCGGGCGACGCGGCGAAGGCCCGGGAGCTCCAGGACTTCGCCAAAAGCACTGCGGCACCGTACAAGTACCCGCGCAGTATCGAATTCGTCGACAGTCTGCCCCGCAATCCCAGCGGCAAGCTACAGCGGTTCAAGGTACGCGAGAACTGGGGGACGCGATGACCGACATCGTGATCGAGCGTGTCGTGGACTGGCAGGACACCGATGCGGCCGGGCACTACCACCACAGTACGGTCGTGCGCTGGGTGGAGGCGGCCGAAGCCGCACTGCTCGACCGCATCGGGCTGCGCTGGTTGTTCGGCCGTATTCCACGAGTGCGATACGAAGTCGACTACCTGGAGCGCCTCTGGTTCGGCGATACCGCATCCATCAGCCTGTCGGTGGGCAATGTGGGCCGATCCTCGCTCCGGTACGACTTCATCATCACCAGGATCCCCGCGGTGACCCAGCCGTCACTGCCCGAACCGTCGACGATCGCGGCCCGCGGCGTCCTGACAGCCGCCCATGTGCCCAACGCCGACCGGGGCTCGATGCCATGGCCCGACAACATTGCCGCGGCCTTACGCGGCGCCCCGCTGCCCGACTTCGGCTCGGCCGAGTCCAACCGGCAGCCACCTGAATTCGAACCGACTTCGACCCGAAGACTGTGAGGCTTTCATGCGTATCGCCGTGATCGGCGGAGGGCCCGCGGGGCTGTACTTCTCCGCCTTGATGAAACAACTCGACCCCACCCACGACATCACCATCTGGGAGCGCAATGCTCCCGACGACACCTTCGGTTTCGGTGTGGTGTTCTCCGATGAGACCCTCGGTGGCATCGAGCATGCCGACGAGGAGATCTATCGTGCGATGAGCGAGCAGTTCGCCCGCTGGAGCGACATCGATATCCACTACCGGGGTGAGGTCCGCACCTCCGGCGGCCAGGGGTTCGCGGCGATGAGCCGCAAGGAGTTGCTGCGCATCTTGCAGCGGCGATGCGCCGATCTGGGTGTCACCATCCATTTCCGCACGCTCGCGCCGGATGTGCAGGAGCTGTCCGCCACCCATGATCTGGTGCTTGCGGCCGATGGTCTCAACTCCGTGGTGCGGACCCGTTTCGCGGATGTGTTCGGCCCGGATCTGGATCGGCGGCACAACAAGTACATGTGGCTGGGCACCGACCGGGTGTTCGAGGCATTCGAATTCTTCATCAAGCACACCCCGTACGGGGTCATGCAGGTACACGGCTATCCGTTCAGCGCCGAGCAGAGCACATTCATCGTGGAGATGCACGAATCCGTATGGCGGAAAGCCGGTTTCGATGTGTTCGCCGAGCGCGCGTTCTTGCCCGGCGAGAACGACGAGAAGTCCATCACGCTACTGGCGGAGATCCTGGCCGACGAGTTGGACGGCCACGGTCTGCAGGCCAACAACTCGCGGTGGATCGATTTCACCACGGTCCGCAACCGGACGTGGCGGCACGGCAATGTCGTGCTGATGGGCGATGCCGCGCATACCGCACACTTCTCCATCGGCTCGGGCACGAAACTGGCCATGGAAGATGCCCTCGCGCTCGCCGCCTGTCTGCACGAAAACGACTCCGTCGCAACTGGCCTGGAAAAGTACGAGCAGGAACGACGGCCCGTCGTGGAGTCCATTCAACGGGCAGCCCAGGCCAGCCTGGAGTGGTTCGAAGCGATCGGCAACTACACCGATCAAGCGCCGGATCAGTTCGCTTTCAATCTTCTCACGCGCAGTCGCCGCATCACCTACGACAACCTGCGGCTGCGTGACAACGGATTCGTGAACCGGATCGACGGGTGGTACCTCTCGATCCAGGACGATACGCCGCAGAACGCCACGGTGATCGGCGACGAAACACGTCCGCCCATGTTCTATCCCTTGCGGCTCAAGGGAATCGAGCTACCCAACCGGATCCTTGTCTCGCCGATGGACATGTATTCCGCCGTCGACGGCGTGCCCACCGATTTCCACCTGGTGCATCTGGGCAGCAAGGCGCTCGGCGGCGCCGGGCTGGTCATGACCGAGATGGTGTGTG
The DNA here is from genome assembly GCF_040609015.1 of Nocardia sp. NPDC004860. Lineage (NCBI taxonomy): Bacteria > Bacillati > Actinomycetota > Actinomycetes > Mycobacteriales > Nocardiaceae > Nocardia > Nocardia sp. NPDC004860. The sequence continues at coordinate 49,903 of NZ_JBEXJI010000026.1, read as the reverse complement.
TGTCGCCCGAGGGGCGCATCACGCCCGGTTGTGCGGGGCTGTACACCACCGAACAAGAGCGGGCGTGGGCCCGGATCGTGGATTTCGTGCATGCCAATTCCCGATCGAAGATTGGTGTGCAACTGGGTCATTCCGGCCGCAAGGGCGCCACCAAGGTCATGTGGGAGGGCATCGACGACCCGCTGGACTCCGGCGGCTGGGACACCGTCGCCCCGTCGGCCATCCCGTACGGACCCGACAGTCGCACCCCGCGCGAGATCACGTGCGCGGAGATGGACGAGATCACCGAACAGTTCGCCCGGTCGGGCCAGGCGGCCGCTCGCGCCGGGTTCGATCTGCTCGAACTGCACTGTGCGCATGGATATCTGCTGTCTTCTTTCCTCTCCGCGCTGGCCAATCAGCGCACCGACGATTTCGGCGGCTCACTCGAGAACCGTTTACGCTTCCCGCTGCGCGTCTTCGACGCGATCCGAGCGGTGTGGCCCGCGGATCGGCCACTGTCGGTCCGCATTTCGGCCACCGACTGGGCGGAGGGGGGCAACACCGTCGACGACGCGGTCGAGATCGCTCGTGCGTTCGCCGAACACGGAGCCGATGTGCTGCATGTGTCCTCCGGCCAGGTGGTCAAGCATGAGAAGCCTGCGTTCGGGCGCAGTTATCAGACGCCGTTCGCGGACCGGATCCGGCAGGAGGTCGGTGTGCCCCACGGCATCTCGGTGGTGGCGGTGGGTGCCATCTCCTCCTACGACGACGTCAATTCGGTCCTGCTCGCCGGGCGTGCGGACCTGGTGGCGATCGGCCGTGCTCACCTGTGGGATCCGCAGTGGACACTGCACGCCGCGGTGGACCAGCAGTATGTCGGCGAGGCAGCGGAATGGCCCGCGCCCTTCCGCGCCGGCAACCGCCAACCGCCCAGCGGCCGCACCGATGGTCCGCCCCCTCGTCTTCAGTTGATCCGCGCTGCTGAAGGGGCAACGACCCTCCGGCGCCGCTGGCAGCCGGACGTCGGTGTGAGTCGCTGAGGACTTTCACGCAGGATCTGTCTACGTCCCCCGCCCGGCTACGGGCGGGGGATTTGCCTCGAGGTGTGGGCTATTTCCGGACGGTGCGGTCACGTTCCAGTCGAAGCGTCTGCGACGGTGATTCGCCATAGCGATCGCGGTAGAGGATCGAGAAACGGCCCGGGTGCAGGAATCCCCACCGCATCGCGATATCGGTCACCGTGGCGGTTGTCGGATCGGCCGCCAGCAGGTCGGTCCGCACGCGCCGCAGTCGTACATCGCGCAGGTATGCCATCGGTGTCGTGTCGTAGTAGCGGCGGAAGCCGTCCTGGAGCGTGCGTGTGCTCACGCCGATTGCCTCGGCGATGTCGTCGATGGTGAGGGGTTCATGGGCGTGGGCTTCGATGAGGTCCGCGGCCTGCGCGATGGGCCGGGCCACGGTCGGCTGTGGTCGCCGGTCGAGCTCGTCGCGGTAGTTGTGCGGCTGGCCGAGCAGCAGCTGGCTGACGAGGAGCCCTTCGAATTCCCGGACAGGTATGGACTCCGGGATCTCGGCCGAGCCGACGGCATCGGTCAACAGCTCGAGCAGCCCGCTCCAGGTGCGGCCGGCCGGGGTCGTGAGATCCATCCGCGGGGTGAATGCGAGGGGCGTGGTCGGTTCCCTTCCGAGCTTCTTGCGCAGCACGTCGTGAACCGATGCGCGATCCAAGCGCAGCAGCAGTTGCCGATTCGCCCCTTCCCACGACATCGATACCCGCGGTCCGGGTTCGAGTACCGAGGCCACTTCCGATGTGGAGGTGAAACTTTCGGCTCCAACGGTGATCGTGGCGCGACCGACGAGCGGGACCTGGACGAGGTAGAAGTCGTCGAGGTCGCGCGGGTCGATGCGCACATCGGTGCCGTACTCCAGGTAGTACACGCCCACGCTGTTCCAGCGCAGGCCGTTGAAGTGTGCGTCGAGTCCGGTACTGCGGCTCAGCGGTGACAGCCGGTGGTCGCAAAAGGCCTGGCCGACGGTGTCGCGTACGACGTCAGGGTCGCTGGAGACCGCTAGGCGGTATCGGCTGAGCGGGCGCTCATCATCGTTCATGCTTCCTCCAGGCGGCACACGCGCACATATCGTCTTGTTGACCATCGTCATGATTGCGCGTTATCAGTTTGTGCTATTCCAGCGTCATGCGTGTCGAGAACCGGTGGATCGACGCTGTGCGGACAAGCTCCGCGTTTGCGGGATAGCCGACGATCCAGCCGCTCCTTACCGTGACTCGGGTCACATTAGCGGGTGTTGTTCGGAGGGCCGCATGTCAACCTCAATCTCACTGTCCACGAAAACGGCGATCGTCACAGGTGGCGCCACCCTGTTCGGGACCGGTGTCGTCGCCGAGCTCGTCGCCGCGGGCGCGCAGGTGGTGATAGCCGATATCGACGAGGTGGGCGGCGCTGCGGTTGCCGAGAAGTTCGACCGGGCCGCGTTCGTCCGGACCGACATCACCAGCGATGAGTCCATCCGGCGTTGCGTCAGCGCGACGGTCGAGAGGTTCGGATCGCTCGATGTCCTGGTCAATCTGGCCTGCTCGTACGGAGACGATGGCGCCGACACCGACCGGGCGACCTGGTTGCGGACCCTGGACGTCAATGTGGTCAGCGCGGTGCTGTTCGCTGCCACCGCCCGTCCCCACCTGGCGCGGAGTCGCGGAGCGATCGTCAACCTGAGCTCGATTTCGGCGAAGGTCGCGCAGGCCGGTCGGTGGGTGTACCCGGCAAGCAAGGCCGCTATCGCCCAGGTCACCCGCAACATGGCGTTGGATTACGCCGCTGACGGTATCCGGGTCAATTCGGTGAGCCCGGGCTGGACCTGGTCGAAGATCATGGACGAGCTCTCCGCCGGCGACCGCGCGCACACCGACTCCGTCGCGGCGCCCTTCCACGTGCTCGCCCGTACCGGCGACCCATCCGAGGTGGGTCGTGTGATCGCCTTTCTTGCCTCCGAAGCGGCGTCGTTCGTCACCGGCGCCGATTGGGCCGTCGACGGCGGCTACTCCGCTCTCGGCCCGGAGCAGACCGCGAGTGCCATCCCGCGGCTCGCCGCCGAGAGCGCTCCGGCGCACTGACCCGAACCCGAAAATCAAAGGAACACAATGCGTACCATCACCATCATCGGTGCCGGTCAGTCCGGCCTGCAGCTCGGCATGGGTCTGCTGGATGCCGGATACGACGTCCGGATCGTGTCGAACCGCACCCCCGAAGAGATCTTCACCGGCCGGGTGACCTCCAGCCAGTGCATGTTCGGCAGCTCGCTGGCCCGAGAACATGCGCTCCGTCTGGATTTCTGGGCCGAGGGATGTCCGGATGTGGACGGCATCGCGTTCACCGTTCCCGACGACAAAGGGGGTAAGGCGATCTCCTGGGCTTCCCGGCTGGACCTTCCGGCGCAATCTGTCGACCAGCGGGTGAAGATGCCACGCTGGATGGGCGAATTCGAAGACCGCGGTGGTCAGCTCGACATCCACGATGCCGGCCTCGACGACCTCGAGAGATATGCGCGCGAGTCCGACCTGGTGCTGGTGGCGGCGGGCAAGGGTGACATTGCCAAGATGTTCGAACGTGACTCGGCCCGTTCGACATTCGACCGACCGCAACGGGCGTTGTCGCTCACGTACGTGACCGGCATGGCACCCCGCGAACCGTATTCGGCGGTGTCGTTCAATATGGTTCCCGGAATCGGCGAGTACTTCGTATTTCCGGCGCTGACCACGACCGGGCCGTGCGAGATCATGGTCATCGAGGGTGTGCCCGGCGGTCCGATGGACTGCTTCGGTGGTGTCACCGACCCGCACCAGCACCTCGAGACCGCGAAGAAGATCGTCGACACCTATCTGCCGTGGGAGGCCGAACGTTGCCGCGACCTCGAGCTCACCGACGACCTCGGCGTGCTCACCGGTCGCTTCCCACCCACCGTGCGCCGGCCGATCGGGGTGCTTCCTTCGGGAGCTCCCGTGCTGGGCATGGCCGACGTCGTCGTGCTCAATGACCCCATCACGGGGCAGGGATCCAACAACGCCGCCAAATGTGCCGCCTCCTATCTGGCGAGCATCCTCGAGCACGACGAGCGCCCCTTCGACCGGCAGTTCATGCACGACACGTTCGAAAGGTATTGGGACTACGCGAAGTACGTGGTGGCCTGGACCAACGGGCTACTGGTTCCCCCACCCGAACACGCGCTGGCGATGTTGGGCGCGGCCGGAACGAGTCCGCGTATCGCTCGTCGCTTCGCGAACGGTTTCGACGACCCGCGGGACTTCTTCCACTGGTTCATGGACCCCGACAGCGCGCGGTCGTACCTCGACGACCTCGCCCCGGCAGCATGAACGCCCGGGAACCCCACCGTATCGCCATCATCGGGGCAGGACAGGCCGGAGCCCTGCTGGCGTTGGGGCTGCGGCGCCACGGCTGCACGGTGACCTTGATCGGCGACCGCCACCCCGACGAGGTCCGGACCGGTTCGGTGCTGTCTAGTCAATGCCTGTTCGGGTCGGCCCTACGGGTCCTGAGCCGTATCGTCGACGTCGAGGAAGATGCCCCCGCTATCGACCGTCTTGCACTGAGCATCGACGGTGTGGGGGAAGTGGTTTCGGCGTTCGAGACGCCTGCGTACTCGATCGACCAGCGTGTGGCCTGCGCCGCCTTGATCGAGGCGTTCATCGCCGAGGGCGGGAGCTTCCACGTCGAGGACGTCACCGTGGAACGTCTGGATTCCCTTGCGGCACACCATAGTCTGACCATCGTGGCGACCGGCGCCGGAGACCTGGGCCGGATGTTCGTCCGCGATCGGGTACGGTCGCCGTACGACCGTCCGAAGCGGGCGCTGGCCGTGGCGTACGTGCGCGGACTGCTGCCCGACGACTCCGGCGCCGACCTCACCATCTCGGTGATGCCGGGGGCAGGGGAAGTGATCACGCTGCCCGCGCTCACCACCTCCGGCCCGTGCTCGATCCTGGTCGTCGAAGCGATCCCGGGCGGACCGATCGATCGCTTCGACAACGTGAAGACGCCGGAGGAGCATCTGCGACGATGCGTGGAGGTCCTCGACGACGCGTTTCCGAAGATCGCGGCCCGAGCCCGCGACATCGAGCTGACCGATGACGGCGGTGTGCTGCGCGGCCGGTTGACGCCCACGGTGCGCCGGCCGGTGGCCTTCACCGCGTCCGGACATCCGGTGCTGGGCCTGGCCGACGCGGTGGTGCTCAATGATCCGCTGACCGCGCAGGGCGCGAACAACGCGGTCCATGCGGCAGGTATCTACCTCGATGCGGTACTACGGCACGGCGCGAAGGCGTTCGACACCGAGTGGATGCACGAGGTATTCGAATCCTTCTGGCGCAACTGGGGGCGGTGGTCCGTGGCGTGGACCAACCGCATGCTCACCGAGATCCCCGAGCATGTACTGGATTTCGTGCGGATCGCCGCGGACGAGCCGGCGGTGGCCGGGCTGTTCGCGGCTGGATTCGACGACCCGAGCGCCGTGCACGACTGGTGGTTCGACCGGTCCGACGCCGAGCGCGTGCTCGATGTGGTCCGGTCCGAATCGACTGCGGTCGACCCGCGGGCCTTGCGAAATGCCCTCGGGCTGTACGCGACCGGTGTCACGGTCGTGACCGCACGCGCACCCGACGGCCGCAAGGTCGGGGTGACCGCCAACTCGTTCACCTCGGTCTCGCTGGATCCACCGCTGGTCGCCTGGTGCCCGGCCAAGAAGGCGCCGAGTCTGCCCGACCTTGTCGCGGCGTCTCATTTCGCCGTGAACGTGCTCGCCGTCGACCAGCACGAACTCTCCCGGCAGTTCGCCACGCCCGCGCCGGACAAGTTCGCCGGTGTGGCCCACCACGACGGCATCGCGGGAGTTCCATTGCTGGACAACAGCATCGCCCGCTTCCAGTGCCGGACCGTACAGCGGGTGGAAGCCGGTGATCATGTCATTTTCATCGGCGAGGTCGAGCAGTTCGACACCGGTCATGGTCAGCCGCTGGTCTTCCACTCCGGTGGTTACCGAATCGCCGCCGATCATCCCGACTTCTCCTGAACGACAGGGGCGCTCATCCACCGATCGTCCGGGCGGCCGTGGTTGCCGTCGCGTGGCCACCACCTTGTCGCATAATGTAGATTGTTTGTGACGATCGAAATGTTGACTCTATATAACTGCTGCCGCAGTTCGTACTGCCGGCCACGCTCTGAACGGACGGATCGATGCAGACCGAAACCCCGACCACATCCGCGATCTTCACTGCGGCGGTCACGCTGACGCCGACCGAGCCGCAGCACTTCGATCTGGCCTTCGATGCCATCACGCAGCCATGTCCATGGCCCAAGGCGTACGGAGGCGATCTGGTGGCTCAGGCGGCGGCGTCGGCGATGCGATCCGTGACCGATGGCAAGACGCTGCATTCGATGCACAGTTACTTCCTCCGCCCTGCCGATATCGGGGCGGCAGTGCGCTACGAGGTCGAGTTGCTGCGAGATGGGCGCGGCTACAGCACCCGCCAGGTTCGGGGTTATCAGAACGACAGGCCGGTCTACGTCTGCCTGGCAAACTTCGCAGCTGGTGAATCCGGCGGCACCTTCGCCGGGCACATCGCGACTCCAGTCCCCGATCCGGACGAGTTGCCCAGCTCCGCGCGATATCTCGCCGACCGTCACGGCGGGACCATGACCGATGAGTCGAAAACCTACTGGTCCGAAGGCCGGAGCTTCGACATGCGCCACGTACCGGGCCCGGTATACCTGACGGTTGAAGGAAAGAAGGCACCGCACCAAGCGGTGTGGGTGAAACCATTCGACCCGCTTCGCCCGGTCGACGGCCTCACCGATACCCAGCGTGACCTCGCCGCCCTCGCCTACGTTTGTGACTACACCATCCTCGAACCCGTCCTGCGAGTGCTCGACCTGCCATGGGCCCGGCCCGGCCTGGTCACCGCCAGCCTCGACCACGCGATGTGGTTTCACCGCCCCGGCCGGGTCGGCGACTGGCTGCTCTACGTACAGGAAGCGGTCGCCGCTGACGCCGGGCGCGGCGTCGGAATCGGTCGCTTCTACGACCGCGACCAGCGTCACCTGGCAACTGTCTTGCAGGAGGGAATGATTCGCGCCTCGTGACCCGGGGGACGTATGGTGCAAATATGACGACAGGGCTGGAAGTGGTGCCGAATGTGCGCGGACGAGAAGCTCGCCTCGCTCAGTTGATCATCACCATCTTCGGTCTGTGCGCGCGTGCCGAAGGCAACTGGCTGTCCACGGCGTCGGTGATCGCGCTGATGGGAGATCTGGGAGTAGATGCCCAGGCGGTCCGATCCTCCATATCACGGCTCAAGCGACGCGGCGTACTACTGAGCGAGCAGAACGCCGGTGCGGTCGGATACTCCCTTTCGGAATCGACGCTGGAGGCGTTGGCCGAAGGCGATGTGAGAATCTTCCATCGCGCCAGGGCATCCGAGGAAGACGGTTGGATTCTGGTCGTTTTCTCTGTGCCCGAGTCGGAGCGCGAGAAACGCCACGCGCTCCGATCGAGCCTGACCCGGCTCGGCTTCGGCACCGCGGCACCGGGCGTCTGGGTCGGCCCCGGAACACTGGCCCGGGAGACCCGTCAGATGTTGGACCGTCGCGAGTTGTCCGGCTACGTCGACATGTTCACCGGCCGCCACCTCGGATTCGGTGACATGCGCGCGAAGGTGCGTCAATGGTGGAATCTGCCAGAGCTCACTCAGCTGTACACAGACTTCCTCCAGCGGTATCGGCCCGTCCTCTACCAGGTAACCGCGACGAATATCGCCCCGCAGGAAGCGTTCCAGCTCTACGTCCCGATACTGACCGAATGGCGCCGGCTGCCCTACCGTGACCCCGGTCTCCCATTGTCACTACTGCCCCCGGCATGGAACGGGGAGGCCGCCGGCACCTTGTTCGACGAACTGAACGAGGCCCTGGCCATACTCGCCCAGAAGCACGCGCTGGCCGTGATTCATGGGCAGCGCGCGAAGAGACGGGGCGCGGTGAGTAAGGAGCGCTGAGCCCCGACGCAGGTCCATCCGGATGTTGGGCTGCCGCGTCGCAACCGATCTCGACCGGCGTCGACTCCTGCTGGATCAGCTTTTGTCGATCGCCGCGCGCACGCCGCCGACGTAGGCGCCGTCGGCCCGGATGAGGCCGATGGTGTTGAACGGTTCCGGCGGCTGTCCCAGGGCCGGCCGGGCGTCGTCGCGGTCCTGGGGTGCTCGCGCCGGTGAGCACAATCAGCAGCAGGCCCACACTGTTGACGATGACATCGCGTTCTGTGGCCCGCCACTTTCTTCGCTGCATCGAAATCGGATGGCGCTGCGGCAATTTCGCCGGCGCGGATCGACTGCGAGTCGATGACCGCCGCGGTCGGATCGGATTCGCGTCCCGCGGCGCGACGACAGCAGTCTGCTACGGACGCCAGGTATTCAGCACGCGCTCCAGCCCATGGCGCAGGGGAGTCAGATCGTCGGGTGCGCGGGTGAATCGATCGAAGATCAGGCCGTCGAGCAGTGCGACGATAATGCGGGCGTCCTGATCGGGGTCGTCGGAACCGGCTGCAACGGCGATCGGCCTGACCGCACGCCACATCGCGGCAGCGCCGCTGCTGACGGCGGCTCGAACCGCAGGATTCCGGGTGCCTTCCAGTAGTACCTCGTACCTTGCGATTTGGTGGATCGGGTCACTTTCGATCCATTCGACGAGAGCCTGCTGAAGCAAGTCGTAGTCCGGCTCGGGTGAGCGGCGGGCCAGTACCAGCATCAGCTCGTGCATCAGGTCGGTCAGGCGCTTCTCGTCGAGTTCGGCGAGGCGCTCGACTGCGGCAACCACCAGATCGTTACGGGTACCGAAGTAGTAAGTGACAGCCCCATGCGGTACACCGGCGGTCTCCTGTACCGACCGGTGCGTGACCGCTGCGAGGCCCTTCGTGCCGATCACCTGAATTGCGGCGTCGAGCAGTCGGGCGCGGCGGTCGATGACATCTGAACTCTGTCGCATGAGGTCAGTATCCCATCCACTCTTGACAGCCCTAGTAAGTAGGTCTACAACTGTAGCAAGAACTGCTACGAGTGTAGTAAAGCAGGCTGGTTGCTGAAGGAGTATTGGTGGCGATACCACAGAGGATCTTGATTGTCGGTGGCGGGATTGCGGGATTGACGTTTGCTGCCGCTTTGAAGCGTCACGGCGCTTCCGCTGATGTAATCGACCTCGCGCCTGAATGGCGCCCGGTCGGCTCTGGAATTGCGATCGGATTCAACGGAGTTCTGGCGTTGAACTCCATTGGATTGGGGAATGCGGTCCAGGAGCGTGGGGTTCAGCTCAACAGCGTGACTCTCCTGGACTCGGATGGAAACCGCATGAACGGATTCCGGTTCGGCTCCGTGGCGGATGTCTATGGAACGTCGACCACCGGGATACACCGCGGGGCTCTGCACGACGTCCTCGCCGGCTCGCTCGAGAATAGTCCGCGACTCGGGATCACTGTGACCGCATTGAGGGAGCTCGCCGAGGGTGTTGTCGCGGAATTCAGCGACGGGACCAGCGCGGAGTACGACCTCGTCGTCGGCGCCGACGGGCGGAATTCAAAGGTCAGGAAACTGGTCTTCGGAGAGGTTGATCGCCATTATGCGGGCTACTGCGCGATTCGGGTGGTTATCCCGCGACCGCAGGGGTTCGAAGGTATGTGCGAACTCTGGGGTAGTGGTCGGAGAATGGGGATACTTCCAATCGGTGAAGATCTCCTGTATTCGTACTCTACTTTTCTTTCCGCTCGCGGCGCTGTGCGGGATCCGTCCGAGAACATGAATCTCCTGCGTGAACTGTTCGGCGATTTCAAGGGACCGGCCAGGTATATCGTGGATTCGAATCCGGATGAGGATGCGATTCATTACGGCGATATCGAGCAGGTAGTCCTGCCCAAATGGATCTCGAGGCGAGTAGTTCTGATCGGGGACGCAGCGCACGCCATGACCCCCGACCTCGGGCAGGGCGGTTCCATGGCGATCGAGGATGCGATCACACTGGCTCGAATCCTGGTCAACTCGACCGAAATTCCGGACGCGTTGCATCGCTTCCAAACCAGCAGGTACAAACGAGTCCGGGATATGCAGCGTAAATCTCGTCAGTACGGATGGATGGTTCACAGGCGCACTGCACCTGCTCTTGCCATTCGTCGACGTGTTGTCGAGAGGTTTGAATCGGATCATCTCGCGCGCACCACGGTTGCCAGCTTGATAAATCCAGTAGCCTGAACACTTAGGAACGGCGATGATCATCGAACTGGCCGAGGATGTATACCAGATTTGCGGGTATCCGAGGCACTCTATCAACTCCTACGTAATCGACGGCATTCTCGTCGATGCCGGAACCAGGTTCAGCGGCCGACGCATACTACGTGACATAGCGCGTTTTGATATTCGGGCGCATGCGGTAACGCATGCGCATCCCGATCACTTCGGGGCGAGCAGGCGAATTTGCGAGGAATTGGGAATCCCTTTATGGGTCGGTCATGCTGATGCTGCAGCGGTCGAGACGCTCGGGCTGATGTACGACCGATTTCCGGATCATCCTGCTCCCAGGATATTGAGCCACCTCCAGGGCGGTCCGCCGGCGGCGGTCGACAGGCGGCTTCGTGAGGGTGATCGGGTCGGGAGTTTCGAAGTCCTCGAAGTTCCTGGACACACGGTTGGCCACTTGGCGTTCTGGCGCGAGTCGGACCGAACTCTTCTGCTCGGCGATGTTGCGAGCGGCCACCATCCGTTCACGGGAGTCCGCGGATTGCGGGAACCGTTCGAGTTCTTGACGGCGGATCCTCGGGGCAATCGCAAATCCATTGCCAGGCTGGCCGGGCTCGGTCCGGAGTTGGTCTGCTTCGGGCACGGGCCGGCATTGCGTGATGCCGACAGGTTTGCCGATTTTGCGGCTGCCCTCCAATAACCGGAAAGAATCATTCGCAGGGAAGGAAGTTGTGACGTTGGATATCCAAGATATCAACAAGGATGTGGTGGTGCGCCTCATGGAGGCATTCTCTGTGGCAAACCACGGATTGCTCGACTCCCTCATGTCCGACGACTATATTCAGCATAATCCGACGCCCAACGGCCGTGAGCCGGTCAAGCGCATGGCGGACATCCTCCAGATTGCATTTCCCGATGGGCGGATGGTGATCAACGATATTGTTGCCGAGGGCGATAAGGTTGTCGCCAGAATTTCGATGACAGGTACGCACACCGGGCCACTCATCGGTATAGCTCCGACCGGCAAGCACGTCGAAATGACTTCGATTGATATTTGGCGGATCAAGGACGGAATCTGTGTAGAACACTGGGACGAGATCGACCGGGTAGGTCTGCTCCGTCAGATCGGTCTGAAAGCGATTCTTCGTGCACTCTTGAAGAGCAGCAGCCGTCGCCAGATACTCTCTTTCGCGCGTGAGCAAGGGATCATGCGGCGCTGAAAGGGGGGCTCGATCGGCGCGCTGATCGTCACGACTTGACATTCCGATGCGCGGAAGGCTCTCGCGCTCATTCGAGATTCGCAATCGTATTCATTATCGAGAAATATGAGAGAGGTTGAACATGAATTTTCCTGGTCCCATCCGGACGTCGAGCGGAGCGCTTCTTCCCTTTGTCGCTCTGCCTCAGACCGAGATTCTGACGGTAAACGTCAATGGAACGCCGCTGATCAGGGATGCACTAGGCTCCGGAGTGCATTTTCAGCCCCTGCGACTGGACGTCGAAGCCGGCGTATGGCTGGTGTTGGCGACCTTCTCGCCCGGTGCGGTGATTCCACTCCACTATCACACCGGTATTGCTGAGGTCTATACCTTGTCGGGCAAGTGGTATTACCTCGAATATCCGGAACAGCCACAAACGGCCGGCTCCTACCTTTTTGAGCCCGCAGCATCCACACATACCTTCGTCTGCCCTGAATCGAACAGCGAGGACACAGTTATTCTCGTGCGCGTCGAGGGTGCCAATGTCAATTTCTCCGAGGATGGAAGCTACCACTCGATCCTTGATGCTGCGGCGCTTCGCTACCTGACGGAGGAACTGGCCAAGGCCCAAGGCTTGGGACCTGTGGACTTTATCTCCGGGGGTACCGCCGAGAACGCCCTGAAATAGCGAGTCAGTAGTAACCTCGATGTCACGCCGGGCCTTCGGCCCGGCGTGATCGTGTTCTGATTGGGATTGGGATTGTCCGATCGTATCCGGTTCGGTGGGTGTGGTTGATCGGCCCGTTTCAGGGGGCTGGCTGGATCTCCACGGGCCCCGGTGGGATTTTCGATCGTTGTCGGGTGAATTAGTTCTGGTCAGGTCGCTGTCCGGCGAGCGGTGGCGGTGACAGCGAGGCCAATCCACGGATTGTGGGTCGACAACCGCAGGTGGACGTGGCGGGCCAGGCGGGTGGAGATCGAGAACAGCCGCAGCCGTGGGGTTTTCGGTTTTCAGCGGCGGGCGTCGTGGTCGTATGGAGTCAGGGTTTGCATCCAGGCGGTCAGTTCGAATGCGACGAGCACAACAAGACGCCATCTGGCGGCGCACCAGAACGGTCAATGAACTGCGGGCGCTACTGCGCGACTACTACCCAACGTTCCTGGCCGCTTTCACTGCTCGCACCGCCACCAACCTCGCCAAACCCGAACACGCGCCATCCTCGCCATTGCACCGCACGCCAGCACACGCAGCCACGCTCATCCGCACCCGAATCGCCACGGCACGGCGCCGCGCCGGCCGTCACGCAGGATCGACGACCCAGATCCTGCAACGACTGCGCCAACTCCAGCTGTGCCAACCCGAGTTGGTGGAACAGGCTGCAGCCCAACAGTTCCGCAAGCCCCCCGTGTTTGTTCGGGTCCATCCCGATGATGACGGTCATCGCCTATTCCTGACGACGCAGGTTTCGGTGTCCGTGTACGGGGAGGGCACCGCTACTTCGAGCCACGCCGGTCACGCTGGTGGGCAGCCGAATTGGAGAGGATCCCACCAGGCAACTGGACCAAACCCTGGCCAGAGCCCAGCCCCACCACCATTCTCTGAATAGCCCGAGTTGCGGGCGAATCGACTGGGGCAGAGCATGTCCGTGATAACGTCGACCGCGCCCGGTTCAGCCACCTACGCTGGTGTAGAAAGCAGCTCCTCTAGCACGGTCATTCCGGTCGTTGGACCCGGGAGCTCCACACGTGCCCAGACCACTGCGACAGCGACGAGCCCAGCCCCGCCCGACAGATCGCTGACCGCTCGAGGGGTGTGCGGGGGTCTACTGCCAACGATTCCAACCCCGATCATGGCTGCACTCCTTGGGGTCGCCGCATCCTTGCGCAACCCGGCCGAGCCCGGATCGCCGCTCGCTGGGTGGATCCTGCTCCGCGCATTCACCGAATTGCCGTTTGCGGTCCCGTTGTTGATGGCTTTCGTGGTGATGGGCGCGGAGGGCCCGTTACTTGCCCGCATTGCACGGTTCTGCCCCCTAATCTCACATTTCTGGTAGCCGTTGTTCGGTGGGGATACGCTGTCCGTTAACAAATAGTTAACGCATCTCGGTAGGTGCCGGGTACACCGGCGGATATGGGCAGCCGATGAACGAGCGGGATCCGTTCCGAACGATCCGTGACATGTCAGTGCCGGTCACGGAGGAATTGGCCGCGGCCGGGTTCGAGGATGCCGAGGAGATCGGGCGGGGCGGTTTCGGTGTGGTCTATCGCTGTACCCAGGCGGAGCTGGACCGGACGGTGGCAGTGAAGGTGTTGACCGTCGAGCTGGACACGGAGAGTCGGGCGCGTTTTTTCCGGGAGCAGCGGGCTATGGGCCGGCTCACGGGTCATCCGAATATCGTCACGATATTGCATGCGAGCACTACCGCGAGTGGACGGCCCTATCTGGTGATGCCGTATCACCCGTTGGACTCCTTGGACGCTCGCATCCGTGGGCAGGGTCCGCTGCCGGTGGAGACCGTGTTGTGGATCGGGGTGAAGATCGCCGGGGCACTGGAGACCGCGCACCGCCTGGGCATCCTCCACCGGGACGTGAAACCGGGCAACATCCTCCTCACTGATTACGGCGAGCCTGCTCTGACAGACTTCGGAATCGCGCGCATCACCGGCGGATTCCAAACCACCTCGGGCACCCTGACCGGATCCCCAGCGTTCACTGCCCCGGAGGTGTTGGAAGGCGAGGCTCCCACGCCGGCTGCGGACGTGTACGGGTTGGGTGCGACGCTATTCTGTGCGTTGACCGGGCATGCGGCGTTTGAACGGCACAGCGGGGAGAACGTGGTCACTCAGTTCCTGCGGATCACCACCCAGCCCGTGCCGGACCTGCGCGAACATGGCATCGCTGCCGACATATCCATGATCGTATCGACGGCGATGAACCGCGACCCGCATCAGCGGCCCTCGCCGACCGCGCTGGGGGAGGCACTCCGGCAAGCACAGCACAACCATGGATTCGCCGTCGATGAGATGGCATTACACGGCGAACCCGAGCGCGAGTACCGGGACCGGAAACCCGCCACCTCGGGGTGGCGTTCCCCGACGGCGGCAGCGGGTAGTCACACCGCGAGCCTTCTGCCACTGGAGTTGACTAGTTTCGTCGACCGCCGCGCCGAGCTGGCGGAGGTGAAGAATCTGCTGTCCTCGGCCCGGCTGGTGACGTTGACCGGCATCGGCGGGGTGGGCAAAACCCGGCTGGCTCTGCGGGCCGCGACGACTGCGCGCCGGGAGTTCGCCGACAGGATATGGCTAGTCGAACTGGCCGACATTTCCGACCCCGCTCTGCTCGTCGGCGTGATTGCAGCCAGTCTGGGACTGCGCGACGATTCAGCGCGACCGTTGCCGAAGGTTGTGGTCGAATTCCTGTCCACACGCAAGTCGCTGCTGGTCCTGGACAACTGCGAACACCTGGTCGCGACTGTGGCCGAGTCGGTCGAAACCTGGTTACAGGCCTGTCCACATTTGCGAATCTTGGCCACAAGCCGCGAACCGCTCGACATCGCCGGAGAGGCGGTACTGCGGGTGCCGCCGCTGACCGTGCCGAACCCGAACCAGGAAACGCCGCTGCGCGGACTGCCCCGCTACGATGCGGTCGCCTTGTTCGCCGACCGCGCGGCCGCAGTCGTGCCGGGTTTCGAACTCACCGACGACAACAAAGACAACGTCGCCCGGATCTGCGCCCGGCTGGACGGACTACCACTGGCGATTGAGCTCGCCGCAGCCCGGATGCGGACAATGTCCCCTGAACAGATCCTGCAACGCCTCGACGACCGCTACGCCCTACTGACACGCGGCAGCCGCACCGCACCCACACGCCAGCAGACCCTGCGATGGTCCATCGACTGGAGCTATCAGCTGTGCACCCCGGCCGAACAACGGCTGTGGGCGCGACTGTCAGTGTTCACTGGAGGCTTCGAACTCGACGCCGTCGAACAAATCTGCGGCACCGACCTGGCACCGGACAGCCCGATCGATGTGCTGTCCGCACTCGTGGACAAGTCGATCCTGATCCGAGACGAATCCTACGGCGTGGTGCGGTTTCGAATGCTCGAGACGGTGCAGGAGTTCGGTCGGCAGAAGTTACATGAGTCCGGTGAGGATCAGCTTGTACGAATCCAGCACCGCGACTGGTATCGGCGGCTAGCGCTGGAGGCGGAGGCGGGGTGGATCAGCGACCGGCAGCCGTACTGGTTCGCCAGGCTCGAACGCGAACTACCGAATCTACGCGACGCGCTCGAACACTGCCTGGCGGAAGACTCCGAGGCAGCGGCGGAAGCCGGACTACAGACTGCCGCCGCACTATATATGTTCTGGAGTTTCCCAGGTCTATACGGCGAAGCTCGGCTCTGGATCAACCGGGTCCTGAACCACCCAGCCCCGCAATCCATACCCGACCGTGTCAAAGCGCTCTATGCAGGCTGCTTCCTGGCAGCGATGCAGGGCGATTTGCCAGCAGCGTCGATCCTGGTGGAACGGGGACGCGTGCTCGCCGACCAGGACCCCACTCCGATGACCCAAGCTCTGATCGCCCACGCCGCCGGCGCCGTGGCGCTCTACCGCGGTGAGCTCGCCCGTGCATCCTCCTCCCTCGAACGCGCCGTCGAAGTGCTCAGTCCGGATCGGCGAGGATATCTCTATCTTGCTGCTTTGACCCTGCTCGGTTGGGTGCACGAGCTGGCCGGTGACACGCAACTGGCGATCGAGTATCACCGGCAAGTGCTCTCCATCACCCAAGCGTGCGGCGAATTACTCTTCCAGTCGACAGCGTTGTGGGGCATAGGTGTTGCCGTCTGGCAGCAAGGTGAGCGGTCTCGGGCAATCGAGCTGCTCGCGAATGCCCTGCGCGTCAACCAGCGAATGCGCAGCCCAGTTGTCGCCGCGGTGAGTCTGGAGTCGCTGGCCTGGACGGCCTGCGCGGACGGCGACGCCGAGCGTGCGGCCGTGCTTATGGGGGCCGCGCACGAATTGGACCGGTCGGCGGGTGACGTTGCGAGCATCGTCCCAATAATGCGGCAGCGTCACGACGAATGTGTCCAGCTGATGCGATCCGCCCTGGGTGTCCGCGGATTCGAATCGGCCTTCCGGCACGGCCAAACGATGAGAATGGACGCAGCCGTGGCCTATGCCCTCGGCGAGCAGCCCGCAGACATGAAACTCACGTCGGCTCCTTTTGCGGAGCTGACCAAGCGTGAGCGGCAGGTCGCAGACCTCATCGCCCAAGGCTTCACAAACAAGCAGATCGCCGCCAAACTTGTGATCGCCCAACGCACCGCAGAGGGGCACGTGGAACACATCCTGACCAAACTCGGATTCACCTCCCGCGCGCAGATCGCAGCTTGGATCGCAGCAGACGCCGAACAACAGAATCGTTGACCTCCTCTCAACGAATCAACCGCCCCGGCGGGTCGGAGACTCGTCGGCTCGGGCAATCGGGACTGCCGATGGCTTTCGGCGATCTGGCCACCCGCCATCCCGTCCGTTGTTTGGTAGTTACCGGACGGGGTTGTCGTTGCGTGGCTTCATCCTGGCGGTGTGGTGCGCAGCGACGGCCCTGCGCAACGGCGCTGTCCGTTCGGCGAGATGCTGGGATCTTTCGCGGCCTGTTCCACCTGACCGAAGTCGTCGTCCACACTGCGGATCTCGCCGTCGCCACGGGTCAGGAGGGCCGCATCGACGAGAAGCTCTGCGTTGAACTGCTGAAGATCCTGCAACGATCGATCTGAATCCTTATCGGAGATCAGGCGGATTCGGCCCGGAGTTGTCTGCGCCATCCGATGGCCCCGCCCATCACCGGCTGCTGCGGTATTTCGGCCGGGCAACTGGCCTGATGCGACCGGCCCGGGCTGATCGTCTCATCGGTTTTCAAGCCTCGAATAGGGTTGCCCTACTGGCTAATTGGCCGTGAGGGTGCGGATCAGGTCGCGGGTGAAGGAGTCGGTGACGGCTTGCAGGTCGATCGAGTCGGGGTCGAGTAGCCATTGGGTATTGACGCCCTCGATGAAGGCGACTATTTCGATCGCTTTGAGTGTGGGGTCGATGGTGGGAGAGAAGTCGCCGGTGTGCTGGCCCTGCTCGACGAGTGCGGCGACGACGGCGCGCAGGTTGCGGTAGCGCTGGACGAAGTGGTCGTGGGCCAGATCGCCGGGGTTGAGGTTCTCGGCGAGTAGGACCGCGAACAGGCGAGCGAGGTTGGGGTCGGCGATATTGCGGCGGGCGAAGTCGGGCAGTTTGTCCAGGGCGCGGACGCCGCCCAGGGCGGCGAGTTCCTCGGCGAATCGGAGGCTTTCGTCGTCGCGGGCGTCGATCACCGCGTGCAGCAGGCCGACCTTGCTGCCGAAGTAGTAGAGCAGGGCCTGCTGGGTGACGCCGACTCGCATGGCCACGTCGGCGATGCTGGTGTCGCGGTAGCCGCGCTCGGCGAAAAGGGTGGCCGCGGCTTGGAGCAGCTCTTCACGGCGGGAACGGCCGTCGGCGCGCTCCTTGCGGCCTCGTCGGCGTGGCGCTGTCGGCTGCGGTTTCATGGGTTCTTCTTACAACATCGTCTTGAGTTTTACCGAGTGGTAAGTAAAACTCTGGGTGTGGCGACCACGCGAGATACTTGGACCGGACAGTGGATCTGGTCCGATCGCCCGGCACTGGGCGGACCCAGTCAGGCGCAGCCGTACGGATCCCTGGACTCGAGTCGCTTCGACCAGCGGGTACTGTTCCGGCGGGGCTTCGAGCTGGCGAGCGTGCCCGCCCGGGCCACGGTGCGAATCACCGCCGATTCCCGGTATCGGTTGTACGTCAACGGAATCGACATCGGTGCGGGGCCGGTGCGGCACGGGCCGCGCCAGTTGTGCTTCGACGAGTACGACATTCGGCACACACTGCGCGAGGGCGGCAACACGGTCGCGGTACTCGCCCGTTTCTACGGTCATCCGGTGCCGTGGTGGGAGCCGTCGCCGCCGAGCTTCACCATCGGTGGCGGCGGCCTGGTGGCGGAGGTCCGGCTCGGCGAGCAGATCATCGGGACCGACCCCTCGTGGCGGTTCGCGACCGGCGACGCCTGGCGTCCCGGTCACCCGCCGGGCATGTTGCTGACCCAGCTGCCCGAGAACCTTGATGCCCGTCTACTGGAACCGCGTTGGACAGCAACGGATTTCGATGATTCTTCCTGGTCGTCTGCGCGTGTACTGGCCGAGTCCTCGGTGGTCGGCCCGCGCGGTGGGACGCGGCCGCCCACCGAACCGTGGGGCGTGCTGCGGCCCAGGCCCATTCCGGCCCTGACCGGTGAAATCCACACCGCGACAGTCATGGACAAAAGGGCGGCCCCGCCTTCCGGCGATGATCCACGCGCCGCCCTGGCCGCCGCCCTGGGCGGGGCGGGCGGCGATCGCGCGCTGCTGATCGCCGATTTCGCGATGATCGTCAGCGGCAGGTTGGAACTGCATTTCGAGGCAGCCCGTGGTCAGGTCATCGACGGCGCTCTGCTCGAGGTGCCCACAGTGGCCGCGCTCGACAGTGCGCCGGTATTCCGGTACGTGGCCCGCGGCTCGGCTGACACCTATCTTTCGGCCGACTCGGTCGGCGGACGCTACCTCGTGCTCGCACTGGAGGACGCGACGACGCCGGTCGCGCTCCGGATCCGTGAACTACTGCGCCCTCGGGACCCGGTCGCCCCGTTCGACTCCAGTGACCCACGCCTCGACGCCGTCTACCGCACGGGTCTGCGCACCGTGGACCTGACCTCCCACGATGCCTACATCGATTGCCCGACAAGGGAACAGCGATCCTGGACCGGGGACGCCGTGGTGCATCAGTCCGTCGATCTGATCGCAAACCAGGATTGGCGGCTGGCTCGGTGGAACCCGCAGCTGGCGGCGCAGCCGCGCGCAGACGGTTTGCTGCCGATGGTGGTAGCCGGTGATTTCGCGACCACGCAGGTGCCGACGATTCCGGACTGGTCGCTGCACTGGATTCGCTCCGTGCACAACCTGTTTCGCTACACCGGCGATCGAGAACTGGTCGGCGGTCTGTTGCCTACCGCCGAAGGAATCCTGCGCTATTTCGAGCCCTATCGCGGTCCTGCCGGTCTCGTGGAGAAGGTGCCCGCGTGGGTCCTCATCGACTGGTCGCCGGTGCAGGTATCCGGCGCGAGCGCGGCACTGAATGCTCTGCTGGCACGCGGATTACGGGATTTCGCCGAGATGGCGCGCTGGGTCGGTGATCATGGCCGGGCCACCTGGGCGGCCGCCTTCCACAATCACCTGCTCCGCGGGTTCGAGTCCTTCTGGGACCCGGGGCGGCACGCCTATCGCGACAATCTGGTCGATGGCCACCGTGGCACCTCGGTGAGCGAGCACGTCGCGGCGGCGGCGGTCTGCGCGGATCTCGTCCCGCCCGAACGCAAGCCGGAGATCCTGCGGCTGCTGCTGGATCGATCGGCCATGTTCACCGCCAGCCCATTGGCCGATCACGGCGGCGACGCACGGGGACCCAGCGCTGGTCAGCCGGTGTCCGTGCGACCCGAACCCGATTGGGACACCGAGCGTTCGGTGGTCGGGGCGCAGCCGTTCTTCCGCTATGTCGTGCACGACGCCATCGCACGATTGGGTGCGGCCGACCGGATCGCGGAACTGTGCCTGGACTGGGACCGCCTGCGCGCCGATGCCCCGACCGCGTTCCGGGAGTGCTGGGAAGGTGGATCCTACTGTCACGGCTGGTCGGCCACGCCCACCCGGGATCTGGTCTGCTACACCCTCGGCATCACCCCGGCCGAACCCGGATTCACGCGGGTCCGCATCGCGCCGCGTCCCGGCGTGCTGACCGCGGCAGCGGGCGCCGCGCCCACGCCGTACGGCGTCGTGTCGGTGGAGATCGACGGCAACCGTGTCGTGGTCGACTCGCCGGTTCCGGTGGAGATCGTCGACAGGTCGGGTACGGCGACCCCGCACGCTGCCGGAAAGTTCACCGCGCGCTTCTGAAATCGTCTGGAGTATCCGATGAGACACGTGATCCGCATGATCACGGCGGCCGCGCTCGCGGTCGGCTCGGTATCGGGGATGGCCGTGGCCGCCCCACCCGACGCCACGACCGGGACGGTGTGGTTGTGCAGACCCGGCATGGCAGTCGATCCCTGCGACCAGGATGCCGACGGCAGGCCCGGGGCCCAGCCCCGGCTGGCACGGTATCCGGATGGCAGCCGAGCCGCACTATCCGTCACCACCGTCGGTCACAGTGACCTCGGCGACGAAACCGCCACCGCCTCAGCACCTCCGGGCGTGGACTGCTTCTACGTCTATCCCACGGTCGACCTGGTGCCCAACCCCGTGACCGGAGATCGGCCGCAGCCTCGGGCCGAGGAACTCGCGGTGTTGCTCGCACAGGTGGGGCCACTGCTCGGTCACTGCCGCATGTTCGCCCCGCTCTACCGCCAGGACACCCTGCCGCAGCTGGCTCAGCATGTGGCCACCGGCTCCGACGGCTACGCCGGACCAGGATTCGCCGACGTGCTCGCGGCGTGGGACGACTACTGGGCCCACGACAATGTCGGGCCGGGCGGCGACCGGCGCGGGGTGATCCTGCTCGGCCATTCGCAAGGCAGCGTGGCGCTGGAACAGTTGATTCGCGACCGGATCGACGGGCGGCCCGACACCACTGCACACCTGGTCAGCGCGGTGCTACTGGGCGGAAAGGTGCAGGTGCCCGACGATCGTCCGACGGGCGGCGGCGCGGACCCGGACTCCACCTTCCAGCACCTGCCGCTGTGCGGCGCGAGCGCACCCGTTCCGGCCGGATGCGTCATCGCCTATTCCGCTTACGCTGCGGGGCACGAGCCGGGGTCGAAGAGCCTGGCCTGGAGCTCGGCCCCCGGCCATCGCATCGCCTGCGTCGATCCGGCCGCGCTGCGCCACACCGCCGATCCGGCCGCGCGCACCCCACTCGATACGGTCATGCCGACCCGGAATCTGCTGCAGGGCACCGATATCGCGCCCGCCGGGCACCTGACGGCGGTGCTCCGCGACTACCGGGTGCCGAGCACCGCAACGGGTTTCACCCGCTCTCCCGGCCTGCTGACGTCCACCTGCCGCTACGGTCCAGGCCGTGACGGTTCAGCCGCGTGGCTGGAGATCGGCGGTGATCTCGATGCCGTTCTCGGCACTGCCGGCGACACACAACTCGGCCTGCACGTGGCCGATTACAGTGTCGCGCTGGGTGATCTGGCAGCCGTCCTGGATCGGCAGTCCGCTACCTGGCTCGCTCGCCGATGACCGCGACGACCGGTCACGTTGCCGTGGCGCGGCCCTGGTCGCTGGCGGCCTTGGCGGGCATGGCGTCCTATCTGGACGCCGGCACCATCATCGCCGTTTCCGCGGCGCTTTCGCATTGGCAGTCGAGCTTTCGAATGTCGGAGTGGCAGTTGGGCTTTCTTTCGGCCGCGCTGACCGTCTGTATCGGTCTCGGATCCATCGCCGGTGGGCGTATCGGCGACCGTTACGGCCGCAAACGGGTCTACGCCGTGGACCTGTTGGTGTATATCGCCGGGTTGCTGTGGCTGGTGCTGGCCGTCCACCCGGTCATGTTGTTCGTCGGCGTGGTGATCGTGGGCCTGGCCATCGGCGCGGACGTGCCGGCGGCGCTGGCGCTGGTCGGTGAAAATGCTCCGGCGTCGGAGCGGGGGCGGCTGGTGACCTTCACCCAATTCCTTTGGGCACTGGGACCTTTGGCCGTGATCGGGCTGGAATTGTCCGGTTCCCGGCTCGGTGATCAGCTGCCGCGCGCGATCTTCGCGCACCTGCTGGCGCTCGCGCTGATCACGTGGCTGCTGCGGCGGCGCATGGTCGAATCCCTGCGTTGGCAGCCGTCGGACAGCAGCCCCCGGGAGCTGCTCGCGCCGAATCTGAGGCGCGGCAGTTTCTTTTTGCTCGTCTTCTATGTCAGCGTCACCCTCGGCACCAACTTCTACGGGTCCTTCGGCCTCTACGCTCTCGAGACCGTGGGCCATCTCGACTCGTCCCGAGCGCTGGGGGCCTCGCTGCTGGTGGTCCCGCTCATCGCGATCACGGTGCTGGCGATGATGCCGCTGATGGACACCCGGGCTCGGACAACGATATTCGTCGCGGGCGCGGTCACGCAAACCTTGTCCTGGACTGCGCTGCTCGTGGTAGACACCAGCGCACCCGTGCTCGTCGCCGCGTTCATCGCATACGGCATCGGCAACACCCTGGCCGGTGAGGTGCACTACAAGCTGTGGTGTCAGGAGAGTTTCCCGACGCGATTGCGCAGCACAGCGATCGGCCTCAGCTTCGGTCTCGCGCGCATCTCCTCCGCCGTGATGCTGGTCTTCGTGCCGACCCTGCTGCACCGCGGCTTCACACTCCTGGTGGCCCTGATGGTCGTCGTCACCGCGATGTCCGGCCTCGTGGGTGTGACCTTTCGCCCGCGCGGCCGGGGCGAGAGCATCGAATCCATCGACGCCCGTCTGGAATCCGCCGCTCCGTAACCGAATCTCCCTCCGGGCTGGGCGGGATCGCCACTGTCGGCTGTGCGGCAGTGTGGCTCGCAACTCGTCGGGTGGCCGGACGGGTACCTCGTGGCCCGGGAAGCGACTTCGAGGCCGGCGCCGTCGAGCAAGTGTTCAGGCAGATCCCGCGCAGGATTCACCGGCCCTGAAGGACCTTGAATTTTACCTAGTGGTAAGTAAAACTCATGTGCGAGCGCAGGTTTCGTGACGGAGTCCGCTCGCGCTCATCCGAATCCACAATCAGTGAGCAAGAAGGCTTTTCATGACCAGTTCGTCCGATCATCACGCGCCGCAGGGCTATGGGCCTGCGACGCGGCAGCCCGTCACCGGCTATCCGCCCCCGTGGCCGCCGCAGCCACCGAGGCGACACCGGAGGTGGCTGGGTGGGGTCGGCGGTCTGGTCGGCTTGGCGCTGTCGATTACCGTCGTGTACGGCTGGCAGCACGTCACCGATCATGGCCATGTTCGAGACAGTGGCCGTGATCCGCTGCGGAAGGTGTCCGCCGGTGACTGTGTGAAGGTCAGCGGCGGGCCCGCCACGGTCGACGTGACGGCGGTGTCCTGTGACGACCCGACGACGATCTACCGCGTCGGCGTGGTGCTGAAGGATCCGGGTGGCGGCTCGTGTCCCGGTACCGATTACGACACCGTGCGCTCCATCGGCGGCATGCGCAACACCACTTTGTGCCTGGAACTGCAGGTGCGCGAGGGCGAATGCGTGGCCCAGAACAGCCTCGACAACTCGGCGCAGCCGGTCGACTGCGGCACTGCCGCGGCGCAGAGTGGGCACCAGGCGCAACTGACCTATTTCAAGATCGGCCGAATCATCAAGGGCTCCACCGACCCCACCGCGTGCGGCGACGCGACCGACGCCCACAACGCGGTCGTCTACCCGAAACCCGATCCGACGATTCTGTGCCTGGTCGATCCCGGCGAGTGAATCGCGGCAGCGGACGGGCGCCCGGTACTGGAGTAACCGGGCGCCGGTGCGTCGGTTGGAAATCAGTGGGTCACCATCGGTTTCATCGGTGTGCCGAGCAGGGCATCGCCTGCGCCATCGGTTGGGTGCAGGACGATGCTTTGCCCCTGTCCGCCGGGTGGCGTGCGGATCAGGGAATCAGTACTGATTGCTCGGATTGGGTGAACATGGTGACACCGCCGGTGGCGAAGTTACGGACATCGCGGCCGGCGGCCTTCATTTCGGTTGAGGCCAATGCCTGATCGAGTGCCTCGGCCGTGGGGAAGTGCAGGCTGGCAACCATGTAGTACGGCGGTTCGCCGCTACCGAGCGCGGAGCAGAGGCCCCAGGTGAATGCGGAGAGGCCGGGGATCTTCCGAGCCAGCGGGACATGGGTTTCGGCGTAGTACGCGTCGAAGGCCGCGGGATCCGCGGGGCGGCCGTAGCAGATGGCGATGCGGTAGGTCATGACTTCGCCACCAGGGTGAGCACGTCGTAGGTCGCGACTGGTTCGGCATTCTGATTCGTCACCACGGTGTCCCAGCGGACTTCACCGTAGTCGGCGGTGGCCCGGGGCGTGATGGCCTTCGCGGTGAGTGTCACGGTGAGGATGTCGTCGACCTTGACGGGGGTGAGGAATCGGAGGTTGTCGACGCCGAAATTGGCGAGGACGGGGCCCGGGGCGGGGTCCACGAACAGCCCGGCCGCAAGCGATACAACCAGGTAGCCGTGGGCGACGATGCCGCCGAAGAGCGGATTGGCCGCCGCGGCAACGGGATCGGTATGGGCGTAGAACGTGTCGCCGGTGAACTCCGCGAAGTGCGCGATGTCCTCGCCCGTGACCTGCCGCGGACCGCCAACGATGGTGTCACCGATAGCCAACTCCGCGAGGCTCTTCCGGAACGGATGCACCGCGCCGGCATGCCGGGCGGCGCCGCTGACCCACTGCCCGGTAATGGCGGAGAGCTTGTTCGGCGACGCCTGGACGGCCGTGCGCTGCATGTGATGGAGTACGCCGCGGATACCGCCGAGCTCTTCACCGCCCCCGGCCCGGCCGGGTCCTCCGTGCACGAGCACCGGCAGTGGGGAACCGTGGCCGGTCGACTCCTTCGCATCCTCGGTGTCGAGAACCAGGACACGGCCGTGGAATGGAGCCAGGCCCAGCACGATCTCCCGGGCGAGCGCCGCGTCGGCGGTGACCAGGGAGGCGACCAGACTGCCTTGCCCGCGGGCCGCCAGGTCGATCACCTCGGCGGCATCGCGATAGCCGATGATCGTCGCCACCGGACCGAACGGCTCGATCTCGTGTGGTTCGGCGGCCGTATTGTCCGTGCAGCGCAACAGGATAGGCGACAGGAACGCGCCCGGTCCCTCCGGCGCCTGGGCTCGGCCGGCCACGATATCGCTGCTGGCGGTGAGGGCCTGGACGGCCTTCAACACTTCATCGCGCTGCTGCACGCTGGCCAGCGCGCCCATGGTGACGCCCTCGTCCCCGGGCGCGCCCACCACAACCTTGCTCAACCGCTCCCGGGCCGCGTCGATCACCGCGTCGACCATGTTCTCCGGAACGAACGCGCGCCGGATGGCCGTGCACTTCTGTCCCGCCTTCGCGGTCATCTCCGTAACCAATTGGCGCACATACAGATCGAATTCCGCAGTGCCCGGCTCCGCGTCGGTGCCGAGGATCGAGGCGTTGAGCGAATCGGCCTCCGCGGTGAAACGGGTGCCGTGGTGCACGAGCGCCGGGTGCGTGCGCAGCAGCGCGGCGGTCTGCGCGGAACCGGTGAACAGCAGCGAGTCCTGGCCACCCAGCTGATCCAGTAGGTCGCCGGTGCCACCGCACACCAGCTGCACCGAACCTTCCGGCAGCAGACCGGATTCGATGATGTGGCGGAAAACGGCCTCGGTCAGATACGCCGTCTGCGACGCGGGCTTCACAATGCTCGGCACACCCGCGATGAACGCCGGAGCCAGCTTCTCGAGGAAACCCCAGACCGGGAAATTGAAAGCATTGATCTGCACCGCCACGCCCGGGCGGGTGGTGTAGACATGTTGGGCGACGAAGGTTCCGCGCTTACCGAGCCGTTCCACCCCGCCGTCCAGATACACGGTGCCATTGGGCAATTCACGCTTGGCCCGGCTTGCGTAGCTGAGCAGGGTGCCCGCGCCGCCATCGATGTCGATCGCCGAGTCCCGGTCGGTCGCGCCGGTCGCCCGCGACACCGTGTAGAACTCGTCCTTGCGCGCCAGGATGGACTGCCCGAGCGCCTTCAGCAGCCCCGCGCGCTCGTGGAAGGTCAGCCGCGCCAGCGCGGGCCCCCCGACCGAGTGCGCGTGATGCACCGCCGCGGCGAAATCGATGCCGGTCGAGGAGACCCGCGCGATCTCGCTGCCGTCCACGGCGCTGAGGATCGACTGGCCCGCATCCGGCGGAGTGTGCCACCGCCCGCTCACATAGCTTTGCAACAACCTGCTCACAACAACTCCGATCTACCGTCCATTCGGTCGGTAATTACCATCGCGCGCGGCCCTTGCCCGTGTCAAGGAACCGCGACCGGTCAGTGCGTGCGCAGGCCCTCGAACGTCATGTGGACCACGGCGTCGGCGAGTTGATCGATGGAGGTGCCCCCGCGCGGGCTGTACCACTCGATGAGGGAGTTGACCATGCCGAAAAGCAGGCGGCTGATCAGCGCGGGGTCGATGTCCGGGCGCAGATCGCCCTCGGAGACGGCCTCGCTGACCAGCCGCGCGACCACATCGTCGAATTCGCGGCGGCGGGCGAGGGCGCGGCGTTCGACGGGGCTGTTGCCACGCACACGCAGCAGCAATGTCACATACGGCAGCTCGGTGGCCAGCACGTGGACGCTGCGGCGCACCAGGTGCTCGAGCCGGTCGATGTAGGGGCCCGAGGTGACCTCGGGTTCGGTGGTGACCGCGAACAGCCCGTTGAGCGCGCGCCCGAGCGCCAGTTCCAGCAGCTCTTCCTTGCCGGAGACATGGTGGTAGATGGACGATTTCGTGATTCCGAGCCGCTGCGCCAGGGTCTCCATGCTGGTGCCGTCGTAGCCCTTCTCGTTGAAGACCTTGACGGCGACCGACAGCAGGGAGTCGAGGTCGTAGCCGGGCCGGCCGGGGCCGGACCTGCGGGTGACGCGCGGAGAAGCCATCCGCCCATCTTCTCAGTGCCCGGCGTGCATTTCGCGCAGACCCGCGGCCGAGGCTTGATTACCGACCGAACATTCGGTAATTATGGAGACGAGGACAGGAGTGTGAGGATGCGCGAGGTCTTTCTGGTGGACGGGGCGCGAACGCCCCAGGGGCGCTACGGCGGCGCTCTGGCCGAAGTCCGGCCCGATGACATGGCGGCGCTGGTGGTCCGGGAAGCGGTGCGCCGGGCCGCGATCCCCGATGACTCGGTGGACGAGGTGATCCTGGGTGCGGCCAATCAGTCCGGCGAGGACAACCGCAATGTCGCCCGGATGGCGGCGCTGCTGGCCGGGCTGCCGGATTCGGTGCCAGGATTCACGGTCAACCGGTTGTGCGCGAGCGGATTGACAGCCGTCGCGACCGCCGCCGCCATGATTCGCGGCGGCGACGCCGATCTGATCGTGGCGGGCGGCGCCGAATCGATGACGCGAGCGCCGTGGGTGGTCGCCAAACCCGGTGTGGCATGGGCCAAGCCGGGGGAGCTGACCGACACCGCGCTCGGATGGCGTTTCACCAATGAGCGTTTCGCGCGAGCGGATGCGGCTGTGCTCGGCAGCGGCCCGGAGGTACGCAAGGTGACATTGGCGATGGGGGAGACCGCCGAAGAGGTGGCTGTCGCCGAGGGCATTTCCCGCACGGAGAGCGACGAATTCGCACTGCGCAGCCAGCGGCGCGCTGCTGCGGCCATCGACGCCGGACGTTTCGTGGCGGAGATCGTCCCCGTCCCGGTCCGCGGTGGCGAGGTGAGCACCGACGAGGTCCCCCGGCGCGACACGACCCTCGAAAAGCTCGCGGGCTTGCGTCCGGTGTTCCGTCCGGGGGGCATTGTCACCGCCGGGTCGTCGTCGCCATTGTCCGATGGGGCGGCCGCGCTGGTGGTGGCCAGTGCGGAGGCGGTACGTCGGCACGGTCTGAGGGTGCGTGCCCGGATCGTCGCCGCGGCGAATGCCGGTGTGCCGCCCAATGTCATGGGATTGGGTCCGGTGCCCGCCACCCGCAAAGTCCTCGGCCGCGCCGGGTGGGCGGTCGGTGATCTCGGTGCGGTCGAGCTGAACGAAGCGTTCGCCGCCCAGTCGCTGGGCGTGATGAGGCAGTTGAATCTGGACGAGGAGATCGTCAACGCCGACGGCGGCGCGATCGCGCTGGGACATCCGCTCGGATGCTCCGGTGCGCGAATCCTGTTGACGCTACTGGGGCGTATGGAGCGCGAAGGCGCGCGCCGCGGACTCGCGACCCTCTGCGTGGGTGTCGGTCAGGGTGTGGCGATGCTGGTGGAGGTCCCGTGAGCCGCCTGTTCTCCACCCTCGAGGTCACCGAGTCCGACGACCGCACGGTGGTGGTCCTGGATCGGCCGGAACGGCGCAATGCCATTGACGCCGCGATGATCTCCGAGCTGCACCGGGTCTGCGAGCGGCTGGAACATACGCCGAAACCATTGCTGCTCACCGGTCGTGGCGACCACTTCGCAGGTGGCGCCGATATCACCGAATTGCGTGACCGGGGACTGAACGAAGCGCTGGCCGGGATCAACCGCACCCTGTTCGACAGGGTGGCGCGGCTGCCACTGCCGACGATCGCCGCGGTGAGCGGTTACGCCTTCGGTGGAGGCGCCGAACTGGCCTATGCCTGCGACATCCGGATCGCCACGCCGACGGCCGTTTTCGCGAATCCGGAACCAGGTCTGGGTATCACGGCCGCGGCGGGCGCCAGTTACCGGCTGCCGGAGCTCGTGGGCGCCTCGATCGCCAAGCAGGTCCTGCTCGGTGGTGCACGGCTGGATGCCGACCGCGCACTGCGGTGCGGGCTGGTGCTCGACGTCGTCCCGGAGGGGACACACGTCACCGCCGCACACGAACTCCTCGACCGCGTCGTGCGCCAGTCACCGCTGGCCTTGCGGCTGACCAAGCTGGTCGCCGACGGCTCCCGTGCCGATGACATCGCCCAAGCGGTGCTGTTCGACAGCGCCGAGAAGTACGAGCGGATGACCGCATTCCTGGAGAAGAGGACACGATGACCGACACTGCGGTAGCCGTACGGATCGGGGTGATCGGCGGGGGACGGATGGGCGCGGGCATCGCGCAGTCCTTCGCCGCCCTCGGCAGCGATGTCACCGTCGTCGAATCGGGCGATCTCGCGGCCGCACGGCAGCGTATTCGCAATGGCCTGTCCGCGGCGGCGGACCGAAATGCGCTGGGCGGCAGTGATATCGACACGATCATGGGGAGAATAACCCTGGCTGCGGCCATCGCCGAGCTGCCCGCCGATTCGGATCTGGTGATCGAAGCGGTGCCGGAGACCCCGCGACTCAAGGCCGAAGTGCTGACTGCCGCGGAGCGGGCGGTCGGGCCGGACACGGTACTCGCCTCCAACACCAGTTCCCTGTCCATCACGGAACTGGGTGCGGTGCTGAAGGACCCGAGCCGCTTCCTGGGCATGCACTTCTTCAATCCCGTTCCCGCGTCGAAACTTGTCGAGGTGGTGCGCGCCCCCGCCACCGCCCCCGGCGTCACGGAGCGAGTGCGCGGCTGGGTCGCCGCGCTGGGCAAAGCCGAGGTATTGGTGAACGACGCCCCGGGCTTCGCGACCAGCCGCCTCGGGGTGTGTCTCGGTCTGGAGGCCGTCCGCATGCTCGAGGACGGCGTCGCCGACGCCGAATCCATCGACCGGGCAATGGAACTGGGCTACCGGCATGCGCTGGGCCCGTTGCGGTCGACCGATCTGGTCGGGCTCGACGTCCGGCTCGCGATCGCCGAACACCTCGCCGCCACCCTGGGACCCCGCTTCGAACCCCCACAGCTGCTGCGCGACAAGGTCGCCCGGGGTGAGCTGGGGCGCAAGACCGGACGCGGGTTCTACGACTGGAACGGCGGAACGAAAGGAACGACTCGATGACCACCGCCACCATGGAAATGAGTGATGGCCTGGCCGTCCTCACACTGGCGCGGCCCGCGGCATCCAACGCGCTGGACCGCGCCCTCAAAGAGGAACTGCTCGACGCCTTGGGATCCCTCGCTGCCGACGACAGCGTCCGGGCCGTCCTGCTGCGCGCGGAGGGCCGGAACTTCTGTGTCGGACAGGATCTCGCCGAGCACGTGACCGCACTGGACGCCGACCCGGCCACCGCCATGGCGACCGTCCGGGAACACTACAACCCGCTGATCACCGCGTTGGCGGGGATCCAGGTACCGGTGGTCGTCGCGATACAGGGCGCCTGTGTCGGTGCCGGACTCGGCATCGCGCTCGCGGGCGATATCCGAATCAGCGGGCAGTCGTCGATCTTCGCCACCGCGTTCACCGGCATCGGCCTGGCCAGCGATTCGGGCCTGAGCCACAGCCTGGCACATGCCCTCGGCACCGCGCGCGCCGCCGGGCTCATGCTGCTCGGCGATCGGATCGACGCCGCCCGGGCCCTGGAATGGGGACTGGTGCATCGGATCGTCGACGACTCCGAATTGGACACCGCGGCACGCGAACTCGCGGCCCGCCTGGCCGCAGGACCGACCGCCGCCTACCGAGAGGTGAAGGCGCTGCTGGAGCGGTCGGACGCCGATCTGGCCGACACGCTGGAACACGAAGCCGACGCCCAGCAGCGGCTCGGCGCGAGCGCGGACCATCGGGCCGCGGTCACTGCCTTCCTGTCCAAGACAAACCCGGTCTTCACCGGTCACTGAAGGGTTCGGTCATGAACACCCCTGTCTCCGACGATCTGCAGGCGGGATTCGACGCCACACTCGACGCCGATCAGCGTATCGAGCCACGCGACTGGATGCCGGACGCCTACCGCGCCACCCTGATTCGCCAGATCGCCCAGCACGCCCACTCCGAGATCATCGGCATGCAGCCCGAAGGCAACTGGCTCACCCGCGCGCCCTCGCTGCGCCGCAAGGCGATCCTGCTGGCCAAGGTCCAGGACGAGGCCGGGCACGGTCTGTACCTGTACTCGGCGGCGGAAACCTTGGGCGCGGACCGCGGCGACCTCACCGGCAAACTGCTCTCCGGCCAGCAGAAATACTCCTCGATCTTCAACTATCCGACCCTGACCTTCGCCGATGTCGGGGTCATCGGGTGGCTGGTGGACGGCGCGGCGATCTGCAACCAGGTTCCGCTGTGCCGCAGCTCGTTCGGTCCCTACGCACGCGCGATGA
Organism: Nocardia sp. NPDC004860; assembly: GCF_040609015.1. Classification (NCBI taxonomy): domain Bacteria; kingdom Bacillati; phylum Actinomycetota; class Actinomycetes; order Mycobacteriales; family Nocardiaceae; genus Nocardia; species Nocardia sp. NPDC004860. The sequence continues at coordinate 18,552 of NZ_JBEXJI010000026.1, read as the reverse complement.
TCCGGGTCTGCAAGGAGGAGTCGTTCCATCAGCGTCAGGGCTACGAGCTGCTCATGACCATGATGCGCGGCACCGACGCCCAGCGGGCCATGGTGCAGGAGTCCGTCGACCGGTGGTGGTGGCCGGCACTGATGATGTTCGGCCCGCCCGACGACGCCTCACCCAACACCGCGCAGTCCATGCGCTGGCGGATCAAACGCCACACCAATGACGAACTGCGGCAGCGATTCGTCGACATGACGGTTCCGCAGGCCGCGACGCTGGGTGTCACCCTGCCCGATCCGGAACTGGCATGGAACGCCGACCGCGGCGCACACGACTTCGGCCGACCCGACTGGGACGAGTTCGCGCAGGTCGTGGCCGGCAACGGTGCGTGCAACGCGCAGCGGATCGGTGTCCGGCGATCCGCACACGACGACGGGGCGTGGGTGCGCGAAGCAGCCGCGGCATTCGCCCACCGCAACGGAAACCAGGAGGCATGACCATGACCGGAACTCGTTCGGAATGGCCGCTGTATGAGGTGTTCGTGCGTGGCAAGCGCGGACTCAACCACGTGCACGTGGGTTCCCTGCACGCCGCCGACGACGAGATGGCACTGCGGCACGCCCGCGACGTCTACACCCGTCGCAACGAGGGCGTGAGCATCTGGGTGGTGCCCTCGCACGCCATCGCCGCATCCAGCCCGGCCGAGAAGGACCCCTTCTTCGCGCCCAACCGCGACAAGGTCTACCGCCACCCGACCTTCTACGAGATCCCCGACACCGTCCCCCACATGTGAGGCGCCGCCATGATCGACCACGACAATCCCTTCGACGGTCTCGCCGCCGCCGATGACGACGGCCGCTGGGCCTTCGGGACCAGCTTCGACGACCCTCTGGCCGGGGTGGACACGACCGTGCCTGGGGACGCGGACGCCTCGGCGCTGGCGCGGTACTGTCTCATGCTCGCCGACGATGCCCTGATCAGCGCCCAGAGGCTGACCGAATTGGTCACGCACGCACCGGAATTGGAGGAGGAGGTCGCGCTGGCCAATATCGGCCTGGACCTGCTCGGGCAGGCGCGGCTGCTGCTGGCCCGCGCTGCGGCCGCGGATCCCGCCGTCGTGCCGTACCTCTCGGATACCTCACCCATTCCGCCCGAGGATGCGTTGGCGTTCTTCCGTACCGACGCGGAATTCCGCAATGTGCGCCTGTGTGAACTCGACAATGGCGACTTCGCGCAGGCGATCACCAGGCTGCTCGTCTTCTCGACCTGGCGGCTGGCGGTGTTCGCGCGTTTGCGGGACTCACGGGATCCGGTGCTGTCGGCAGTGGCGCACAAGGGCGTCAAGGAACTGACCTACCACCGTGATTACGCGGCCCGATGGGCGGTCGTGCTCGGCGCGGGGACCGACGAGTCGCACGGCCGGCTGGTCCGGGCGCTCGGCCAGGTCTGGCCCTTCGTTCCCGAATTGTTCAGCACCTCCGCGGACGAGACGGCGCTCGCGGCGGCCGGGGTGGCCGTGGACCCCGCGCAGGTGCGCACCGAGGTCGAGGAGACCCTCACCACGATTCTGCGGGCTGCGGAAACCACTGCACCCGAGCGAGCTTCGGCCGCCACTGTCGGCGGACGCGCCGGACGCGACGGCCTGCACACCGAAGCGCTGGGTCTGATCCTGGCCGAGATGCAGAGCGTGGCCCGCGCCCATCCGGAAGCGTCATGGTGAGCGCGGCCGCCACCGCCGGGGAAGATCGTGCCCGGGCGGTGGCCGCGGCGGTCGCGGACCCGGAGATGCCGATGCTCACCATTGCCGACCTCGGCGTCCTGCGCGACGTACGGGTCGAACCCGAGGGCGTGGTCGTCGTGACCATCACCCCCACCTACTCGGGGTGCCCGGCCATGGCGACCATTCGAGCCGACATCGAATACGACATGCGCGCAAACGGTTTCGTGGCCGTGCGGGTGGACACCGTGCTGTCGCCGCCGTGGACCAGCGACTGGATCACCCCCGACGGGCGGCGCAAGCTGCGCGAACATGGGTACTCCCCGCCGGGCCCGGCGCCGGCGCGAACCAGCGGGCCCATCCCGCTCACCCTGACCGCGCCTTCGCGCGCCGTGCGCTGCCCGTACTGCGGCTCGGCCGCGACCGAACTCGTCTCGCCGTTCGCGGCCACCGCGTGCAAGGCGCTGTATCGCTGCCGCGACTGTCTCGAACCGTTCGATCATGTGAAGGAGATCTGAGGTGACCACGACCACGGCACCTACCACCGGCCGATCCCGCGCGTTCTACGCGCTCGAGGTCGCGGCCGTGCAGCGCCTGTGCGACGACGCCGTCGCCGTGACCTTCGCCGTACCGGATCGGCTCGCCGACGAATTCCATTTCCGGCCGGGCCAATTCCTCACACTGCGGCGGACGGTGGACGGCGTCGAGCAGCGGCGTTCGTATTCGATCTGCGCTGCTCAGGGCGCGGCGCCCCGGGTCGGAGTGCGGGAGGTATCCGGCGGCCTGTTCTCGAAATGGCTGGTCCACGAGGTCACGCCGGGCGATCGCGTAGAGGTGCAGCCCCCGTCCGGCAGCTTCGTCGCCGACACGTCGAGCGCCGGACGGCATCTGCTGGTGGGCGCTGGGTCCGGCATCACTCCGCTGCTGTCGATCGCCGCCTCGCTGCTCGCCAACCCCGACAGCCGGGTAACGCTGCTGTACGGCAACCGGCGCACCCGCTCGGTCATGTTCGCCGACGAGCTCGCCGACCTGAAAGACGCCTACGGCGAACGCTTCTCGCTCATCCACGTGCTCTCCCGAGAACCACGCGACGTCGAATTGTTCAGCGGCCGACTCGATGCCGACCGACTACGTGAAATCCTCACGGCGCTGGTCGATATCGACGGTATCGACCACGCGTGGATCTGCGGGCCGCACGGCATGGTGGACGACACCGTCACCGTGCTGGCCGACTTCGGGGTGGCCGCCGATCGCGTCCACCGCGAGCTGTTCTACGTCGGCGACACCCCACCACCGCCGGAGCTCCACCACGAACCGGGGACGACCGGGCCGAGCAGCCGGGTCACCATCACTCTCGACGGCCGCTCCACCACCGCCGACCTGCCACGGGACCGGACGATTCTGGATGCTGCCGAACAGGTGCGCTCCGATCTGCCCTTCGCGTGCAAGGGCGGAGTGTGCGGCACCTGCCGCGCCAAGATCACCGACGGGGCGGCGGACATGCGGCGCAACTACGCCCTCGAGGACAGCGAAATCGCGGCGGGCTTCGTGCTCACCTGCCAGAGCTACCCGATCACCGACGCCCTCACCGTCGACTTCGACGCCTGATCACCACACCGACAGGACATTCCCTTGAGCACCGTCGCTCCCATTCCCGCCACGGTTCCCGCCGACGATATCGAATTCGCCTCTCGCGACCGCATCGCCGCACTGCAACTCGAACGGCTGCGCTGGTCACTACAGCACGCCTACGACCACGTGTCCCACTACCGCACCGCATTCGACGCGGTCGGTGTGCGCCCGTCGGACCTGAGAGAACTGTCCGACCTCGCGAGATTCCCATTCACCACCAAGGCCGACCTGCGAGCCAACTATCCGTTCGGGATGTTCGCCGTTCCGCGCGAACAGGTTTCGCGTATCCACGCCTCCTCCGGTACCACCGGCCAGCCCACTGTCGTCGGCTATACCGCCGGCGATCTCGGACACTGGGCCGATCTCATCGCCCGCAGCCTGCGCGCCGCGGGCGTGCGCTCCACCGACGTCGTGCACATCGCCTACGGCTACGGGCTGTTCACCGGGGGACTCGGCGCCCACTACGGCGCGGAACGACTGGGCTGCACCGTGATTCCCATGTCGGGTGGCATGACCGAGCGCCAGGTGCGCCTGATTCAGGATTTCAAGCCCGACGCCATCATGGTGACGCCGTCCTACATGCTGACATTGCTCGACGCCATGACCCGCCAGGGCATCGACCCAGCATCGACGTCCCTGCGGATCGGCGTGTTCGGAGCCGAGCCGTGGACCGAGGCCATGCGCCGCGAACTCGAATCACAACTGGCCATCGACGCCCTCGACATCTACGGGCTGTCCGAGGTCATCGGCCCCGGCGTCGCCATGGAGTGCGCGGAAACCAAAGACGGACCGCATATCTGGGAAGATCACTTCTACCCGGAAATCATCGATCCCGAGACCGGGCAAGTGCTGCCCGACGGGGCCGAAGGCGAGCTCGTGTTCACCTCCCTGACCAAGGAGGCATTCCCCGTCATCCGCTACCGCACCCGCGATATCACCCGCCTGCTGCCCGGCACCGCCCGCACCATGCGCAGAATGCAGAAGATCACCGGCCGCAGCGACGACATGATCATCCTGCGCGGCGTGAACCTGTTCCCCACCCAGATCGAGGAAATCGTCCTCACCGTGCCGACGCTGGCACCCCAATTCGAGTGCGTGCTGGACCGGCCCGGCCGGATGGATCGGCTGACAGTGCGAGTCGAAGCCCGCCCCGACGCCACCGCCGCGGATCGAGAGGTGGCGGCCGCGACATTGATCCACCTGGTCAAGCAGCAGATCGGTGTCACCGTTGGCGTCGAGGTACTCGCGCCCGAGACCCTCGAACGATCGTCGGGCAAGGTACGCCGCCTGATCGACAACCGCCCCCACTGAACTCGTCCGAGGGAGTACCCGATGAACGAACACGTCGGCGAGGATTCCACCGGAATCAATTTCGCCCGCGCCATGCTCGACGCGGATCACGCGTCGACAGACTGCGGAATTCAGTTGCTGGCCAACGGGCCCGGGTCCGCCACCCTCGCCATGAAGATCACCGACGACATGCTCAACGGCCACGCCATCACCCACGGCGGCTATGTCTTTCTCCTCGCCGACAGCGCCTTCGCGGTGGCGTGCAATGGTTACGGTCGTCCCACGGTGGCCGCTGGTGCGTCGATCACCTACCTGGAACCGACGACCGCCGGCGACGAGCTGGTCGCCGAAGCCGTCGAGCGGGCCCGCTACGGCCGCAACGGCATCTACGACGTCACCGTGCGTCGCGGCGAGATCGTCGTGGCCGAATTCCGCGGCACCAGCCGTGAGATCCGGACTCGCGCCTGACGCGCTCTCGGCCCTCGTCGGCGCCGGCACCCTTCCTATGCTCATAGTTTCCACAACGATCGGCCCGCGGTGACACTGTTCACCGCGGGCCGATCGTTGTTGCGCGATCAGGAATGGCCGTGCAGTGGGCGGCCGGCCAGGGCGAGCATGGCTTCGCCGAGGGCTTCGTTCTGGGTGGGGTGGGCGTGGATGAAGGGAGCGATGTCGGTGGGGAGGGCCTCCCAGGCGACCGCCAGTTGGGCTTCGCCGATGGACTCGCCGATTCTGTCGCCGACCATGTGGATGCCGACCACCGGACCGGTTTCGCCCGCGCGCACGACTTTCACACCTCCGGTGGTGCGGAGGATCTGGCTCTTGCCGTTGCCAGCGAGATCGTAAACCGTTGCGGTGCAGGTGCCGTACTGTTCGCGGGCGGCGGCTTCGGTAAGGCCGACGGAGGCGACTTCCGGGTGCGAGTACACCACGCGCGGAATGAGGTGGTCTGCGACCGGGACGGGCGAGAGGCCGGCGATCTCCTCGGCGACGAACAGGCCGTGCTGGAATCCGCGGTGCGCCAGCTGGGGCCCGGCAACGAGGTCACCGACGGCGTACACCCCGGACACATTCGTAAGCAGTCGGTCATTGGTGACCACGCAGCCATTGTCGACAGCGATGCCCGCCGCCGCGAGGTCAGCGCTGCGCGGGGTACGGCCGACGGCGACGAGGAGAACGTCGGCCGCCAGCGTTTCGCCCCCGGCCAGCTCCACCGACACCCCGTTGTCATCCTCCTTCGCTCCTGCCACACGGGTTTTCGTGCGCACAGTGATTCCGCGTCTGCGCAGTGCCCGCGTCAATTGCGCCGAGCTCCAGGGATCTTCGGCCATGAGCAGGTGGGGGAGGGCTTCGACGATCGTCACCTCGGCGCCGAAGGAATGCCAGAGACTGGCGAATTCGACGCCGATGACGCCACCGCCGAGCACGATCGCCGAGTGCGGGATGAAGTCCAGCTCCAGAGCTTGATCACTGGTGACGATGCGGGTACCGGCTTCGATACCGTCGAGCAGACGCGGTTGGGATCCGGTCGCCAGGACGACCGATTCGCCGGTGTAGCGCACGCCGTCGACGGTGACAGAGCGGTCCGGCGAGTACACCCCGGTACCCTCCACGACCCTGATCTTGCCGCCGGAGAGCAGCCCGCGCAGTCCTTTGTGCAAGCGTTGCACGACACCGTTCTTGTACGTGTGCAGCTCGTCGACGTCGATGCCGTGAAGCTCGGCCAGGACACCGAAAGAGGTTGCGGTGCGGGCTGTTTCGGCGATCTCGGCGGCACGCAGCAGCGCCTTGGTCGGGATGCAGCCGCGATGTAGACAGGTGCCGCCGACCTTGTCGGCCTCGACGAGGGTAACGGTCAGGCCCAGCTGGGCGGCGCGCAGGGCGCAGGCGTAGCCGCCCGAGCCGCCGCCCAGGATCAGGACATCACTATGGGTTTCGGTCATCACAGCCTCCCCAGCGCGGCAACGGGGTTTTCCAGGTAGTCGGCGAACAGCCGCAGGAATCCGCCGGCCGCTCCGCCGTCGCATACCCGATGGTCGAAGCTGAGCGAGACCTGGGTGAGCTTGCGGACGGTGAGCGCACCGTCGACCACCCACGGCCGGTCGACAATGCGGCCGATTCCCAGAATCGCGGCCTCCGGGTGATTGATGATCGGGGTCGAGCCGTCGACACCGAAGACGCCATAGTTGTTGAGGGTGAAGGTGCCACCGGTCAACCGGGCAGGCGGCAGCTTGCCCTCGCGCGCGGTCTCGACGGTGTCGCGCAGCGCATGGGCTAGTTCCACAGTGGTCATGGTGTCGGCGTGGTCGAGGACCGGAACGATCAGACCGCGCGGAGTTTGCGCGGCCACACCGAGATTCACCTGGCCGTGGCGGATGATCTCGCCGTGCTCGGTGTCCACCGACGCGTTGAGCTCCGGATACCTGGACAGTGCCGCGATGGTCAGGCGCGCCACCACCGCAAGCAGACTCACGTGGTCCTCGGGTGGCAGACCGTGATTGATGGCGGCGCGGGCCCGCAGCAGCTCGGTGGCATCGACATCGACCCAGGTGGTCGCGTCGGGAATCTCGCGGCGACTGGTGGACAACTTGTCGGCGACCGTCTTGCGCAGGCCCTTCAGCGGAATCCGCTCGAGATGGAAGCGGGCGGGGCCGGACACGGGAGCTGCGAGTACGGGCGGGCTCTCGACATCAGCGTGGCTTTCGACATCGGCGCGGACGATGATGCCCCCGGGCCCGGTTCCGGTCAGTGCGGAGAGGTCGATTCCCTTGCTCAGGGCGAGGTTTCGTACCAGTGGCGAGATGACTCGAGGCGCGGACGGCGGGACCGTGGTACTGGTCGGTCCCACTACGTCCGCTTGCTCATGTACCCCGGGGGCGGCGGTTGATCGGTCCGCGGAGTGCACCCGGCGCCGTCGGCGCGGGGCATCGAAACCGGTGCCGTACCCGATGAGCACATTGCCCGATCCTGCGCGCTCCTCCTCCCGATACTGTTCATGACCTGCCGGTGCGGCCGGTGCCGGCCCGGCCGCTGCGGTGTGCGTGCCACGGATGGTGACCAGCGGGGTGCCGACCTTGAGTGTGTCGCCCGCGGCTCCGTGTAGTTCGATCACGGTGCCCTCGAACGGAACTGGCACCTCGACCGCGGCCTTGGCGGTCTCCACCTCGGCGATGATCTGGTCGATGCGCACGGTGTCGCCGACCGTGACCCGCCATTCGAGAATGTCGGCCTCGGTCAGGCCCTCACCGAGGTCGGGCAGAAGGAAGACCTGGTCGTTCACGCGGTCACCGCCCATCGGGTATCGGGAGTGTCGTTCCACTGCAGGCGGTCCACAGCGTCGAGGACGCGATCCACGCTGGGCCGGTGGATCCGCTCGAGTTTCGGTGCGGGATAGGGAATATCGAATCCGTTCACCCGCAGCACAGGCGCGTGCAGATGGTGGAAGCACCGTTCCTGCACGCGGGCCGCGATCTCGGCGCCGACCCCGGCGAATCCCTGTGCCTCGTGAATCACCAGGCAGCGACCGGTTTTTCGTACCGACGCGGTGACGGTGTCGTCATCGAAGGGGACAATCGAGCGCAGATCGACCACCTCGAGGTCGTGACCGTCCGCGGCAGCGGCTTGGGCCGCCTCCAGCGCCACTTCCACCGACGGGCCGTAGGCCACCAGGGTCGCGTCGCGACCGGGCCTGCGCACCAGCGCTCGTCCCAGCCGGTCTTCCGCGCGCGGCTCCACCTCGGCACGAGAGTAGTAGAGCCGCTTGGGCTCCAGGAAGATGACGGGGTCCGGGTCGTCGATGGCCGCACGCAACAGGGAGTACGAGTCGGCCACGGTCGCGGGCGTCACCACCTTCAACCCCGGGGTGTGGGCGTAGTACGCCTCGCTGGAATCGCAGTGGTGTTCCACGCCGCCGATGCCGCCCGCGAACGGGATACGGATGACCATCGGCACCGACAGCTTCCCGCGGGTTCGGTTGCGGATCTTGGCCACGTGCGAGGTGATCTGTTCGAACGCCGGATAGGCGAAGGCGTCGAACTGCATCTCCACCACGGGCCGGAAACCCGACATCGCCATGCCGACGGCGAAGCCGATGATGCCGGACTCGGCCAAAGGCGTGTCGAAGCACCGCGTTTCGCCGAAGTCCTTGGTCAGTCCGTCGGTGACCCGGAAGACGCCGCCCAGAGCGCCGACGTCCTCGCCGAAGACGATGACGTTCTCGTCAGCGGTCAACGCATCGCGCAGGGCCAGGTTCAGTGCCTGCGCCATCGTGAGTTTCGGCATGATCAGTCCTCCTCGGCTTCAGCGGCGAGTTCGATTTCGACCTGGGCCGATTGCTCGCGCAATTGCGGGGTGGGCTCGGCGAACACGTGCTGGAACAGCTCCATCGGGTCGGCGGGTCGGTCGGCGTTCATGGCCGCGCGCAGCGCGGCGGCCTCCGCCTCGACCTCGGCGGTCAGCTGCTCGTCGAAACCGTCGTCGACCGCTCCCGCGGCGGCCAGGTACGCGCGCAGACGGCTGATCGGGTCCCGGGCGAGCCACTGCTCGACTTCGGCGGATTCGCGGTATCGGGTGGCGTCGTCGGCATTGGTGTGGGCGTCGAGCCGATAGGTGTGGGCCTCGACGATGACCGGCCCATTGCCCTCGCGGGCGAACCGCACGGCCTCGTCCATGACGCCCATCATGGCGACCGGATCGTTGCCGTCGACCTGTTCGGAGCCGATGCCGTAACCGACGCCCTTGTGCGCCAGCGACGGCGCGACACTCTGCCTGGCCAGTGGCACGCTGATCGCGAAACCATTGTTCTGCACCAGGAATACGACCGGCGCGTGGAATACCGCGGCGAAGTTGAGCGCCTCGTGGAAATCGCCCTCGCTGGTCGCGCCGTCACCACACAGCGCCAGCACGACCGTGTCCCGCCCGCGGCGCTGCTCGGCGTGCGCCAGCCCGGTGGCGTGCAGGAGCTGGGTGGCCAGCGGCGTGCACTGCGGCGCGGTGCGGTGCACGGCCGGGTCGTACCCGCAATGCCAGTCGCCCGCGAGCATGCTGAGGATCTCGGCGGCCGGGATTCCCCGCACGGTCATGGCCATCGAGTCGCGATAAGTGGGGAACAGCCAATCGGTGGGGCGCAGGCACATCGCCGCGCTGACCTGGCACGCTTCCTGACCGCGCGCGGACGGATACACCGCCAGCCTGCCCTGCTTGGTCAGGGCCGTCGCCTGCTGATCGAAGCGCCTGCCGCGCACCATCTGCCGGTACACCTCGACCAGGCGGTCATCAGCGGGGCGGGAATAGCGGGCGTCGCTGGGAGTGGGTTTGCCATCGGCATCGAGGTACTGCACGGCGCTCGCGGCGGGCAGGAACTTCTCGAACTGCCGCGGGGGTGGCGGCTCAACGAGGGTCACTTCTGTCTCCGAATACGTTGATACATGGTCGATTACGGAAATCCGGTTACGCCTGACCCGCGCCGGCGTTCACGACCGGGCTCGGGAAAAGCTTGGCAAGCGCCTGCGCGAGCACTTCGCGAGCAGGCGTGCCGGCGTTGGTGGCGCGCAGGCACACATGTCCGTCGGGGCGCACCAGCACCGCGCCGGAAGCCTCGATTCCATACCGCGACAGCCAGTCCTGGCCGATCTCAGCGACGAAGTCGCCACCCTCGCCGATCGCGTACCCGGTGGTCGGCAGGCCGCGGGGCGCCGACAGATCTTCGAGCGCCGTTCGCCATTCCGCGCCCTGTGGGGTGGTCAGGAGAACGAAATCGGTGTGCAGCAGGTCGACGGTCGAGAGACGATTACCCTCGGGGTCGCGCAGCCAGACGTGCGGTGCGTGCGCGCCCGGTGCGGCCGACGGGACGTAATCACTGACCACCGATGCCGGTGCCGCGGTGCCATCGCCGATGACGGCGGCGGACTCGTAGACGAATCCGAATTGCTGGCCATAGGACCAATATTGGTCCTCCTGCAAGGGAATCGCGTCGGCGATCTGCTGACGCACCGGGCCGCCGTCGGGCCCTTCGATGCGAGCGAGCATGTCGGGATCGGTCATGACCCAGCCGACCTTCGCCGACGCCTCGACATTGCGGTGAATCTGCTCGGCGTTGAACCACGCGACGGCGCGCCGCTCCTCGTCATAGGTGTCGAGCACGCACTCTTCGGCGTGGCCACGCAGCACCAGTGCGAGCTTCCAGGCAAGGTTCTGCGCATCCTGGACGCCGCTGTTCATGCCGAATCCGCCACTGGGCGGAAGCCGGTGTGCCGCATCGCCGATCAGGAAGGTGCGACCCGACCGGAACCGGTCAGCGATGGCGGCGTCGATCGTCCAGGGGAAGACGCGTTCGAACTCCACGTCCGCATCCGCGTCGCCGATGGCGGATCGGATCACCTCGGCGCAGCGTTCCGGCGGATAGTCCGCGACCGATTCGCGGTTGGGATCGTATCCCCAGCTGTACACCCAGCGGCGATCTCCGTCATAGGTGAGGAACGCGCCGGTGGTGTCCTGGTTGATCACCCACCAGAGAATGTGGTTGCGATCGCCCAGGTAGGGGCGCAGGTCACCGACGAAACACGCATTGAGCTGGTGGCCCTTGGTCGGTGAGACCGGGGCGTCGATGCCCAGCAGCCCGCGTACAGTGCTGTGCGCACCGTCGGCTCCGACTACGTACTCGGCCGAGATCTGCCGGACCGATCCCGCTTCGTCCTCGACAGTGAGCGTGACATGGTCCTCGTGCTGCTCGAGGTGGGTCACGCGCAGACCTGTGGTGACACCGACCGACGGGAATTCGCCGACCTTCTCGACCAGGAGCGGCTCGAAGACGTCCTGCGCGCACCAAGCGATCATCTCCGGGGATTCCGAGTAGGCGCGCTCGACCCGGTCGGGATCGGCCATCAGATCGATGGATCCGATGTCCGGCGTATTCAATCGGGTCATGTAGCCGAAGCTGGACCAGCGCTCCAGCGGCAGGTTGCCGGCCCGGCGGACGTCCTCGGCCCAGCCGAGCTGGCGCATGATCTCCATGGTTCGCGCGTGCAGGCCGAGCGCCCGTGGATGCCGCAGCCGGGCGGTCCGCCGTTCGATCACCGCGACATCCACGCCGCGGCGGCCGAGTTCGATCGCCATCATCAGGCCGACCGGTCCGCCACCAACGATGACGACCTGGTGATCGGTTCGGGTTGTAGACATGGGGTAGTGCTCCTACTGGTTTTCGATCGGGTTGTCGGCGGCCAGGTTTCGAAAGTTGCCGAGAGTGGCGTTCAACATCGCGTAGCCGGGCATATTGGCCTGGATGGCGCGATATTCGGTGAGGGTCTCGGTATTCGCGTACGACTTCTGGAATTCGGACGCGAGCGACATCCACGTGCGCGGCACTACACCCAGCTGGGTGAAGCGGGCCATCGCGGTGTGGTGCGCGGTGACGCTCGTGCTGGCGGTCGCGTCGGCGACGATCGAGACCCCGTAGTCGCGGCGCAGGGCGCTCATGGTCGTATGCATGACACAGCCGTCGGACATCAGACCGGCGATGATCAGGTGCCGGCGTCCGGTCGCCGCGACGGCCGCAGCAAACTCCTCGTCCTCGAAGGCATCGAAGGACAGACCGCGATGCTGCACCCGATTGTCTGCGAGCACCTCCGCGATCTCCGGATACAGCACGCCCCGGGGGTCGTGCTCGGGGCCGACGGACACGATCAGCGGGATGCCGTAGGCGAGGGCGGTCTGCGCGAGAGCGCGCCCGCCGGAGACGTTTTCGGCCACGGTCTGCGACGCGATCAGCGGGGCGAATCCGCTGACGTAATCGATGAGAACAATGCAGGTGTTCTCGGGAGTTCGGACCTCGATGTCCACTGTGATTCTCCTGAATAGGGATTCGGTGATCGTTCGGGAATCGCCCTGAACGCAGTCACTTCTCGTCTTCGATCGGCGTCTCCATGACGCCGAGCCCGGTGATCTCCATCCGCACGACGTCGCCGCCGCGCAGGAACTTCGGGGGATTCTGGAATGCACCACAGCCGGTGGTCGTGCCGGTCATGATGACATCGCCGGGGGACAGCTCGACGACCTTGCTGAAATCCTCGATCAAGTGCGGGATGTCGACGATCATCTCGGAACTGCTACCGTCCTGGCGCAATTCGCCATTGACCCAGCAACGCAGCTGGAGCCGATGGGGGTCGGGGATCTCGTCCTTGGTAACCAGCCACGGCCCCAGCGGCGCACCGGTCGGAATGCCCTTGGCCCGCGTCATCTGTGAGAAGAGCGGGCTGATGTGGACATCCTTGAATGCCAGGTCTCGAGCAGTGACATCGTTGGCGATGCAATATCCGGCGACGTGGTCGTACGCGTTCTTCGCGGCGATGTGCCGCCCGCCACGACCGATGACGACGGCGATTTCGGTTTCGTAGTCGAGCTGTTCGGTCTGCGCGGGGCGAATGAGCGCGTCACGCGCGCCGATGACGGTATTCGACGGCTTGAGAATGATGATCGGTTCCGAGGGGGAAGGGGCGTTCTTCATCCCCGCAGCCTCATCGACATGCGACTGATAGTTGCCACCGGCCACCAGCACTTTCTCAGGGAAAGGAATAGGCGATCCGAGGCGGGTGGTAGCGGGGTCGAGCCACGAGATCGACTGCCTGGCCGTATCGTTCGCGGCCGCCTTCTCGATCTCGGGTTGCAGCCAGTCGAGCATGGCGACCAAGGTGTTGGAATCAACCGCGGTCAAACCGAGCGACCGCAGTAGTGGGTCCAGCGGCGCGATTCCTCGCTGCGGCACGAAGATTCCCGGACGTTCGGCCCGCTCGGGTCCGTAACTGACTATCTTCATTTTCGATTCCTAACCTTGTGGGGACGGGTCGTACTCGAGCCCGATGAATCCCGAATAGCCGATTGCTGCCAATGCCTGTGTGACACCATCGAAATCGATGCGGCCGGTACCGGGCCGCCCGCGCCCGGGTGAGTCCGCGAACTGCACATGGCGGATCAGCGGGCCGTATTCGCCGATGGCGATCGCCGGATCGATACCCATCGTTCGCAGGTGGTAGGTGTCGAGCAGCAATCCGATATTGCCGTGGCCGCTCTGTGCGATCGCCTCGGTGACCAGCGCCGCGGTGTCGCCGATGTTCGTCAAGGGAAACCGTGGACTGTCGATGGCATTGAGTGTCTCGACGACCACCGTCACGCCCAGCTCCGCGACCCGGTCGGCGATTTCGACCAGCCTGCACAAGGCGAGCCGGTCCTGGTATCTCGGATCATGACCGTCGATCCGATTTCCGTACAGGGCGTTGAGGATTGTGCACTTCGTGTCCGCGAGAATCTCGACGGCCGATTCGAGATTGGTCCGCACGCGTATCTCGTGGCCGGGATCGGTCAGTAGCCCGCGCTCCCCGGCACTGGGGTCGCCCGCGTCGAGATTGAGGGCCGCCAGCCGGACTCCCGCACGCCGCAGCGTCGAGCAGAAACGATCGATTTCCTCCACCGCTGGTGCCGATTGCGAGAAGGGCCACCAGGTTTCGACGTAGGAGTAGCCGTCGCGGGCAGCCGCGGCGGCCCGCTGCTCGACCGGCAGCCGGGAGTACAGCATCGACAGATTGGCCGCCCATCTCATCGCGGACTCGCCTGCGCCGTACTTGTGTGGTCGAGCCGGGCGAGAGCTGCCGGATCGAGGTCGCCGGCGCCGCACGCCACGGCCGCCCGGAACGACGCGGTGGTGGCGTCGAGCACCGGTCCGCTGAGGCGGGCTTCATCACGTAGCCGATTCACCAGGTCCAAGACCTCATTCATGCCGGAGATCGTGGCGCCGGTGTGTTCTACCGCGTCGAGCTCGAGTTGGGTGAAGGCGCGCCTGAGCATGGTGCTATCGGCCCATCCACTGAGCAGGACCTCTGCGGCGAGGCCGAGATCGATGCCCACCCGGTCGAGTACCCGGATCGCCTCGGCAGCGGCGGTCATGTGCGCGCCGACCAGCAGCTGGTTCACGAGTTTGAGTTCGACGCCCGCGCCGGAGCCGCCGACGCGAGTGACGCGAGATCCGAAGGATTTCAACAATGGAGTCACCTGGTCGATGGCGTCGGCGTCACCGCCGGCCATGATCGCGAGTGTTCCCTGCGCGGCTCCCGTCGGCCCGCCGGTGACAGGGGCGTCGAGGAATGCCGCACCGCGCTGACGGGCCAGGGCGGCGAGGTCGCGGGCGGTGGCCGGTGCGAAGGTGCCGTGCTCCACGAAGATCTGGCCGGGCCGGGCTCCGGCGAGCAGACCGTCGCCACCGTAGATGGTCTCGACTGCGAAAGTGTTTCGCAGACAGGAGATCACGACGCGGCTGGCTGCGGCGAGCTCCCCCGCGCTGCCACACCACTGCCCGCCCACGTTCTCCACAGCGAGTGCGTTCACGCGGGTTCGATTGTGTACGGCGAGCCGATGGCCCGCGGCGATGATCCGGGTGGCGATCTGTGTCCCCATCGCCCCTGTTCCGATCAGGCCGACATCGAACATGCTCATCGCACCGCCTGCAGGAAATCGAAGTCGCAGCCTCGATCGGCCTGCGTCACGTGTTCGGCGAACAATCGCGCATACCCGCGCGCCCGGGGAAACGCCGAGGACGGCTCGGTGCCGTCATTGGGCTGTGGCCCTTGTTGATTCGGTCCGCCCTCGAGGCTGCGCCGTTCCAATTCGGCGGAGTCCACCAGCAGATCGAGGGTGTTGCGGGCGGTATCGAGTTCGATGAAGTCACCGTCGCGGACGAGCGCTAATGGTCCGCCCGCCGCCGCCTCGGGAGCCACGTGCAATACGACGGTTCCGGTCGCGGTGCCGCTCATCCGGGCATCGGAAATGCGCACCATGTCGGTGACGCCCTGCTCCAGCAGTTTTCGCGGAATGGGCAGGTGGCCGACCTCCGGCATACCCGGCCCGCCGATCGGGCCGGTCCCGCGCAACACGAGCACCGATGTCGCATCGACCTCCAGATCAGGGTGATCGATCCGCGCCCGCAGGTCATCGACACCGTCGAAAACCACCGCTCTGCCAACGTGTCTGCACAGCCCCGGATCGGCGGCGGACTGCTTGAGGAGCGCGCCGTCGGGGGCGAGGCTGCCGCGCAGCATGACCAGCGACCTCGCCTGGCCGACGGGATGAGTCAGCGTCGACAGGCAGCCCGCGATGGCGGCCGGGTCCGTCGCGGTCTCGTCCCAGCTGCGGTCGTCGCCGGACATCGCAGTCATGTCGGCGATTTCGCGCAGCCGGCCCATGAGTGCGGGAACTCCGCCATCGGCCTCGAAGTCGTGCAGGAAACGTCGCCCGGACGGTTTCACATCGGCCAGCAGGGGAGTCGAGTCGCTGAGCTTCTGCAAACGCGCCGGGTCCAAGCACAATCCGAGCCGGCCCGCGATGGCCTGCAGGTGGATCACCGCATTGGTCGAACCGCCTACCGCGCACACCGCGCGAAACGCGTTGTCGAACGCGCCCGGTGTCATGACCGCGGCTGGGGTGATGTGGGCTCGGGCGCGCGCGACGATGGCCCGTCCGGTGTGCTCGGCGGCTGCCGCCCGCTGCGCGGAGTCCGCCGGCAAGAGCGCCGTGCCGGGCAGCGCCATCCCCAGCACCTCTGCGACAACAGCCATGGTGACGGCGGTTCCCATTACATTGCAGGTCCCGACTCCGCCGCTGAGGCAGCCTTCCAGTCGCGACCAGTCGCTGTCGGACAGGTGGCCGGTCCGGCGCTGATCGATGAGCGGCCAGAGATTCTCGACCGCCATCGGCCGACCCTCCCAGGTCGACAGCGGGCGCGGGCCGGCCGCGAGTGCCAGTGCGGGTTTGCCCGCGCTGGCCGCGCCCATCAGCTGGGCAGGCAGGGTCTTGTCGCATCCGCCCAGCAGGACAACCCCGTCGATCGGGCTCGCGGTGATCATTTCCTCGGTGTCCATCGCGAGCAGGTTCCGCAGATACATGCTCGACGGACGCGTGAACGCTTCGGCCAGGGAGATGGTCGGGAACTCGAGTGCCAGCCCGCCCGCCGCGGTGATCCCGCGTTTCACATGCCGGGCGAGCTCTCTCAGACCTGCGTTGCAGGGATTGAGCTCACTCCACGTATTGGCGATGCCGATGACCGGCCGCTGGCGAACCGTCAAGGCCGACAACCCGGTTCCGCGCAGGAAGGCTCGGGTGATCAAGCCGTCCGGACCTTCCTCGGACATCAGCTCCCCACCGATTCGGTGGGTGCTCTCCTGAGACATCGTTTCCTCACCCTGCCGCGATTGCGGCAGCTTTGCTGCAATCAGGGTTCTATTGAATGGCGTTGCGAGCTCGGCAGTCGAGTCTCGTGGCCGCTGGGATCTCGGTGCGAAGCCGAGTGATGGCTACCACAATGACATATGCGTTAGAGATTTTGGAAGAACTTTGTAGATATATCAGTGGGATCCCGGTGGGCTACACTCATGGCCTTAGGGTTTCAGCTGGTGAAAGAGGGGCGATGTCGCTCACCGACGAGGTGTACGAACGGATCAAGGATCAGATTCTGCGGGTGCAGCGCGCACCCGGCACCGCCATCTACGAGGCGGAGCTCGCCGCCGAGTACGGGGTGTCCAAGACGCCGGTGCGGGAGGCGCTGCGGCTGCTGTCGCAGACCGGGTGGGTCGTGGTGCTGCCACGGAAGGGCTACTTGGTCCGGCCGGTCGAGTTGCGGGATATTCGCGATATCTTCGCGGTCCGGCGCATGATCGAGCCGGAGGTGGCCGCGGCCGCGGCGACCCGCGCGACAGCGGATGATCTGGAGCTGCTCGCGGGCATGGTCAGGGAACAACACACTGCCTCGGGCACGGACGCCGCTCTGGGTGCGGCGAGCGCGTTTCACCTGGCGTTGACCGATATCGGCGGCAATCCGAGAGTTCGGACCATTCTGCAGGACCTGACCGACGAGGTGCGCCGGTTGCACTATCTACTGCCGCAGATCGAAGGACACATCACTTCGGAGGAGGAGCTGCGCGCCCACGATCTGATCTTGACGGCATTGCGGGACCGTGATTCGGATCGGGCTCGTGAACTGACCATCGAGCACCTCAACGAGGTCGCGCAGACGCTGGTGCGCGGTTTCTCCGGGGTCTAGGCGGGACTCGGGGGCGAGCCTGCTCCGCATCCGGCGCCGGCCAGAACTCTCCTGCGGTGCAGTCGATCAGACCCACTCGGGCCCCGGACCTACGGCTTCCTCGAAGATCAGCCAGGTTCTTGTTGACCGCACGCCCGCCAGACCCTGCAGCTTTTCCAACACGATGGCGCGCAGTGCCTGATTGTCCGTGGCGCGCACCAGGACGATCACGTCCAAATCGCCGCCCAGCAGGAAATAGTGGTCGACGAACGGCAGGGTGCTGAGCGAGTCCGCAATAGCGTGCCAGCACTCCTGCCGAATCGACATGGCCACCAAGGCCGATGCGCGCAGTCCGGTCTTTTCGTACCCGATACGCGCCGAGAAGCCTTCTATGACATTGGATTGCCGGAGGTGATCGAGCCGGACATAGGCGTGGGCTCGGGAAATATGGGTTCGCTCGGCCAATTCGCGCATCGATAGCCGCGCGTCGCGGGACAACTCCTGGATGATGCGCCGGTCGATCTCGTCGATGCCGGTGCGGGCCGCTTCGTTGGTGATCATCTGTTTACTCCCTGTCACTGTTCCAGGGCGCTCGAAGACTATTTGCCGGGGATTGGCACCCGTGGAGTCCATTTGTCTAGCAATGTGGTGATTCTGTTGTCAATGCCATCTCGTATGGCAAGTCTGAGCGGACATCTTCGCGGGTCGAGGGACCACGAAAGGAGTTCGCGCGCTGTGGAAGAGACAATGCCGAGCGGCCGGGCCGGTGTGCCGGACGGTGCGCGCGTCGGAGTGGTTCGCGAGACGAACCCGGACGAACGACGCGTCGCATTGGTGCCGAAGATCATCCCGGCCCTGCTGAAGCAGGGCG
>NZ_JBEXJI010000025.1:0-142011 GCF_040609015.1 Nocardia sp. NPDC004860 | reverse complement strand
CGCGCACGACCATGGATCTGGGGCCGACCAGCCCCGAAACCCCGAACCCTACGCCGCCGCTTTGTGTACCACCTTTGAGGAACGCAGCACTAGTAGGACTTTGTTAGGTCGGCGTGTTGTGCTCGAGTGTCGCCGCGATTCTCGAGACGATGCCGGGTGTGGATCATGGTGAGCTGGCTCGGGTCGACGCGTTGCTGGACGCGTTTGTCGGTGAGGTGTTTTCGTCGCTGTCGCGCAAGGACCGCGTCGCCACTGCCGGGGTGTATGTGCGGGGGCTGATGCTCGACGGCAAGCGTAAGTCGATGCAGCCCATGGCCGAGCGGCTGCAGACCGATCACCAGAGGCTGCAGCAATTCGTCACCACCTCGCCGTGGGACGTGGCCGCGGTGCGGAAAGTGTTGTCGACCAAGGCATGTGAACTGATCGGTCCGCAGGCGTGGGCGATCGACGACACCGGGTTCGCCAAGGACGGCGACGCCTCACCCTGCGTGGCACGGCAGTACTCGGGCACCCTCGGCAAAGTAGGCAACTGCCAAGTCGCCGTCAGCGTCCACGCGGTGACCGACGAGGCGTCCGCGCCACTGGACTGGCGACTGTTCCTACCCGAGAGCTGGGACGACACCCTCACAGACACGCCCGAGCAGAAGACGGCGATCACTGCGCGCCGCACCAAGGCCGCCGTCCCCGAGGGCGAGCGGCATCGCCGCAAATGGGAACAGTCCCTGGAGATGATCGACGAACTGTTGCGCTGGGGATGCCCCGCGCCGCCGGTCGTGGTCGCCGACGCCGGCTACGGCGACGCCGCGCAGTTCCGCTCCGGTCTCACCGACCGCGACCTGCCCTACGTGGTGGCCGTCAAGGGCTCCACCGGCGTGCACCGCGGTGACGCCCGCCCACAGACCCCGCCCCGCCCGGCAACCGGACGACCACCCACACCGCGATACCCCGACCCGCCGAGGACCTGCAAGGACCTCGTGCTCGACCACGGCGAAGCGGCGTTGCGCCACGTGACCTGGCGACACGGCAGCAAGACCAGCCCCACCAACCCCAACGCCGAGTTGACTTCCCGCTTCACCGCGATCCGGGTCCGCCCGTCGGGCCGCATCATCACCCCCGCCCCCGACGGCACCCTCCCCGAGCTCTGGCTACTGGCCGAATGGCCCACCGACACAAGCGAACCCACCGACTACTGGCTGTCCACCCTGCCACCCGACACCCCAATCACCGACCTCGTCCGACTCGCCAAAATCCGCTGGCGCATCGAACACGACTACCGCGAACTCAAAGACGCCCTCGGCCTCGACCACTTCGAAGGCCGTTCCTGGCTCGGCTGGCACCACCACGCCACCCTCACCACCGCCGCCCACCTGTTCCTCACCACCCTGCGGCTCACCACCCCAAAAGCAAACGGGCAGGACTGACCCTCTACGGCATACTCCGCAAACTCCAACGCGCACTTGCCATCTGGATCGGTACCTGCCCGCTTTGCCGCCACACATTCTTCGACCTAACAAAGTCCTACTAGCCTTCAAACCAATGGACACACTTCACCACTCGCTGCTTTTCCTTGACGTCGACGGTCCGCTCATCCCTTTCGGCACCACGCCTGCAGACCATCGACAGCCGTCCATCATCGACGAACGACCGCTCCCCACAAACCCGCTCGTGGCCCGTGTCGACCCTGCGCTGGGGCCACTGCTCTCGGGCCTGCCCTGCGAGTTGGTGTGGGCGACCACCTGGCTCCACGAAGCGAACCAAGTTGTCGGCCCACTACTGGGTTTACCCGAGCTGGCGATTGTGGAATGGCCCGACCTGCCCGACCATCAACTCGACGAATGGTTCGGGTTGCATTGGAAGACACGAACCATCGTCGAATGGGCCGCGCGCCGGTCGTTCATCTGGGTCGACGACGAGATCAGCGACAACGACCGGGAATGGGTATCCGACCACCATTTCGGCCAGGCGCTGCTGCACCGAGTCGACCCACGAATCGGATTGCGGCACAGCGACTTCGCCGTCTTCGCCAAGTGGCTCGCGGCAGCTGACCCCGCCGACCCGGGCTGATGCTCAGCTGGGACCTTCCCGTTCGGCGAGGAATTGATCGAGCAGAGTGAACAACACTTCCAGGATGCGAACCTCTTGCTCTGGGCTGAGATCTGTGACGAAGTCCCATTCGGGCACTGCGATCTGCTTGATCACACCGGACCAGACGAAGTTGCTCTCGCAGCGGAGATGATTGGTGAGAAGCCAGTCGCGAAACCCGTCCAGTCCTCGACCGCCGGCCCGGCGCGCGGCGTAATCGTAGCCGTCGAGGAAGCAGGTCACGCCACGAACGGTCGTGAAGCCGATGAACATGCCTGGGCGCGTCGCGAATTGCAGGAGGTATTCACGCTCGGTAAGCCGGTTCGGGTCCATCGGCTTCCACCCCTTGGCACGTCCCCACCTGGCAAAGTGCGCATCGAGGTCCACAGGTTTCTCCACCTCGCTACTTCATCACATCTCCGGGTTGCCGCGGATATACGCGCACACCGGCGCCACGATCCAGTGGTTTGCCACGCAGTCGGGTGACCAGGGCATGCGGACTGTTCCGTGAGGTGAAAAACTCTCGCGGTGGATATGCAGGGAGTGCCGTCTCGTGCTGAGCGGTTGGCCAGATACCGCCGTGTTCTGGAGACCCGGGACCCTGCAACCGCGCCAGGTAGGTTGCGTCAGCTTGCTGTCGATTCAGTCCGGCCGGTGCGGTTGTGGGCTGCGCGAAATCCGAACACCCCACCCGATGCTCTCGCTCTGCTCGTGGTTGATCAGGACGGAAACGTACGGTGGAATGCGATCGTCAACCCCGGTGTGCCGACCGAAGCACTGCGCCGTGCTGCGGAGCTCGAGGCCAGAACGTATGGGGACGCGTACTTTTCGATCCGCGAGCGGGTGGTCCATCACCCGAATGCCAGCGATGAATTACGTGCTGAGTTGATCGAGACCGGAACCTGCCGTCGCCCTGAGCGATGCCCGAAGCCGTGGTTCTACCGTAACCGTTTCGAAAGCACTCCCGCCTGAGCCGGGTATGAGCGACGCCGTCTCCGGCGTGCGTCAAAGGCACTCTATTTGGCAGTAGCGGATGTTCTGCGGCGCACCAGATTTCGGCCTCGACCCGCGTTGGCTGGTTCGGTCAGCGCGGTATGCGGCAGTAGCGTGCGTTTGCTCGCCGTCGTCATTGGTGTGATCGCCAGTGCGCTGTGGGTCATCGGTCCATCGATCTATGTGCAAGGCTTGGCCACTGACCTTGCGGGTCAGCGATGTTCGCCTTCGTAGGTGAACCAGTCGAACGCGACTGTTCCGGTCGCGGCATAGATGCCGGCGACGCGTCCAGTGAATGAGGCTGCGGTGTCGGCTGTGAGGTAGCGCCCGTCCATGCCGGCGATGTCGGTGGTGTCGGGGCCTTGTCCGTATCCGAACCCGACGGTGTCGCAGGACAGCGCGTGCGGGTCGAATCCGTTGGCGAGCGGCCGCAGGCATTACCGGACGTTGGACTTCCCTCGAGTCCCGCAACAGCCCGGCGCGTGGAACCGGCTTGTCCGCCGGAGTGGCCGTCGTTACTAGGCGACGGGCGGGCCCGGCCAGGGATGTCGGTGACTCATGGCAGTGTCAGCCGCTGTGACTGCTTCAGCTGTTGACGACGCCTGGTTTCATGATCATGGACTGTGTTTCCGGACCTTGATCGCGATCCGCGACCTGGGGGCGTCGTGAACACCATGACCGGTGGCCTCGGGTGGATGTACGACAGGGATCTGCCGCTGGTCAACCTCACCTTCGCGCGTCAGATCAACGCCCGGGAGCTATTGGAGCGGATGGGCGTCGACCAAAACACCGTGGCGGTGCGCGGGCCAGATGACTTCCGCTACGAGCTGGGCGGTCTTCTCTACGCATCCGACGGATATGTGGTCAGCGCAGGGCATTACCGAAGCTGGGCCTGGGCGTGGGAGCACGGTAGTTGGAAAGGCATCGAAGACCGGGGACTGGTGCTGCGCGCCTCGATCGGAACCGCGGCACTGGAGCTGCACGCCAGCGAGAAACCGGGAGGGGTGTTCCGGTACGCCGAGGACGGCCGCCTCATCACCGGACTCGACACCACGGACAGCTTCGCACGGACAGGCACCGACCCGCACCGCTTCGACACCGAGATGCAGGCCCTCGGCGCCCGACCCGAAGAAGACGAATACGGCCCCTTGGGGTCCCTCGGAATGTTTTACAGGCTTGCAGAGAACCTCGGCGTCGGGGTGCCTCTGGATGACCTCAACGACCGTCCCGTCCTCAGCGGCCGGCTCCTGCCCCCAGCCTCGCGGTAGTTGCCGAGTCGCCCAGCACGCGCGCCGACGTTTCGTGTGATGCAGACGAAGCATCACATAATCGGCAGTAGCGGACGTTCTGCGCCGCACCAGGTTCCGACCGCTCGCCGCTCCGCGCTGGCTGGTTCGGTCAGCGCGGTATGCGGCAAAGTAGTGCGTTCGTCGATGCCTTGTACGAGGGTCAGTCGGTTGGAGCGAAGCGATAAACACGGGACTCACGCGCTCGGAATCCGAGGCGCTCGTAGAGGCGATTGGCCGTGGCCCTGGATGCTCGCGAGGTCAAATCCAGTGTTCGCGCGCCCGCAGCTGTGGCTCGGGTCTTGGCTTCCTCGATCAACGCCGCGCCGATGCCTTGGCCGCGAGCCGAGTCATCGACCACCACATCTTCAACCCGTGCTCGAAGGCCCGACGGAATCGGGAACATCACCAAGCTCAATGTCCCGACGATCTTTCCACCGCTACGCGCGACCAGGACAGTGGTCGATTCTGTAGAAGCCAACTGCGCCAACGCTTCTTGATCCAATCGCGTGGCCGTTTGCGACAGCTGGGGCAGCAGCCGGCCGAAAGCCTCCACGATCTCGTCGTCGATCTCGGTCAGTGTTTCCACGGTGACAGCCACGTCGGCACTGTACTGCTTGCCCAGTAGCTGCCGCCGTCCTCCACGTGAACGAGGTGCTCGGCCCCACGTGAGAACCTGAGTAACTTCTCATTCCAGGTCAGCGAACGTCCCCTCACCGGGACGCCACACGTCCCACATGTCGGAAAACCCCGAGAGCATCGCGATTTCGGGGCCTTCCACGAGTGCCGGATGGATGGAGAGGGCACCTATCGCGAACCGTAGGAGAAGCCCGGTGCCAAAGCTTCATCGATCGACACGACGGTCTGGCCGATCAAGGCGCACAGCGTATCTCGATATCCGGCATCTCCCAGGGACCGAGTAGTACCGTCGGCGTCGATGATTGGCCAAACGTAGCAGGACAAGCGTGGGCCGTCGAAGTCGAGCTGCAGGTAATCCCTGACAAATACCACCGAGGCAAGTTCGAGACCGACGAGGCGAGCGAGCAGCGAGTCTCCGAGAGGATCCATTGGCCTTCCTGGCGGTGCGCTCTGCAGAATGAGCTGAAGCAGTTGAACGAAGAATAGCCGCATCTGGCCGTACCCCTCGGACCAGCGGCCACCTGAGAATCGTGTGCCTAATGCGCGAAAATCGGCTAGTTAAGACTGGTGTCAAGATCGGATCCCGGCCAGGATTTGGTCCAGGTGCCCGGTGGGATGCTCCCTATATTCGGCTGCCAGAAGAGGATGTCCTGGGCCGCAGTCGGTCTCGTTGTCGGCCGCGCCAGTTCTGGCCAATTCGAACCACGGAGGATGCGGCAGTAGCGGATGTTCCTGCACAGTGGTCGGTTCGGTCGACGGCCGGCCCGCACCGGCCGATTATCGGAGTCGCTTGCGCAACCCAACAGATAAGTCTGGTTTATCGGTCGCTCCGAAGATCGATATTGATCCATGAGCCCTGAGGGTGGGATCGTCTGGGAAGCAAGATCTTCCAGCATTGCCGAGAGGAAATCGAACGCGATGACAGAGTCGTTGCCGGCAACTGCCGTCGTCCGCGTCGGGCGCGTCACCTTCGATCCGAGCCTGTACGAGGTGGTCGTCGCTGCGGACAAGAAGACCTCGGAATACCTGATCCCGGCAATTCTGCGACTGCCGGGTCTTCTTCACTGGTACGCGGGCGTCTCCCCTGAAGGCTCGCTCTCCCAGGTGAGCATATGGGACTCCGAAGAGCATGCGGCGCAGATGGACGAGCTGAAGGAGATGCGGGTAAGGGCGCGCGACGACTTCCGAGCAGTAGGCGTGATGTTCACAGCAGAGACCGCGACGTACACCAATTACCCGATCACCTGGACCATCTGACCAAAGTGCCGGAGGGTTCACCAGCCGCGCACCGTCCGCTGCTCGGCATTACCGTGCACTGAAGACATCCAGCCGGCGGGCTCAGATGCTCCCTGTCCGTTGATCTTCCACGCACCCGCGCTGGCTGGTTCGGTTCGCGCGGGATGCGGCAGAAGTATGCGTTGGCTACGAGCGGCTGGTGCCGTGTCCGGAAGGGTTGATGCTGTAGCCGTCACTCGGGGTGGCGTGGAGCGGCGTAGACCGTCCGGTTCGTATACCCTCCTTCAGGTCCACTTCGGAAGAGGGCGATCCGTCGTGGCTCGCACTCTTCTTCGCGTCGATGTTTGTATGGGGTAGAGAGATGGCGAGTAGCGACGTCGAGCTGGCAGCTCGTTGGTGGCAGTGGGCGATGTCGGTGCCGAACGCCAAGAATCCGGTAGTGGACGAGACCGGAGAGTTCGCCGCGATCGATCAGCCGACGGATGTCTGGTTCCTGGCAGGCACCTTCGGTGGGCGAGTCGAGCGGCGGTGCACGATTCCGCACGGCCGGCCGATCTTCTTCCCGGCTTTCAATATGTTCCAGAAGGTTCCGGACGGATTCTTCGCGCGTGGCGAGGTGCCGGTGGCGCCCGCGGCGTCCGGTCACGCCGCGTTGAACGGAGTCCCACTGCCCGTGCGAGCAGTGACCAACGACAAGGCATTCCGGATCACGGCGGCAGCGGGCGGTCCCTTCGGTCACACCGGCCGGTTCAAGGCCAAAGCTTGGGGTCTGTGGGTTCGTCTCGATGATCTCGCGCCTGGCGATTACGTCCTCACCTTCGGTGGCGAATACGAGCCCGGCGGCTTCTGGGTCGAGGTCACCTATCAGTTGGAGATCCGCTAGCGCCGCGTCAAGCAACGTGGGGTCCGTGATCCGGACTCCGGACCTTTGACCCGACCGCAAAGTCGCGGAACTCAGTACAGCTGGCTGGTCCGCAAGTCCAGGGCACCGAACATATGCCGGACACCCCGGGTGCGGTGGTAGATCGCCCGCAACCGTTTCGGCCGAAGGGGAGGATAGCGGGGCTTGATCCGTATTTCCTCCAACGGACTTCCTAGGCTTGGGTTGTGGATTTCGAAACGTGGTTCCACGGGAACGGCAGGCTGGTAGCAGCCGACCCGACACAGCCGGACGATTCCGCGAGCTACGCCAACATCACGATCGTGAGCGACGGCCCACCCATCGCTCACGCGGTTGCCGCAGGAGGGAGCCGACCCGAATGTGGTACGCAGGTCCGCCTGCTTCCTCATTACCACCGAGCGAAAAATTGCCCCGGCGCAGAGGGGCCCGCAATCCTCGAACCGAGCATCGGTAGTCGCTGACCTGGAACTGCTCCTCGATTCAGAACTGTTGCAGGGCAGCGCATTTCGCACAGCGAGCCCACCAGTCAGAGATCGGATCCAACTACGCGAAGCCAACGTACCGGCGGGCTGGCCAGCCAAGCCGGAGTGACCCGCCCGCTGGTGGGTCGGCGCGAGTTCAGCGATTGTCCAAAAACCAAGCACTTGTTAGGGTTTGGGGATGGAGCTTTCCGGTCCGGTGGCTGGTCCGATCAACCTGATCTCGACGTTCTTCCCACTGTCCGGTGTCGGTTACGTCGCCGAGGAGTACTTCCTGTCCGGTACCGCCGGGTCCTACCGCCTGACCGGCTCGGCCGGTGACGACGGAGAGTGGGCGACCGAGCCGGACGGCCTCGCACCGTTCACGACCAGACTCGTGGTGTACCGACCGGTCGAGGGCTACTGCGGAACCGCTGTCGTGGAGTGGCTCAACGCCTCCTCCGGTGCGGACGCGCCGCCGATCTGGCTGCTGGCACACCGGCATCTGATCCGGGCCCGGATGGCCTGGATCGGGGTTTCCGCGCAGTACGCGCCGATTCACGGCGGCAGCGTCATGGCCGCGGCGGCCGAGGGGGACGACACCTGGAACTCGGTCATGCTGCCGCCGCTGAAGCAGTCGGATCCGGTGCGGTACGCCGATCTGTCGCATCCCGGGGATGCCTACTGCTACGACATCTACCGGCAGGCGGGAGAACTGGTTCGAAGGCTGCTGCCGGGGACCCGGCAGTTGCTCGCGGCCGGGCAGTCCCAATCCGCGGCCACGCTCGTGACATATGTGAATGCCATTGCGCCGCATGGCTCGCCGTACGACGCGTACCTCATCGACGGGCGGCCGGGGCGCCCTGCCACGCTGACCGGCTTGGTGGACCCCGAGGCGCTGGACGGCGGTACGCGGGTGCGAGCGGATTCGACCGCGCCGGTGCTCGTGCTCCAAACCGAGACCGACGTGGTCGGCCTCATGCGCTCGATCGGCTCCCGCCAGCCCGACTCCGACCACTTCCGGCTCTGGGAGCTGGCCGGTGCCGCGCACGCGGACTCCTACAGCGTCGGCGCATCGTTCACCGACTCCGGCTCTCTGACCGCAGAGGAACTGGCCGAGCGGATGGCGCCGCGACGCAATCCACTGGGCGTCGATTTCCCCGAGCCGATCAATTCCGGGCCACAACATCACTACGTCGTGCAGCGAGCCATCGCGGCGCTGTCCCGATGGGCCGACGGCGGACCCGCTCCGGCGCAGGCCGATCGGCTCACGGTATCCGCCGGGGAACTGGCGCTCGACGTCCATGGCAACGCGCTGGGCGGCATCCGCACGCCGTGGCTGGACGTACCATTGGCGGTGCTGTCCGGGCTCGGACAGGAGGACGGCGGCCCGGCGATCATGTTCGGCTGCACGCGACCACTCCCGGGACCCCCTCCGGACGACTACCTCCCAGCATTCCGAGCGGCAACCGACAAGACGGTCGCGGCAGGCTTCCTGCTGGCCGAGGACGTACCGGAAATCCTCGCCACGGCAGCCGTGAATCAGCGGAGATCGTTGCTTCTGACCGGTGGCGACATCCCATAGGGGGCACTCGCGGACGGCGATCGCAGGTTGAGCAAGGACACTGCCTGTACGAGCAGCTGAGCGGAGGAACGCGCGGCGGAAGCCGCAACCACTCAACCGTTGGGTTCGAAATCCCGTCTTGTGCACGGCCTGCCGCCAGTTGACCCAACTGGGCTGTGGCTCAGGCTGGTTCAGCGCCGCCACCACCATGTTGGTCGGCACCGGCGCCGTCTCCGGCGCCAGTGTGAGCCATCGCGGAACCCGGTTCCTGCCGGGCGTGGCCGGTTCGATTCGGGTACCTGGCCGCCTCGAATCTCGCCCGCCATCCGGGGTTGGTCGATGTCGACTGACTTCGTCACCGCGCTCCAGCCCGCCAGGACAGGATGGCTGCGGTGTCGAACTAGGTAAAGGCCGACGGCTACGACGGCCGAGTCAAGGACTCGGCGACAGTGATGGCACCGGTCATGTCGCCGGGTGACATGGACATGATCAGAGCCTCCGCGGCGTAGACGTCGCCGTTCTCGAGAAGCAGGGCAGCCTCGTCGAGCTGACGTGCGGTGCGAACCGCGGTGTCGTCACCGGATTCGGCAGTTTTGGTAGTCATTGCGTCGTCCTCCCTCTCCAGCCATCGGGTTTGTCCCGAGTGCGGCCGGTCGGGAAAGGCTAAGTGCGACAGCAGATTCGGGGCTACCGGATCTGCGACGACACCTTCCGGATCTGCGACAGACAAGCATGAGCCTCGTCGGAATCGCTAGGTCGGCCAGGCGCAGAGTGTCAGTGGAGGCTCGTAGTCTTTGCGGCACATTACAACTCGCGAAGTATCGGAGTTTCGATGCCGGGGCTGGACGTCAAGCCAACACGCTATTTGTCATCGGGGACGAGACGGCCGGAATGGCTGGACAAGGGGCTCCTGTGACCAGCTGGGACGAATTCGCGCGTGGACTCACCGATAGTTGGCCTGCGGGACGCGTTCCACGTTCCCAGCCCCGAGGTCGGCCCAATAGTGCAATGCGACCGACAACGACATGCCCAGGTGGCAGTCCGAGGCGTACTGCGACGTCTAAATCGAAGTAGCGCAACGGTTCTCGCTGAAGCCCCGGTCGCCTCGCGACCGGGGCTCCGGCCATTTCCGGGCGGATCGCATTGCAGGGTGCGGTGAACACCCGCGACCTGATCAGCTGAACCAGCGCACTCCGAACCCTCCCGCATCCCTGTCGCGGGAGGACTTTCGCGTCCTAGATCTTCTGCCAGAGCGCGGGGGTATTCGGTGGGGTCCAGTCCGGAGCGTCCGCGGTATGCGCCTGAATACAGCGGTACTGGGACCCGTTGTAGGACACCACGTCACCGACGTTGTAGTGGACGCCCTGCTGCCAGGCGGCGGGCGCCGGGGCGGTTGTAGTCGGCGGCGGGGTAGTCGTAGTCGGCGGCGGGGTAGTCGTAGTCGGCGGCGGAGTGGTCGTGGTGGGCGGGGGAGTGGTCGTGGGGGTGCCGCCGCAGCCGGACGCGTCCGCCACGGTGACGGTGCTGCGGGTGGTACCCCAGACAGAGCCGTCCTTGAAGATGACGTTGGCGGTCAGCTCGTGGCTGCCGACAACGGTCGGAATCCATTGGATGACCGGATCGATTCCATTCACGACCACCACGCTGCCGATCGTCGGCTGCTGCGGGGTCTGCTGCGCGAAGTCGATGAGTTCCACCCGGGCGGCGTCGGCGGTCAGGCCGCTCGACGAGAACGACACCAGATAGGCGGTGTTCACGCAGTGGGTGGCCCCCGGAACCGTCGGGGGCGCAGGGATTTCCGCGACCGCCATACCCGCGGTGAGCACCGCGGCCCCACTCAACGCCGTGAGTGAGCCGATTCCGAGCCCCACCCGAGTAAACCATGAATGTTTCACTTTATACTCCTAGCCGTACCTCACACTGCCAACGCAGCGCTTCGGCAAGCTAGCAACAATTCTCCTGTGCAACAGAACATTTCATACCAATGTGACCCACGTTACGTACGGCGACCGATGTCGGTGCGCAACGACATTCTCTGTGATCGTGTACGAGATTGCCGAGACCTCGGGTTTCTTTGGGGCGCATGCGATCTGGAGCGGCTCCGATTCCGAACGCTTGATTCCGCTGCTCGGCTACGTCGATGCCGACGGAACCGAGGGTCTGGAGCGTTTCGCTTTCGACGATGTTGCCGACGCCATCCGGACAGGGGGCGAGTGGTTGCAGGCGGGGCGACCGGGCTGGTTACGCGCCGCGCTGGTCGTCGACGCCTCCTTACACCTGCCGAGAGGGCGGATCGATGCGCTGATCATCGACGCTGTCGAGTATGTCCCGCAACGCCGGTCGATACAGATAGCTGTCCCGTACCGGCCCCATACGACAGCGCATGGTTTTGCGGTGTACCGACCCAAATTCGTTGAGGCCAGCGGTTTTACCGAGCCTGACTACGATGCCTTGCGGGCGGCCTTCTACGCGGGCGTGGACTCTCATGAGCAAGCCGCGGCAGTGTGGAACGCTCACCTGCTTGACGAATCCGCCTGATACCCGGCCAGGTCGGTCGGCATTCCCTCTGCGCCCGAAGATGTCAGGACGCACTGCATTCGGCATGAGCATGCGCTCCGGTGACGGGTTGAGGATCGGTCGGTTTGGCCAATCGCGAAGGAGTGGAGATCAAAAACGGTTGGCCCATCGATCTTCGGGGCGACCGTCTGCCCGCTTCGAACCGCGCGGCTCGCGGCATAGATGCCCGATGCCCGACGAGTTCGCGGGGGATGTGCGGAATGGGGTCCGGGGTCAGGTGAGTTTTGTTCTGACCGAAGGGTTCATGGGTACTCCGCGCTCGACGATGTCGGAGACGAAGTGGCGGAGCAGTGGGTCGGCGGGGGTGCCGATGAGGCAGATGAGATCGCGGGACACGATGGGGTGCAGGTGTTTCAGGGTGGCCGGTAGGCCGGGGCCGAGGGCTGTGGCGGGGACCAGTGCGATCCCGAGTCCGGCCGCCGCGAGTTGCGCCGCGGTGGTTGCCTGCCGGGTGCGCATGACGGGGCTGAGTGTGACGCCGTGACCGGCGGCTTGGGCGTCGAGCCAGCCGGCCAGGCCGTTATCGGGGTGGTAGTGCACCAGTGGTTGATCGTGTAGGTCCTCGAAGCTCAGCCGATCACGCTGGGACAAGGGGTGATCGGCGGGGAGGACGGCCACGATCTCCTCGGTGCCGATGAGTTCGGACGCGCCGGTCCAGCGGGTCGGTCGAGGACCGAGGGCCAGGTCGGCCGTTCCGGATTCGATGTGGTGGACGAGGTCGTCGGCGCTCGTGGCTTCGGTGAGCACCATTTGCACGCCGGGCTTGCGGCGGAACCAGGTACGAAGCACCGGGGCCAGCAGACTCGCGGTCAGGCTTTCCGCGCATGCCAGCCGCAACTGGCCGCCTTCGCCTCTGGCCACGGCTCGACCGCCATCGACGACGCGAGCAGCCGCAGTCAACGCTGCACGGGCGTCGGCCTCGACGGCGCGGCCGATGACGGTGGCGCGCACCCCGCGCGGCAGTCGTTCGAGGACCGGTGCGCCGATCTCGCGTTCGAGCGCCGCGAGTTGATGCGACAGTGCCGGTTGAGACATGTGCAGCACCGCGGCGGCGTCGGTGATCGACCCGGCGTCCAGGACGGCGATCAGGCATTCCAGGGCCCGCAGCGTTGGCATTCGAAGATCCTATGGCATTGATAGAAAACATTCAGTTCGCGAAGGGATTATTCATTTCCGACGGGATGCTGAACCGGGCATGACAACACTGCAGGACAAAACGATGGTCATCGTCGGTGCCGGATCGGGCATCGGCCGCCGCATCGCCGATGACGCGAGAGCCCGAGGCGCGCAAGTGATTTCGGTAGGACGCCCCGAGATCGACCTGGCCGATGAGGGAACCGTGCGCGCCTTGGCCGAGCGCGTCGGCGAGCTGGACTATCTGGTGTCGCTGGCCGCCGACCACGCCAACGGCGCGATCACCGAACTGGACCACGACGCCGTGCACCGTGCCTTCGACGCCAAGGTGATCGGACCGATCCTGCTCGCCAAACACTTCGCTCCTCGATTCCGCACGGGTGGTGCGATCCTGCTGTTCTCCGGCGTCGCAGCCTGGCGGCCGACACCGGGTCGGGCGGTGATGGCCACCACCAACGCCGCTGCCGCCGCTCTGGCCGAGGCCCTCGCGGTCGAGCTGGCTCCGGTGCGCGTCAACGCGATCTCACCCGGCATCGTCGACTCGGGTGTATGGGATGGTCCCGGCAAGGAGGCGTTCTTCCGGACCGTCGCCGATCGCAATCCGGCACGCCGGGTCGGGACGCCGGCCGACATCTCCTCCGCGGCACTGCTGGCGCTGACCAACCCGTTCCTCACCGGCGCCACCCTGCATGTCGACGGCGGCGGGAGACTGGCGTGAAGATCGCTCTTTTCGTTTGTGCCACACTGCTTCTCGCTGCCTGCTCGACGCAGGCGCCGCGACCGGTCGACCCCGTCGACCGTTCCGGCGACCTGGTCGTACCGCGGGCGGTGCACATCGATGACGGACTCGGCGCCGATCAGGCCGCACGGGAAGTCCATGTGGCGCAGCTGCTGTACACGTTCTGGAATACCGGGAACGTCGACTACCTGGTCCGGGCGATTGCACCGTCATTCCGGGACAACACCCTGCCGCCCGGCCGACCGCAGGGACCGACCGGCCCCGCGGTGGCATCGGAGGCCTTCCGCACCGCTGTCCCCGACCTCACGTGCGAGCTGTCGGATCTGTATGTCACCGGGGACACTCTCACCGCGCGGTTGGTCTTCCGCGGCCACTTCACGGGCGTCTTCAACGGTGCTCGAGGTGCCGGCCAGCCTGTCGAATTCAACGCCATCGATTTGCAACATCTCGGCGGCGACCACACCCTGATCACCGAGGACTGGCACATCGAGGACAACCTCACCTTCCTGCACCAGATCGGGCAAGCGCCATAACCCTCCCGCTCTGACCAGGCGGCCGTTCGCGATGTAATCGGCCTTACGCTGATGACGGTACGTTCTGCGGATATCGGACTGAGCGTGCGGGCTGGTCCGGATAAGGTCCCAGCGTTGCGCTTCACCGATTCGCGCAGCGGTCGGATACTTCACCATGCCGCTCATCGGGAATCGCCGATCGCGCGCTTTCCGGCGTGTGCAAATATTTCGCAATGGCTGGTGGAACGCATATGTGGCCGGTGGTCGACCTGGCCGATCTGCTCGATGTCCTCGATCCGACCGAGGTCGGGGTGGGTCGGTTCCGTGCTCGCAACGTCACCTCGACGCTGCCGACGACGCTCGGGAGTCAGACGCTCGCGCAGGCCGTGGTTGCCGCGGAGCGGACGGTGCCGCACATGGCCGTGCAGTCGCTACACGGTGTCTTTCCGCGTGGTGGGTATGCCGACCGGGACGTCGATGTGGCGGTCGAGGTGGTGCAGTCGGGGCGGGCGCTGGCGACGGTGCAGGTTTCGTTCTCCCAGGAGGGGCGCGAGCACGCGCGAGTGCTGACGATGCTCAGCGCGGAGGAGCCGGACTTCCTCAGCCACGGTGCGCACCTGCCCGAGGGCGTGCCGGGGCCGGAGGAGTGCGAAGAGCTGCCGTGTGCGCTGTTGCCCTGGGAGGTACGGACATTCGGCGGAGCGGACGCGCTCGCGGCCGAACTGTCGGGACCGCCGGCCCTGGATGTGTGGATGCGCTGTGACAAGGCGCCGGATCTGCCCGGCCTCGGTCGCGCGTTGCTGGCGCACGGCAGCGAGGGCTTCCTGGGCCCGGTCGCGCTGCGCCCCTACCCGCACACCGAGATCGAGCGCCGCGGCGGCCGCGGCGCGTCCGCGATGCTCGCCCAGACCGTCACCTTCCATCGGCCGTTTTCGATGCACGACTGGCTGTTGCTGCACTGCGAGAGCCCGTTCGCCGGTGGCAGCCGGATGTACGGTCGCATCCAGATCTTCACCCAGGCAGGTGATCTGGTGGCGTCCGTCTCCGCCCAGGGCTTGATGCGCCAGGCCGGCTGACCAGTCGCGGCGAGCCTGCGGCCAGGACCTGGGCACACTGGGCGTCACCCTGGTGAGGCCCCCGGGTTTGTAGCCTGGACGGGGTGGATGCTGTGGACTTGGGTGACGAGCCCGGTGCGGGGTGGGATTTCGCCGGTCCGGACGACGCCGGATGGCCGAGCGGCGCGATGATCGGTTATCGCGATATAGGCCGGGCCGGACTGGACCTCCGGGTTGCCGGGACGACGGCGGTCACCGTAGTGATCGGCTTCGGTGCCGGGGCGGTGCTGGTCGACGATGTCGGCGGCCGGCGAACTCTCGACGGGTTCGCCGCCGGGCTTGCCCTCTCGGCGATGCGAGTACGCAGCGAGCGAGCCGCGTGTATCGAGATCCGCCTGTCGCCGATACGGGCATACTCCCTGTTGGGTGTTCCCCCAATCGATCTGGGCTGCGGCGCTGTCGCGCTGGAGGACCTCTGGGGACCGCGAGTTCGGATACTGCGCGAGCAGCTCGCCTCCGCCCCGGCGTGGGGCGAGCGATTCGCACTGACGAAATGGTTTCTGGCACAGTGCGACACCCCGAATCGGTCGCCGGACCCGGAGGTGCTCGAGGCCTGGTTTCGAATCGAGTCCGCGCACGGCCGGTTGCGGATCGGCGAACTCGCCCGCTCGCTCGGCTGGAGTCATAAGCGGCTGGGGTCGCGGTTCGAGTCCCAGATCGGACTCACGCCCAAGCGGGCGGCGATGCTGGCCCGATTCCGGTATGCCGTCGACAAACTGATGGCGGGCCGGCCCGCCGCCGAGGTTGCGGCGGAGTGCGGGTACACCGATCAGGCTCACCTGTGCCGGGATGTGTCGATCTTCGCGAATGACACCCCGAGGACTCTCACCGCACACTATCTGCCCGCCATCGCCCGGCACCGGTACCGGGCCTGGGGAGAATTCTTCCAATACCGGGCCGGGTAGCCCGGCCGATAGTGGTGGCCACCGACATCGACAACGAGAGGACACGTGTCGTGACCACCACCCTCGATTCCACGCAGCTGCAGGCCGCCCTGGATGCCGTCCATCGTGCGGGCATGCCGGGAATCTTCGCGGAAGTCCGCGCCGGTGACCAGATCTGGTGTGGCGCAGCCGGAGTCGCCGACGTCGCAACCGGCCGACCCGTCACCAGCGATATGCGCCACCGCGTCGGCAGCATCACCAAGACGTTCACCGCCGCCGCCGTGCTACGGCAGGTCGACAACGGTGCGATCGAGCTCGACGCACCGATCGGCCGCTACCTGCCCCTCCTGGTTCCCGGGGATCGGGGTGCGGTGATCACGGTACGGATGTTGCTCAACCACACCAGCGGCCTCGCCGAATACCTGCCCCATGCCTACCCGTCACTCGCGGCCTTTCCGGACCTGGCGAGGACGACGCCGGACAGCCTGGACGACAACCGATTCACCCGCTTCCACCCGACCGAGCTGATCGAGATGGGTGTCTCGGCGCCCGCCACCGGGGCCCCGGGCGGCACCCCCGGGATCTATTCGAACACCAATTACCTTCTGCTGTGCGAACTTCTGGAGTCGGTGACCGGCACCTCGGCCGAGACGTACATCACCAGCGACATCATCGAGCGCGCCGGGCTGCGGGACACCGAACTCCCGGCCGGACCGCACATCGACGGTCCCCACTCCCTGCACTACGAGTCGTGGTTCGGCATGATCGAACCGCCGCGCGACTACAGCGTTTTCGACATGTCGTGGGTCGGACCGGCAGCGTCACTGATTTCCACCGTCAAAGACCTGAACCACTTCTTCGGCCTACTGCTGGCCGGCGAAATCATCAGCCGCCCAGCCCTGGCGGAGATGCGGCGCACCGTTCCGGTCATCTCGTTCGAGGGAAAGACCCTCGACTACGGTCTGGGCCTCCACCGGTTTCCGGCCCCCGCCCGCTTCTGGGGCCACGACGGCTCCGTCTGGGGCGGTGGCGCACTCTCGATGACCAGCGTCGACGGCACCCGCCAACTCTCCGCCGCCGTGAACCTCCAACGCTGGAACCGTCCCGCCATCGCGCCGCGGCCCCATCCCATCGACGATGCCCTGCAAGCGTTTATCCGCCAGGCGCTCGCGTAGCAGCGTGTCCCGCATCGACAGAATCGGCCTGGCTGGATCGGCCGCCTGCAATCCGGCACGACGCCGCAACTCTCGGCCAATTCGACACCACCGCACCGCAACTCGAACAGATTCTGCTGCCGCTGCATCGGACCTCCAACGCAGCGCCCCTGTCCGCCATCGTGATCTCCGAATCCGGCGGAATCTACAAGGTCAACGCCTACCTCACGGTGACGTCCACGAGCGCGCAGACTCCCGAGGGCGCCCAGACCACCGTCACGTATTCGCTGACCGTCGACCGCAATTCGGGATGGAAGATCACCGACGTGGGCGGCCTGCAGAATGCGTTACCGTCGAAGTAGTGGGGGAGCCCGGCTCATTCGGAGCCGGGCCGACCTCTCTCGAGGATCTCGGCGCGGGCGCGCCACGCCCGGTCACGACCCCGGGCCCTGATCACCTACTTCCCCGAATACGCGATCAGTACGCGAGGAAGAGGATCTCGTCGCGGGAATAGTCGTGATCGGGGTGCCGCTCGGCGAGGTGGGCCTGGGTCTTCTCGACCAGGTCGTCCTCGTTCTCGCCGCGAATGTATTCGCCGCAGGGGCAGCTCAGTCGGGTCTTCATCATCTACTCCCAATGTGATTGCGGGGGACAGCTTCTCGTCCGATCCGCGCCGATCGAGTATGCACCGGGCGATCCGCTCGACGATACGGTGGTCCGGACTATTCGTACCGGACCCGCCAGTGCTTGATGCCGTTGATCCACCCCGACCGCAGCCGCTCGGGCGCGGCGACCTCGGACAGGTCCGGCATCGCGTCGGCGATGGCATTGAACATGAGATCGATCTCCAGCCGGGCGAGATTCGCGCCGACACAG
Organism: Nocardia sp. NPDC004860; assembly: GCF_040609015.1. Lineage (NCBI taxonomy): Bacteria > Bacillati > Actinomycetota > Actinomycetes > Mycobacteriales > Nocardiaceae > Nocardia > Nocardia sp. NPDC004860. The sequence goes on along the minus strand of NZ_JBEXJI010000025.1, from coordinate 123,861 downwards.
TAGTGCGCGCCGGTGCCGCCGAACGCCAGATGCGGATTGGGGTCACGGAGAATGTCGAACCGGAACGGGTCGTCGAAGGCGTCCTCGTCGAAATTGGCGGAGCTGTAGAACAATCCGAGCCGCTGGCCCCGCCGGATCGGCTGCCCGCCCAGTTCGGTGTCGGCGGTGGCGGTGCGCTGGAACGCGGTCACCGGCGTCGCCCAGCGCACGATCTCGTCGGGCGCGGTGCGCGGCCGCTGCCGGCGGTAGAGCTCCCACTGCTCGGGGTGGTCGATGAACGCCTTCATGCCGTGAGTGATCGCATTGCGGGTGGTCTCGTTGCCCGCCACCGCCAGAAGGATGACGAAGAAACCGAATTCGTCCGAGCCCAGGGCTTCCCCGTCGAGATCGGCGTGTACGAGCCGGCTGACGATATCGTCGAGCGGATCGGCGCGGCGCTGCTCGGCCATGGTCCAGGCGTAACCGAGGATCTCCATCGACGCGACGGTCGACGAGGTCGTGCTGGTGTTGTCCCCGTATTCCGGGTCGTCGTAATTGAGCATCTGATTGGACCAGTCGAACAGTTTGCGCCGATCCTCCTGTGGCACGCCCAGCAATTCGGCGATCGCCTGCAACGGCAGCTCGCAGGCCACCTGCTCGACGAAGTCACCGCCGCCGGTCTCCCGTGCCGCGCGCACGATCGCGGCCGCCCGCTCGGCCAGTGCGCCGCGCAATCCCTCGATCGCGCGCGGGCTGAAGCCCTTCGAAATGATGCGCCGGATCTTGGTGTGCTTGGGCGGATCCATGTTCAGCAACAGCGCGCCGGTGAGCTCGATCTGCTCGGGCGTGATCTCGCCGGGCAAGCGGATCACCGCGCCCTTGGACCGGGCGGAGAACAGCTCCGCGTTGCGCGAGATCTCCTTGATGTCCTCGTGTTTGGTGACCACCCAGTAGCCGCCGTCGCGGAATCCGCCGGACTCGACATCGGTCTGCGGGTTCCACCACACCGGCGCGGTGCGGCGCAGCCGGGCGAATTCCGCGACGGGGTTTCGGGTCTCCCATAGCGCCGGATCGGTGAAATCGAATCCGGGGGGAATGGACGGCGCGGACACGGCTGCCTCCTGACGGGCCGACATCATTGTGGACCGGGACGGACTCAGCGACGGCGGCGGCGGTAGCGGACGCGGCACGGCTGCTGCAACTGCACCACCATCTTGGAATGGTCGTTGCGATAGGTCTCCGACGGCTGGGCCAGCTCGAATTCCCAGTCTCGCAACAGGATCGAGAAGATCGCCTTGAGCTGCATGAGCGCGAACGGTGCGCCCACACAGCGGTGGCGGCCCGCACCGAAGGGGATCCAGGTCCAGCGATTAACCAGATCCTCCTGCCGCGGATCCAGATAGCGGCCCGGGTCGAAGGTGTCGGGGTCCGGGAAGTCCTCCGGTATCCGGTTGGAGAGCGCGGGCGTGGCGGCCACCATGTCGCCCGCCTCGATCCGGTGCCCGCACACCTCGAACCGGGCACGGGCGATACGCATGAGAATGATCAGCGGCGGGTGCAGGCGCAGCGCCTCCTTGAGCGCGGCCTCCAGATTCGGAATCTGGCGCAGCGCATGGTGACTGACCTCCGCGCCGTCGGCGTACAGCTCGTCGAGCTCGGTGACCACCGTGGCCAGCGTGTCCGGGTGGCGCAGCAGTTCGATGATGGTCCAGGCCGCCGTGCCGGAGGTGGTGTGGTGCCCGGCGAACATCATGGAGATGAAGATGCCGGTGATCTCGCTGGCCGAGAAACGCGGCACGCCGTGCTCGTCCTTCACCGAGATCAGGACGTCGAGCATGTCGCGATCGTCCTTGCCGGTCGGCGGATTCGCCTCGCGCTGATCCATGATCGCCTGGACGAGCTGGACCAGTGCGGCGCGGGCCTCGTCGCGGCGGCGGAAGCTCTCGATCGGCGCGTAGGGGTCGACGTAGGCCAGCGCGTCGGTGCCCTGCTCGAGTTCGTGGTAGAGATGCGCGAACCGGGAGTCCAGCTGCTCCCGGAACTTGGGGCCGATCAGGCAGGCCGAGGACGTGTAGATGGTCAGCTCCGCGAAGAATTCGAGCAGATCGATCTCGCCCTCGTCGGTCCAGCGGGCCAGCATGCGATCCACCTCGCGGGCGATGGTGGCCGCGTGCCCGCGCATGTGGTCGGCGCGCAGCGCCTGATTGTGCAGCATCTCCTTGCGGCGTTCGGGCGGCGCGTCGAAGACCACGCCCTCGCCGAAGATCGGCTTCATGAACGGGTAGGCCGCACCCTGATCGAGGTCCTCGTCGCTGGCGCGGAAGAAGAACTCGTTGGCCTCGGCGCCCGACAGCAGGATCACATCGTGCCCCGCGAGTTCGAAGGCCCCGACATCGCCGCATTCGGCGCGCACCCGCCGCATCAGCGCGATGGGATCGGTGCGGAACTCCTCCAGGTGTCCGTGCTCATCCGCGCCCCCGGATACTCGCTGCGGCTTGACCAGCGTCATTGCAAATCCCTCCACGAACAATCTTGTCCAGACACGTGATGGACATGTGTCTGGACGGTACTATGGCCGGCGGCGTGCGACAAGGTCCGCGGCCGGTCTCGGGCGCCGAATCGGATCGGCGGCCGTGTGCTGTGCAGGCCCGTGTTCGGTGCCCGTCGATCACTCGGCCGGGGGATCTGCCAGCAGTCGGCGCGCGGACCGTTCCAGCAGGTCGGCGACCTGCTCGTAGGAGAGCAGGCCCATCCCGGCCTGGAGCAGCGCGCCCGCGTAGAGCAGCTCCAGCATCGAAACCCGTTCTGGGTCATCGGATCCCAATGCCTCGGCGAGCCGGCCGCGAATCTCCCGGCCGATGCGCACCCGCAGATGCCGGACGTCGGGATCGTCGCCCAGCAGTGCGTTGCTGACCGCACCGGCGAGAGCCGGGTCATTGGCCACGAGCAGGGATACCTGACGCAGCACGGCGACCACCCGGTTGGCCGGGTCCCCGGTGCCGGCGTCCATTTTCGGGGCCGCGACCAGTCGCCGCCAGAACAGCTCCGAGATCAGGTGCTCCTTGGACGAGAAGTACGTGTAGGCGGTGGCGGTGCCGACTCCCGCGGCCGCGGCGACCAGCCGAATCGTCGTGCCGGAGAAGCCTTCCCGGGACAACACCTCGACTGCCGCCGTGGTCAGGCGGTCGACGGTGTCGGCCTGCTTCTCGGTGAGACGCCGCCGGGTTGCCTCGATACCGGTGGATGCGAGTTCGGACATGTGTCTGGATAATACTGACGCCACGAAGTCTGGACTAGTGTCTGTATCGGCTTCCAGGTCTGTGATAACGTCGCTGGACCTGCGAAAGGGCCGGCATGCAGATCACCGACGCGATGATGGACGGTCAGCTGCGTGCGACCGGTGTGTGGTTGCGGCGCATGGGGTCTCGGCACAGTGAGCGGCGGCTTCGCGTCGCCGGGGCGCTGGTCGACGGGCTGCTGTGGCTCGCGCGGGCCCGTCGGCCGAAGACTCTGCGGGTCGAAGAGTTCGGGATCGATCGTGGTGACGGAACGCGGCTGCGCGTGGTCGTCTATTCACCGCCGGCGCAAACCACCGCCGCGGCCGGATTGCTCTGGCTGCACGGGGGCGGATACTTCCTCGGGCGACCGGAACAGGACATGCGCATCTACCGGCGATTGGCCGAGCGGACCGGATGCGTGATCGTCGCGCCCGACTACCGGCTCAGCCTCGCCCACCCGTATCCCGCGGCCCTCGACGACTGCTACACCGCCTTGATCTGGATGCGCGACAATGCGATTCGGCTCGGCATCCGCGAGGACCAGCTGGCGGTCGCGGGGGAGAGCGCGGGCGGGGGACTGACTGCCGCGCTCACCCTGCTGGCGCGGGATCGGGGCGAGGTGAACATCGCCTTCCAGATGCCGATCTATCCCATGCTCGATGACCGGCAGAACACCGAATCGGCTCGTGACAATGACGCGCCCCTGCTCGATTCGGTCACGCTGGCCTCGGCGTGGAAGCTGTATCTGCGGGATCTGCATGGGACGCAGCGGGTTCCGGTGTACGCGGCGCCCGCGCGGGCCGGTGATCTGCGAGGTCTGCCGCCGACCTTCACCTATGTCGGGGGCCTCGAGCCGTTCCGGGACGAGACGATCACTTACGTGAATGGCCTGCGATCCTGCGGCGTGCCGGTGGAATTCGAGGTCCATCCCGGCTGCTGGCACGGCTTCGACCGGCTCGTTCCGCGCGCCGAGGTGAGCCGGCGGGCCTTTCGATCGCGGGAACGGTGGCTACGGCATGCGCTGGACACCTACGTCGCACCACAGCCCGGAGCGGACCGGGACCGGGCCTGAGGGCATCCCGCCCCCCATCGGATAAACGAATACACGACTCTCTGTGCGCACTGGGAGGGCAGCAGGCATGGTCAAGCCGCCGCTATCGATGAAACCGACGGGGTGGGGCACCCTCTGGGCCGAACGGGTGATGCGGGCGGTGATCGACCAGTTCCTGGCCGACGTGCATATCTGGTCGCACCAGCGCTATTCGGATCCACCCGCGCTGGCCCGCTCCGAATACGACGGATTCATGGCCCTGCGCAGCTGGGCCGCCCAGTTCTATCCGCACTCCTGATCACACGAAAGGCGATGCCGCCCATGGTATCTGCGTTCCCCCGGCGGCCGATCCGGGTCTTCCAGGTGGCGACCGGCAATGTCGGCACCGAGATGATCAAGCGAATCGGCGCCCATCCCGACCTCGAACTGATCGGATTGCGCTGCTACACAACGGAAAAGATCGGTCGCGATGCCGGTGAGCTGGCCGGGCTCGCGCCCATCGGCATCGTCGCGACGGGCTCGGTCGACGACATCGCCGCGCGGCCGGATGTGGTGACCTTCCACGGTGTGTTTCCCGACGAGGACCTCTATGTCCGGGTCCTCGAGGCCGGAATCGACATGGTCACCACCGCGGATTGGATCACCGGTCACCACCGCGACCGCAATCATCCGCACCCGTCGGGCACACCGACCTCCTGGGTGCTCGAGCAGGCCTGCCGGCACGGCGGGTCGACGTTCTACGGCACCGGCATGAATCCCGGGCTGACCCAGATCCTGGGCGTGGTGCACACCTGCGACGTCGCCGAGCTCGAGAACGTGACGGTGATCGAGTCGGTGGACGTTTCCTGTCACCATTCGGTCGGCTCGTGGCAGATGGTCGGATACGGCCGTCCCGTAGACGATCCCGCGATACCGGCCATGCTGGAACGAGGCACCCGGGTATTCGCCGACGGCGTCCACCTGATGGCGGACTGCTTCGGCCTGGAGCTCGACGAGGTCACCGTCGGCTACGAACTCGGCGCCTGCACCAAGGACATCGACCTGGGCTGGTATCAGCTGCCGAAAGGCTCACTGGGAGCCAACTACATCAAGTACCAGGGCCTGGTCGCCGGAGTGCCGAAGGTCGAGGTGCACGTCGAATGGCAGATGACCCCGCACACCGAACCACACTGGAACGTCCAGGGCTGCTACATCACGAAAATTACCGGCGACCCCTGCATCTCGAGCAAACACCGCGTCCTGCCCAAGCCCGGCACCGACTTCACCGACCCCGCCGCCTTTGCCTCCATCGGCATGACAGTCACCGCCCTCAACGCCATCCCCGCCGTCGTCGCCGCTCCACCAGGCATCATCACCAGCGCCGACCTCCCGTTGCGCGCCTTCGCCGGACGATTCAAGTCGTGACGGACGATCGCGGGAGCTGTGCGCGACCTGGCGACCCCTGGGCTGTACTCGGTGCGCCACCGCTCTGACGTAGTATCGCCCCGGTAGTTCGTTCCTCGAAACCCGTTGTGGTGGAGGGCGATCGGGAGTCTACAGGGGGTTCGCATGGGCAAGGACTGGGTACGCGAAGCCGAGTCGCTGACCGCTGAGGTGCTCGAGGTCAGGGCGGCAGAAGTCGATCGCGGCGGGCTGATTCCGCCCGCGAACTTCGAAGCGCTCGCGGCACGGGGTTTCTACGGGTTTCCGCTGTCGGACGGCATGGCACCGGGAATCCTGATCGATACCGCCGCGACCGTCATCAGCGGTTGCCTGGCAACGGGATTCGTGTGGGCACAGCACCTGGGTGCGCTGCGCTCGCTCGTGGCCAGCAGTAATCAGGAGCTGCGTGAGCGGTACCTCGCCGACATGATGAGCGGTGCTCATCGCTGCGGAGTTTCCTACGCCGGAACTCGGACCGAGCCGACCCTCTTCGCCGAACCTGTCGACGGTGGATACCTGCTCACCGGTACGACGCCCTTCGTGACCGGGTGGGGTTACATCGACGCGGTCGCCACCGCCGCGCGCATGCGTGACGGTGCGACCGAATCGGTGGTGACGCTGTTGGTTCCGGTGCGTGAGACGGAGAACATCCGCGCTGAACGGCTCTCGTTGATCGCCGCGGACGCCAGTGCCACGGTCAGGCTGACCTTCGACGGTGCGTTCGCGGGTGATGAGCAGGTGCTCGACGTGAAGGCCGTCGCCGATGGACCGGAAGGCGGTGTCGCGCTGAGCGATTGGGTCAATGGCGGACTGGTCCTGGGCGTGCTGATGCGTAGTGTGCGATTCCTGGAGGACTTCGGCGCCGAGGCCGCCCCGCACGCGGCCCAGCTCGCCAGTCTGCGAGAGCGCTACAGCCGGGCGATCGGCGATATCACCGCCACCCACGCCCTGCGCGCGGAGATGGCGCACGCCGCGGTGAATGCCGCCGCGGCGGGCGTCGTCTGCTCCGGCAGCCGGTCCGCGGTCGCGGGCGCCACCGCGGAGCGACTCGTCCGGCAGGCGACCTTCGCACTGATCGCCACGACTCGCGATCCCATCAAATCCGCGCTGCTGCAGGCACTCCAGCCCAGTGCGCAGCCGGTCAGAGGCTGACCCGAACACGTCGCCGCCTGTGATGACGGTTCTTCGCGGGTCGAATAAGAACTCGGCGACGACCAGGCGCCTCCCGGGTCACGGATCCGGTGGGAGGCTGCGACCTTGTGACAGAATCCGACCGGTCCGCAACGCCGCCGCCGGTGGTGAACAGCAGTGTGCCGGCGCCCGCGGCCTGCATGGCGGGCGGTACCGCCTGCGTGGCGGCGACCGCCAGCCGCGCTTCTCCAGCTTGGCGACCACGTTGGACAGCCGCGACAGCGAACCGCCCGTGAAATGCGAGAGCCTGCTCATCCGCAGCGCACCCTCGGGATCCGAGGACAGTGCCGACAGCGCCAGGTGTCGAAATGGCTGATATCGGCGTCTCGCTGGATCTGGGTGTCCAGTGCGGCGGGCAGCCGGATCAGCAGATACGCGAACGCATGCCAGATCTGCTGCTCGTCGGCAACTGGCGACAAAGTTGAAGTTATTGATCAGCGGGTGAGGATTCGCCGGATCCAATTGTCGCGGGTGTTGTCCTGATGACCCGGGCACCACTGGTCGGCCGGTACGGCGGCGCGGACCTGGGCGACGTGGGCGCCGCAGCCGGACCAGGTGGTCTTGCCGCAGGTCCGGCATCGGGCGGGATGGCACATGGGTGGTTTCTCCAGGGTGGTCAGGCGGGGGATTCGCCGGATTCGACGGCGTCGGCGAATTCGCAGAACGCCTCGTAGGCGCGGGCGCCGTGGATGGTGGCGGGGCCGCCGTGCATGAGGAAGGTGACGCCGATGGCCTCGGCGGCCTCCTGTCTGGTCGCACCGGCGCGGGCCGCGGCCTGACCGTGCGAGGCGATGCAGCCGTCGCAGCCCTCGACCACCCCGATGGCCAGCGCGATCAGCTCCTTGGTCTTGCGATCCAGTGCGCCCGGCGCGAACGCCGCCTTGCTGAGCTCGCCGAAACCCTTGTACACCTCGGGAATCGCACGCCGCAGCTCCCGATGGAGAGGGGACAGCTCGTTCAGGACGGCCTTGCCGTGCGGCGAGGCGTGGGCGACGTCGGTCGGTGCGGACATGGCTACTCCTTCGGTTGCTTCGGCGAAGCGCGGCATCGTCCGATCGGCCGCGTCGCGGATACCCCATGGGGTATGAACCCAAAGCTACCATACCCCCAGGGGTATGTACCGCGATGTGCCTCACATCGGCCGTCCCGATCGAGGTGCCCCGACTCGCCCGGCTCGGGATCGGTTCCGAAGCCGGGCGCTGACAGTCAGTTCAACCCGAGGACCACCGCAGTGCCGTCGTGATCGCCGGTGGAGGCGGTGGCGGTGTTGTACGTGTTGCCCAGCGGCACCGTCCCGAGATCGGTTCCGCCCTTGGCGAGCACCGCGGTGCGGACGTTGTCACGGGCCTGGGTGAAGGACACGTAGGCATGGGTGACCACTTCGAACTTCTCGCGACTGAAGGCCGCCGACCACACGAATCCGCCGCCGGGCAGCGGGGCCGGACCGAAAACCCTGCCGTGGTCATTGGTTTCGATCGCGATCGCGTCGGAGAAGGCCGAATCACTGCCGTCCGGCGGCTGCTGCGCGTAGAGCTGACCATTGATGCGCCCCTGATATCCCGTGCTGTGCAGCCACCGCACCGGAAACCCCGCCGCCGAAAGCTGGTTCGTCAGCTTCGAAGTGGCGGCATCGGCCGTGGCGGAGGTCCGATCGACCAGCAGCACATCGATGGGCTCGAACAACGACTTGCCCTGATACTGCTGCCCCAGCCAGTCCGCGACATCCCCATTGGACTGCAACATCCACACCCCGATCGACCCGTACGCCGTCGAGACGCTCGTCCCCGCCACCGGTGGCGTCCCCGTCGAACTCTGGGACGTCCCAGTGGGCAGATCGGACGATCCGGTCGGCAGCGCGGCAGCCCCCGGCGCCATCACGACAACCGCCGCCGCAGCCACCGCCAACGGAATCGACCGAAGCTGAATGACAGAGCGAGACAACATATTCACCTTTCACCGACGATCCACAGGTCTTAGCAGAGAAAAACCGACCAAAGGACCGTTATGCCCGAGGAAGCCTCGGACCGATGGGTTCCGAGGCGGCCGGTCAGTGGAGTGGGGCCGACCAGCGGAGGCGGGTGCCGGTGTCGTCGGGGTTGGGGAGGATGGTGAAGGTGCCGCCCAGTTCCTGGGCTCTGCGGGCGAGGTTGGAGAGGCCGCTGGGGGTGATGTTGTCGGGGATGCCGGTGCCGTCGTCGGAGACGGTGATGGTGAGGTCGTCGGCCACGTCGACGGTGACGGCGAGGGAGTGGGCGTCGGCGTGGCGGACGGCGTTGGAAACCGCTTCTCGGACAACGGCTTCGGCGTGGTCCGCCAGGACGGGGGCGACGACGGAGAGGGGGCCGGAGGTGCGCAGGGAGGTGCGCAGGTCGATGTCGGCGGTGTGCTGGGCGATGACGTGTTCGAGGCGTTGACGCAGGCCGGGGGTCTGGCCGTTGCCGCCGTGCAGGTCGAAGATGGAGGTGCGGATTTCCTGCACCACATCCTGCAGGTCGTTGACGACATCCGTGAGGCGGCGGCGGATTTCGGGGGCGCGGGTGCGGGCGATGGTGCCCTGCAGGCTCAGGCCCGCGGCGAAGAGGCGCTGGATGACGTGGTCGTGCAGGTCGCGGGCGATGCGGTCACGGTCGGTGAGGACGTCGAGTTCGCGCACCCGCTGCTGGGCCTCGGCCAGCTGGATGGCCAGGGCCGCCTGCTCGGTGAAAGCCGCTGCCAATTCCAGGATTTCGTCCGAGAACGGGGGAGCGGAGATGGGGCGGACGATGACCAGCACGCCGAACGTGGAGCCCTGGGCGTGCAGCGGGAGGATCAGGGTCGGGCCGGGATCCGACAGCGGCTTGCCGAGATCGATGCCGGACGCGTCGTCGAAGCTCAGCGGGGTGCCCTCGGTGAACACCCGCCCGATCGCGGTGCCGGTGGTACGGGCGACCGGGCTACTGGGCCCATCGCCGGGCCCCGCCCAGCGCGCGATACGTAGCTCCTCCTCCGCCGGCATATCCGGATCGTCGTCGACGGCCAGGAAGGCGCGTTCGGCCTGCGTCAGCGTGCGCACATGCTCGACCACGTGCGCGAGCACGTCATCGGCGGCGGTCCCGGCCAGGAACGCGGTGGCGGTGTCGCGGGTCGCCTCGATCCACGCCTGCCGGGTGCGGGCCGACTCGTAGAGCCGCGCGTTGTCGATGGCGATGCCGGCCGCCGCGGCCAGCGCCTGGACGATCACCTCGTCGTCCTCGTTGAAGGGCAGCCCGTTCTTCTTCTCGGTCAGATACAGGTTGCCGAAGATCTCGTCCCGAATCCGCACCGGCACCCCGAGAAAGGTGTGCATGGGCGGGTGATTGGCCGGAAAGCCCACGGACGCAGGATGACTGGCGATGTCGTCGAGCCGGATCGGCTCGGGCTGGTGGAACAGCAGGCCCAGCACACCGCGCCCGGCCGGGAGGTCGCCGATGGATTCGGCGGTCACGTCGTCGATGCCCTCGTGCACGAACTGGGTGAGATGCGCGTCCACGCCGCGCACGCCCAGCGCGCCGTAGCGGGCCTCGACCAGGCTGGTGGCGGTGCGCACGATGGTGCGCAGCGTCTGGTCCAGATCCAGTCCGGCGGTCACCGACAGCATGGCCTCCACGAGACCGTCCATCCGGTCGCGGGCGTCGATGATCTGATCGACCCGATCCTTGACCTCGGTCAGCAGTTCGCGCAGTCGCAACTGCGACAACGTGCTTCGCACCGAATACGAGTCGTCGGAGAGGGCAGTCATCTGGAGGCGTCCTGGGTCCGGAGTGGGTGAAGCTGGGATACCGCTCACCCACAGTGTATTTGGGCCGTCGGAAGTTTCCGCCTGCGGCGCGGCGGGTGCGGCGAAGGCCCCGATCGGCTCATCCGGCCGCCGTTGCCGGATGGTGCAGCGCGTCCAGCGCCGCCGCGAGCAGCCGATGTGCCTCGGCGGCAATGGCGTTCAGGGCCGGCTGCGCGAGTGTGCCGGCCTGCACCTCCGGATCGGCCGCCTCGACCACGACCCCGGTGTCGTCGCCACGCAGCACGACCCGGCACGGTAGTAGCAGGCCGGCCTGCCGGTCGGCGGCGAGGGCTCGAGCGGTCAGCCGGGGATGGCAGACCTCCAGGACGAGGTAGTCATCCAGGTGCTCACCCGTTCTCTCCCGCAGGATCGCGCGCAGGTCGATCTCGGCGACGACACCGAAACCCTGGCAGCGCAGCGACTCCCGGGTGCGCTCGACCGCGTCGGCGAAGTTTCCGTCCATGTGCGTGGTGATCGCGGGCGCGGGCGCGACCGGCACCCGGATCTCGGTGATCAGCTGTCGCGGGTCGCTGACCTCGTCGGGTCCGATCAGATACGCCTCGGTGGGCGGCCCGATCGGTTTGCATCCCGACTGCCGCACCCACTCGCCGAGCGCCCGATAGGCCGCGTCGAGTCCCTGGTAGCCGCCGCGATGGCAGGTGCGCGCCACCAGCATCGGCGGCATCACCACCAGCTGTGCCCCGGACGCGGGCCCGAGGTTCGGCGCGGGTTCGATGGGCAGCCCGAAATCGACCCGGATGGTGTCCTCGACGGGGAGTTCATGATGAAAAGTCAGGGTGGGAGCGCCGGAAGCGGTCAATCCGGCCCGCTCTGCCACTTCCGTCATGCGTTCCACTCCGGCGGCTATGGTGTCGCTGAGCCGGTCCGGCCGGATCTGGAGGGGGATCCGCATCACCGTCTGCGCCGCCGTCTCGCACAGATCGATTCGATAGGTCATCGCGTCTCTCCTTGTCGAGGGTGTCTCCTCAGACTCCGGCGCGCGACAGCTCGGGCCACAGAGGCGAAAGTCCTGTCGACATGGGTAGAACCGCAGTTCGCGCTCGGGACAGGACCTAAGGCCCTGTCGGGCGCGGGAATTCGATGGTCATATGGAGGCTGGTACGCCCAGTGAACCGATGACGGGAGATGGCGGCATGACAGGTTTCCGGGTCGACGAGGTCGCGCGCCGCGTGGTGAACCTCTCCCGGGTCGAGTCGCTGCGCCTGCTGTCCGGTGTGCCGTTCGGCCGCGTCGTCTTCACCCGCGATGCGCTGCCTGCGATCCGGCCGGTGAACCACATCCTCGACGGGGACACCGTCATCGTGCGCACCCAGCTGACCTCGCGGCTCACCTCGACGGTGCGCGCCGACTCCGACGTGGTGGTCGCCTACGAGGCCGACGACATCGATCGGACGACCCGGCTGGGCTGGTCGGTGGTGGTGACCGGCATCGCGCGGACCATCACCGACCCGGACCTGGTGGCCCGCTACGATGCGCTGGTAAAGCCTTGGGCGGACGGGAACATGGACACCATCGTGGCCATCGAGCCGACGCTGGTGACCGGTATCCGGTTGGTCGGGCGGGCATCGATCGGGGCCGAGCCGCTCCGGTGAGCGACGCTCCGGCTACCATCCACGCTGCCGCGTCTCGGATGGTGTGCCGATCCGACGACGCCGTCCGACCCGACCGATCCCGAGAGGACCACCATCATGTGTCAACCGACCCCTTGCGACTGCGGCAAGATCACCTGGGCCGGCTGCGGCGAGCACATCGACCAGGTCAAGGTCAGCGTCCCCGCCGAGCAGTGGTGCGACGGCGAGCACGAGACCGCCGGCGAGTAGCCGCCGATCGCCGCCCGCGACCATCGGCCCGCGGCGGGGCGGTCTTTGGACCCCCGGTCCCATGACCATCGGCCGCAGTGCCGGCACCCCGGTGATTCATACCGTGAGGGTGGGCGGCGATCCGCCGCCCGGTAACCGCACCGCCGGGAGATGGCAATGGCTGAGCAGGAATACGACGATCCGCACCGACTGGTCTCCGCGGGAGTGGTCGTCGGCGTGGACGGGTCGTCGGGATCGGACATCGCGCTGCGCTGGGCAGCCGACCTGGCGGCGCGCCGGGGACGCACGCTGCAGGTCGTCCACGGGCTGGACCTGGTGGGCACCAGTGCCGTGATGGGCCCGTACGCGGTGGTGACACCCGAGGTGATCGACGCTGCACAGGCCAAGGGCCGGGACGTGGTTCGGCATGCGGTCGAGACCGCGCGGGCCGCGCACCCCGATCTGCAGGTGACGGCGCACCTGTTCAACGATTCCGCCGCGGGATTGCTGATCGACTTCAGCGCCCGCGCCTACGCCGTGGTGCTCGGCGCCACCGGGACCACCGGAACCTTCGCGCATCTGGGCTCGACGCTGCTGTCGGTCGCCTCGCACGCGACGGGCACTGTGTTCGTGGTGCGCCCGGATCACCAGGCGGACAACATCGTTCGTGATTCCGGTCCGGTGGTGGTCGGCATCGATTGCGGCCCGGTGAGCGAGCCCGCCATCGCCGCCGCGTTCGCCGAGGCGTCGGAGCGGGGCGCGGACCTGGTGGCGGTGCACGTCTGGAGTGACTGGAGTGCGGGGATCTTCGCCGGCGATCATCCGACTCCGATGCTCGAGGATGTCGAAGCCGTCGAGGAGTCGGTGCTGGCCGAGCGGCTCGCCGGGTGGCAGGAGAAGTACCCGGATGTGACCGTGGTCCGCCGCGTCCACTTCTCCGCTCCGGCTGCGCACCTGCAGGATTGGTCCAAGCACGCACAGCTGATCGTGGTCGGCAATCGCGGCCGCGGGGGATTCCTGGGCTTGCTGCTCGGGTCGACGGCGCACTCGCTGGTGCAGCACGCCCACTGCCCGGTCATGGTCGTCCACGCGGCCGACTGACGCCCGCACCGCCGATAACCGTCGGCCCGCCCGCACCCTCGTGAAACCCGTTCGACCACCGTCATTCCGCGGTACCGGGCGCATTCCCGCCGTCAGCGGGTTTCGATCATGTCCCCGAAGTGTCCCGCACGCCAGATGATGCGGTTCCGCACTTCGGTCATACGCCACCCATCGGGGGTGCGGGCCAGATCCGCGGTAACGACGCCGCCTGCCGTGAACGACCGCTCGAGCATGCTCGACTCGACCGGCATGCCCTTCCACAGATGTATCGCAACAAGATTGGCCCGCACGTCGGCCGTATCACCGTCGATCGCGACATCATGACCGCTGAGCAGATGCTGAGTGGCGTCGAAGCGAGCGAAGCTCACCGCATGACTGCCCGCGATACTCGCGGGCCCCGCCACAGCCACCCCGTTCGGCCGCACGATTCGCCCATTGCTGGCAAAGATCTGCTCGAAACGTGTTACGTCGAAACACATTTCGTCCAGAGCGCGAAAATAGCCGTTGAACACCTTGGTGATCCGCGCAGTGTCCACCCAGTAGCCAACTTCGATCTGATCGATTCTCGGCACAAGCTCCTCCTTCTAGCAGTCGCCCCCGACGCTAGATCCTGACCCAACGTCAGTTTCAAGTCCGCGCCGTCGATTCAAATCCGATCCCGGATGGCCGCAACGTTTTGCCGATTTCTACAAGCAGAGCAACGCCACCTCACCGTTACCGATGTCGTCGACCTCGGCAACGGCACGCTGACCGCTGATGCCGAGGCATCGATCAGCGGTGGTCAGCCGCAGCGGGCGGTCGTGCCGTTCGTCGCCGAGGGTGGCAGGTGGAAGGTGCAGAAGGAGTGGTTGTGCAACATGCTGTCGTTGGGTAATCAGACCTCTCCGGCGTGTAGTTGATCCGGAATCGTTGGGTTCTTGCTGGTCCGGGATGAATCGTGGGGGCGGCGGGGCGTTCTTGACAGGCAAGTGGTGACTTGCCTATGGTCGGGTGGTGGGCGATATTTTCAAGGCCCTCGCCGATCCCACGCGGCGGATCATTCTCGATGAATTGGCCGAGCGGGATGGGCAGACGCTGTTCGAGATCTGTGCCCGGCTCAGTGGGCGGCATCAGCTGAGTTTGACGCGGCAGGCCGTGTCGCAGCATTTGGCCGTGCTGGAGGAGGCCGGGCTGGTCGAGACGCGGAAGCAGGGCAGGTACAAGTTCCACCACCTCGATACGACTCCGCTGGCCGCCATTCAGGAACGGTGGCCGGTGCACAGGAAAGGGTAAGGGCCGTGCGGATTTACATCACCAGCGTGTTCGTGGACGATCAGCAGAAGGCGCTCGACTTCTACACCGGGGTACTGGGCTTCACCAAGAAGCATGATGTGCCGCTGGGCCCGGGGGCCCGTTGGCTGACCGTGGTGTCGCCGGAGGATCCGGAGGGCGCGGAGTTGCTGCTCGAACCGGATGAGCATCCGGCGGTCAAGCCCTACAAGGACGCGCTCGTCGATGACGGCATTCCGGCCGCCTCGTTCCAGGTGCCGGATGTGCGGGCCGAATTCGAGCGGCTGAGCGGTCTCGGGGTGACGTTCACGCAGCAGCCGCTGGCGGCGGGACCCGTCACCACCGCCGTATTCGACGACACCTGCGGGAATCTGATCCAGATCGTCACCCCGGCCTGACCCCTCCGCTCAGACGCGGGCGCGCTCACGGGCGAGGGAGCGGTCGCGCTGCTCCTCGAAACGCGGAATCTGCACCTGGTGGAGATTGTCGAGGTAGCGCGCCAGCCGCTCTCGCGCCTGTTCACCCTGGGCCCCGAAGTCGGTGCGGCCGAAGACATTCCAGTGCCGCAGCACCGGCATCAGCACGTCCTCGTAGTGCTGGCGCAGATCGTAGATCCCGTGCTTGGCCATGAGGACGCCGTGGCGGCGGAAGTTGGGCATGCCGGTGCCGGGCATGCGGAAGTTCTCGACGATCAGGTCGATGGCGGCCATGGCCTGGTCGGGCACGAGGTCCAGGGCCGCGCCGCACAGGGTGCGATAGAAGATCATGTGCAGGTTCTCGTCCAGGGCCAGCCGCTGCATGATGCGGTCGGCGACCGGGTCCGCGCAGACCTCGGCGGTGTTGCGGTGGCTGATCCGGGTGGCCAGCTCCTGGAAGCTGACATAGGCCACCGAGTAGAGGAAACCGGCATGCGCGGCCGCGGTGCCCGGATCGACGGGCGCGGCGAAACCATTGGTCATATGGGTCATCCGGTCGTTCTCCAGTGCGACCGGATCGACGCCGCGGGTGACCACCAGATAGTCGCGCAGGACCACGCTGTGCCGGTTCTCCTCCGCGGTCCAGCGGCCCACCCACGTGCCCCACGCCCCGTCGCGGGAGAAGTTCTCGGCGATCTCGCGGTGATAGGAGGGCAGATTGTCTTCGGTGAGCAGATTGGTGATGAGCGCGGCCTTCGCCACCTCGGAGAGCCCGGATTGGTCCGGATCCCAATCGATTCCGCCGAGCTGCGCGAAATTTCGCCCCTCGTCCCAGGGCACGTAATCGTGCGGATGCCAATCCTTGAACACCGACAGATGCCGGTCCAGCGCCTGCCCGGCGACCGGCTCCAGTTCCACGAGAATCTCCCGCTGCGTCAGCTCACGCGCCACGAGTACTGTCCGCCTTCCTGTCCGATGAGTGAGGGCCGTGCGGCCACCGCCCACCGTTCCGCGCCGCGCCCGCCGGCGACAGAGCCGAAGGTCCTCACCGGACCGGGACTTGGATCTCGAAATCGGTGAAAGGTGCGGCTCGCCATGTGATCCCGGGACCTTCGGCCCTGTTTGCGCCGCAGTGACCGGTGCTGACATGGGAGCGTCGACATCAGGGTCGATCACCACCAGGAGGTCGTGCAGCGTGCATGCGAACGAGGTCGCCACTATGGCGGGACCGGTCGTCGAGGTGATCGTGGACGGCACGATTTCCGGGCAGGAGATGGACCGGGCTCGCGCCGAGCTCGCGGAGGTATTGCGCCGCCACGGCCTGGCCGGCAGCGCGAGCCTGCGGCTCACCCGCGACGCCCACGTCGCCGGCACGTCGGTCGCGCAGGTCAACCTGTGCGTCGCCGGGACTGCGATGCGCTGCCAGATCCACGGCCCCGGCACTGTCGTCGTCCGCCTCGCCGCTGAACGCCTCGACCGCGCGCTGAATCGTCAACTGGCGCAAGCACCCCCGCGCTGGGCGCCCGACCCGGACCGCGCGCCACTGGTCACCATCGGCGAGGAGCGCCCCATCGTCCGCCGCAAGCACTGCGTGCCACACCGGTGCGACCCGGCGGCCGCCGTCGCGACCATGGACGCCCTGGACTACGACGCCCACCTCTTCACCGACCTCGACACCGGCGAGGACGCCATCGTGTATTGGGCCGGGCCCCTGGGCGTCCGGATGGCCCGCCAGCGCCGGGCATGCCCGCCTCGCGATTTCGAGCATCTCCCACTGACCATGAACCCCCACCCGACCCGCACCCTCACCGAGTCGGCCGCCGCCCTCCGCCTGTGCGGCTACGGCCTGCCCTTCCTCTTCTTCACCGACGCCGGGGACGGCCGCGGCCGTCTGCTCTACCGCCGCTACGACGGCGACCTCGGCCTGGTGGTCGCGACATCCGCTCTGCCGGTGTCGTAGCGGCGGCCCACCGGGTCGGGTGATCGGTCACAGCATCCTCTCAGCGACGTTCCGCTAAACCTCGAGTACGGCTTCGTAGGCTCACCGCCGACGTCACGACAGGAGAGTGCGGATCATCATGGGACCCACCACCATCAATGGGCTACCGGCCCACGTTCTCTTCGTTCACGCTGTGGTCGTGCTGGTGCCGGTGACCGCACTACTCGTCGTGGCCGCGGTGCTGTGGCCTTCGGCGCGGCGCCGGATCGGCGTGCTGTTGCCGGGGGTCGCCTTCCTCACCCTGGTGTTCGTGCCGCTGACCACCCACTCCGGTGAATGGCTCGAACACCACATGTCGCGAGATCCGCTGTTGCGCGTCCACACTCACCTCGGTGACGATCTGATCGTCTGGTCGGCGGCGACGTTCGTGTTCGCCACCGTGTGGTGGGCGATGCACAGTGAGCGCGCGCGGGACCTCCTGCGGCGGCGGGCGCCGCGGGTCGATGCGGTCTCCGGTCGCCGGGCGATCGCGGCCATGGTCGCGGTGGCTGCCCTCGCCGTGTCGGTCGGATCCGTCGTGCAGGTCTATCGCATCGGGGACAGCGGGGCGAAGGCCGCCTGGCACGATCGAACCGTTTCCCAGGCCCGGTGATCCCCGGTTGCCCGGCATGTCAGAGGGCGACGCGGCCGAAGAGGACTGACTCCATGAGGCGGATCACCCACTGGCGCGGGTAGATTCGCTCGTCGTCGCCGAAGACGCGGCCGTAGTCGACGACCAGCCCGAGGGCGGCGTGCACGAGAATGTGCCCCTCGGCGCGACTGAGCTCGGGGCGGACCCGGGCCAGCAGGGCCGCCCATTCGGCGACGACGAGACGTTGCACGACCCGCAGTGTCGCGCGTTCGTCGTCGGGGACGTGGCCGAATTCGGCGAAGTAGACGAAGATCAGCTCCCGTTCGTCGAACGCTCCGGCCACGTACATGTCGACGAGTTTGGCCAGAGCGTCAGCGGGACCGGAGGATTCGGCCAGAGTCGGGCCGATGACCGCCGACATGCGGTCGGCGGCCCGGCGGAACGCGGCATTGAGCAGGTCGCTCTTGCCGCGGTAGTAGCGGTACACCGCCGAGGGCGAGGGCAGGCCCGCGGCGGTGGCGATGTCCTCGACACTGACATTCGGGTAGCCGCGTTCGTAGAACAGCCGGATCGCCCGATGCAGCAGCAGTTCGTGCTCGAGTATCGGCGGTACCTCCACCGCGCGCAGCGCGGCCGCCGGGAGTCCGGGTGCGGGCAGATCGGCCTCGACCAGCGCCCAGCAGGCCGAATTCAGCAGGGCGGCCGTGGCTTTCGCGCCGAGGGTGATGCGGTGATCGCCCAGGGCGCTCGCCGTGCTGAAGACGCCCACTGCCCGGACCCGCCGCGCGTGGTCGGACAGTTCGGGCCGCACCTCACCCATCAGGCCGCCCAGCGCGGTGAGAGCGGTCGCGAAGTTCCCGTCCACCGTGCGCTTGTCGGCGTCGTCGAGGTAGCGGAACTCCCAGCGCGCCAGCCCGACCGTGGTCCGGTTGGCGATGGTGCCCGCGATGATCCCGTCGATCGCGTGCCCGAGCCGTCGCCGCGCGGGCCAGGCCGCGGCCTCCGGCGGCAGGCGCACCGCGGCCACGGTCAGTGCGCCCAGCCGCAGCAGTTCACTCGCGAACAGCGCGTACTTGCTCGGGTAGTGCCGATACAGCGCGGCGGAGGTGATCCCGAGCCGGGCCGCGATGTCCTCCATGCGCACCCGGTGATACCCGAGCGCGGCGAACTCCGCGGCCGACACCGCGGCGATCTGGGCCCGCCGGTTCTTGGGGCGTCGCCGCACCGCCCGCGCTCCCGGGTCGGAGGCGGGCGTGGTGGCGCGGTTCACGACTGCGGCTGTTGTGCCAGCGGCGAATTCACCTTGTTCACCAGCCACCGGCCGCCGGACCGCTCCAGCCGCATGACCATGGACAGCTGCCCGGGCGCGGGCTTGCCCTGGGTGCCGAGGCTCGTGATGGTCTGCCCGATCACCACGATGGCCTCGGCGGAATCGCGGTCGGCGGTGCGGACCGCGCACTGCACGTCGGTGGCCTTGGACACCACCTGGCCCTGGGTGAGCACGTCCCGCAGATCCTTGCTGGTGGAGTCGAATTGCTTGCGCCAGTCGCCGGTCGCGCCGTCCAGGACGGCGGTGAAGTAGGCGTCGAGATTCTTGGCATCGTAGGTGGCCAGCAGCGGGGCGTACTTGCAGGCCGCGGCCCGGGCCTGCTCCTGGGCGTTGAGCAGATCGCGGTGGTGCGCGTCCTGCTGCTGGAAGACGAAGCTCGAGCCGATCGACCCCGCGAGCGCGAGTACCACGGCGGCCCGGGCCACGACGCGGCCGCGCTTGCCCAGTACGGGTCCTCGCGGAAGCCGCGACTTCCTTACGCGCGCAGCGGCTTTGGGCGCTCCGGCGGGCGCCTGCGCAGCCTCGGTGTCGGCAGGCTCGGCCTGCTCCGCTTCTATGGCGGCCTTGTTCGCAGCACTGCTGCTGGTCTCGGCATCCGATTCGATGATTGCGGCGCTCGTTTGCGCGGCGTCGGCGCTCATGTCGACGTTCTCGGCGCTCGCCCGGTCGGCTTCCGCAGCCGGATCGTGCTGAATCGTGTTCTCGTTCATGAGAAGTCTCCTAACGGAGGACGGGCTGGGACATTTCGTTGCCGGTGGCCCCCGGCGGCTTGGTCACCCCGTTGTCGGGCACGTCGGGCCGTGGCGCGTCGGCCGAGCCGCGGATCTGTAGTGCCGGATTCGAGGTGACGCAGTAGTTGTAGAGCCGGACGCGGGTATCGGCCTGGACATCGGTCGACACCACCGGGATGGTGTCGTAATCGCAACTCGGCCGGGGCCAGGGGTCGACCAGGGTGTTGTACGCGCCGTCGTGCGCGGGAATCCCGAGCGCCTCGGTGCCCACCCGCAGGGCGGGGAACAGCGCGGCGATGGCCGGCGCGCGCAGCTTGGCGGCCTTGGTGACGGCCACGAAGTTGGTCACCAGATTGGTGATCGGGTCCTGGGTCTGGGTGATGAACCCGTTGAGGGTGGCCAACTGTCCCGGCCCCCGCTGGAGCAATGTACGCAATTCCTGGTCGGCGGAGGCGAACTGGTCGAACAGCACGCTGCCCGCCTTGGTCAGCGTGCCCAGGTCGGGCTGGGCGTGCTGGGTGGTGCCCGCGATGACCTCGAGGTTCTCGATGAGCCGGCGGGTCTGGGGGAGCAGGTCGTCGAGCCCGTTCATGGCCCGGCTGATGCCGGAGATCATGTTGCGTAGCCGATCCGGTCCGCCGGTCAGCGCCTTGTCCAGCTCGTCGATGATGACGTCGAGCCGGCCCGGGTTCATGCCGCCGATCAGATCGCTGAGATTGGTGAACACCGACTGGATCGGCACGGGCACACTGGTGCGCGCCCGCTCGACGAGCGAGCCGTCGTGCAGATAGGGACCGGTGTCGGAGTCGGGCCGGAAATCCAGGTACTGCTCGCCGGCCGCCGAGAGTCGCCCGACCGCGACGGTGCCGCCGATGGGAAGCTGTGCGCTGTCGTCGATCTCGGCGACCGCGGCCACACCGTCCCCGGCGACGTGCACGTCGGTGACCTTGCCGATCCGGCTGCCCCGGAAGGTGACGTCATTGCCGGGTAGCAGCCCGCCCGAGGACGCCAGCTCGACGGTCACCTTGTAGGTGTGCGGAATCGGGTTGAACCGCAGCACATATCCGCCGATGTAGCCCGACCCGAGCACCAGCACGACGACGAGCCCGATGTTCGCGATGGCGATGCGATGCCGCACCACCCAGTGCCACAGTGGCGGATTCACCGATCCCCTCCCTGCTGCGCCGGGCCGGGCTGCGCCGGATCCGGTTGTGCGTCCGGCTGCCGCGGCGGGCTGGTCAGCCGGCCGAACACCTTCTCCAGCACCTGCGCCAGGCTGCCGACGAACTGCCCGGCGTCGCCGAGTTCGGGCCAGCGGCTGCCGCTGGGGTCGGTGAGCGCGCCGACGCTCAGATACGACACGGTCGCCGCGACCGCCAGCGCGGGTCCGCGCAGGCTGGCCATGAGCGACGGGTAGATGGTGTGCAGCCCGTCCAGCGCCCCGGTCAGCTGATCGCTCTGCGCGAATCCGGACATGAGCGCTTGAATGCTGTTGAACAGGCTCACGAAATCCCGGCCGCTGGTGTCGGCGAAGTCGCCGAGTGCGTCGGTGGTGGTGGCCACCTTCGACAGCAGGTCCACGATCTGCTGATTGTTCTCGGTCAGCAGGGCGATGAGCGCGGGAAAGGTGTCGGCGGCGGCGCCGAGTTGCGCCTTGCGCCGGGCCAATTCGCCCGAGAGCGAGTTCATCCCGCCCAGCACCTGGTCGATATCCCCGGTGCGGGCATTGAGCGCTGCGATGGCGGCGGTCATCTCGGTGATCAGATGGGACAGCTCCGGCGCCCGGCCCGCGAACATGGAGTTCATCTCGCCGGTGATCTTGGCGGCCTGATTGATGCCGCCGCCGTTGAGCAGCAGCGAGATCGACATCATGAGCTGCTCCACCGACGCGCCCGCCGCCGTGTGATCGGTGCCGATGGTGTCGCCGTCGCGCAATGGATCCCCGGCCTCCTGCGCGGAGGGCAGCGTCATGGCCACGAACATGTCACCGAGCGGGGTCGCCTGCCGCAGCTCGACCGTGGTGCCCTTCGGGAGCCGGATGTCGTCGCGGATGAGCATCTGCACGTCGGCGATGAAGTTCGTGCTCTTGATCCTGGTGACCACGCCGATATCGGTGCCGCCGATCTTGACGTGCGCGTGGTCGGGCAAATTCAGCGCATCGGCGAAGGCCGCGTGAATCGTGTACCCGGGCGCGCCCAGGCCGGGCTTGGGCATGGGGAGCGTGTCCATCGTGACCGCGCACCCGGTGGTGGCGAGCAGGGTGGCGGCGGTGAGCAGTCCGCCGAGAGCTGATGTGCGTAGTCTCATTTCAGGTTCGCGATTCCCAGTAGTGCGGCGGTGAGGCCGAAGTCGGGGCCGAAGTCCAGGACCTTGCCGGTGCGGCAGCCATCGAGGCGCATCTGGATGCGCTCGCAGAAGGTCGACAGGATCTCGCCGTCGAGCAGCGACTTGTCCAGCAGGCCGTGCAGCCGCAGCGCCTGATCCTCCTTGCTGGTGGCATTGGCGATGTTCTGGAACAGCAGCGGCCCGACGTCCACGATCTCGGTCAGACCGCGAGCATTGGCGCGCATCTGATCGGTGATGGCCACGAAGCGGGTGAGCGCCCCGGCCAGCTGATCCCTGTTCTGCCCCACCAGGGTCGAGGTATTGGTGACGAAGTCGTCGAGCTGCCGCAGCACCGCCTCGATGCCGGGGGCCTGGTCGCCCATGAGGTTCACCAGCTCGGTGAGCCGCCCGCTGAAGTCCCGCACCGTCTGATCGTTGGCGGCGATGACCTGGGTGATGTCATTGAGTTTGATGATGGTGTTGGAGATCTGATCCTTGTTGGCGAAGGTCACCTCGAAGGCCGAGGACAGCTGGTCGAGGGTCTTGCGCAGCTTGTCGCCATTGCCGTTGAGCAGCGGGAACAGCACCCGGCTGGCCATCGGGCCGGTGGTGTTGTCGCCCTTCAGCGCCTCGCCGAGCTGGGAGAAGGTCGCCAGGATGCGGTCCAGTTCGACCGGAACCCTGGTGCGCTGCAGCGGAATATAGGCGCCATCGGTCAGGGTGGGGCCGTCGCCGGTGTAGGCCGGGGCCAGCTCCACGTGACGATTCGTGATCAGCTGCGGATTCACCAGTGCCGCAATGGCATCGGCGGGAATCTTGACATCCCGGTCCAGCGACATGGTGACCTGGACGTAACTGCCCTTGGGCGTGACGGTTTCGACGGTCCCGACCGGAACCCCGAGCACCGCAACGTCATTGCCCGCGTACAGGCCCGCCACGTTCTCGAAGTCCGCGGTGACCTTCATCTGCCCGCCGAGATACTCCTTCGACAGCGAGGACACCGAATCGGGCAGCATGCCACACGCCGAGGCGAGCAGGAGTGCGCCGCAGGCCGCGGCCAGCTTCATTCGTCTGCGCAGTGTCATCACTTGCACCCCTGCACGGCCTGCGCGAAGCACAGC
The DNA here is from genome assembly GCF_040609015.1 of Nocardia sp. NPDC004860. Taxonomy (NCBI): domain Bacteria; kingdom Bacillati; phylum Actinomycetota; class Actinomycetes; order Mycobacteriales; family Nocardiaceae; genus Nocardia; species Nocardia sp. NPDC004860. Next base: position 100,461 of record NZ_JBEXJI010000025.1, on the reverse strand, counting down.
CAATTGTCCGGGAACAGCCACGGCGCGTACACATTTCCGTACGGGCCGTCGCCGAGCACATTGTTGAACTGCCGCAAGGTCACCGGCATGATCTGGTACAGCCGGTCGAGGTTGCCCTTGTTCTTCTCCAGGCCCTCCGACATGGTGTTCAGGTCGGTGATGAGCGGGCCGAGCTGGTTGTTGTTCTCCAACCCCATCTGCTGCAACAGCTTCGACAGCGACGCCACATTGTCCAGCAGCTGTTTCAGCAGCGTCTGGCGCTGCTGCACCGCGCTGCCGATGGCCTCCCCACGGGTCAGCAGCAACAGCACGCTGTTCTGGTTGTCGGCGGTCAGCTGCGAGACCGTGTCCATGCTCTTCAGCAGGGTGTCCACCTCGTCGCGCCGGTCATTGATCACCTTCGCCAGCGCGCCCACACTGTCGAGTGCCTGCACGGTCAGCTCGGGGGAGTCGCCCATCTGCTGATCCACCAGATCCAGCGCCTGCCGTAGCTTCTGCGGGTCCAGCTTCTCGACGCGCTCGAAGCTGTTCTTGTACTGCGGATCCTGGATGACCTTGCCCAGGTTGTAGGGCACCGACGTGCGGTCGAGCTTGATCCGGTCGCCGGGCAGGGCCCGGCCGGCGCCGGGCGTCAGATCCACGTGTAACCGGCCCAGGATCGTCGACATCTTGATGGCCGCGCGCGCCTCGTCACCGAGCTGGATGTCGCGGTGCACCCGCATGTCCACCAGCACCTTGCCGTTGTCGAGCTTGACCGCGCTGACCTGACCGACCTCGATGCCCGACACGTCCACGGTCGCGCCCGGCCGCAACCCGGCGGCCTGGGCGAACTCGGCGTGAATCGTCTTGTCGCCCAGCTGCGCCTGCTCGATCAGGGTGGAGCCGACCAGCAGCAGCACCACGAATGCCGAGGCGATCAGACCCAGCCGCAGATAGCGGTTGCGCAGGAAGCCGGGATAGCGGATCGGGGGCCGGCGCAGCGCCGGAACGCGTGGCCGCCTCATCGGCACACCTCCGAATGGGATTGGCCGCCGATCTGATTGAACAGACCGGGCGGGAGCAGCACGCCCCACAGCGAGACGTCGAGGCTGCACAGGTAGGCATTGCCGTATGCGCCGTAACTGCTGAAACGCGCGACGCCATTGAGCATGTCGGGCAGTTCGACGGCCGCTTTGTCCAGTGAGGCGCCGTTGAGCAGCAGCAGGGCGACACCGGCGGAGGCGTCGGTCTGGGCCCAGGCCACGCCGGGCTTCACCTGGGCGAGCACGTTCACCAGCGAATTCGTCGCCGTCGCAACGCGTTCCACCGACGACTTCAGCGTGGAGCCCTGCGTGTACAGCGCCTCGGTGAGCGCCCGCGCCTGGGTGATCAGCGTTTCCAGCTCGTTGCTGCGGTGGGCCAGCCCGGAGATGACGCTGCTGAGATTGCCGACCACCTGTCCGAGAATCTCGTCGCGCTGGCCGAACGTGCCGGCCAGCTGTGCGGACTGGGTCACCAGCGCGCTCAGCGAGACGCCATTGCCCTGCAGGGCCTGAATCAGGGTCTCCGACAGCGAATTCACCTGATCCGGTTGCAGCACGCTGAACAGCGGCTCGAAACCGGACAGCAGCGAGGAGACGTCGAAGGAGGGTTCGGTGCGCTCGATCGGGATCTGCCCGCCCGGCGCCATCGGCTCACCGGCGTCCTTGCCGGGCATCAGCGCGATATAGCGCTGCCCGATGAGGTTCTGGTACCGCACCAGCGCCTTGGTCGTGGTGGTCGGATGCTGGTCGTCCTCGATGCGGAACCCGACCCGGGCCCGGTAGCCGTCGGTGAACTCGATCTTGTCGACCCGCCCGACGCGCACCCCCGCCATGCGGATGTCGTCGCCGATCCGCAGCCCGAGGACATCGGAGAACACGGCGGAGTAGTCGTGCGTGCGGCCGGGCACCGAGCGCTGCAGCGTGGACCACATGGTGTAGGTCAGCACGATCGCCGCCACGGCGAAAAGGCTGAAGCCCGCCAGGGCTTTTCCGGATTTCACGAGGCTCCTCCGGTCTCGGCGGGGACCAGGGATCCACCGGCCAGAATGGGGGTGAGCAGCAGGACCTGTGCGGCATTGGGCCTGCCGCCGACCAGGGCGGCGACGGCGTCGGTGCCGCGCAGCCCGGCGGGCTGCGCCGCGGCCGGATTCGTCTCGGTGGCCGCGGCCGGTGCGGTGAGCCCGGGGATCGCCGGTAGACCGGGAATCGCGGGCAGGCCGGGTGCCGCCGGCGTGGTCGCGACGGGCGCGGGTCCCGCGGCCTCGAGCCGCTTGGGCATGAGCTGCTGCGGAAACTCCTGCGCCGGAGCGGTTTCCGGCACGGTCGCACCGCCGCAACGCGGCCCGGAGAGGTCACCGTAGTGCGGGCAGTCCGCCGCGGTGTACTGCTGGAACGGCGTGAAGGTCACGTCCATCCGCCAGACCATCTGCTTCTTCGGTCCGAAGGTGAAGGTGCCCTGCAGACGCTGCAACGCCGTATTGAGATTGGCGATGGCGGTCGGAATCGCCTGCGGGTCCTGGGCCAGGCTGCCGAACAGCTGGTCGAGGCCCGACACCAGGAACTTGCCGGAGTCGGGATTGCGGGCGAAGAGCCCGTTCACGGTGTCCACCGCGGTGCCGCCGCTGGTGAGCAGATCCATGAGCGCCGCGCGCTGCTCGGTGAGGGTGCGCGCGGTGGTCACCGACTTCGCCAGTGTCCCCACCAGATCCGGGGCCGACTCGCTCAGGGCGGTGGCCGCGCGACCGAGATCGCCCAGCAGATCCCCGATGCCCTCGATGCCGCGCACCTCGGTGATCCAGTGATCGAGCCGCTCCACGGTGGAACCGGGCACGCGCGCCGACGGATCCAGCGCCGCGGACAGCGTTGACAGCACCCGGCCCAGCTTCTCCGGCTGAATGTTGGTCAGCACCGTGCGCAGCACATTGAGCGTAGTCTGCAGCTGCACGGTCGCGCTGCCGGTGTCCTCGGGAATGGTCGCGCCCGCCCGCAGGGTGTCCCCGGTGGGCGTGGTGTCGACGAGTTCGACGGCGGTCACCCCGAACAGGTTGCTGGGAATGACCCGCGCCGCCACGGTCGCCGGAATCGTGCCCGCCACTTGCGGTTTCAGCGCCAGCTCGGCCCGCTGCCGCTCACCCTTGGCCACTACCGACACCACCTCGACGCGGCCGACGACCATGCCGCGGAATTTCACGTCGGCGTGGTCGGGCAGCCCGTCGCCGGTGCTGGTGAGCTCGGCGGTGACCGCCACCTTGTCCTCGAAGCGGCCGTTGTAGCGCATCGCCAGCAGATACAGCAGCAGCGATACGGTGGCGATCAGGGCGAGCCCGGCCAGCGTGAGCTGCCGGGCCGTGGGGCCCCGCCCGCTGGGATCGAGAATCATCGAAACACCTATCCCGAGATGCGGAAGCCGGGGTCGATACCCCAGATCGCAAGGGTCAGAAAGAGATTGACGAAGACCATGACGACGATGACCATCTTGATGGCCTGCCCGGCCGCCACCCCGACGCCCTCCGGCCCGCCGGTGGCGACGAAGCCGTAGTAGCACTGGATGAACGTCGCGATCATCACGAAGACCATGACCTTGAGCAGCGACCAGAACACGTCCGGTCCCAGCAGGAACTGGAAGAAGTAATGGTCGTAGGTGCCGGCGGTGGTGCCGCCCAGGAACAGCACCGACAGCTTGGTCGCCAGATACGCCACCCCCAGGCCCACGCTGTAGAGCGGGATGATGGTCAGCGTGGAGGCGATCATGCGGGTGCTGATCAGATACGGAAGCGGCCGGATGGCAAGGGATTCCAGCGCGTCGATCTCCTCGGAGATGCGCATGGCGCCCAGCTGCGCGGTGAACCGGCACCCGGCCTGAATGGCGAACGCCAGGGTGGCGATGACCGGCGCGATCTCGCGGGTGGTGGCGAAACCGGAGATGGCGCCGGTGAGCGGCGACATGGTGAGCAGGTTCAGCGCCGTGAACGACTCCATGCCGACGGTGATGCCGCCGAATCCGCACAGCGCCACCACCACGCCGATGGTGCCGCCGCCCACCACCAGGGAGCCGTTGCCCCAGCCGATGTCCGCGGTCAGGCGCAGCACCTCCTGGCGATAGTGCCTGAGTGCGAACGGAATCGCGAGCAGGGCCTGGAAGAAGGTGATGACCTGGTGGCCGAGGCGCTGATTGGCCCGCACTGGAACGGACACGACATTCGTGGCCATCCGCACCGGCTCGAGCGCGGGGGGAGTGTAGGTCGTGCCCACCTCACACCACCTTCGACGGCAACAGCGTGTTGTAGAGCTGGGTGAGCACGATATTGGTGGCGAACAGCATGAGCGCCGAGCTCACCACCGCCGAGTTCACCGCATTGGCCACCCCGCCGGGGCCGCCGTGCGCGTGCAGGCCGATATCGCAGGCGATCACCGCGGTCAGCAGGCCGAAGACGGCCGCCTTCAGCACCGCGACGACCAGGTCATCGGCCACCGCGAAGGACGCGAACGAGCCGATGAACGAACCCGGCGTCCCCGACTGGGCGTAGACATTGAACATGTAGGCGGTGGCGAAGCCGACGAAGACGATGAACCCGCACAGCAGCATGCTCACCAGCACCGCGGCCGCGATGCGCGGCGCGACCAGCCGCCGGACCGGGTCCACGCCCATGACCATCATGGCGTCGATCTCCTCGCGAATGGTCCGCGAGCCCAGGTCGGCGGTGATGGCCGACCCGACCGCGCCCGCGATCATCAGCGAGGTGACCAGCGGCGCGCCCTGGCGGATGATGCCGAGCCCGGCCACCGCGCCGATGAACGTGGTCGCGCCGACCTGGTTGACCAGCGCGCCCAGCTGAATCGACACCACCACCGAGATCGGAATGGCCACCAGCACCGTCGGCGCGGCCGACACGCTCGTCATGAACGCGCACTGTTTGATGAACTCCTGATACGGGAACCGCCGGCGCAGGATCGACACCACCAGCTGCCGCAGTGCGTCGCGGCCCAGATCGACCTGTCGCCCAAGGGTTTCCAGCGAGCGCTGCGGATGCCGCCGCCACAGCCCGCGCACGCTCTCACCGATCCGTTCGAGCTCGGTGGGTTCGGCATCCGCTGCGGCGGAGGGCTTTTCGAGTGTCGTCATCAGGCCATGTCCTCGAGATAGCGCTGCAGCAGGACCAGCAGATACCCGGCCACCGAGAGGCCCGCGGCCACGGTGCACAGCACGGCCACCCACAGCCCGAAGCGCAGCACGGGATTGACTTCCATACGCCCACCGAGGATCTTGATGCCGATCACCAGGATGTCGATGAGCCAGACCAGGGCCATCATCTACGTCATGCACACATTCGAGAAGGTGAGCACGGGCCAGCACACGATGGATCCCAGGAACGAGATGATCACGTCGATGCCGTGCAGCTGCTTCAGATGCGAGGTGTGGGTGAGGGTCCAGATCACCCCGACCAGCCCGTAGGGGATGCCGAGAATGATGAGGGTCCCCAGGAACTCCGACACCTTCATCTCGTAGCTGAGCAGCCGATCCAATCGTTTCAGCATGTCGCGTATGTCCTTTCGCTTCCCTGCCGGCCTCGGACGCGGTGCGTGCCTCATTGCCGGTGCCGCGCTGTCCCCGATGCCGGTGCGCCCCCGGGCCGCTTCGCGAGAGCTGCCCGCAGCAGCGTATGTTACTGAGAATTCTTATAAGTGGAAGCGGTTCAGATGATCTTTTTCGGCCAATATGCTCTGCAGTAACGCCCGTGTCGGCTCGTTACTGCCGGAGCCGAGTATCTAAGTTATCTGTAATTCCTATGTCAAAAGACTGTCTGAGTGTGAGAATAGTCAGTAACATAGCAGCCGTGCCGGGGTGCTCGGCGCAGGTTCGGTGAGGAGTATCCAGGCAGGGGTCGGATACGCCGTGACCGCCACGGAGAGAGGGAACCCAAATGACGACCGGGGCAGCGCAGCCGTCCGGCTGGAATGATGATGAGGCACAGTCGAATCCGGATCCGGCGGGGGGCAGGGGCAGACCCCGGGTCCGGCGGATCTCGGTGGCGTCCGCACCGGCAGCCGGGGACGCGGCGACCCTGACCCTGGAGCAGACGCGCATCCACATCCCTGGCGTGCACCGCCCGGACACCAAGCGGCCGCCGAAACTCGAAGACGCGCTGGACTTCTGGCAGTTCTCGGGGGCCGCCGCGAATGTCGCCATGCAGATGGCGCGACCCGGCGTCGGCCACGGGGTCGCCGACAGCAGGGTGGAATCCGGCGCGCTCATGGTGCATCCCTGGAAGCGGTTGCGCACCACGGCCTCCTATCTGGCGGTGGCCATCCTGGGCACGCCCGAGGAGAAGATCGCCTTCCGGGAAGCGGTCAATGTGGCGCACCGCCAGGTGAAGTCGGAACCCGGTGCCGCGGTGAAGTACAACGCCTTCGACCGCGACCTGCAGATGTGGGTCGCGGCCTGCCTCTACATCGGGTTCGAGGACTCCTACCAGCTGCTCAACGGCCGGATGAGTCCCGAACAGGCGGAGGCGTTCTACTCCACCGCCGCACCGCTGGGCACCACACTGCAGGTGACCGAGGAGATGTGGCCCGGGACCCGCGCCGAGTTCGACGAATACTGGGTCGGGGCGTGCCGTCAGGTGGCCGCCGACGACAAGATCCGCCGCTTCATCGAGGATCTACTGCACCTGCGGATGATCCACTGGTATCTCCGGGTCATCTTCGGCGGACTGCTGCGCTTCCTGACCGTCGGCTACCTGCCGCCTTATTTCCGTGAGCAACTCGGTGTGGAGTGGACGGCCGCCGACCAACGCCGCTTCGAGCACCTGTTCCTGTTCGTCGGATTCGTCAACCGTTTCATCCCGAAGTTCCTGCGCACCATGGGCACCCGCACCATGATGGCCGACGTGCGCCGGCGCATACACCGGCACAAGGCACTGATCTGACAGCCGGTCCGGTCAGTTCGATTGCACCCCCTGCGGCTGGGTCCAGCGGTCGATCACCCCCTGCATGGTGCAGGCCGAAATGGCCAAAAGCCTGACGACGTCAGCGATTTCGGTACTCACGTCACGCAGGGCCGCCGCCTCGGCGGGGCAGTCCATCCCGAAGCAGCGGGTGTACAGCGCGCGCAGCATCCGGTCCGTGTCGCCGGAGATCCGGTTCAGCTCCAGCCAATACGCCGGCATGGTCCGTGGTGACCGTACGAGCGCCAGGCTCTGGGAGGTCGCCCAGGCGGCGTCGGCGGTCCGGCGGATGAGATCGAGGACCTCGTCCGGAAAGCCGGTGAGGCCATGGATCTCGATCAGCCGGCCCACCGATTCCAGGCGGTCCACCGCGTAGTCGAGTGCGCTGGCCACCCGGTAGAGCTCGGTGCGATCGGGCGTCTCGTAGCGTTCGGCGACCAGCAGGCACACCAGCTGTTCGGTCAGTTGGTGGCTGACTCGCGCGAAGGCGGAGAGCCGGACCCGCACGCCGTGCGGGTCGGGTACGTCGAGGCGGATCTCCTCGAGGGTGCGGGCGGCGGCGACGAGATTGTTGGCGGCCGAGGCGAAATAGAGCTCGATCGCCGGCCCCGGACGGGGCCGGCGCAGCTGTTCGTGGGTCACGCACTCACCGGCTGGGACAGGTCGTAGACGGTGGTTCCGCCCACGGTGACGGTGGCGAAGTGGGACTTCACCCACTCGGTGATCTGGGCGGCGGTGGAATTCGAACCGCCCATGGCGAAGCCCTCCAGGAAGTACCGGACCTGACCTGTCGATACATACTGCTGGAACTGCTGGAGCGTGGGAGAGTTGTCGCCGCCGGAGAAGCCACCGATGGCCATGACCGAGGTACCGGACTTCAGGGCGAGCGTCGCCGCCGACATCGAGCCGACCGACGCGGCGGACCACCGTCCGCCGGTGTGCGAGAGCAGACTGACCAGCTCGGCATTGCTCCCCGTATCGGAACCAGGTCCGTTCCCGCCCGGCGCGGCCGACGCGTCACCGGGGCCGCCACTCGGAAAGCCTTCGGGCCGTTGGCCGGAGTCCTCGGCCGGCGACTGGGCGGGAGCGTCCACGCCGGAGCCGGGACCGCCCGCGGGCATCGCTCCGAAGGACTGGCTGGTGGGTCCCGAGTTCGGACTGCCACCGCTGTGGCCCTGACCAGCGGTCGCGATCGCCCACGCTCCGGTGCCGCCCAGCCCGAACAGCAGGCCGGCGGTGGCCAGTGCGAAGGCGTAGCGGCGGGAGCCCCGGGTGCCCGCGACCAGGGCCAGTGCTACCAGGATCGAGCCGGCGAGGATCGTCCAGCGCAGCCACGGCAGCCAGTCGGGAGTGCGGTGCAGCAGGACGAAGGACCAGGCGCCGGTGACGGCGGCCATGGCCGCGAGCGTCAGCCGTGCGGCGGGATGCCCTGCCCGGGACCACAATTCACGCAGCGACAGGGCGACCAGCGCGCCGATGGCCGGGGCCAGCGCGACCGTGTAATAGGGGTGCACGATGCCGCTCATGTACGAGAAGGTCAGTCCTGTGACCAGTAGCCAGCCGCCCCACAGGAGGAAGGCCGCCCGGGTGCGGTCCGTGCGCGGGGCGCGGCGGGTGAGCCAGAGCCCGGTGACGAGCCCGATCAGCGCGGCGGGCAGCAGCCAGGAGATCTCCGCGCCCATCGCCGAATTGAACAGGCGGGTAATGCCATTGGCGCCGCTGAAGCTGGGGGCGCCGTGCATGCCCTCCGGCAGGTCGAACCCGCCCCCGCCCCCGCCGGAGCCCGGGTTGCCGTGGCCGCCGAAGATCCGGCCCAGGCCGTTGTAGTCGACCGCCAGCTGCCAGAGGCTGTTGGTGGTGGAACCGCCGATGTACGGCCGCGAACCCGCCGGCCACAGCTCCACCAGCGCGATGTACCAGCCCGCCGAGAACACCACGGCGACGCCGGCCAGGATCAGGCTCCAGATCCGCTGTCGCAGTGGCGCGTTGGCCGCGATCAGATATGCCAGGGCGAGACCGGGCAGGATGAGGAACGCCTGCATCATCTTGGTGAGGAACCCGAAACCGACTGCGACACCGGCCGATACCAGCCAGAGCGTCGACGCGGAGAGCAGACGGTCCCCGGTGGCCGTGATCGCGCGGACCGTGCAGTAGGCGGCCGCGACCAGCAGCAGGACCAACAGCGCGTCCGGATTGTCGAATCGGAAGATGAGCACGGCCACCGGGGTCAGCGCGGCGATCGCCCCGGCCACCAGCCCCGCGCCCGGCCCGCTGAGCCGGCGCACTGTCGCGACGAGCAGACCCGTCGAGGCGACGCCCATCAGCGCCTGCGGCAGCAGGACCGACCACTGGGAAAAGCCGAGCAGTCTGCCGGACAACCCCAGCACCCACAGCGCCGCGGGCGGCTTGTCCACGGTGATGGCATTGCCCGCGTCGAACGACCCGAACAGCAACGCCTTCCAACTCTGCGACCCCGCCTGTGCGGCCGCCGAGTAGTACTCGTTGGCCCACCCCGAATTGGTGAGGTCCCACAGATACAGCACCGCGGTCACGGCCAGCAGACCGAGCAGACCTGGCCGCGCCCACCGTGGTTGCTCCGGATGCCCGAAGAACGCGCGCCCGAACCAGTTCTCACGATCCATTCCGCTGCGCTCGGTCAGCCGGTGCGCCCCGGCCACCCCCGGCCGCTGCGTCGTCGATGTCATATCCACGTCCCTTCATTCACCGCGATGCCGTTGCTCCGGCGCGGTTCTCGCAGCCGATCCTGATCGCCCGCCCTCGGGGGAATGTGGTGCGAACCTGGGAACCAGCTGGCAATGCCGCGTGAGCACCCTGCGCCTCCGCTGTGCCCCGAACCCGGCGCACGGACGCGGCCGGATCCAACCACGGCGTCGCACCCGTTCCGGGCTGCTTTGATGGTCGTCACCGCATGCACCGAGTCCCGGCTGCGGGCTGAGCGGTGGTTCTCGAGTTGGCCAGAGGTTGGGCGGATACGGTCGGGGCGGTTCGGCGGTTGCGGCGCGGCGGAAGGAGTTCGGGGTGGTCAGGGAGCCGGAGGATGCGGGGTGGGAGGAGCGGCGCGTGCTGGTGCAGGGGTACGCGGAGCGGCGCTGGGCTGTGTTGAGGTGGGTGGCGTGAGCGATCTACCAGCCGGCACGGCGACCCTGGGAGGTGGTGCGGCGCGGCGGGTTCGGGGTCTGCGGCGGTGGACCCTGCGGACGCGACTGCTGGTGGCGGTCGTGGCGATCGCGGTGGTGGGGCTGACGGCGTTCGGGGTGCTGAGCGTTGCTGCGCTGATGCGATCGGAGCTCGCGCGGATCGATGGGCAGTTGAATTCGGTGGCGGCGGATATGGCCGCTCAGAGCCACCCGCCTCCGCCGCCGCGGTCCACCTCGACGGTGCAGGGATTGCCGTCGACGTTCCAGATCCAGTTCTTCGACAGTGCGGGACAGCAGGTCGGGCAGATCGGGGTCGGGGCGAACGATCTGGCCCTGCCCGCGATGGACCGGGCCGCGGTCGAGGCGCGCGGGAGCAAGATCTTCGAGGTCGACGACTCGCACGGGACACCGTGGCGGGTGCGCACTGTCGCGCAACCGCTCAACGAGGACCAGCCGGACGGCGGGCAGGCGGCGGTCGTCATGCCGCTGGACGGCTACTACGCCACCGCCCGGGAACTGCGCATCATCGAATTGGTCGCGGGCGCCGGGCTGATCCTGGTACTGGGCGGCGTGGCGGCCTGGCTGGTGCGGGTCGGCCTGCTGCCGCTGTCGCGCATCGAGCACACCGCCGAGGCCATCGCCGCCGGGGATCTGGAGCGCCGGGTCGAGTACGCGGACACCCGGACCGAGGTCGGGCGGCTGGGGACCGCGTTCAATGTCATGCTCGAGCGGTTGTCCACCACCATGCGGCGGCTCGAGGAATCCGAGTCGCGCATGCGGCTCTTCGTCGCCGACGCCTCGCACGAACTGCGCACGCCGCTGACCTCGATCCGCGGCTACGCCGAGCTGTACCGGATGGGCGGCGGCGCGGACCCGGCCCAGGTCGCCACCATGATGCGGCGCATCGAGGACGAGGCCGCGCGCATGGGCGTGCTCGTCGACGATCTGCTGCTGCTCGCGCGGCTCGACGAACAGCGCCCGCTCGATCTGACCGACGTGGACCTGTCCACCGTCGCCGACGAGGTGGTGCGGGACGCACGGGTCCGGCAGCCGGAACGCGTTGTGCGGCTGCGTCTTCCGGACGAACCAGTCCACGTCGTCGGCGACGGGCACCGGCTCCGTCAGGTGCTGACCAACCTGGTCGGCAACGCGCTCGTGCACACCCCCGCCGCGGCGCGGATCGATGTCCGGATCCGGCGGGGCGCGGTGCCCGCCGAGACCGCGGGCGGCCGGGCGGATTTGCCCCGGACCGGGGCGGCCGATGTCGAGCCGCGCGGCGCCGGGGTGGTCGCGGCGGCCGGGGCGGAACTGCCCGCGGGCGCTGCGGCCGTGATCGCCGAGGTATCGGACACCGGGCCCGGCATCCCGCCGGGGAAGGCCGAGCACGTGTTCGACCGCTTCTATCGGGTGGACGAATCCCGTTCGCGCGCAGGTGGTTCCGGCCTCGGCCTGGCGATCGTCGCGGCCGTGCTGACCGCGCACGGCGCACGGATCCAGCTGCTCACGGGCACGGGGTCCGGCACGACGTTCCGGATCGTGTTCCCGATATCGGACACGCCCGGTGCCACCGGCCGGCGTTCACAGGAAACGCCCAGCTGACGCCGAGCTGGAGCGGTGGTGGCGGCAACCAGGATGACCGGTATGAATCGGTGTGGGACGCGGGTGCGCATAGGGTGGCGAGCGTGAGCGATCGCGCCCCGGCGGGGGCGGCGACCGTGCTGGTCGTCGACGATGAGCCCTACATTCTGGACCTGCTCTGTTCCGCGCTGCGGCTGAGCGGGTTCGAGGTGTACTCGGCCGACACCGGGCGCGGCGCGCTGGAGGCGGCGACCCGGCGGCGACCCGATGTCATGGTCCTCGATGTCATGCTGCCGGACCTGGACGGATTCACCGTCGCCCGGCGGCTGCGCGCGGCCGGCAGCGAGGTGCCGGTGCTGTTCCTGACCGCCCGCGACGCCGTCGAGGACCGCATCGCCGGCCTCAGCGCCGGCGGCGACGACTATGTGAGCAAGCCGTTCAGCCTCGAAGAGGTGATCCTGCGGTTGCACGCGATCTTGCGCCGGACCCGGCCCGGCGACGAGGACGGACCCGGCCGGCTGCGCTTCGCCGACCTGGAACTCGACGCCGGCACGCACCTGGTGTTCCGCGCCGGGGAACAGATCTGGCTGTCCGCCACGGAATTCAAGCTGCTGCACTACCTGATGCTCAATGCGGGCAAGGTGGTGAGCAAACGCCAGATCCTCGATCGCGTGTGGCAGGCCGAGGAGGGCCGCGCCGACCGGGTGGTGGAGACCTTCGTCAGCCAGCTGCGCCGCAAGATCGACACCGGCCACCCGCCGCTCATCCACACCGTGCGCGGCGTCGGCTACACCCTGCGCGAATCCCCCTAGCGCGGACTCCGGTGATCACACCCGATCGAGGAAACCGTTGCCGTAGTCGATGTTCCGGGCATCACGCAGATCCGCGTCCGGTGTGAATCGCACCGTGTCGGTGCGATCCCACAGTTCCATTCCGGCCATGGCGGACCGGCAGTCGCGAATGCAGCGGCGGACGCCATTGCGGATTCTCGGCGGCAGCCGCAGCGCATCCATTTCTGCCGTAATTGCCTGAGCCGCGGCCTGATTGTCGGCGATTCGGACGTCTATCGAACGGCGGACTTCCGTCACCGCCTGCGGCAGATCCATTCCCAGATGATGCTGCAGAGTCGTCATCAGATTGATGGTGTCCTCGGAGTCGGTTTCGATTGCCAGTGAATGCAGATCATTGATCAGGCACATGATGTCCGCGGTGGTGGCGATTATCTCCTGATACGCTGGACCGTAATACAGGGCGTCGGGAATTTCGGTGTGTTCGATCACCTCTGCCAAATCCACCGTCGGCAATACGGTGCACGCGTCCCGGCGCAGTCGCGGATATTCGTCCGGGCTCGGCGATTTGCCCGCCTGACGAAATGCATTCTCGCGTGCGTGACCGACCAGCCACAATTCCAGATTCAATGCGAATCGGCGTGCCCAAGCCTCGGAATTACGCGGGAAGGTACGGGTGCAGAGATTGGACAGAGCTGCGATGACGGGCGGCACCGGACCCGCGACCCCGCGCTCGTGCACCACCTGCAATGCAGCGTGCCGGAGGCGGTCGTAGTCGTCGAGCCGGCCTGTGGCGATGGCCAGATCCTGCAGATCGTCGAAGACGAAGAATACGGTGATCCATTCGGCGACCAGGAGCATGTCGGCGAAAGACGAAGTGGGGCACCAATACGCCGAGAATCGCGCGTAGCCGAGCGATTCGAACTTGCGGGCGGCCGCCTCGTCCTGGAGCAATCCAAAACGCTGTGCCCAGATCTGAACTCTTTCCTGCGCCCGGTCGCTCATCGTATGCCGTTGCGGCGAGAACGGAAGCGGGATCTCCAGGTGCCGCAAGTCGTGTTCGTTCATCGGTAACACCTGGGTTCACTCGGGTGGAGGCGGGATCCCTCCGGCGGTCAGCATAACCGACATTTCGGGCAGATATTCGCGGATTCGCAAGATCCGCAGAGCGGCAACCAATTTCGCCGGGACCGCGGACGGCCGCACAACAGCTGCCGGAGGTGCGGTGAAGGGGTTCCCGTCTGGTCCGCAAACCCTGCGAGCCATCGGGTACGAGGAATCCACCGCCGCGGTCCGCAAGCCCGCCCTGATGTCGTTGTGGCAGTTGATCAAGGTCGCCGACGAGGACCTCGACGGCATGATAAGCGGGTCGCCCTACGCTACGGCCGGCGTGGTCGGACGGCTGTGGCAAACACCCCGAGTGCTGCCCGCGACGCTGGCGTGGCTGGCGCTGAATGCGTTGGCGCGCACCCAGAACGGCGACGGCAGCTGGGGGGAGTCCGCACGCCCCGAGGCGGTATCGGGTGCTGCCCAGGCTGGCGGCGGTGTGCGCGCTGCGGGGGCTCGCCGAGGACGCGCCGATCGATCGCGAATGCGTGCGCGGCGCGGCGTGGCGTGGGAGCGAGTTCCTCTTCGCGGTTCCGGAAGTCTTTCTTCCGGAACGACTGCCCAGTCTAGAGGCGATCGAGTGCACGATTCCGGCACTGCTGGAACGACTTGCGAAGGTGTCCGATGCCGACGACGATCACTGCCGCTCGCCCTGCGCGCGGCCCGAATGTTCCAGCAGGCCAATGCCGAACACTGCGCACGCTTGCAGGGCGGCGCCGTCTGGCGCGATATCCCCTCGAACTGCTCGATACCCCGCCCCGGGGCTGGACGGGCGATCTGCGCGCCCATGGCGGCGCGGTTGCGTGCTCGCCGGTGCTGACCGCGACGGCCCTCGGGTGGCGCGGCGCCGAATTCGCCGGAGCCGAGTGGTATCTCCGCCGCGAAGGCGTTCACCGGCAGGGACTGTGGCCGGTGCTCGCGCCTGCGGTCATCTCGAACGGGAAACGGCGGTAACGCTTTTCGCGCGCGTCTCAGCTTCCCGTTGCCGCCCGGATTCACCGCGTCATTGAGCACCTCGCTGCGGTCGGCCCTCGGCGCGGAGGGCATGGCGTCGGCCCCGGCCTGCCCCCGGACGCGGACGAGACGGCGAAGACCCAGCGGCCGGGCGGATCCTGGGGCGTGTGGCATCGCAGCGCGGAGGAGACGGCGGGCGCGGTGCACGCGCTGTGCGCCTGCGCGGAACCGTCGGCCGAGCGTTCGGTGGCCGGTGGATTGCGCCGGTCTCACTTTTTCTTGCCGATTGCTATGACGCCGGGACGGCCGATTCGACGCGAACCCCATTGTGGCACTACAAAGATCTTGGATCGCCGCTTAGAATCGGGCGTCTGTATACATTGACCGCCCTGCTCATGAGCGGTTCACCGCTACGGTGAGGCCATGGCGGGGACCTTGGTCACCGACCACGGACGGAACTCGTTCGAAACGTGGTTGCTGAGCGATATGTGGTGGGAAGATTACCGACGTGGAGCAAGCCGTTTTCGGCGCTGTCGAGATCTCGTCGTCCTCGACCCTTTCGCCACGTCAGGCGTTCGAGCAGTGGGAAGCCCTGATGGCGGATGCGGTCGCACCGTCGGTGATCGAGCCATTGCGCACAGGTCACTGGCACGGACAAGTCGCCACAACTCAATTCGACGGATTCGCGGTGTCGCGCATGCAGGCCAGCGCGCAACGGGCATTGCGGACAAAAAAGATGGTGGCGCAGTCGGCCGGTGAGTTCTTACTGGTGAATATCGTGCTCGAAGGAACGAATTGGACCGAGCAGCGCGGCCAGACGGCCGAATGCAAGCCCGGCACCATCTCGTTCTTCGACAGTGGCGTGCCGCTGGAGAGCCGCACCACCGACAATTGCCTGTCGACGCTGGTACGCGCCCCGCTGCAGCTGGTGCTCGAGCACTCCGGCCTCACCCGCGACCAGCTACCCACCGCCACCGCCGTCCCCGCCACGGGGGCGCTGGGCGTGGTCGCCGGTTTCTTCCGCAATCTGGCCGAGCTACCCCCCGACGACATCGCGCGTGCGGTCACCGTCTTCGGCAGCGACGCCGCCGGCATGATGGCGTCGGCGTTGCTGCTGGCGAACGGCGAAAGTTCGCCCGGCCCATCGGATTCGCTCTATACCCGGCAGCAGGTGCTGGCCTACATCCGCAAGAACTTCACGAATCCGGACCTCTCGGTCGACGAGATCGCGCATGCCTGCCTGATCTCGCGGCGCACGCTGTACCGGGTCTGCGAGGGCTTCGGCGAGCCGGGCGGGATCGTCCGCCGCACCCGGATCGCCCATGCCCGCCGCCTCATCCGCGCCGACCCCTCCCGATCCCTGGCCGCCGTCGCCTCCGCGTCCGGTTTCGCGACGGACCGCCACTTCTATCGAGCGTTCCGCGAGGAAACCGGGCTTACCCCTGGCCAATTCCGCGACCAGCTCAGCCCCCGCAACCGCATGCGCTGAGCCACAAAAGGATTGGGGAGCCGTCACCACCTGCGCTCGAATGCGCACCCGGTCCTGCACCAGGGCGGACCGACACCGTCGTATGCCACGACACCACCGTCTCCCGCGCCGCGTCCGCGCGATACTGCAGATGCACCCCGCGCACGGCGGGAGCCTCCGAATCCGTTGGCTTCGGCCATAATTCGGTTGCTACGCTCCCGCCCTCAGAGCGCAACGCCACCGTGCCCGCCGCCCCGCTTCGATCCCCGCCGCCGCGGCCCCGGCCGTCGCCGTGAACAACCCGCGCCGGCTGACTCCCCGGCCCGCCCCCCTGACCGCTGCTCTCCTCTGCCATGCCCCGCAAGCTAGCCGCGCCCCGAACGCCCCGCCATGCGACAATGCCCACTCCTGCTGGCCCGAAATCGTGGCTGACGCACAGCGAATACCAGGTGGACGGCATGAACGGAGAGGGGAATGTGGCGATCGCTGTCGAGATCGACGGCAGCGCAGCGGTTCCCGTGCTGAGGGGTGATAGCTTCGCCGACGCCACGGCCTGACCCTCACCCGCCGTGATGAGATTTCGTGTGGCCGAAGAGAATGCCACGCCGACGGATCAGAGTTGGTAGCTGTCGATATCGAGGTCGGCCGGGGTCTCGCCGCCGGCGCGGGTGAAGGCAGTCAAGGCGCGGATCAGGCCGGAGCGGTCGGCTTTCGGCATCTGCTCCACCACGGCGGCGAGCTCGCGGCGGCGGTGCGCGGTCACCGCGTCGACGACTTCGCGTCCGTGCCCGGTCAATTCGATGATGAGCTCGCGGCGGGAGTCCGGATTCGGTTTGCGGTCCACCAGTCCCGCGCCGACCAGCCGGTCCACCATGCGGGCCGCGGTCGACGGCTGGACATCCAGCGCGGTGGCCAGCGTGACGACCTTCGACGGCCCCCGGGTCGAGAGGATCATCAGGGTGCGGAACTGCGGGATGGTGATGGAGTCGTCGACCAGTGCCAGCGAGCGCGCCGAGAGTGCGACGAGCAACCGCGACGCGCCCAGCAGGGCATCGGTGATCTCGTCCACCGACTCCACGGCCACCGCGTCCTTCGCCGCCACCACTACCTCCGCACGTTCTGCCGCTGCCAGATTGCTCCTATCCTGCCGGTTGCTCCGTGGGCGTGTGCAGCGGCATCGGCTTCGTGATGGAATCGAACTCACGCAGATAGCAACTGTTGCATACTGCTTGTATCGGGTAGGGTCTCCGAATCGTGGGAAATCGTGCTGCACTCCGTCTGCGGACCGACGGGTGCCGGTGGGGAATGGTCACGGTGATCGGCGTGGTCGCGGGGTATGCGTCGGTGCTGCTGGGCAATCCCCGCCACTTCTATACCGATGACACCGAATCGCAATACGCCCCGATGTGGGTGATGCTGGGACGGCACCTGCACGACGGGCGCTTCCCGGCGCTGGTGCCGTGGGAATGGATGTCGGGCAACTACTCCATGGAGGAGGCGGGGCTCTACAATCCGCCGCAGCTGCTGGTCGACTGGTTCGCGCCCACGATGGACAATCTTGCGCTCTACGTGACCATCGTGAAGCTGATCTTCTCGATCATCGCGGCGCTCGGCGTGTTCCGCGTGTGCCTCGCGTACGGGGCGCGCGGATCGTGGGCGGCGCTGGCGGCCATCGCTTTTCCGCTGTCGGGCTGGTTCCTGTTCTTCGACGAAGCCAGCTGGGCGACCTCGCTGACCGGTACCGCGTGGATGCTGCACGCGTGGGCCGCCGCTATCGGGTACACCCGCACGCCGGCGGACGAGCGGCGCTGGACCACCGGGCCGATACCGGTGTTCGTGTACCTGTACCTCGCCATCTCGGTCCAATATGTCTTTCCCGCAGTCGAATCCGCGCTGATGATCGGCACCGTGGCGGTCG
Source organism: Nocardia sp. NPDC004860 (assembly GCF_040609015.1). Taxonomy (NCBI): domain Bacteria; kingdom Bacillati; phylum Actinomycetota; class Actinomycetes; order Mycobacteriales; family Nocardiaceae; genus Nocardia; species Nocardia sp. NPDC004860. The sequence goes on along the minus strand of NZ_JBEXJI010000025.1, from coordinate 82,523 downwards.
GCGAGGTGGTGCGGCAGCGCACCTGGCGGCCCGCGCTGCGGCTGCTGGCGGTGGCGGCCTGCGCGGGGGCGGTGGGGCTGGAGACGTACCTGCCGGGCATGCTGTCCTCACCGGTCACCTGGCGCGGCAACGAACGCATTCTGTCCGAGGACTTCCTGACCGTGCCGTGGTCGGAGTCGCTGAATGCCAGCCTGCCCAGTACGGTTCCGGCATTCACGGGCTGGTGGGGATACGTACAGCCGTTCCCGATGGTCTACATCGCCTGGTTCCTGATTCCGCTGCTGGCCTTCATCGATTGGGGCGCGGTGCGGCGGTCGGCGCGCGAATACGCCGGACCGGTGTTGTTCGCGGTCATCTTCCTGATGTGGACCGCGGGGCCCGGGCGGATCGGCCCGCTGCGCTGGCCCGCGCGGATCCTGCCCATGCTGGCGGTCGGGTCGCTGGTGCTGGTGTGCCTGTGGCTGAGCCGCCACGGACGTTTCGGGGTCCGGCGCCGTGGCGGGGCGACGGCCGTGCTGCTCGGGCTGCTGTTCGTCCGATCATTCTGTGCCGCACCGCATCTGGTGGTCCGGCATCTGACCGCGGTGGCTGCGGTGGCCGCCCTGACCGCCGCGTTCGTGTGGCTGATCCGCACCCGCGGACCGGCGGCGGCCGGTGCGCTGGCGATCGTGGCGATGTTCCCCATCGCCTACAGCCAGGTGCGCCTGCAGGCGCCCACACCCATGTCGTATCACTTTCCGGAGCGGCGATCGCAGATGACCGCGGCCTTCCCGCATTTCGACGGCGTCACCCTGCAGCTCGCCGACCGCGCACTGGTGCCCCCGGGCGAGCAGAGCGCCGCCGGGGCCTGGAGTTCCCTGGCATTCGGCAACTACGCCAAGAACCTGCGCCTGAACTATGTGAACGCCTACACGCCGATCGGGTACCGGGAGTTCAGCAGGCTGCTGTGCATGGGCTGGGACGGCAGCACGTGTCCGGCCGCGTTCGGCGCGGCCTTCGCCGTCGAACCCACCACGGGGCGACCGTATGTCGACCTGATGAAGGTGGATCGCGTTGTGCTGCAACGCGCCCAGTATCCGGATGCGGGCGAGCAGCCCGCGCCGCCGGGCTGGAAGTGGGTGGACTATCCGGGCCACGAGCGCTACATCTGGGTGCTCGAACGCGACAACGGCCCGATCTCCACCACACCCGGCCCCTCCGATGCGCGCGATGTCACCGCCACCCAGGTCGGGCGCGACAGTGTCAGCAGCCACCTGCGCGTCACCTCGTCCGACGGTGGCCGCCTGGTCTTCGCGCGCCTGGCGTGGCCCGGCTACCGCGTCACCCTCGACGGGCACGACATCGGCTTCTATACGGTCGCGAATACCTTTGTGGCCGTGGATATCCCGCCGGGCACTTGCGATGCCGACCTGGTGGTCGCCTGGCGTCCGCCGGGCTGGAAGATCGGCATCGCCACCGCACTGGCCGGATTCGTGGGACTGGCCCTGCTGCATTGGCTGTACCGCCGTGAGCGCCGATACGACGACCTCGAAACTGGGCTGCCCGCAGACGATTTCGACCCGCTCACCGAGCCGCTGACACCGGTCCAGGTCTGATCGGCAGAGGCGTGGATGGGTGGCGGGTGCTCGGGTGTGACCGATTTCTCCTCGATGCCCGATGCATGGCCGTGATCACACTTGCCCGTTGTGCCCGAATGTTCGCTGTGCGCGAAGCCATTCGACGAGCGGTGCCGGGACGGGGTTTGATGGTTGCGTATCGGTAGCGGTTGCCTATCACCGCGAGCCGGTGGCGTTTCGCGGTCCAGCAGCGACCAGAGGACGGGGATAGGCTGACCAACGTGCAGAGGGAGCGATCGTGAACGAGACATCCGGCGCCGCCCTGCCTTCCACCGCTTCCGATGCGGACCCCATGATCCCGGAGGAGGCCTCGGAACGGCTGACGGCGGAATTCGGCTCGGTGGTGGACGCCACCACCGTCGCACGCATCCTCGACAACTCTTTCGCTCACCTCGACGCCATCGGCATCGACCGCGCCCGGCTGGCCGGGGTCGCCGAGCGGTTCGCGCGAGAACGGTTGACGGCCTTGGCCCGCGTCGAGGGACGTGCCATCCGCACCGGTCCGGCCGTGGTGTTCGTATGCACGCACAATGCGGGACGTTCGCAGATGGCGCTCGGATTCTTCAATCGACTGGCCGGGGACCGGGCGTCGGCGTGGTCGTGCGGCTCGGCGCCGAACACTGTGGTCAATCCGCTCGTCGTCGCCGCCATGGCCGAGCGCGGGGTCGACATCGCCGACGAATTCCCCAAGCCGTGGGCCGATGAGCTGATGCGGGCCGCCGACGTGGTCGTCGACATGGGCTGCGGTGACACCGATCCGATCATCGCCGGGCACCGCTTCGAGCAGTGGCCGCTGCCCGATCCGGCGGGCGGGGGCATCGAGGAGATCCGCGGCATTCGCGACGCGATCGAACTCCGGGTTCGCCGCCTGGTGGCCAATCTCGGTCTGGTGGCCTGACCAGCGCCTTTCCCGGCCCCACGACCTGGTGTGCCTAGGATGGGGACCATGCTGGAGATCAGGCAGCTGAAGATCTTCAGGGCGGTCGCGCGGACCGGGTCCTACTCCGCCGCCGCCCGGCAGCTCGGCTACACCCAGCCCGCGATCAGCCAGCAGATCAAGGCCATGGAACGCGTGCTCGGCACCGCGCTGGTGACCCGGTCGGGCCATCAGCTGCAGCTTACCGAGGCCGGTGCGGCGCTGGCCCGGCACGCCGCGACTGTGCTCGGCAGTCTCGACGCGGCCGAGGCCGAGATCCGGGCGCTCACCGAACTGCGGGCCGGGACGGTCCGGCTGGCGGCGTTTCCGAGCGCGTGCAATCTGCTGGTGCCCAAGACCATTGCGCGCATCCAGGCCGCGGAACCCCGGCTGAAGGTCGCCCTGATCGAGGCCGAGCCGCCGGAATCGGTGGCCATGCTGCGGGCGGGGGAGTGCGAGATCGCGATCGTCTTCGACTATCCGCACGGCAAGGTGCCGGACAGCGAAAGCTCCTGTGACGCAGCCAGTCCCGACCTCTCCGAGCTTAATGCGCACACCCTGCTCACCGATCGGCTGCGGGCACTGCTGCCGGCCGGGCACCGCCTGGCGGGGACCGCGCGCACCACCCCTATGCAGCTGTCGGAACTGGCGAAGGAGACGTGGATCGCGGGCTGCCCGCAGTGCCGGGGACACCTCGTCGACGCCTGCGCGGACGCGGGATTCCATCCCGACATCGCCTATGCCACCGAGAATCCGGGCGCGGTCGCCGGATTGGTCGCCGAGGGGCTGGGTGTCGCGCTGGCCACCGAACTCGCGCTGTCCGGTGTGCCGGCGCCGGGAGCGGTGCGCTCGCTGCCGGTGGAACCCGCCATGGAGCGGCGGGTGCTGGCGGTCACCCTGCCCAAACTCGAGGCGGTTCCGGCGGTGCGCGCGGTCATCGGCGGACTGCGGGAGTCCGCGCGGCTGGTGGAGGCCGCCGTCTCGCACTAGCCCCCGATGGTGGCCTCGGCGCACGGGTCACCGCAGCGGGCCATTAGCGGAGCTTTCACCCCCTATTACAGCTGCTTGGGAAATATCGCCCCAGGTCACACTGGGAAACTCGGATTCCCGGCTAGCGTCGAAGGTGCCCCGCTCCGCTTCGCCGGCCTGAACCAGAAGGACACCGAGATGGCTGTGATCCAGGACGACACGCTCGCCGACGAGACCGACATCGACCGCTCCGACCCGGAGTACCGGAGCTGGCTGCGCGAGGCCGTACGCAAGGTGCAGGCCGACGGCAACCGCTCCGCCGACACCCACCTGCTCACCATCCCGCTACCGCCGGAATGGGGCATCGACCTCTACCTCAAGGACGAATCCACCCATCCCACCGGCAGTCTCAAGCATCGGCTGGCGCGGTCGCTGTTCCTGTACGCGCTGTGCAACGGCTGGCTGCGGCCCGGCCGCCCGGTGGTGGAGGCGTCCAGTGGATCCACCGCGGTGTCGGAGGCGTACTTCGCCAAGCTGATCGGCGTGCCGTTCGTCGCCGTCATGGCGCGCTCCACCGTGCGGTCCAAGATCGACCTCATCGAATTCCACGGCGGCGCCTGCCATCTCGTCGACGACCCCAGCGAGGTGTACGAGGTCGCGGCCCGGCTCGCCCGGGAACGGGGCGGCCACTACATGGACCAGTTCACCTACGCCGAGCGCGCCACCGACTGGCGGGGCAACAACAATATCGCCGAATCGATCTTCCGCCAGCTCGAACAGGAGCGTTACCCCGAACCGAGCTGGATCGTCGCCACCGCGGGAACCGGCGGCACCTCCGCCACGCTGGCCCGCTACGTCCACTACACCCAGCGCGACACCGGCATCTGCGTCGCCGACCCCGAAAACTCGGCGTTCCTGGAAGGCTGGCGCACCCTCGACCGAAACACCACCTCCGCCAGGGGATCCCGCATCGAGGGCATCGGCCGCCAGCGCATCGAACCCAGCTTCCTCCCGCACGCCATCGACCGCATGATCCGCGTCCCCGACGCCGCCTCGGTCGCCAGCGTCCACCTCCTGCAGCGCCTGCTCGGCCGCCGCTGCGGCGCCTCCACCGGCACCGGGGTCTGGGCCGCCTTCGCCGTCATCTCCGGCATGCTCGCCCGAGGCGACCGGGGCAGCGTCGTCACCCTCCTCTGCGACCCGGGCGAACGCTACCTCGACAAGTACTACAGCGAGGCCTGGCTCACGGGACAGGGCATCGATCCGACGCCGTATTCTGTTCGGCTGGAACAGTTTCTGCTCACCGGTGAGCTCTCCCGTTGATGCATCGGTTCGATGCCGCCGGTTGCGCTACCAATACTGATGGCGCTTTCCGTCGGTGTCGGCGATGAAGACGACCGCGGCCGCGCCGGACAGGTCGGCGGGGGTGAGTGGGATGTGGCCGGGCACAATCGGTGTGCTCGTGCCGGTTGACGGGGAGAGCGCGGCGCGCAGGGCAGGCGCTGGGAAGAGGCTGCGGTGGGGTGTGGCTGTCGCCAGTGAGTGCTGGAGCGTGTTCGGGTCGGGGGCGGGGCTGGCGTCGGTTGCCACGAACAGGTAGCGGTCCGCCAGCGTCATGTGGACGAGCGCACCGGCATTTCCCCAGCTCTTGGTGTCATCGTGGGCGGGGCTCAGGTGGGCGTTGTGGGCGAAGACCAGGGATGGGCCCCGGTGTTGCTCCTGGGCGACTATGGCGAGCAGGTTGCCGGCCATCATTTCGGCGCGGACGCTGAGGACGGTGTCGATGCGGTCGGGAGTGTCGGTGGCCATGGCGGCGTGGTAGCGGAGCAGGCCCTGGGCGGTGCGGGCGTAGGACACGGCTCGGTCGTAGGCGGCGGGGTCGGCGGGGCGCAGGCCGGGGGAGGCGCGGTGCAGTGCGCCGGCGAGGTCGTCGGCGAGGAGGCGGAGGGCGTGGGCTCGGGGGGTGTTGCCGATGGATGCCGCCGGGTCGTACATGGCGGCCGGATTGGTCCAGTCGGCATCCTCACCGGCCAATTCGTCGAGTTTGCTCACTGATTCGGGACGCAGGGCGTCGGGCAGGCAGTCGGCGGCCCGGGCGAGGGCATGGCGTGGGCCGGGGGCGCCGGCGTATTCCACCGGGGCATCGAAGCCGTGGAAATGCACCCGATCCTGCGGCGCGCGGGCGGCATTGTGCGCGCGGAGCCATTCGACGAGTTCCCGATTGCCCGGCACCGCGCCGAAACCGTGGCTGAACCCGGTGGCGAGCACGGTGTCGATCTCGGTGGACGCGCCGCACACGTAGTCGTCGACAATGGACGCGGCGAAGTAGTCGGTCTCCAGAACGATTGACCGGTAACCCCGTTCGACGAGGTGGCCGAGAACATCGTTGCGCAGCAGCGGGAATGCGGCGATGCCGTGTGTCGGCTCGCCGAGCGCGAACAGGGCGGGCGGTTCGGTGTGGGTGGCGAGCAGGTCGTCGAGGGCGCGGCCCAGGTTTTCCGGGTCGTCGATCGGGCGGCCGATGGCCTGTAGCGCGGTGGCAGTTGACATGGAGACCCCTTCCAGAAGGAACTGCCTTCGACACTATCGTTGAAGGTTCGTGTGAAACTTGCCCGAACCTGACCCCGTATCAGGTGGCCGAACCCTCAAACGGAGGTGCGATCTGCGACCCATCGATCTCGCGCGGGAACACGGATTGTCCGCACAGGCCATCCGGAATTACGACGAGGCAGGCGTCCTCCCGCCCACCGAACGCAGCGAGACGGGCTACCGGCTCTACACACCCCTGCATGCCCAGGCCCTGCGCGCCTTCCTGGCGCTACGCCGTGGCCACGGCCATCAGCCGGCCACCGACATCATGCGTGCGATCCACCGCCGCGACACCGACGCCGCCTACCGGCTCATCGACGCCACCCACCTCGCCCTGCACACCGAACGCGCCACCCGAGCCGACGTCGCGAGGGCCCTGCACAGCCTGTCCACCCCGATCCCGCCGGATGCCCCGCGCAGGTCGCTGACCGTGGGCGAACTCGCCCGCCGCCTCGACCTGCACCCGGCGACCCTGCGCACCTGGGAAACCGAGGGCATCCTGCATCCCGAACGCGATCGCGCCACCGGCTACCGCCACTACGGCCCGGACTGCGTCCGCGACGCCGAGATCGCCCGCCAACTGCGCCGCGGCAACTACCGGCTGTCCCAGATCACCCAATTCCTCGCCGCACTCCGAACCGCTGGCGGCACAGCAGCTCTGACCGTCTTCCTCGACGCCTGGCAAGCACGCCTGACCACCCGCAGCCGCGACCTCCTCACCGGCGCAGCCCAACTCGACGCCTACCTCGCTCTGCTCGATCAGCGCGACCCCGAGGCGATTCGGGATCGGTGATGGCCATGTTCCCGGGGGGACAGGGACTTTCGGCCGTAACGGAACCCCGCGGCACGCGGCATGCTCGACGGCAGCGATCGGAGCACGGGCACATCGTCCGGGGTAGAGCGGGAAGGAAGTGGTCGATCGGACGGATCCACAGCGGTGACCCCACGCCCCCGTTGACGCACCCTCGGTGTTGTCAGGCGTCCGCTCAACGGGGGCATCCGCGCGTCTACCGAAACTGCCACCGCGGTTTCGGTTCCTCGATGAGCAGGCCCAGCACCCCGCACCCGTGCGGCAGAGCGCCGATGAGCACCCGGGTGGCGGTTCGGGGAGCGAGCGCCTCGGGTTTGCGTCAGGGGTGGAGGGGTTGCCGGCGCGGGACGACGCGGCGCCGGCTGATGCGCCAGCCGGAAGCGGTGCGGACGACGATGTCCTCGTAGGTGACACTGGCGGTGGTGCCGTCGGTCGCGACCGCGAGGCCCTTCGACAGAGCCTGCACGGTATCGGAATCGGTCGGCGACACCACGATATTGGTGACGTGATGTCCCAGCGGGTTGCCGTCGCCCAGTTGGAGCGCCATATCGCGCAGGGCGTCCCGGCCGGTGACCACGCCCGCGCCGTAGGCGGTCAGGTCGTAGGCGACGTCCTCGGTGAAGACCTCCCCGAAGCGGTCGACGGCGCCGGCATCGCTGAGATGTCCGTGCAGGGCGAGCAATTCGTGAATGGCCAGCCGGTCGGCCGTGGAGATCGACATAGCACGCAGTGATACGCGGCCGCGGGCGCGATCGCCAGTTCTTTTGCGGATCAGGGCAGGGACAGCGACGCGGCGGTGAAGCGCCAAAGGCGTTCGGCGGCAAGGTCGACGGGCGGACGGGGGTGTACGCGCAACTGCTGGGCGATGCCGTGACGCAGGCCGCCGATGACATACGCGCCCGCGCTGTCGGGGTCGAGATCGGCGGGGATCTCGCCGGTGGCCTGCCCGCGGCGGATATTCGTGGCGGCCGCGTCGCCGAGATTGCGGATGTAGACGGCCTCGATCTCGGTGAGGCCCGGATCGGGCGCCGCGCGGTTGAGCAGCAGCGCCGCGAGCGGGTGCTCGAAGTGGAAGGCCACGAAACAGTGGGTGCGGGCGCGCTCGCGGGTGGCCCAGTCGCTGTCGGCCGGGAGCCGGTCGTCGGCGATGGCCCGGCTCAGGCCCTCGTAGAAGTCGTCCCAGATGGCCGCCAGCAGACCGACTTTGGAGCCGAAGTGGTGGTACAGCGCGCCGGTGCTCAGGCCGGTGCGGCGGGTCAGCGCGCTCAGCTCCAGGGTGCCGTTGGCGTGAACCAGTTCGTCGCGCGCGGCGTCGAGTAGTTGTTGACGTCCGATCGGTGCTCGTGCCACAGTCGAACAATAACAGAACTCAGTTATGTAAAGGATGGCGGGATGAGCGCGAAGGTGACATCGCTACGCGATCTGGACGGCGATCTGGCCGGAACCTACCGGCGCACCGCGAGCAGCGGCGCGAGCGTGGATCCGGCGGTGGCCGAGGCCGATCTGGCCGCCGTCGAGCGGGACGGCTATGTGATCCTGCCCGACATGCTGACTCCGGCCGAACTCGACCGGATCCGGGAAAGTGTTGTGCCACTGCTGGATCGGATCGGCCGGAACAACTTCGAGGGGCACTCGACACAGCGCATCTACAGCGTGCTGAACAAGACTCGCGCCTGCGACCGCATCGCCGACCACCCGCGGGTGCTGGCCCTGCTGGACCGGCTGTTCCTGCCGAACTATCTGCTGTCCATGCTGCAGGTGATCAACATCCTGCCCGGCGAGCAGGCGCAGATGCTGCACACCGACGACGGCTTCTACCCGCTGCCGCGGCCGCGAAAGGGGTTGGGGGCGGCCACCATCTGGGCCATCGACGACTTCACCGCCGAGAACGGCGCGACCGACATCATTCCGGGCAGCCACCTGTGGGGCGACCGCCTGCCCGGGGAATCCGACCGTCGCGAACCGGTGGTGATGCCGGCGGGTAGCTGCGTATTCTTCGTCGGCACTCTCTGGCACGGCGGCGGTGCGAATCGCTCCGCGCATCCCCGCCTCGCGCTCACCGCCCAATACTGCGAACCGTGGCTGCGCCCGCAGGAAGCGTTCACGCTCTCCATGACCCGCGATACGGTCCGCGCGGTGTCCGAGGATATTCGCCGAATGCTCGGCTACAGCATTCATCCGCCGTTCATCGGACAGGTCGACGGCATGCACCCCAAGCGGCTCCTGGAACCCGGGGCACCCGCTCTGTAGTGCTCAGCTCGCCAATTCGCGGGCCAGCTGGACGGCCGCTTTCATATCCGGCGCGTACCCCACGCGCCACTGCAGCCGATCGACCGGCGTCACCGAGACCCGATAGCGATTCTCGACCCGTTCGAACTTGACGATGACCCGCTCACTCAATGGGGCGTCGGGCTTCATGACTTGTCTCCTGACCCCTGTCAAAGCGTCCGGGACGACAGATGAGAATTTACGAGGTAAGAGCGGGTAACTGCTTGCTATCCAATAACTGTAGGAAAATCTGCGCCCGCTAGATACGGGCAAATGTCACATTCCGGACGCACTCTCCCGGCCGCCGCCGCGCCGCGGGCGCACCGGCGAGGTGGCCGCGGCGGCGGTCGTCGGGGATGTCAGTTGGCGCGACGACGGCGAGGGGCGCCGTCGGTGCGCTGGGATGCGGTCCGGCCGGACGTGCCGCGCGTCCGCGGTTCGGCGGGGGCACCCTGCCGCGCATTGGCCGTGCCGCGGCGCTCGGTCCGGGCGCGGGTGCCCTGGTTCTCGTCGCGGGTGACACCGGTACGCGGATTGTGGCCGTTCGAGGTGTTGGTGGCCGAGGCGCGAGGCTTACCGCCGGCACGGCTTCCCGCGCGGCGGGCGGGCCTGCCGTCGGTGGCGGTGTCGGGCTTCCGTACCGCGGGGCGGTCGGGGGTGCGCGCATCGTCGGCGTGCTGGGAGCCCTGCCTGCGGCGGTTCCGAGGTGCGGTCTGCTTGGCGTCGGCCGCGGCCGGGCGGGTCCGCTTCTTGGGCTGGCGGGCGCCGCGTGCGGGGGAGGCGGCCGAGGTGTCCACGCGGTGCGGTGCGGCGGCCTCGGCCGCGGGGAGGGCGACCAGCGGGGCCACCTCGCCGATCAGCTGCGTGACCGCCGGGGAGTCGGCGGTGACCGACTGCGGGGTGGCGGTGATCTTGGCCTTGCGCATGAGCGCGGCGAGGTCGGTGCGCTGGTCGGGCAGGACCAGGGTGATGACGTCGCCGTGGTTGCCGGCGCGGGCGGTGCGGCCGGAGCGGTGCAGGTAGGCCTTGTGCTCGGCGGGCGGATCCACGTGGACCACGAGTTCGACGCCGTCGACGTGGACGCCGCGGGCCGCGACATCGGTGGCGACCAGGACCTTGGCGGTGCCGGCGGCGAAGGCGGCGAGGTTGCGATCGCGGGCCGGCTGGGTGAGATTGCCGTGCAGGTCGACGGCGGGGATGCCGGCGGTGGTGAGCTGGCGGGCCAGCTTGCGGGCCTGATGTTTGGTGCGGGTGAACAGGATTCGGCGTTCGGACCCGGAGGCCAGGCGGTGCACGACCGCGCGCTTGGCCTCCGTGGTCGGCACCTCGAACACGTGGTGGGTCATGGCGGCGACCGGCGAATTCGCTTCGTCCACAGCGTGTTTCACCGCATCGGGGAGGAACCGCTGGACCAGCTTGTTGACGCCGTTGTCCAGGGTGGCCGAGAACAGCAGGCGCTGACCGTCTTCGGGCGTCGCGGCCAGGATGCGGGTGACGCCGGGCAGGAAGCCCAGATCGGCCATGTGGTCGGCCTCGTCGATGATGGTGATCTCGACCGAGTCGAGGCTGATCAGGTCCTGCCGCATCAGATCCTCGAGGCGGCCCGGGCAGGCGATGACGATGTCCACGCCCCGCTTCAGTGCCTGTACCTGCCGATGCTGGGAGACACCGCCGAAGATGGTGGTCACCGACATGCGATAGGCGGCCGCGAGCGGCTCCAGGGTGGCCGCGATCTGGGTCGCCAGTTCCCGGGTCGGCGCGAGCACCAGCCCGGCCGGGTGATTCGGCGCACACCGCTGGGCGCGCTCGCCGAGGCGATCCACCATCGGAATGGAGAACGCCAGGGTCTTTCCGCTGCCGGTCCTTCCGCGCCCGAGCACATCGCGCCCGGCCAACGAATCGGGCAGGGTGTCGGCCTGGATGGGGAAGGGCTCAGTGATGCCGGCGTTGGTGAGCGCACGGACCAGAGGGTCGCGGACGCCGAGCGCGGCAAAGGAGGCAGGGGCAGAAGTCATCGGTGTTGCAGTGCCTTTCGGGCATCGGGGTGTGCCCGAGCCGTGCTGCGGATCTCGGATCCGCGCCGGGGGCACAAAGGTGGCGAGATTGCCAGTGGGCAAAATCGATCGCCGTAAGGAAAGCTAAGCCGCGCAGTGGGGGCTGCTTGGAAGTTCGTAGCGATCTACGACGCTGATGTGACCGTGCGTTTGTCCGGGCCCGGCACATCCATGATCAACAACGTGTTCGCTGGGAGTCTACCCGGTATCGGAAGTGGCCCCGAACGCGGGGAGCGCGGGTAATTGGGGTAGGGGCCGGGCGTGCAGCCAGCTGTCCCAGAGTGATCGCAGTGACCTGGTGCTGTAATGCCCTGCCAGATCGGTGAATTCCTCGGTGGTGATCGAGGCGTGGCGGTACCGCGCGGTCCACTCGCGCAGCAGATCGAAGAAGACGGGATCACCGAGTGTGAGCCGCAACGCATGCAGTGTGAGCGCACCGCGCTTGTACACCCGGTCGTCGAACATGTGATCCGGTCCGGGGTCGGCGAGCAGGAGGTCCTGCGGCAGTCGCGTTAGATTCCGGTGTGCGGTGCGCGCCAGCTGGTCCGCGCTCGGCCCGCCGGCCGCCTCCGACCAGATCCATTCCGCGTAACAGGCGAAGCCTTCGTGCAGCCAGATATCGCGCCAGCGTGCGATGGTCAGGCTGTTGCCGAACCACTGGTGGGCCAGCTCGTGCGCGACCAGCCGCTCGTAGCCGCGCCGCCCGTCGCAGTGGTTCGCCCCGAAGACCGAAATACCCTGCGCCTCAATGGGAATCTCGAGTTCGTCATCGGTGACCACCACCGTGTACGCCTCGAACGGGTACGGCCCGAACTTCTCGGCGAAGACCTCCATCATGCGCGGCTGCCGCGCGAAGTCGTGCTCGAAGGCGGCGCGCAGCCGCGGCGGCAGCACCGCCTGCATGGGCACCGCGCCGCGCGGCGCGTCGACCCGCTGCTTGCGGTACTGGCCGATCTGGATGGTGGCCAGGTACGTGGACATCGGCTCGGGCTGCTCGTACACCCAGGTGGTCTGGCTGGCCTTGGTCTGCTTGCGCACCAGGGTGCCATTGGCCTGCGCGTAGTACGGCGAGTCGGTGGTGATCGAAATCCGGTAGCTGGCCTTGGAACTCGGATGATCGTCACATGGGAACCAGGAGGCCGCGCCATTGGGCTGGCTGGCCACCAGCACGCCGTCGGTGAGCTCCTCCCACCCGACCTCGCCCCACGGGCCGCGCAGCGGCCGAGGCGGGCCCGCGTACTGCACGGTGAGCGCCAGCACCCCGCCCGCCGGAATCCGCTGCCGCGGCGTGATCACCAATTTGCCGCGCTGATGGGTGAATTTGGCGGGCTTGGCCCCGTTCACGAACACCTTGGACACCGCCAGCGCCTGAGACAGGTCCAGCGCGAACCGATCTCGCACGCCGGTGGTGACCGCGGTGATGTCGGCGCGCCCGGCCAGCCGGTTACTGGCGACCTTGTACACCAGCTCCAGCTCGTAGCGGGAGACCCGGTAGCCGCGATTCCCGTTCTGCGGCAGGTAATCGTCGATGGGCTGGTCGAGCCGGTCGGGCATCATCGACCGCCCTCCGGCCAGGGTGCGATGGGGTTGCCCCACCAGCGCGTGGACGGCGGCACGCTGTCGCCGCGCATGACCAGCGAGGCCGGTCCGATGGTCGCGCCCGCGCCGATCACGCTGGCGGGCAGGGCGACACAGTGCGGTCCGAGAGTGGCGCCCGCACCGAGGGTGACGGTGTCCATGGCCATGATGCGGTCGTGGAACAGATGGGTCTGCACCACGCAGCCGCGTTCCACGGTCGCGCCGTCACCGAGTGTCACCAGGTCAGCCTCCGGAAGCCAATAGGATTCGCACCATACCCCGCGGCCGATGGTGGCGCCGAGTCCACGCAACCAGACATTCAGCACGGGCGTACCGGTCGCGGCGCGCGCGAACCACGGTGCGGCGACATGCTCCACGAAGGTGTCGGCGACCTCGTTGCGCCACACGAACGAACTCCACAGCGGATGCTCCTCGGTGCGAATCCGGCCCACCAGCAGCCATTTCGCGAGCACCGAAGCCACGCCGGCCGCCGCGCCCGCCGCCAGCAGCACCACACCGCTGAGCAGTGCGGCGGGCAGGTGGCCGAGGGTCCGGGCCAGCCAGGCCAGGGCGAACAGCACGCCCAGGCCGATCGCGAAGGTCACGAACACCGGGATCAACCGGCAGGTCTCCACCACCGCGCGAGCCACGCGCAGCCGGAACGGCGGATCGAAGGTGCGTGCGGTGTCACCGGATTCGGCGGCGCGGCGCAGGCGGGTCGGCGGGCTGCCCAGCCACGACGAACCGGCCTTCGCCTTGGACGGCGCGGCCGACAGCACGGCGACCAGGCCGTTCTTGGGCACCCGCCGCCCGGGCGCGGTCATGCCGGAGTTGCCGAGGAAGGCGCGCTTGCCGACCTTGGCCTCGCCGATGCGCAGCCAGCCGCCGCCGAGTTCGTAACTGGCGACCATGGTGTCGTCGGCCAGGAACGCGCCGTCGGCGACCACGGTGAACTTCGGCAGCAGCAGGACCGTCGAAACCTCCACGCGCTTGCCGACCTTCGCGCCCAGCAGGCGCAGCCACACCGGAGTCAGCAGGCTGGCGTAGAGCGGGAACAGGAAGGTGCGCGCGGAATCCAGCAGCCGTTCGGTGGCCCACGCCTGCCAGCCCTGGCGGCTGCGCACGGGGTGGTGGCCCTCGGTCAGCCCGATACCGAGCAGCCGCACGGCCACGATGGTGACCGCCGCGTACACGCCCAGCACCAGCAGCATGGCCACCGGCAGGACGGCGAAGGCACGCTCGAATCCGGCTGCCAGCGTCCGGGTGTCGCGAATCCACCAGGCGATCAGCAGACCCCCCGTGCCCAGCGCGAAGACCGGCACCGCGGCCAGCACCATGGAGGTGATGCCGAAGATCGCCACCCAGTGCGCGGCCCGTGCGGGCGTCTCGTCGGGCCAGCGATGCTGTGCCCGGCCGACTTTCACGGCGGGGGAGCCCGCCCACTCCTGTTCGGCCTTCACCTTGCCCGACACCGAGGAGCCGGGCGCGATCTCGGCATTGCGTCCGATCCTGGTGCCGGGCAGCAGGATCGAGCGGGCGCCGACCACCGCGCCCGGCCCGATCTCGATCGGCCCGATGTGCACGAGATCGCCGTCGATCCAGAAGCCGGACAGGTCCACCTCGGGTTCGACGCTGCAGCCGTCACCCAGCTCCAGCATGCCGGTGACCGGCGGCAGCGTGTGCAGGTCGACGCCCCGGCCCACCTTCGCGCCCAGCGCCCGCGCGAACGGCACCATCCACGGTGCGCCCGACAGGTTCTCGGCGCCGCTGGCCTCGGACAGTCGCACCGCCGTCCACAGCCGCAGGTGCACCTGCCCGCCGCGCGGGTAGGTGCCCGCGCGCACGCCGCGCAGCAGCAGCCGGGAACCGGCCACGCACAGCGCCATCCGCCCGGGCGGGGAGATGAAGAGCAGGAACGCCACCAGCATCCACCACCACGACAGGTGCGGCAGCCACGGCAGCGACCCCGACCAGGCGGCGACATTGCCGACGATCGCCAGCCAGGTCAGCCATTGCAGACCGGTCAGGGTGGTGAGCGGAATCGTCGCCAGCACCTGGAACAGCTGCGCCGACCGGGGCACCGGCCGGACCAGTCGCTCCTCGACCGCCGCGGTCGGGGCGAAGCCGTCGAGCAGGGCGGCCAGGGCGCCCAGCCGTGGATGGTCGTAGAGGTCCGCGACGGCGATGCGCGGCTGCCGTTCCCGCAGCGCCGCCACCAGCTGGGCGGCCGCCAGCGAGCCGCCGCCCAGATCGAAGAAGTCGGCGTCCGGGTCGGTGACCTCCGCGCCGAGTATCGAATCCCACAGTCCCGCGACCCACCGCTCGGTCTCCGACAGACCGCTCTCGGGAGTGGCGGCGATGGCCTTGGGCAGCGGCCAGGGCAGCGCGTCGCGGTCGACCTTGCCGGAGGTACGGGTGGGCAGTTCCCCGACCACGGCCAGTCGCGGCACGAGCGGGGCCGGAAGCTGTTCGGCGAGAATGGTTCTCGCGGCGGTGAGGTCGTAATCGGCGCCGGGTCCGGTCAGGTAGCCGACCAGGATCTTGTTGCCCGCCTTGGTGGTCCGGATCGCGGCCGCCGCGCCCGTCACACCCGGCAGATGCTGCAGCGCGTTGTCGATCTCGCCGAGCTCGATGCGGCGGCCACCCAGTTTGATCTGATCGTCGGCCCGGCCCAGGAAGACCAGTCCCTCGCGATCGTTGCGCACCAGATCGCCACTGCGGTAGGCGCGTTCCCAGCCGACCGACGGCAGTGGCGCGTACTTCTCGGCATCCTTGGCCGGGTCGAGATAGCGCGCCAGCCCGACGCCGCCGATGACCAGCTCACCGGATTCGCCCTCGCCCACCGGATCTCCGGCCGCGTCGACGACGGTCAGGTCCCAGCCGTCCAGCGGCAGCCCGATCCGGATGGGGAAGCCGCCGTCCAGCAGCGCGGCGCAGGCCACCACGGTGGCCTCGGTGGGGCCGTAGGTGTTCCACACCTCGCGCTCGGAATGCTGGTTGCCGGCAAGCCGTTCGGCCAGCTCGGGCGGCACCGCCTCACCGCCGAAGATGAGCAGTCGCACGGGTTCGAGCGCCTCGGCCGGCCAGGTGGCCGCCAGCGTGGGCACGGTCGAGACGATGCTGATCTCCCGGCGGACCAGCCACGGCCCCAGATCGGCGCCGGTCCGCACCAGCGCGCGCGGCGCCGGGACCAGGCAGGCCCCGTGCCGCCACGCCAGCCACATCTCCTCGCAGGAGGCGTCGAAGGCGACCGACAGTCCGGCCAGCACCCGATCCCCGGGCCCGATCGGCGCGTCCTGGAGGAACAGCCGCGCCTCGGCATCGACGAACGCCGCGGCATTGCGATGGGTCACCGCAACACCTTTCGGTGTGCCGGTGGAGCCGGAGGTGAAGATGATCCACGCGTCGTCGGCGGGCGTCGGCACGGCCGTCGACGTCACCCGATCGCCGGATTCCCTTGCCACTCCGGTGGATTCGATCCCGGCCGCGGTCACGATGGCCGAGACCCGGGCCTCCCCGAACACCAGCCGCGCGCGTTCGTCGGGATCATCGGCGTCCACCGGCACGTACGCGGCTCCGGCGTGCAGGACCGCCAGGATCGTGATGTACAGCCCGCGCGTGCCGGACGGCATCCGCACCCCGACCCGGTCGCCCGCCCGCACCCCGGCCGCGGCCAGGCGCTCGACCTCGAGCGCGATCTCCGCGAGCAGCTCCGCGTATCCGAGTTCCACCTCACCGTCGTCGAGGGCGGGTGCGTCGGGGTACGCCGCGGCGGTGGCGGCGAGAATATCGACCAGTGTGCGGGCCGGCGGTGCGAGGGCGGCCCGCAGCATCGGGGTCGCGACTATCTCGGTATCGGCCTGCTGTTGCGGCATTAGGTGCTGCCCACCTCTCGTGGAACCATCCGGCGCTTGTGCGTTGGTTGTTTCATACGAGAGTTACCGACAGGCAAACTGTGAGGCGGCCATTGGTCCACGGTACCGGTATGTCCTGGTCGTCCCGTGTTCACCTGGCGGCTACACGTGGATTCATCGGGCGGCTAGGCGTGGAACTGGGCGAAGAATTGCCAGATCACGTCGGTGGCGTCGAACTGGTGGGTGACCTTGCCGACAATCACCTGCGGCAGGTATTGCGGGCCGTCCGGCCAGGTGTGGCCGCCCTCGGCGATCGAATAGAGCTCGACCTCGGCGCCGTTCGCGCAGTCGGAGGACTGGACGGTCACGGTGGTGCCGTCGTCGGTGCGCTGCGGGAGCGTCGTCGTGGTGGCCGCGTCGCAGGAGTTCTTTTCCCGCCACAGCTGCTGGGTGGCGTCGACCGAGAGCACCGGGCTCGAGCCCGCACCGTGGTGGCCGGAGGTGACGCGCACGACACCGCCGCCATAGGGGACGATCGGGTCGGAGGTGCCATGGATCTCCAGGACCGGCAGAGAATGGGTTGGGGTGCAAGCGGATACGTCGGCCTGCGGGAGCGGGCCCGCCACCGGGGCGATGGCCGCCAGCTTCCCGGACAGGCGGCAGCCGAGGTCCTCGGTGAACATGCCGCCATTGGACATGCCGGTGGCGTAGACGCGGGTGGGGTCCACGGAGTCGTTCGCGATGATCCGGTCGATCACGGCCGCAACGAAACCCACGTCGTCGATATTCGCGGCGCTGGCATTGGTGTCGTCGCCACGGCCGTCGTTCCAGGACTTCTCGTAGCCGTTCGGGTAGACGGCGATGAAACCATCGGCGTCGGAGGCCTTGTCGAAGCCGAACGAACCGGCCATGTTCTCGGCATTGCCGCCGCCACCGTGGAAGGCGAGCACGGCCGGCAGCAGGCCCTGCGGGCGGTTGGCGGGGTAGTGGACGATGTATTGCCGCTGCAGTCCACCGTATTCGAGGGTGACGGTGGTGTCGCCGGCGGCGCGGGCCTGCGGGTGCCCGCACCCGGCGGCCATGAAGGCGGTGGACAGCAGGATCGCTGCGGCGAATCTCGGTGCGTTCACGCGAGTGATCGTAGAGAGCCAGCCTGAAGCTGAGCTGAAGCTTTGTGTCAGCTGTGAGCCCGGATGGCGGCCAGTGCCGCGGCGGCGACTTCGCGTGGGGGAGCGCCGATTTCGATGCTGAGAATATGCTCGTCGGGACCCGGCGCCTCGAGGGTGCCGAGCTGGGAATCGAGCAGGCCCGGCGGCATGAAATGGTCCATGCGCGCGGTGAGGCGGCGCTGCAACTCGTCCCGGGAGCCCGTGAGATGCACGAAGGTCAGCACCGCGCCGGGATGTCCGGCGAGGCTGCGGCGCAGCACGTCCCGGTAGGAACGCTTCAAGGCCGAGCAGGTCACGACGGCCGAGCGGCCCGCCGTGAACTCGTCGGACATCCAGGCCGCGATGGCCTCCAGCCACGGCTCCCGATCGGCGTCGGTGAGGGCGTGGCCCGCGGCCATCTTCGCGATATTGGCGGGCGGATGCAGGTCGTCGCCTTCCAGGAGATCCCAGCCCAGGCTGCTGACCAGCATGCCCGCGACCGTGGATTTCCCGGATCCGGAGACACCCATGAGCACCACGATCTGCGGTCGCGCGGGGGTTGCCATCGCTGCTCCTAGACGACCGCGCTCAGGGCGAGCACGCCCGCCAGCCCGGCCAGTGAGATCACGCATTCCATCAGGCTCCACGACTTCAGCGTCTGCACGACGTCCAGGCGCAGATACTCCTTGACCATCCAGAACCCGGCGTCGTTGACGTGCGACAGGAACAGCGAGCCCGAGCCGATCGCCAGCACCATGAGCGACACGTGGGAGGTGCTGAGCCCGGCCGCGACCGGAGCGAGAATGCCCGACGCCGTCACCGTCGCGACGGTGGCCGACCCGGTGGCGACCCGGATCAGCGCGGCCACGAACCAGGCCAGCAGCAGCACCGGCAGGCTGCTGTCGCGAATCGCGTCGGCAATGGTGCCGGCGATGCCGGTGTCGACCAGCACCTGTTTGAAGCCACCGCCCGCGCCGACGATCAGCAGAATGCCCGCGACCGGCGGCAGCGCGCTGTTCATGGTGTCGGCCAGGGCGTCCCGCGTCATGCGGCCGCCACGGCCGAGCACGATCATGCCCACGATCAGCGCGATACCCAGTGCGACGACCGGGGTGCCGAGCACATCCAGGACCTTCTTCACCTGGGATCCGGACTTCGGCGACACCACGTCGAAGACCGCGCTACCCAGCATCAGCACGACCGGCAGCAGGATGGCCGCCAGCGTGGCGGTGAAGCTCGGCCGCGGCCCCTTCGCCGCAGCGGGCTGCTCGGCGGGCTCACCGGTCGAGAACAGTTCCGGGACCGGCACATTCACCCAGCGCGCGGCCAGCTTCCCGAACAGCGGCCCCGCGATGATCACCGTCGGCACCGCGACCAGCACACCCAGGCCCAGCGTCAGTCCGAGATCGGCTTTCAGCGCCGCCACCGCGACCAGCGGACCCGGGTGCGGCGGCACCAGCCCGTGCATGGCCGACAGGCCCGCCAGCGCCGGAATCGCCACCGCCATCAGGGGAAGTCGCGACCGGTTGGCGACCAGCAGGATGACCGGCATCAGCAACACCACGCCGATCTCGAAGAACATGGGCAGGCCGATGATCGCGCCCACCAGGCCCATCACCCACGGCAGCGCCCGCGGCCCGGCCCGGTTCACCAGGGTGTCGACCACCTGATCCGCGCCGCCGGAATCGGCGAGCAGCTTGCCGAACATGGCGCCGAAGCCGATCAGGATGCCGACGCTGCCCATGGTCGAGCCGAAGCCCTTGACGAAGGAGGCCACGGTGTCGGCCGCGCCCAGCCGGGCGACGACCCCGACCGCGACCGCGCCGATGGCCAGCGCCAGGAACGGATGCATTTTCAGCCAGGTGATCAGGCCGACGATGAGCGCGACACCGAGCACGGCCGCGGTGATGAGCTGGGCGCTGCCGGTGTGCCGGGTGGCCGTGTCGGCCAGGTTCGCGACAGCGAGGGGTTCGAGGTTGGGCATGACGCTTCTTCGAGTCGAGGTGGAGTGATCCAGGGCACAGAACCCAATATGGAGGACTATATCAAGCCGTTCCGCAAATAAGTACTACGTATTCCCCTCTGGATGCCGATAGATATGCCTCGGATGTGTGACACTGAAGCCATGGTCGACCGCGCCGAGTCCTTGCCCCTGCACGAGTCGGTGCTGGATCGGCTCGGTGCCGACATCGCCTCCGGTGGCATCGCGCCCGGCACGCGCATCTCCTCCGACGAGATCGCCACCCGCTTCGACGTCTCCCGCACCGTTGCCCGCGAGGTCGTGCGCGTGCTGGAATCCCTGGGCATGGTCAGCATCCGCCGGCGCGCGGGCATCACCGTCCTGGACCCCGCGCACTGGCATGCGCTGGACCCCAAGCTGATCCGCTGGCAGCTCGCCGGCCCCCACCGCTTCGCCCAGCTGGCGGGGCTGGCCGAACTTCGTTCCGGCATCGAACCACTGGCCGCGCGCGGGGCCGCCGCGCACGCGACGCCGGAGCAGTGCGCGGCCCTGACCGCGGCGGTCATGGGTATGTCGGCCACGGCCCGCGCCGCCAACACCGCCGCCTATCTCGACCACGACATCGCCTTCCACGCCACCCTGCTGGCCGCGTCCGGCAATCCGCTGCTGCAGGTCTTCGCCCCGATCATTCGCGAAGTCCTCACCGGCAGAACCGAACACGAGCTCATGCCGGCGCAGGCCAATCCGCAGGCCCTGCAGCTGCACGCCGCCGTCGCCGCGGCGATCCAGTCCGGTGACGGCCCCGGCGCCGAATCCGCCATGCGCGAGATCGTGTCCGAATCCGCCACCGCGATCGCCTGCCTGCGGCCGGCGACGTCCGAATAGCGCTGCGGCCAGGGCACAGTGCTCGCGCAGGGCATACAGCGCTCGCTCAGGGCACGATCAGATACCACTCCGCCCACGGGCCCTGCAGCGGCCAGCTGTTGGCGAACAGCTTGGCCAGTCCCATCCCGACCCACAGGTCGACCGTCTGGGTCTCACCCGGACCAGCACCGGTGCGGACATACACATCCCGCGAGCCGCCGCCCGCGGAACCCAGCCAGCCCAGCACGATGTGATTGCCGCACGGCCCACCCAGATACCCCAGCGGTGTCACGTGCGCGGTCACATGGCCGGGCATGCCGTGCGCGACCTCCAGGCCCACCGTGATCTGCCCCGCACAGAAATTCGCGTCCCCGAAGGTGAACACCGTGGTGCCGAAGGGCGCCCACTGCGGCAGCCAATCCGCCTGCGCCGGGGCCGCGCCCACCCCGCCGATGCCCAACGCGAGCCCGGCGGCCGCGATCACCCCCGCCAGCATCCGTACAGTCCTCATCATCGGATGTCCTTCCGGCCGGCCGAATTCCACGACCGCACAGCCCGGCTCCTGCCATCCGGCCCGAGACGACCCCCGGCGACTCGCCCCGTTGCGCGCGTAAGCCGTTCCCCTCCAGCGTATCCAATCCGCACACCCCGTTCACCCCCGTTTCGTGCCGGATGCCGGGCCGCGGAACCGGGTGGGGCGGGGCGGCGGACTCGGCCCCGGGTGCCCGGTATTGTCTGCGGTGCACGTGGATCGGGAGGATTTGGTTGGCTGAGCAGCTCCGGACCGGCGTGGTCTTCGCCGGATATCGGGTCGAGCGACTACTGGGTGCCGGTGGGATGGGCGAGGTGTATCTGGCCCACGATCGGGACCTACCCAGGTTCGTCGCATTGAAGCTGCTCAATCGCGTGGCCAGCGATGACGACGAGACCCGGCAGCGTTTCCTGCGGGAGGCGAACATCATTGCCCGGCTGTCGCATCCGAACATCGTCACCATCTACGCTCGCGGCGAGGAACAGGGACAGCTGTGGCTGGCCATGGCCTACGTCGACGGCTCCGATCTCGCCGCGGAACTGCTGGGCGGGCCCCTGGAGCCCGCCCGCGCCGCCGCCATCACCGCCGACCTGGCACGCGCCCTGGACTATGCCCACGAGGCGGGCGTGCTGCACCGCGACGTCAAGCCCGCCAATGTGCTGCTGACCGCCCAGCCGCGAGAGTGGGCGCTGCTCACCGACTTCGGCATCGCCGAGTCCCGGCACGAGGTGCGCGGCATCACCGAGAACGGTGAGGTGGTGGCCAGTTTCCAGTACACCGCGCCGGAGCGTTTCAGTGGCGAGGCCCGGGTCGACCGCCGCGCCGACGTCTACTCCCTCGGCTGCACGCTGTTCGAAATGCTCACCGGCGCACCGCCGTTCGCCGACACGGATCTGCCGCGGCTGATCTACCGGCACGTCCGGGCGCCGGTGCCCTCGGTGCGGGAACGGAATCCGGCGCTGCCCGCCGCCCTGGATCCGGTGCTGGCTCGGGCGATGGCGAAGAATCCCCGGGCCCGCTTCGCCACCTGCACCGAGCTGTCGGTCGCGGTGAGCGAGGCGATCGAGGGCGCGCGGCCTCGGACACCGGCGCCGCCGCCTCGGGAGACGCACAGCCACAAGGCGACTCCATCGTCGCGCCAGTGGACCCGCTCGCGCACCCTGCTGGTGTTCCTGGCCGTGGCGCTGCTGGCCGGAGCGGCGGCGGCCGCCGTCGGAATCCTGACCACGCTCGCCGACTCCAGCCCGCACAGTGCGGCCGGGGCCCCGACCAGCTCCACGGCGGCAGCACCCACCCGCCGCAGCACGAGCGTCGTCCCCACCTCGATCACCACCTCCGCGGGCGCGGCCGCGGCCGCCGACGGCTGCCAGTCCCGCCGCACCCCCGACGGGGTGACCGGTACCGATCCCGGCGGCATCGCCAGCGGCCCCGATGCCGTCCTCGCCTTCGAGTACGCCTACTACGTGCTCCGCTCCGGCAGCGTCGCACGGGAATTCGTGGCCGAGGACGCGGCGAATGTCGCGGACGCCGCCAAGATCCAGAGCGGCATCGACTCGCTGCCCATCGGCACCCGCTACTGCGTGCAGGTCAGCCGGATCGCCGCCGCCGACGACGACCACTGGGCGGTGAAGGTCGCCCAGCAGCGTCCCGGCGAACTCCAGGACGTCTTCACCCAGACCGTCACCACCCGCACCGTCGGCAGTCGCACGCTCATCACCTCGATTGTCGAGGAGTAGGACCGGTGGTTGCCGTTTCACAAAAGGGGTGGGTGTGCTGCGAGGCTGCTAGGGTTCGAAGCGTTGACTCGACGGGGACGACCCGGTGGGTCCGGTGAAAGTCGTTCGTCGGTAGGGAGTTTCGGACTTGGAGTCGACAGGATCGTGGGGCGTGGTCTCGGGAGCTGGGGGATGCCCGGTGCGCGGAGGATCGCCGGTCGGAGTGGCAGAGCCCCGGATGCTGTTGGGAACACCGGAATTCGCGGCCGATCCGCACCGCGCCTATCGCGAGATGCGTCGGAAGCACGGCTCCATGGTGCCCATCGAGCTGGCGCCCGGCGTGCCCGCGACGCTGGTGGTGAGCTATCGGACCGCGCTGCGAATCCTCAATGATCCCGAGCACTTTCCGGCCGATCCGCGGGTCTGGCAGGAGGGCATCCCCGAGGATTCGCCCATCCGGCCGATGATGCAGTGGTACCCCAACGCGCTGCGCAACGCGGGCGCCGAGCACACCCGCTACCGGCAGGCCTACACCGCCGGTATCGACGGGATCGACCTGCACGCCGTGCATTCCACGGTCGAGGAGATCGCGGGCCGGCTCATCGCGGGCCTGGCCGTCGAGGGCGGCGCGGACCTGGTGTCGCAGTACGCGCTGCCGCTGGTGTTCGAGGTGCTCAACCAATTGGTCGGCTGCCCAGCGGATATCGGCCAGCGGGTGGCTACCGGCATGGCCGCGCTGTTCGACACCGTCAATGCCGCGTGGGGCATGCAGACCCTGGCCGAGGCGCTCATGGAGCTCATCGCCATGCGCCGCGCCGAGCCCGGCGACGACGTCACCTCGCGCATGGCCCATCACTCGTCCGCGCTGAACGACGAGGAGATGCTGTATCAGCTGGTCAGCTTCTACGGCGCGGGCCTCGAGCCCATGCAGAACCTGATCAGTAACACCCTGCTGCTCATGCTCACCGACGACCGTTTCGGCGGAGACATGCTGGGCGGCAGCCTATCCACCCGCGACGCGCTCGACGAGGTGCTCTTCAACGACCCGCCGATGGCCAACTTCTCCATCAGTTACCCGCGTCAGCCCATCCTCATCGACACCACCTGGTTGCCCGCCCATCAGCCGGTCCTGATCAGCCTCGCCGCCTGCAACAACGATCCCGAGATCGCGGGCGGCGACCGCACCGGCAACCGGTCGCACCTGGCCTGGAGCGCGGGCCCGCACGCCTGCCCCGCCCGATCGGTGGCCTACCTGGTCGCGCAGACCGCCATCGACCAGTTGCTGGACGCGGTGCCGGACCTGACGCTGGCCGTCCCGAAACACGACATCTCCTGGCGACCCGGCCCGTTCCACCGCGCCATGGTGGCACTGCCGGTCGAATTCCCGATCAGTCCCGCGCTGCGCGCGATGTAAGGAGCGCTCCATGTCCCAGAGCCCGATCGTGCTGGATGTCACCGGCACCGATATCCAGGGCGAATCCGCCCGGATTCGCGAGCAGGGCCCGATCACGCTGGTCGAGCTGCCCGGCGGCGTGACGGCGTGGTCGGTCACCGACCAGGCCGTGCTCAAGACCCTGCTGGCCGATGCCCGCGTCTCCAAGGATCCGCGCCAGCACTGGTCCGCGTTCATCAACGGCGAGATCACCGAGGCCTGGCCGCTGCTGCCCTGGGTGGCCGTGGAGAACATGTTCACCGCCTACGGCGCCGACCACCGCCGGCTGCGAAAGCTGGTGTCCCCGGCCTTCACCCACCGTCGCACCACCGCCATGCGCGAGCGCATCGAGGCCATCGTCGCCGAGCTGCTCGACGAGCTGGCCGCGCTCCCGGCGGGCTCGGTCGCCGATCTGCGCTCGCTCTACGCCTACCCGGTGCCGATCCGCGTGATCAGCGGCCTCTTGGGGGTGCCCGAGCACCTCGACGCCGCCATCCACAAGTGCGTCGACGGCTTCTTCGACGGGTCCCTGTCCGCCGAGGAGTCCATGGCCAACTTCCTCGAAATGTACGAGCGCGTGGGCGAACTCGTCGCCTACCGCCGCGACAACCCGGGCGACGACATCACCAGCGCCATGATCGCCGCCCGCGACGACGAGGACGGCTCGCAGCTGGCCGACAAGGAACTCGTCGAAACCCTCATGCTCGTCATCAATGCCGGGCACGAGACCACCGTGAACCTGCTCGACCAGGCCATCGTCGCCCTGCTCACCCACCCGGAGCAGCTGGCCGCGGTCGTCGCCGAGCAGGCGTCGTGGAACGACGTCATCGAGGAGACCCTGCGGTTCCAGTCGCCGGTGGCGCACCTGCCGCTGCGATACGCGGTGGAGGACATCGAGATCGACGGCTTCACCATCCCCAAGGGCGAGGCCATTCTGGCCTCCTACGCGGGCGCCAGCCGCGACCCGCGGATCCACGGTGCGACCGCCGACAGCTTCGACATCCACCGCGACACCAAGGACCAGCACGTCGCCTTCGGCTACGGCGCCCACCACTGCCTGGGCGCCCCGCTGGCCCGGCTGGAGGCCGCCATCGCGCTGCCCGCCCTGTTCGAGCGCTTCCCGAACCTCCGGCTGGCCACGGACGCAATGGAATTGACCCCGCTGGGCAGCTTCATCTCCAACGGGCACACCAGCCTGCCGGTGCGGCTGGGCGGCGAGTAGTCACGACCGTTCGCGGGCCGGGTTCGCGCCCGGCCCGCGAACACGGCTCCGCGGCGGGGCTCGACACCGGCTCGGCCTCGGGCTTCGAGAGGAATCAGCCTGCGGCGATGGGCGGCCGTACGGTGCCGAATCCGGTGGCCTGCTCGAAGGCGTGCCCGACCTCCAGAACCAGGCGGTCGGCGCGATGCGGTCCGACGATCTGCAACCCCACCGGCAGCCACGCCGTGGTGAATCCGGCGGGCACCGACAGGGCCGGACATCCGGTGGCGCTGATGAAATACGCCGACCGCATCCAATCCAGATAGGTGTACATCGGCTCGCCGTCCACCGTGTCCGGATACTCGAGCTCCACATCGAACGGCGGTACCTGGCTCACCGGCAGCAGCAGCACGTCATAGCGTTCGAAGAACTCCCGCATCCGATGGAACAGCATCGTGTGCAGCACTTCGGCTTCGGCGATGTCGCGCCCGCTCAGCGCCAGCCCCTGCTCGATGTTCCACACCAGCGACGGCTTGACCCGATCCCGGTACGCCAGTATCGGTTCCAGCGCCAGCGCGAACAGCCACGCGCGCAGCGTCCGGAAAACCTGTTCTGCCCCCGACAGATCCGGGCAGTCCGCGGTCACGACCGCACCGAGTTCGGCGAACACCCGGACCGCGGGTTCGAGCACGTCCCGCACCGCCCGATCGACCGGCACCGCGCCGCCCAGATCCGGCGACCACGCCACCCGCAGCCCGCGCAGATCCCGGTCCAGGGATCCGGTGAAGATCGAGCCGGGTTCGGCGATCGCGATGGGACTGCGCGGATCCGGGCCCGCCAGCACCGACAGCAGCAGCGCCGCATCGGCCACCGTGCGCGCCATCGGCCCCTGCACCGTCAGCGTCGCCCATGCGTGCGGATCCGGCCAGGTCGGCACCCGGCCCGGCGACGGTCGGAAGCCCACCACATTGCAGAACGATGCCGGATTGCGCAGCGACCCGCCCATATCGCTGCCGTCGGCCAGCGGCTGCAGACCGCACGCCAGCGCGGCCGCGGCGCCACCGCTGCTGCCGCCCGCCGACTTGCCGAGATCGTAGGGATTGCGGGTGGCGCCGAAGATCGGATTCACGGTGTGCGAGCCGGCCCCGAACTCCGGCACATTGGTCTTGCCCACGGTGATGACCCCGGCCGCGTGCAGCCGCTCGACCAGCAGCTCGTCGCGCTCGGGGATCTGCTGCGCCAGCAGCGGGCTGCCGTAGGTGGTGCGGATGCCCGCGGTGTCGTGGGTGTCCTTGTGCGCCATCGGAATTCCGTGCAGGGGACCGGGTTCGGCCCCGGCGGCCACCCGCTGGTCGGCGGCGCGGGCGGCGTCGAGCGCCTGCTCGCCGACCAGGGTGACGATGGCATTGACCTTGGGATTGATCCGCTCGATCCGATCCAGGTGGGCGCGTACCACCTCGACGGCCGAGACCTGGCGGGTGCGCAGCCAGCCGGCCAGCTCCCGCGCGGACGCGTAACAGATGTCGGAATCCACCGGCGCTCCTCATGATCCGGATGCGATTGCCTCGGCTCCCATAGTGACGCCCGCGGCCCGAATCCTCGACCCCTGTCGTGCACCCGGATGCCCGGCTCGATGGCTGCCGCGTGATTGCGGGGTGGATGCGGGACCCGCGCGCGGTGTGGTTCTCCCGCTTCCCGGGGGCCGGGGGTTGGACGACGAAGCTTCGGCGCGATACTGGCTGTGCTCTTTCCGCGTGTGTTCAGTGATCCAGATCCGTCACACAGGAGGAACGAAACATGGTCATCATTCCGACCCATCACCGCTCCACCGTCACCGCCGCTGCCGTCGCGGCCCTGGGCGCGGGGGTGCTGCTCGCCGCGGCGCCCGCGCTGGCCGCCAACTCCATCACGGTCGAATCGGCGGGAGCCTCGTCGATCGGCATCGACTACATGTGCGAGGCGTCCGCGGGCGTCGCCGGCATCCTGGCCATGGTCGGCGATCCGAACGCGGACCGGCCGGCCGCCACCGGCCAGCAGGACTCGTTCACCTGCGACGGCTCCCAGCACGCCGCGACCATCGCGCTCACCCCGGTGGCGGGGGAGACGCCGCTGGTAGCGGGCGCCCCCGTGCAGGTCCGGGTCGCGCTGGTCGATCAGAGCCAGACCGTCGTCTCCGGGACTGCGAGGTTGCTCACCCTCGGCTGAGCCTTCGGTGCGCAAGCTGTTTTCTGCCCGACAACATTCGGAAACCTGCCGTTAGAAAGCGGCTGCCAGACTCGCCGCCGCGCGCCCGATGAGCATCCCGTCGGGCCGCGGACGGCCGTCGCCGTCGGAGCAGAACAGTCGCCAGGTCAAGCGCGCCGGCGGCACGCGAGAACCAGGACCCCGGACGTGCGATACCGCTCGATGATTTGCAGCATGGCAGTAATGGCTGCGGCGGGGCTCGTCTCGCTGTCCTCGACACCCTTCGATCCGGTGGCGCGTGCCCAACCGGATGTGATGGCGCCCGCCGGTCCGGGGACCGTACCGGCGGCGCCGGACGGTTCGGCCATTGTCGGCAGCCGGCGCGTCGACGATCGGCACCTCGAACTCACCGTGCACTCCGCCGCCATGAACCTCGACTTTCCGGTGGATGTGCAGTTGCCGGCCGACCGGTCCGCACCCCGCCCAGTGCTCTACATGCTCAGCGGCGGCAGCGGCGGCAAGGGCGCGGCCTCCTGGGATCGCCGCACCAATGCCTTCGACTTCCTGGCCGACAAGGACGTCAATGTCGTGCAGCCCATCGGCGGCGCGGCGTCCTATTACGCCGATTGGCGGCAGCCGGATCCGCGACTGGGCGTCATGAGGTGGTCGACCTACCTCACCGAGGAGCTGCCCCCGCTCATCGATGCCGCGCTGGGCACCAATGGCGTGAACGGTCTTGTCGGAGTATCGATGTCGGGGACGTCGGTCCTGCAGCTGCCGATCGCCAAACCCGGCCTGTACCGCTCGGTGGCGGCCTTCAGCGGCTGCGCGCGGATCGCCGATCCGGTGGGCGAGATGTATGTCCGGATCACGGTCGGGTTCGGCGGTGGCGACGCGGGCAATATGTACGGCCCGTCCGGCGACCCGATGTGGGCGGCCAACGACCCCTATCTGCACGCCGAGGCACTGCGCGGGCTCGACCTGTACCTGTCCAGCGGCAATGGCATGCCCGGGCCGCACGACAAGGCCGGGGACCGCCACTTCGCCGGTGCCGGAGACAGTCTCGCGAACCAGATCCTGGTGGGCGGCATCCTCGAGGCCGCTGTCGACCAGTGCACCCACGCCATGGCCGACCGGCTCGCCGACCTGGGTATCCCGGCCACCGTGGAACTGCACCCCTACGGCACCCACTCCTGGGGTTACTGGGACGACGAGCTGCCCGCTTCCTGGCCGGTGCTGGCGCACGGGCTCGGGTTGTAGCGCGAGCCGGTCAATTCTGTTCCGGCGGTAGCTGTTCCAGCGCCCATCGGGCCCAGTCCCGGTTCATGGCGGTGGCCCGGGCGCCGTATTCCAGCGCGAGGTGGCCGTATTGTGACAGGTTGCTGTCGGTCCAGTCGATGTTCTGCTCGAGTTCGCCCAGTTCGGCGTGGGCATGTTCGGCGCGTTCCGCGATGCCGGCCAGGTAGGCGCGGGCCTGTTCGGGCGGCAGGATGCCGAGGAAGAACACGCGCAATAGCGTGTCATTGCGCGTCACCTGTTTCGGCCGGGTGGTGGTGAGCCAGGTGCGCAGGTCGTCGAGCCCGGCGTCGGTGATGGTGTATTCCTTGCGGCCGCGCGGGCCTTCGTCGCTGACGGCGATGAATCCGGTGTCGGCGAGTTTGGTGAGCTCGGTGTAGATCTGGCTCTGTGTCGCGGGCCAGACATTGGCCAGCGAGTGCTTGAAGGTCCGCAGCAGGTCGTAGCCGCTGGCGGGACCGTCGGACAGCAGCCCGAGCAGGGCGTACCGGAGACTCATGCGCTCATCTTACATTCCAGTATTGACATGTCGAGAATGGAGGCCCAAGCTTGGACATGTCAGAACTGGAATGTCGCGACGTCGAGGAGCCCGCTCCTTCGGCAGGCAGGTATCGAACATGACCACACCTCCCCACCTCACCGGCAACTACGCGCCCGTCGCCGACGAGCTCACCACCCTCGACCTACCCTGCACTGGAACGATTCCCGAGGAACTCACCGGCTGGTACCTGCGCAACGGGCCCAACCCGCACGCGGCGGCCTCCAAACACTGGTTCCTCGGCGACGGCATGGTGCACGGCGTGCGGATCGAAGGCGGGCGCGCGGTCTCCTATCGCAATCGGTGGGTGCGCACCAGCACCTTCACCGACGGCGCCCGGGGCATCGACGAGCAGGGCCGGCGGGATTTCACTGCGGGCGTGGCGAACACGCACGTCATCCGGCACGCCGGACGCACGTTCGCGCTCGTCGAATCCTCGTTTCCCTGTGAATTGACCGCCGATCTGGACACTCTGGGTCCGCACGATTTCGACGGCAAGCTCACCACCGCCATGACCGCGCACCCGAAGACCTGCCCGGTCACCGGGGAGTTGCACTTCTTCGGCTACGACTTCTTCGAGCCCTACCTGACCTATCACCGCGCCGACGCGGCCGGCACGCTCGAGCTCAGCCGCCAGATCGAGGTCCCGGCCGCGACCATGCACCACGACTTCGCGCTCACCGCGAACCACGTCGTATTCATGGATCTGCCGGTGGTTTTCGACCTGCCGACCGCCATGACCGGTGCTGGCATGCCGTTCCGGTGGAACGACGACTACCAGGCCCGTCTCGGCATACTGCGCCGCGATGACCCGCACGGCGACGTGCGCTGGTTCGCCATCGAACCCTGCTATGTCTTCCACACCCTCAACGCGCACGAGGAAGACGGCCGGATCGTGCTGCACGCCATGCGCTATCGGAGCATGTGGCGCACCGACTCCCGCGACTTCGACGAGGGCGCGACCCTGTGGCGCTGGACCATCGACCTCGCCACCGGGGCGGTCCGCGAGGACCAACTCGACGACCGCATCGCCGAATTCCCGCGCATCGACGACCGCCTCGCGGGCCTGAACGCCCGCCACGGCCACGTCTCGGTCTCCGACGGCGGCACCGGCGCGCTGCTCCGCTACGACCTCCACACCGGCTCGAGCACCGCCCACACCTTCGGCCCCGGCCGCCTCCCCGCCGAGGCATCCTTCGCCCCCGCAGACGAAACCCCGGGCGGCGCAGGCTATCTCATGTCCTACGTCTACGACTCCGCCGAGGACCGCAGCGACCTCGTCATCCTCGACGCCACCGACCTGGCGGCCGCACCGGTGGCCACCATCCACCTGCCCCGCCGCATCCCGTACGGCTTCCACGGCAACTGGCTGCCCGACCACTGAGACGCGGGAGTGGGCGAGCCGCCGACCCCTGCCGGTTCCCAGCCCTGCCCGCGGGGGGACGACCTCGGGCGCCCACCGGAGAACTCGATCCCGCCCAGCTGCACGAGGCGGCGGCCACCGATCGCGCTCTCCCACATGCCTTTCTGGATCTACCCACGACCGCAGCGTCATTGCGGGCGAGTTGACCTTCACACCACGGTGATTCAGCGGGTGCGCGACAGGGTCAGTCCCAGCCCTTCGATACTGAACTCGTTCGTGGTGACGCGGACCGGCGTATCGGTGAAACGGCGTCCCGCGAGGGCGGTCTGGAGGAACTCACGGACCGGCGCCGGCTGATCGGGGAGCGTGGCGAGGGTGTCCGCCGGGATCTCCACGGTGCCGTCGAAAGCCCTGGGCTGATCGGTGATTCCGGACGCCTGGACCGTCTGGCGGAGTCCGTCCACGGTGTGCAGGGTCAGGTCGAGGTGGCTGCCGTTGGCGAAGTCCAGGCGCAGCGGGGTGGGGGAGACCGCGACATCGAAGGACTCGATCCGCACGGCCACGCCCGACGCGGTCCGGCCCGCATAGGTGTACGGCGATGCCGCCACGGTGTCATCGGCCGAGTGGTCGGTGCCGGGGTTGTCCAGCAGACGGCCTGCCAGCGGAAGATCGGTGGGTACGAAATCCCAATGGTCGGCGGCGAGTTCCTTCACCCAATAACCGGTGCGCCCGCCGTCGACGCCCTCGACACGCAATTCGCGTGCGTCGGAACCGATTCCGGTCTTGTGCACGGAAATCCGATCGGTGATCCGGCCGGGGATCCTCGGCTGCCGCAGCCAGTCCGGCGCAGGCAGCTGGATCGCCGCGTAGTGATCGTCTATCCGCTCACCGAGCATGTCGGGCGCCGCGGGCCGTCCCCGCTGATCCTCGTAGGAGTAGCGGAAGAACACCTTGTCCGCGCCGGAGATGTCGAAATCGTAGAGCCGCGTGTAGAGATTGCCGAACCGATCCACGACCAGCGTGGTCGATCCGCTGGTGGACAGTGCCACCGCGCGGAAGCGGCCCTGGTCGGGTGTGGACATCTCGTAGCTGTGGTCCAGCGGCAGCCACGGGTCCACGTAGTGGATGCGGTGGCCGTCGTCGGTGAGCGCGAAGACGTGCGACACCTTCGCGCCGCCGACATTGTGATCATTGCCGGCGGTGTCGCGCCAGAGGCGATCCTCGTTGGGCGACAGCACCGACCAGGTCCAGGCGATCGTGCCCGGCGGTAGGGTGTTGCCGGGGCCGGTCCACAGCGGTGTGCCGTAGCGGCTGCTCCAGTTCCAGTCCGCGGGTGCGCTCAGGATGTGGTCCATGGTGAAGAAGCGGCCGTCGACGTCGATGGCCATGAGTTCGTCGTCGTCCGCCGAGACGCCGGCGATCCGGCCCGCCATGCACCCGGGCAACGGCAGCGTGCGCCAACCGCCCTGCGCGGCCGCCTGTTTCACGTAGACGGACCCGTCGCGCACGGCGAAGGACCAGCGGCGGTTGAATGTTTCCGCGGTGGTCCGCAGGAAGACCTGATCCGGTAGCGGGATCGCGGCGGCCGGGAATGCGTCGAGCCCGGCCGTGGTCTCGTCCGCGCCCAGTTCGGGCGTGCCGACGGTGCCGAGCAGCGCGCACGCGGGCGGTTCGGCGGACGCGATCTGCGGGGGCGCCGCCACCGCGAGCGCGAGTCCGGCGGCCGCGGCGAGCACGCCGCGCCGTACTGCGGGTTCGGGCATCACAACCACCCGAGGGAGCCGAAGACGATCAGGGCGAGGGTGTCGATCCCCGCAATCGCGCCCACGGCAATGGCTTTCGCCCGCACCGTCTTCAGGTCGTGGACGTAGAAGCAGGCGACGAAGAACGGCACGTATCCGAACAGCCAGATGAGGTACGGGAAGCCCGCGTGCCACCAGGACCAATCCCAGGTCAGCACACCCGCCTTGTTCAGCAGCACCTCCACGCCGACCGCGGCCGCGGAGTTCGCCGCGATGAGGACCGGCCGGTTGGGCAGGCCCAGGATGCGAACCTCCTTGGGCGGCAGCATCTTCGCTGCGGCCACACCCATGATGGCGAACATGAAGCAGATCTCGATATTGAGGCCGATCAGGATCTGATACGCCGTGGGCCCCGTCGCGCCCCACACCGGCGCGCGCCCGGTGGCGTGGAAGACCAGCGAGTTCCAGATCTCGTTGAACCAGTCCATGCCCCACAGGGCCAGCCCCGCGAACAGCACATTCCAGTTCCGCCGTTCGACCTCGGTCGCATAGACGTAGATGACGACGAGCAGCAGCGGAATCACGTACCACTTGAACTGGCTACTGTCCCGCAACAGCTCGAGCGCGGCCCGCGCGTGATCGGTCATCGCCGAACCCCTCCTCATCACCGTTGAGCCTGGCGAGTGTGTGACAAATCAACGTGAAATGTCAACATGTAAGCCCGAATTGCCGGTGCCGGGGTCGGCCTGGATTCGGCGTCGGCCTGACCACGCCCGGCGGATCCGGAGAAGGTCGCCAAGGCGTTCCTGGTCGCGGTCGGGGCCGCCGGGACCGGACCTGACGCGACACCATCCCGATGTGGCAGTGGATCGGTGACGATCCGGCCATCGCCTTCAGCTACTGAGATCGCAGCATTCAAGTACCGGCCGGTGCGTCCGTATTATTTTCCTGCTGTCGGGCAGACGTCCTTCATTGGCGGACCGGGCAATGTGGCCGCGTCGTCGTGCGAGAGGTGAATTCCGGTGATGGTGGATTCGTCCAGCGCTTCCTGATATAGATCGTTTGCTTCGTCGTCCTTGTTCGCGCCATTGTTCAGGTCGATGCAGACGCTGGTCGCCAGGGAGTGAATGGCGGCGGTCGAGTCGATAGCTGCGCTCACAATCCCATGTCGAATCCGAATATGTACCCGGTGGGTATAGGTTCCTACGCGGCAATCCGACCCGCCGTCATCCCGATTCGTCGTCGATTGGAATGCGTGTCGTTCCCTATTCGCCACGGGCGGCGGGCGCCCCGCCGAACCACCGGCGAGGCACCCTGCGAGCGGCCCTCGCCGGGATTTTCCGCCGCACGCCGACCGGCTCCGGGGAGTGTGACCGCCGTTACCCGGTTCCCCGTCTGCGGTAACGAGGGATGTGCTCGATTCGGTCCCAGGAGGTGGCCCCGGTAAAATCGGTGGTTCTTGTGTGCCGCGATGGCGCACACTCGTTCAGTTAACTACCGGCATCCGCTGTACCCGAGGAGACGCTTGTGATCACCGCGACCGACCTGGAGGTCCGGGCCGGAGTCCGCACCCTGCTGACAGCGCCGGGGTCGGCGCTGCGGGTGCAGGCCGGGGATCGGATCGGGCTGGTGGGGCGCAATGGTGCCGGGAAGACCACCACCCTGCGCATTCTCGCCGGTGAGGGTGAACCCTACGCGGGCAAGGTCATCCGTTCGGGCGAAATCGGCTATCTGCCCCAGGATCCGCGCGAGGGCAACCTCGATGTGCTCGCCAAGGATCGCGTGCTGTCGGCGCGCGGGCTCGACGCCCTGCTGCGCGATATGGAGAAGCAGCAGGCGCTCATGGCCGAGGTCGCCGACGACGCCGAACGCGAGAAGGCCATCCGCAAGTACGGCCGGCTCGAGGAGCGCTTCTCCGCCCTCGGCGGCTACGTGGCCGAGAGCGAGGCCGCTCGCATCTGCCACAGCCTGGGCCTGCCCGACCGGGTGCTGAACCAGCAGCTGCGCACCCTCTCCGGCGGTCAGCGTCGCCGAATCGAGTTGGCGCGCATCCTGTTCAGCGCCTCCGACGGCAGTGGCGGCAAGTCCGACACCACGCTGCTGCTCGACGAGCCCACCAACCACCTCGACGCCGACTCCATCACCTGGCTGCGCAGCTTCCTGCAGAACCACGACGGCGGCCTCATCGTCATCTCCCACGATGTCGACCTGCTCGGCGACGTGGTCAACAAGGTGTGGTTCCTCGACGCCGTGCGCGGCGAGGCCGACATCTACAACATGGGCTGGAAGAAGTACCTCGACGCCCGCGCCACCGACGAGCAGCGCCGTGTCCGCGAGCGCGCGAATGCCGAGAAGAAGGCGTCCGCGCTCAAGCAGCAGGCCGCCAAGCTCGGCGCGAAGGCCACGAAAGCCGCTGCGGCACACCAGATGGTCAAGCGCGCCGAGCGCATGCTGGCCGAGGCCGACGAGATCCGGGTGGCCGACAAGGTCGCGCGCATCAAGTTCCCCGAACCGGCTCCCTGCGGCAAGACGCCACTGATGGCCACGAACCTGACCAAGCTCTACGGGTCGCTGGAGATCTTCACCGGCGTGAACCTGGCCATCGACAAGGGCAGCCGGGTCGTGATCCTCGGCCTCAACGGTGCGGGCAAGACCACCATGCTCCGGCTGCTGGCCGGGGTGGAGACCCTGACCGCGGGGCAGATCGAGCCCGGACGCGGCCTGAAGGTCGGATATTTCGCCCAGGAGCACGACACTCTGGACGATCAGGCCACGGTCTGGGAGAACATCCGCCACGCCGCACCCGATGCGGGCGAACAGGATCTGCGCGGTCTGCTCGGCGCGTTCATGTTCTCCGGCCCGCAGCTGGAGCAGCCCGCCGGCACCCTGTCCGGCGGTGAGAAGACCCGTCTGGCACTGGCCGGTCTGGTCTCCTCGGCCGCGAATGTCCTTCTGCTGGACGAACCTACGAACAACCTGGACCCCGTCTCGCGTGAACAGGTGCTCGACGCGCTGCGCAGTTACGCGGGCGCGGTCGTACTGGTGACCCACGACCCGGGTGCGGCCGAGGCGCTCAACCCCGAGCGGGTCATCATGCTCCCCGACGGCACCGAGGATCACTGGTCGCAGGACTACCTGGAACTGATCCAGCTGGCGTGAGAATGCGCCTCCCACACCGAAAAACGCGTGGTCGCCAAAAGTCGGTGACTCACATCACAGCGTTTCGTTGATCACAGGCATCCGAGTCTCTAACCTGGAATGAGGCGCCCACGGCGACTCGGAGGAAGCCATGAGTGACAGGCCCGCACAGGGTAAAGCCGTATTGGGTAAAGGCACGCGCGTCACCGGGAAATCCCGCGATCGCCTGCAATCCCAGTTGAAGAAGCAGTACGAGGCCGGAGCCAGCATCCGGTCCCTGGCCCGGGAGACCGGGCGGTCGTACGGCTTCATCCACAACGTGCTCGTGGAGTCGCATGTGCAACTCCGCAGCCGGGGCGGTGCGAACCGCCGCAAGGCCGCCAAGGCCGGCAAGTAGCGTCTTTCCCTTTTCCGGGAGTGGATTGCGGGTTCTCGACCGGCGAAAGCCGGTCGACGACTTGCGATTCAGGACGACCAGCCGCGAATTCGGGCGCTGCGGTGCGAGGTTCGACGATTCGCCGTGATGTTCGAGGAAGCGCGATGGTGTGCGGCCGCTAGGGCATCACGGTCCCGTCGCCGAGAACCAGTAGGTTTGCGAGGCTCTGGAAAATCGGCAGACCGGTCTTGATTTCGAGATAGGCGAACTGCCCCTGGGGGTTCACCTCCAGGAAGTAGAACTCGCCGTCGAGACCCACCCGCAGGTCGAGCACGCCGAAAGCCAGCCCCAGCGCGCCCATCAGCGTGGTCAGCGATTTGCTCACCGAGGCGGGCAGGCGATCGGCGGTGAAGGCCACCGACGTGTCCAGGCGCGAATCCACCCGTCCCACACCGGATTGCGAGTCGATGCGCACCACCCACTCGATGCCGTCCACCCAGACGATGCGCAGATCGCTCTCGGCCTGGATGTAGTCCTGAAAGATGGTGGGGGAGTTGCGGATCGTGGCCAGCCGGTCGAAATCCGCCGGGGTGAACAGCCGGGTCTCGGTGAACGCGCCGCGCCCGGTGCCGGTGCGCTTGTAAACCACTGACCCGGGCCGGGATTCGATGAAGGCGCGCGCCTCGTCGGGATCATTGGTGACGAGGGTCTCCGGGACCGCGAAACCGGCGCGGTAGGCCGTCTCCAGCTGCACGACCTTGCGGCTCGCGGTGCGGTCGGCCCCGGGGTCGTTGACCCACAGGGCCGGGATCGACCACAGCAGTCCCTGGAGGAAACCGTCGCATTCGGCGCGGCGGTAGGTATCGTCCTCCTCGGACAGACCGGCCGGTACAGCGCAGGGGTGGGGCCGGCGCCACCACACCGAGGTGACGTCGTCGAGCCCGAAGACGTGCGACAGGCTGCGGTAGGAGCCGTCCCCGCCGAGTCGGAAAGTGCCGTTCTCGCGCGGGAAGTCGCGCATATCGAGGCGAATCGGGTTGTGCCCGTGGTGTTTGCGCAGGGTGGCGGCGAGGGCGTCGCCGTGGAGGTCCTCGGCCTCGGTGACGATGAGCACCGATCCCATGGTGCGGGCGGCCATGCGCGATTCCGTCAGTCCAGGCTGTCGCAGGCGATGCCGTCGTCGCTGC
The DNA here is from genome assembly GCF_040609015.1 of Nocardia sp. NPDC004860. NCBI lineage: Bacteria > Bacillati > Actinomycetota > Actinomycetes > Mycobacteriales > Nocardiaceae > Nocardia > Nocardia sp. NPDC004860. Next base: position 45,192 of record NZ_JBEXJI010000025.1, on the reverse strand, counting down.
CGAGGTGCGACCGGGTCTGGCAGCAGGTCATGGTGGCCCCGCCAGCACCGGGGCGAGTGGTGAGATCCAGTCCGCGGGCCCAGATTTCGGTGAGCTCGCGCAGTTCGTCGTCGCCGCGCGCGGGACTGTGGTCCGGCGACAGGGTGAGGGGACGATCGGTGACCTCGACACGACGGCGCCGCGTGAAATCGGCAGTGGCGCCGGACCGTACGCGCACCAGCACCGGGCGGCCCTCACAGCTGCCCTGCGCCGTCGCAGCATCCCACCGGGTGATGTCGAGGACATCGGTCCGATGGAAGGTCCAGGTGGTGCCGTCGCCGACACGCACGCTGATACTTCGCTCCGTGGCCGCGACAAGGTAGCCGGGTAGCGATGGCGAGGTGCTGGCGAGGGTCGCCGATCCCGTTCGGTGCAGGGCGCCGGTCATGCTGAACTCCGATCTGCTCGGGATTTGCTGCGGGGCCGAGCGTGATCTGAATCATATCCCGCTGGGCACCGAATTCGGTCCGCAACGAAAGATTTCAGCTACTCCGGCAAACTCTGGCCGGTTTTCGGAAACCGCTCCCGCCGAAAGATTTTCGCAGAAAAACCCGGACCGGCCGGTGTGCTCGGCGTCCGATCAGAGACCGAGGATGTCCGGCGAGTCGGCCACCGCCCGCAGGGCCGCACCGGGATCCGCAACCAGTTTGCGGGCGGCGAGATCGAGAATGCCGGAGACGGCATCGATCTCCGCCGACACCGTGCCGTCGAGTTTCACAATCTGCTGGCGCATCCGGAAGATCTTGCCGCCGGTCCATTCGAATTCGCAGCTCACCGTGACCTCGTCGCCCAGATGCAATTCGCGCAGGTACTTGAGCGTCTGTTCCAGCACCACCGGCCCGATTCCCGCGGCCACCATCTTCTCGCCCGGCAGCCCGCCTGCTCGCAGTAGCTCCCAGCGCGCGTGCTCGGCGTACTGCAGATAGACGGCCTGATTCAGGTGCCCATTGATATCGAGCTCGTACCCGCGGACGGTGATGGGGACAGAGAATGCCATGAACGTACCAACCCGGCTCGCGGCGATGATCATTCCGCGTTTTCGGTGGTCTGTGGCACACCCCTCGTCGGCGACCGCCGGGCTACCGGGGAGTCAGGACGGCCTTCTCGCGTACAGCGGCAGGTTGCCATGCCACTCTCGGTGCCGGTGCGTGACCGGTGGATCGGTCATCGTGCCCTGGATTGCGCGCTCGGGATCGTGGCGGTGCAACGGAACCGACCGGTGTGGCCGGTGTGCCGTACGGCCCGCTGCGGGAATCACGCGACCACTGGCACGGTTCGGCGGATTCCCTGGCGGCAGTGCGGGTTTCACGGCATCGCGGGCCCGCGAGGGCGCGGGGTCAGGCGCGGTTGGCGTTGCGCTCGGCCCACCACTGCGGCGCGTCGATGAAGTGGTTGTCGTATTCCTGCTGGGCGGCCTCGATATCGGCCGGGGTGGCCTCGCCGTGGGCGAGCCGCTCCAGGAAACGGAAGTAGCCGTGGCGTTCGACGCCGGGCATGAGGGCGATGAGGATGCGGGCCGGGCTCTCGGGCGCCGCGCCGAAGGCATGCGGCATGAACTTGGGGACGACGATCGCGCCGCCCGCGCCGACGGTGACGATCTTGTCCCCGGCCAGGACCTGGAGTTCGCCGTCGGCCACGTAGAACAGCTCGTCGGAGAGGGTGTGGTAGTGCGGCATGGCGCCATCGGCGCCGCGGGTCATGGTGACCTCGACGGTGCTCACCGACCCGCCCGCCTCGTTGGAGTCGATGAGCAGCCGCACCGAGACGGGCTCGCCGCCGATGATCTCGGCGTCCTGCGGCTGGCGGATCGGGGCGGGGCGGGAAGCGGTGGTCATGTCGGACTCCATATGATTCGGTGGGAGATAATTCGCTACCGAACTATATGTCATCGAATAGAGTGTTGTCCATGGGTGAGAAGAAGACCGACGCCGTGGATGTGATCCAGGAGCAGTGGCGGCGGGAGCGGCCGGACCTGGACGGCGCGGCCATGGCCATCATCGGGCGGCTGGGCCGGCTCACCGTGGTGGCGACCGAGCGGATCGAATCCGTGTTCACGGCACACGGATTGCAGCGCGGCGAGTTCGATGTGCTTGCGACACTGCGGCGTTCGGGGGAGCCCTACGAGCTCAACCCCTCCGGCCTCGCGGACACCCTGATGATGTCGCGAGCCGGCATGACCGGCCGCCTGGACCGGCTCGAGAAGGCGGGACTGGTCCGGCGGATCGCCGACCCGGGCGACCGGCGCGCGATCAAGGTCGCGCTCACCGATCGGGGCCTGCACCTCATCGACATCGTGGTGACCGAGCACTTCGAGAACGAAACCCGGATTCTCTCCGTGCTTTCCGACCAGGAGCGCGCGTCCCTCGATCGCATCACCCGGCGCCTGCTGACCGAGCTCGAACGCGAGGGCTGACCCGGGCGCCGGTACGAGCCGCGGGCCGCTCCCTCGGCATGCCGGACGCGCACGGCACTCCGACGTCGCCGCGCGCGAGTGCCCGGCGACTACGGGTTCGTCACTGCTTGCGGCGGACCGAGGCTTCCACGAGGTCGAGGACGGCTTCGAGGTTGTCGTTGGCGTGGCCGGAGGCGATGCGGGCGATGAGGCCGTCGAGGACCAGGTCCAGGTAGCCGAGGAGGACTTCGGTGGGGACGTCGTCGCGCAGGGCGCCGGCGGCCTTGCGGCGCTCGAGGCGGGCGACGGTGGCCGCGGTGAGCTCTTCGGAGCGTTCTTCCCAGTTGGCCCGGAATTCGGGATCGTTGCGCAGGCGGCGGGCGATCTCCAGGCGGGTGCCCAGCCAGTCGAAATCCTCTGGGCGGGCCAGCATATCGCGCATGACCTGGATCAGGCCCTGGGTGGCCGCGACCTCGGCCATGCGGCCCGCGTCCTCCTGGGCCAGGGCCAGGAACAGGGCGTCCTTGTCGCGGAAGTGGTGGAAGATCGCGCCCCGCGACAGACCGGTCGCTTCTTCCAGTCGACGCACGGTGGCGCCCTCGTAGCCGAACTCGGCGAAGCAGCGGCGGGCTCCGTCGAGAATCTGGCTGCGCCGGGCGGCGAGGTGGTCGTCACTGACCTTGGGCACTGGCTCCTCCGAAACGTGTTGTGCGGGTTCTCCTTATCGATCTTGCGACCAAATCGGGGAACCCGCACGAGCGACGAGCGAAGCGGCCCGGGAGCGGGCCGCGTGGCGGGCGGCGGACCTGCGACAATCGCGAGATCCGCCGCCTGCCACCACGTCCCGGCTTCGAAACAGCCCTTCGAAACCGAGGCGGTATCGCGGTGACTAGCCGCGAATCATGTTGCGCAGCACGTACTGCAGGATGCCGCCGTTGCGGTAGTAGTCCGCCTCACCGGGGGTGTCGATGCGGACGACCGCGTCGAAGACGACCTTCTCGCCGTTCTCCTTGGTGGCGGTCACCTTCATGGTCTTCGGAGTCACACCCTCGTTCAGCTTGGTGATGCCCTCGATGTCGAAGACCTCGGTGCCGTCCAGGCCCAGCGACGCGGCGGACTCGCCGGCCGGGAACTGCAGCGGCACAACACCCATGCCGATCAGGTTCGAGCGGTGGATGCGCTCGAACGACTCGGTGATGACGGCCTTGACGCCCAGCAGACGGGTGCCCTTGGCGGCCCAGTCACGCGAGGAACCCGAGCCGTACTCCTTGCCGCCCAGCACGACCAGCGGGATGCCCGCGGCCTGGTAGTTCTGCGAGGCGTCGTAGATGAAGGCCTGCGGGCCGCCGTCCTGGGTGAAGTCGCGGGTGTAGCCACCCGAGACGTCGTCCAGCAGCTGGTTGCGCAGCCGGATGTTGGCGAAGGTGCCGCGGATCATCACCTCGTGGTTACCACGACGCGAGCCCAGCGAGTTGTAGTCCTTGCGCGCAACGCCATTGGCGTCCAGGTACTGCGCGGCCGGGGTGCCCGGCTTGATCGGACCGGCGGGGGAGATGTGGTCGGTGGTGACCGAGTCGCCCAGCAGCGCCAGCACGCGCGCGCCCTTGATGTCCTCGACCGGGGCCGGCTCCATCGACATGCCGTCGAAGTAGGGGGCCTTACGGACGTAGGTGGACTTCTCGTCCCACGCGAAGGTGTCGCCCTCGGGGGTGTTGAGACCCTGCCAGCGCTGGTCACCGTCGAACACGGTGGCGTAGGACTTGGTGAACATGTCCCGGCTGATCGCCGACTTGATGGTGTCGTCGATCTCCTGCGCGGACGGCCAGATGTCCTTCAGGAAGACGTCGTTGCCGTTCTGGTCCTGGCCCAGGGCGTCGGTCTCGAAGTCGAAGTCCATGGTGCCCGCGAGCGCGTACGCGATGACCAGCGGCGGCGAGGCCAGGTAGTTCATCTTGACGTCGGGGGAGATACGGCCTTCGAAGTTGCGGTTGCCCGAGAGCACCGCGGTGACCGACAGGTCGTTGTCGTTGATCGCGGCCGAGATCTGCTCCGGCAGCGGGCCGGTGTTACCGATGCAGGTGGTGCAGCCGAAGCCACCCACGTAGAAGCCCAGCTTCTCCAGGTACGGCCACAGGCCGGCCTTCTCGTAGTAGTCGGCGACGACCTGCGAGCCCGGAGCCATGTTGGTCTTGACCCACGGCTTGGACGCGAGGCCCTTCTCGACGGCGTTGCGGGCGAGCAGGGCCGCGCCGATCATGACCGACGGGTTGGAGGTGTTGGTGCAGGAGGTGATGCCCGCGACCACGACGGCGCCGTGATCCAGGACGAATTCACCGCGCTCCGGGTCGGAGACCTTGATCGGCTTCGACGGGCGACCGGCGTTGCCGTTGGCGGCGGTCGGCACGGCCGAACCGTCGGAGGCGGTGCCGGAGGCGACCGGGTCGCTGGCCGGGAAGGACTCTTCCAGCGCCTCGTCCAGGGCGGTGTGCGGGACGGGGTCGTTGGTGTAGGTGCGGATGTCCTGACGGAACTGGGTCTTGCTGTCCGACAGCAGGATCCGGTCCTGCGGGCGCTTCGGGCCGGCGATGGACGGCACCACGGTGCTCAGGTCCAGCTCCAGGTACTCCGAGTAGGCCGGCTCGTTGTCGGCGTCATGCCACAGGCCCTGCTCCTTGGCGTACGCCTCGACGAGCGCGAGCTGCTCGTCGCTGCGGCCGGTCAGGCGCAGGTAGTTGATGGTCTCCTCGTCGATCGGGAAGATCGCGGCGGTGGAGCCGAATTCGGGGGACATGTTGCCCAGGGTGGCGCGGTTGGCCAGCGGCACCTCGGCGACGCCCTTGCCGTAGAACTCGACGAACTTGCCGACCACACCGTGCTTGCGCAGCATGTCGGTGACGGTGAGCACGACGTCGGTGGCGGTCACGCCCGGCTTGATCTCACCGGTCAGCTTGAAGCCGACGACCCGCGGGATCAGCATGGAGACCGGCTGGCCCAGCATGGCGGCCTCGGCCTCGATGCCGCCGACGCCCCAGCCCAGCACGCCCAGGCCGTTGACCATGGTGGTGTGCGAGTCGGTGCCGACGCAGGTGTCGGGGTAGGCCTGGCCGTTGCGGACCATGACGGTGGGGGCCAGGTACTCGATGTTGACCTGGTGCACGATGCCGACGCCCGGCGGGACGACCTTGAAGTCGTCGAACGCGCCCTGGCCCCAGCGCAGGAACTGGTAACGCTCGCCGTTGCGCTCGTACTCCAGGTCGACGTTGCGCTCGAGGGCGTCGGCAGTGCCGAACACGTCGAGGATGACCGAGTGGTCGATGACCATGTCGGCGGGAGACAGCGGGTTGACCTTGTTGGGGTCGCCGCCGAGGGTGGTGACGGCCTCACGCATGGTGGCGAGGTCGACGATGCAGGGCACGCCGGTGAAGTCCTGCATGATCACGCGGGCGGGCGTGAACTGGATCTCGGTGTCCGGCTCGGCGTTCGGGTCCCAGTTCGCGAGGGCGCGGATCTGGTCGGCGGTGATGTTCGCGCCGTCCTCGGTGCGAAGCAGGTTCTCCGCGAGGACCTTCAGGGCGTAGGGCAGCTTCTCGGTGCCGGGCACGGCCGAGAGGCGGAAGATCTCGTAAGAGTTGCTTCCGACCTCGAGGGTGCCCTTGGCGCCGAAGGTATCGATACTCGTCACGTTCAGCTCCACTCGTCTGTGAATGGGAGGGCCACCGGCGGGGCTGTGCCGATGGCTCGTCGAGGCGCGGGCCTCGTCCGTTTTCCGACATTAACAGTACGCTTGTCCTGTGAGCACATCGGGGGGCGGGTTATCGGGCCGTCGGGCCCGGGATTCCGCCCAGCGCGAGATGCGATTTCGCGCGATCGGTGAGGTGATTCGCATGGCGCGGTGAGGTGATATGACACGCCGTCCCGTACCCTGCGTTTCGTGACCGCTCCGCACTCCTCGGTTTTCACGCCCTCGAAGGCGGAACTACCGCCGAACACCGACCTGAATGCCATCATCGCCGATCTCGCCGATGATCATGTCGCCGCCCCCACCGGACGCGACCAGGAGGCCCTCGCCGCCATCGCCGCCGACGCGCGTGAGCACGGCGTTGAGCTCGACATCATTGTGGTGCAGGGCAATCCGGGCATCGAGGCGAACCTGCGCGATCTGGCCAACGAGGTCGGCAAGATCGAGCACGGCACCGTGGTGGTCTTCAGCGACGACTGGGTGGGCACCTACAGCGACCAGTTCACCCGTGGGCACCTGGAGTGGGCCGAGGACAAGGCCAAGTACCGCGGCCCCGAGCACACCACCGACGCCGCGCGGGTCTTCGTGGATCGGCTCGAGCAGCCGGAGACCGTGTCGTGGACGGTGATCACGCTGGTCATCCTGGGTGTGCTGATCGCGACGATCGGCGGGTTGTATGCGGTGAAGGTGCGGCGCGGGCAGCGGCCGGCGGGTGCGCCGACGCCGGTCGGGTAGCGCGTTCGCGCTGGGAGGCGGTGTCTCCGTTCGGGGTTCGGGTTCGTCCCGGGCCCCTTTTTTCATGCCCGGATCGGGGTGTGCCGGGTCCGGTTTGTCCGCGACACGCCGAAAATGTACCGAGTGTCGCGTGTTGTGACGCGTGGTGATTGTGGGATTTACCTGCAACTTCTTGGCTACCAGCGAATTACATGCATGTGATTATGGCGTGCCTGAACGGCGGGATCCTGAACGTGCCGTACGGTTTCGCGATGGCACGGTTGGGGATTTTGTGCCGGATGGGACTCCAGGGAGGTGCGATGCGACGACCGGCGAAGCGACTACGTCGCCCGGCGCGAGTCGCTACGGAGTTGCTCGTAGCGCTCATCGTGCTGGCACTGCCCATGGCCGGCGGGCACGCGGTACCGCCGCCGCCCCCCAACCCCAGCGACAGCGACCTCAATGCCGCGGGCGCCCAGGTCGACGCCGGTGTCGGCGCGGTCGGCGCTCTCATCAACCAGGTGGCCGCCGCCGAACAGCAGCTGCAGCAACTCGACGACGCGGTCGCCGGTCGCCGCGAGGCCGTCAACAAGGCTCTGGTGGATCTGCAGTTTGCCCGCGACGCCGCGGACGCCGCCACCCGCGCCGTCACCCAGTGCCAGCAGGATCTGACCGACGCCGGCGCGAAAGTCGATACCGCGCACGGGAATTTCGACAAGTACGTCGCCCAGGTCTACATGCGCCCCGGCTCCACCTCACTGGTCAGCTATCTGGCCGCGCCCAGCCCCGAAATCGCGCTCAACCGCGCGCAGGTGCTGACCATCGCCTCCAAGAACCAGCAGCAGGTGGTCGACGGCCTGCGCCACGCCCAGATCGATCAGGCCAACAAGACCTCCGCCGCCAAACAGGCACAGCAGGCCGCCGACGCGGCCGCGGCCGCCGCCGACGCCAAGAAGACCGAGGCCCAGAACGCGGTCACGGCCGCCCAGGCCGAACTCGACCAGCAGAACCTCCGCCGCAACGACCTTGTCGGGCAGCGTGATTCGGCCCAGCAGCGGCTGGACGCGGCCCGCGCCAACGTGGCGGGCCTGCAGAGCCAGCGCGACACCTTCGTCGCCTGGGACCAGCAGCGCAAGGCCGAGGAGGCCGCGGCCCGTGCCGCCGCGGTGGCCGCCGCCGCCCGCGTGGCCGCCGATCGCGCCGCCGCCGATCGCGCCGGCCAGGTCGGCCAGGGCCACCGCCCGCACGTCGTACAGGACACCTCACCCCCGCCGAAGCGCTCCATCCAGCCCAACCGGCCCCAAGGCTCCAACTCTCAGCTCATCGAGACCGTGGTCGACCGTGCCATGTCCCAGCTGGGCGTCGTCTACGCCTGGGGCGGCGGCGACGAGAACGGCCCGACCCTCGGCATCCGTGACGGCGGCACCGCCGACAGCTACGGCGACTACAACAAGACCGGCTTCGACTGCTCCGGCCTGATGATCTACGCCTTCGCCGGTATCGGCGTCTCCCTACCCCACTACTCCGGCTACCAATACACCATGGGCACAAGGGTTCCCGTCGCCGAACGCGCCCGCGGCGACATGCTCTTCTGGGGCCCCGGCGGCAGCGAACACGTCGCCCTCTACCTCGGCAACAACAAAATGATCGAGGCCCCCCAAAGCGGCGAGGTCGTCCGCGTAGCCGCCGTCCGCGAAGACGGCATCATGCCCTACGCAGTCCGCATCGTCACCTGACCCCGTTGTTGAATGTAGGTTCTCGCCAAACATGTCCCTCGGGACTTTCATTTCCTGCAGATTCAGCAGCCAGTCTCACGCTTCTGTCCCGCATTCTTCTCACCATCCTGTCCTTGTCCTCATGCCCAGCGCTGCACGCCACGGCAAGATCGTCCACCCGGCTCGGCCACGAGGACCGAAAGGCCGGGGGCTTCACCCCACCGTTTCGGTGATCGTCGCTTTCGTCGGATCCCCCTCATCACCGTGCGATGGGTCGATAGGCCGGCAAACCGGGCGCCGCGACCTGTCCTCGATCCGGCCCGACGCCGCCCGCGTTCGCGAGATGCACGACGCCATCGCGTGGATGGGCAACGAGGTGCCCCCCTCATCGACTGGTTGGCCGCTCAGCGTGGCCCCGGAAAGTAAGGGCTCCGGCCCGCCGACGCCACAGCTGCCCCCGACGTAATGTTCGAAACCACCTACAGCGGAACGGATCACGTCATGGGCACACCACCGCAGCCACCTACCGACGACGACTACTGGAAGCCGCAGGCGCCCGGCGCGATTCCCCCGCCGCCACCGGAATACCTTCAGGGCAGTGGCGAATACATCCCGCAATTCGACTGTCCCGAGCAGGCGGTGCGGCCCACGCCACCGGTGCCGCGCTACCAGCCCTATGCCCACATTCCAGTGAGCTCGCCACCGGAGGGCAAGGGGCTGGCGATCACGGCCCTGATCTTCGCTGTGCTGTCACTCGGAGTGCCGTGCCTATTCGGTTGGGCCGGGATCTTTCTCGGGGCTCACGGCCGCCAGAAAGGGACATCCGCTCGGCAAAGTGGCGATCTGGACGTCCATCGTCTGCATGTTCACCGGGTTTGTGCTCGCAGCCCTGGCGAACAAGTACTGGCTGTAGCGCGGGCGGTTCTGGCGCTGCAGTGATTTGGCTGATGTCGGGACCAAACCTGTTGCGAGTTGACATGATTCTTCGTCGGGGAAAGGGGCCTAGCCCAACGTGAAGTTCCCGATGCTGCTGCCACCGATGCTGTTGCCGTCCGTGTCGAGCAGGTCCGTGGAGATACCGGCGGAGTCGCCGCTGTGGAAGGTGAGGCCGCCGAAACCGGACGGCTTTACCAGCACGTTGACCGTGTGATTCTGTGAGTTGCACGTCGGCGTGGCGGAGCCGGCGCCGTACGCACCCGAGGTTTTGTCGCTGACCACCACCGTCAGCTGTACGGCACCACTCGAGGGGTCGCAGGTATAGGTAACCGACACGGTCACGTTGCCGCCGCTGGCGGTGGCGCTGTTGATCGTGGTCATGGGCGCCGTCGCGTTGGCCACGCCGGTGAAGAGGACGGTGGTAAAGGCTGTCGCCGCTGTGATCATCACCGCGCGGCCGAGAAGCTTGTGGCTCATTTTTCTTCTCCCATACCGGATCCCGCCGTGGAATCCCCGCTCGAAGCTACACAGGAGCAGCCTGGCCGGAATCCCTTGAAGTGGAGAATTCTGCCGCCGGACACGCGACGGAAACCTTGTTGCACAACAGATTTCGCACAGAACTCGGTCGGTGGAGTGAATGGGCAACCGTCGAAATGGCCACTTGCTCAGGGGCATTGGTGGTCGACGGTATGACGACTTGCCAGCCTATCGGGGCCGCGCCTGGGGATCGGCAGCGTCGAGGCCTCGTAGGAAAGGGAGGGGGTGCCAGGCTGCGACCGTGCCGTCGAACCTATGCCTTCGCGCTTGCGGCGCGGGCTGCGCGGCGCGACAGTTCAGCGAAGGCGTCGCGTAGCGGATCCGGGCGTATGACTTCGATTTCGGTGTCGAAGCGCGCCAGCGTCGCTGCGAGTGCGGCCCAGGACCAGGAGCCGGTCAGCAGTCTGGTTCGGGTGGGGCCGAGTTCCTCGACGATGCCGTCGGCAGCGAACGGGGCCACCTGGGTGGCGGGGAGGTCGAGGATCACCTCGCCGTGGCATGGCCAGGTGTTCGCGCTCTCGGAGCCTTTGAATCGGGCGGAGAGAAAGGTGGCGATGTCGCCACCTGGCAGTGGCCTTGGGGTGAAGCGCGGCCCGTTGGGGACACGAAGCGTCATCCGGTCGGCGCGGTAGATACGCCAGTCCGAACGCTGCGGGTTCCATCCGATGAGGTACCAGCGTCCACTGTGGACCACCAGGTGGTGGGGCTGCACTCGCCGCGGCGGCTGCGGATCGGTGTCGTGCGGCGGGATCGGCGACTGGTAGTCGAACCGCAGCTCCTCTCTGGATCGGATGGCCGCGCTCAGCGTGAGCAGAACGTGGGCGTCGATTTGGGGGTCGGCCCCGCGCGCGGCTGGTTCGACGGCCGTGATTTCGAGCATGTCGATGCGTTGGCGCAGGCGGGATGGCAGGACCTGGCGGACGGTCGTCAGCGCTCGTGCCGCAGCCTCTTCTATACCCGCCCCTGTCCCGGCCGCGATCCGCAATCCCACGGCCAGCGCGATGGCCTGCTCGTCATCGAACAGCAGCGGCGGCAGTTCGATGCCCGCTTCGAGCCGGTAGCCGCCCTCGGGTCCCTTGACCGCTCGGACGAGGTAACCGAGCTCGCGCAGGCGATCGACGTCGCGGCGCACCGTGCGTTCGCTGACACCGAGCCGCTGGGCGAGCAGGCCTCCCGGCCAGTCACGGCGGACCTGCAGCAGCGACAGCAGTGAGAGCAGGCGGCGGGAGGTCACCGTCGAGGAGGCGGTCGGCATGGTGGTCAGACTGCCACAGGTAGCGGACATTCTCTGTCCGGTATTGCTGACAGGGTGGCTCTCGTCGCGGGAAACACCCCGCGTCGAAACCGCTTGTGAAGGGATCGAATCACCATGTCGGTAAACGCTGTTGCCCACCTCAACTTCCACGGACAGGCTCGTGCGGCCCTGGAGTTCTACCAGTCGGTGTTCGGCGGGCAACTCTCTGTGGCCACCTACGGTGACTTCGGGATGCCCGCCGAGTTGCCGGACGCCACCAGGGTCGTGTTCGGCCAGGTCATCGCCGACAACGGATTCCGAGTAATGGCCTACGACGTACCCGGTGAGAACGCACCGGTCGCCCAGAGCGCGCCCACCACCCGCCGCGAGAACGGCACCACCATCACCGCGGAGCCGTTCTTCCTCTCCGTGCGCGGTGACACCGTCGAGGAGGTCGGTGTGTTGTGGGGACGCCTCGCGGCCGGTGGAGCCGTCATCGAGGAATTCGGTCCGGCCCAGTGGGCGCCCGCCTTCGGGATGCTTCGCGATCGCTTCGGTATCACCTGGATCCTCGACGTCGCGCGAGCAGCCCGATAACAGTCTCCCGATCGCCGAGCCGGCCATGACTCGGCGGCGACCCGACTGCGCCGGACGGAAACCACTCCACGCCGGGGGCACACTTCAGCGCACCTCGAGTGGGTCGACCCGCTCGGCACCCGTCGGTACAGCTGATGCGGGCTCGCTAATGTGTGGAGGTGAGCGATTGGCGCAGTGACCGGATCGGCAGCGCCTTGCGTGGGGCGAATCCGACAGTGATGTGTCGGCTGACGGCCGGGTTCGCCGTCATCGGTGATACTCAGTTCCTGCCCGGCTATTCACTGCTACTGACCGATGATCCTGCGGTGCAACGCCTTTCCGAGTTGTCGCGCCCGCGGCGTGCTGCGTTTCTCGCCGATATGGATCGGTTGGGGGAGGCGGTCGAGCGGGCGTGCACCCGACTGGATCCGGCCTTCCGGCGGGTGAATCTGGAGATCCTCGGCAACACCGATGCCTTCCTGCACGTTCATGTGTGGCCGCGATTCGATTGGGAGCCAGACGATCTGGTGGGCGGCCCGGTGTGGCTCTATCCGCCCGATCGGTGGACCGATGAGCGCTACGCACTCGGCACACGCCATGACCAGATCCGGCAGGCGATCACCGGCGAGCTGCATACGCTGTCCGCCTGAGACCGGCGTGCCCGCGCCTACGGTCGTATCGGCGAGCTCGATGACAGCGGGCGTTCGGTCTCGCGAAAAACTCTTGCTCCGCTTGGTGTTCGGGCTTCCCGGCACCGCTTTCCCGGTCCGCCACTCACAAGGAGGGGAGATTTGCCGACGGTGAAAAGCATTCAATCCCAGATCGGACATGAAAACCGTCCTGGTAATTACACGTTTCGGTGACCAATGCTGGGCGTCGGAGATACGACGATGCCAGGCCGGAAGAAATCGGGATGCGGAGTCTGTGGCGACACCGGCGAGTAGATGGGATGTTCATGTGTACATCGACTTCGACTCTGTTGGGCGTGACAATTGGATTGCTGAGCGTTCGGGTCGGGAGTCGGTGCGGGCGGAGACGGTTTGCGGCTCGCGAGCCGGTGGGATTGTCGTTCGGTCGGTTGTGTGGCCCGGCGGCGGGTTGGGAGAGTCCGGCACATACGGCGCCGATCGGTATTGCGGGCGGTGGAGACAGACGTTTTCGCGTGTGCGGACGACGTGGATTCGGTTCACACGGAAGGAGCTCACGATGCCCACTACTGTTTACGGCGCCGCGACCACGGCGGCCGAGATCGTCGCCGATATTGATCTTCAGGGCCGGACGCACCGAGCTCGCCGATGCACCGGGGCTGACTCCGCGGTGATGACCGCGCGCGATGTTTCCCGACAGGTCTACGTCATTTAACGGATTCGGGACGGGGCGGTGTGGCCATAACTTCGTCCCTTCCGGGGTGCCGATCGGGTCCCGAGAGCAGGAGGTATCCGAGTGCGAGTAGATGTGCATGCCCACTATTGGACCGACGACTATCTTGACCTGCTGGTCGAACTGGGCAAGACCGACACCGATACTCAGCGTGGCATGGGTGCCGGCGGGGGCACCGAACTCGAGGCGCGGCTGCGGCTGATGGACCGCGCCGGAGTGGATATGCAGATCTTGTCCGCGGCGCCCCGGCTGCCCAATGGTCGAAACCGCGAAAAGGCTGTTGCCGCAGCACGCTTCGTGAACGACCAGTACGCGGACGTGGTGGCGCGCCACCCGGATCGCTTCCTGGCCTTCGCGACGATGCCCATGCCGCACATCGACGAGTCGATCGCCGAACTCGGCCGCGCGATCGACGAATTGGGCATGGCCGGCGCCGTCATGAATACCACGGTGCTCGGACGGGCCCTGGTGGACCCGGAATTCGCTCCGGTGTTCGCCGAACTCGATCGTCGCGGCGCGGTGCTGTACCTGCACCCCGCGGGCAACAGCGCGTGCAGTCCGCTGATCGCCGACTATCACCTGACCTGGATGGTCGGCGCGCCGATCGAGGACACGATCAGCGTCATGCAGTTGATCACCCACGGATTTCCGGTGCGCTACCCGAACATCAAGGTGATCAACTCGCATCTGGGCGGAGCCCTGCCGATGCTGGTGCAACGTGCCGACAACCAATACCGTTGGGAGGCACCGCAAACCCCGGACCTGCCGAGCACTCTGGCCCGCCGGATGTGGTACGACACCGTCGGGCACGGCCATCTGCCGGCCTTGCGTGCCGCCATCGACTCCTTCGGTGCCGACCGGCTGATCCTGGGCACCGACTTTCCCTACGAGGCCGACGACATCTTCGTCCGCGCCGTCGACTACATCAACAGCCCCGGCATCGCCGCCGCCGATGCGAAGGCGATCCTGGAAACCAACGCCGAGTACCTCTTCCGCATCTCTCGTCGACATGGCTGAAACTGATTCGGCGCAATCGACTTCGGTCCGGTTCGACCCTATGCTGAGCGACCTCGTGGACGTCTTGACCGACCTCGTCGGCTTCGGCGAGGTCAACACCTGCCTCAGCGCCGAGCTGTCCCGGCTCGACCTCCGGTATCCGATGCCCGGCGACCACCCAATGCTGGGACGCAGCGTCCCCGACCCGGACGTCAGTTCCGCGGCAGGCGACAAGCGACTCTTCGACCTGCTCGTCACGGCACGCCCTGTCCCGCTCGCCTCGGCGGCCGGTGATTGTCCCGTCACCGGTCTCGAGGTGCCTCGGGCAGCCGGCGACGCGCCGGACGCCGCGGCCGCGCTCACTCATTCGGGTGAGTGCGACAGCTACGTCGACTGCGGCAAAGTGGGGACATGCGGGAGCGCCCAGCGACCAGCGAGGCGGTTACAGACCGGGAATGGACGCGAGGGAGGTTCGATGACCAGGACGCACATGATCGTGCTGCCCGGCGGTGGATACGCCGAACACGCACCACACGAAGGAGAACCGATTGCCGACTGGCTGCGCTCCATCGGCGTCCAGGCAAGCGTCTTCCGGTATCCGCTCAATGTCCGGCACCCGGTTCCATTGAGGGCCTTACGCGCCGACATCCGGCGCCGACGGGCCGAGGGCGCACAACGAGTCGGGCTCGTCGGATTCTCCGCCGGCGGCCATCTGGCCGGAATGGCGGCGTTGGCGCCCGGCGCGGACACCGACGAAGCGGTTCAGTTCGCCGTGCTCGG
Source organism: Nocardia sp. NPDC004860 (assembly GCF_040609015.1). NCBI lineage: Bacteria > Bacillati > Actinomycetota > Actinomycetes > Mycobacteriales > Nocardiaceae > Nocardia > Nocardia sp. NPDC004860. Next base: position 30,154 of record NZ_JBEXJI010000025.1, on the reverse strand, counting down.
CTATCCGATCACGTCGATGGAGACCGAGACCTACCGTCCTTCCCGGCTGATCCTGCTCGGTGCGGATGCCGGCCCGGAACTACGCCGGTCGACCTCGCTGGACGCCCTCGTTACGCCGCAATCACCCCCGTTCTTCGTCTGGCACACCGCAGAGGACGCCTACGTACCGCCCGAACACACCTACCGACTGGCTTCTGCATTGGCTGCGAACGAGGTACCCCATGCAGTGCATGTGTTCCCGCATGGCCCCCATAGCCTCGGCCTGGCACGCGGTGCCGGTGACACCGCGATCTGGACCACGCTGACCCATCACTGGATCCATGAACAAATGAGAGCCTGAAGCGGTTTGTTCGGTCGCCGCAGGGACTGATCAGGACCACCTGACGATCATGCGGCGCGGCCGGCGTGGCGGCGGACGCGCGGGCCGCCACGCCGCACGGTGAAAATCGGTGGACCAGAACACCTTCGGTGAACTCGGGTTATCCCGGACAATCGACCATCTTCCTGCCGGCCCGTTCCGCAGGATGGTCGTGGTGACGGGAGTGGTGGCCAGCAGCGCACCGCCTCCGGCGACCGGGTAGGCGATGGCGGGCTCGACCACCCGCGCGCCCGCGCGGTCGGCAGGCACCAGCATGAGCAGCTCGTGTTCGGTTGCGGCCAGAGCTGTTTGGGCGACATCGCCGGGTTCGCGCAGCAGGAACCACCGCGACCAGCGCCGGAACAGGTCTCGACGCTGGTCGTCACCCGCGAGTACCCGGATGGTGAACGCCGGGCCGGAGGTTTCGGCGAGATACAGCACCCCTTCACCCGGGATGCGTTCGGCGGCAGGGAGTTCGGTGAGGCAGGTGACAGGTATACCGCAATCGATGAGCGCCGCTCGCCGAGCCCGGCCGCGGGAGTATCCGCGCCAGCGCGTCCCTGCGCTGCCGGGTGCGGACCGCCCACAGCGCGGTCAGCGGTGCGGCGATGGCGACGACCTGCACGATTCCCACGAGCGCATCGCGCAGTCCCGGGGGCAGCGCGGTCACGGCCTGTAGCAGTCCCTGCTGCGAGGTCCGCGCGAAATAGCGTGTCGCGGTGGCCAATACGACCGTTACCGTCAGCACAGCGACGGCTGCTGCCAGTCGAAGGGCATCGGCCGCGCGGCGGACGTCGCCCGGTGGCGGGGCGTCGATCACCGGTGGGACATCGGCGACGGTCCGGGTCGGCATGCAAACGCCCCTTTCACGGTGCTGCGGCCGGTTCTCATCCTTGCCGTCCCGGCCGAGATTCGCAGGGCTTCAGTTGTTCGGTGAGCTCGCTACCGGCTGCGGCATCATGGCCTGCCACAGGGGGGTCGGGTCGCCGTGGGTGGCCCGGCGGAATTCCTCCCAGTACCAGTCCTGGCCGAGCAGTTGCTTGAGGCGGGGGATGGCTTCGCCGTCAGGGCCACTGTAGTAGCGGACCTTGCGGGTGTTGCCGTCGGTGACCATGCGGAAGATCACGTCGGCGGTGAGGGCCGGGTCGGAGCGGACCAGGTTCAGCGACCCGAAACGCGTCATGGAGTCCAGATATTCGGCCGGGACGTCGGCGGCGCGGTCGACCTTGTCGAAGATGCGGGTGTCCATGTTGCCGGGCAGCAGCGCTTTGACGACGACCCCGAATTCGGCGAGTTCGGTGTGCAGGCCCTCGCTGAGCGAGACGACCGCGGCCTTGGACGCTTCGTACACGGAGGTGTACGGATACCCCTGGTCGGCGCTGATCGAGCCGACATTGACGATCACGCCGGAACCCTGCTTGCGCAGGATCGGGATGAACGCCTTGTTGAGCGCGATGAGCCCGAACACATTGGTCTGGAACTGCCGGCGCGCCTGGTCCATGGTCGTGGCCTCCAACGGACCGGCCTGGTAGTAGCCGGCGTTGTTGACCAGGGCGTCGATGCGGCCGAACTGCGCGAGCGCGAGTTCGCCGAAGGCCAGATCGGCGTCCTCGTCGTTCACGTCGAGCAGCAGGGTCGCGACATTGCCGATTCCCTTGTGCACGTCCAGATCTGATTCCTTGCGGACCGTCGCCACGACATTCCATCCGGCCGCGGCGAACCGCTCGACGCTGAGACGTCCGAAGCCGCTCGAGGTGCCGGTGATCACGATGGTGGGCTGGGACATTGCCACTCCTCACTGGTGGGTGCTGGTGGGACGAAGGGGCCTTCGAACCCACTGGAGTTAGTACAACACTGTTTCGTTAATAGCGCAACAGTGTTGCGCTATGCTGCTGTCATGAGTCCGACCCCACCCCTGCGTGCCCGCAGTGCCGAGGCCAAACAGCAACGTGAGCAGGCGATTCTCGATGCCGCGCGGACGCTCGCCGGTGAACGCAGCGTGCGTGAGGTCACGCTCACCGATATCGCCGCTGCCGTCGGCATGCACAAGTCCGCCATGCTGCGCTATTTCGAGACGCGGGAGCAGATCTTCCTGGCGCTCACCGCCGAGGGCTGGCGGGATTGGTCGGCCGAGGTGGGAACCCGGCTGGGCGAATCGGCCGATCCCGATCCCGGGGCGATCGCGTTCGCGCTGGCGAGTTCGCTCGTCGCGCGCCCACTGTTCTGTGACCTGCTCGCGCAGGCCCCGATGAACCTGGAACGCAACGTCTCCCTCGAGACCGCCTACGCGTTCAAAACCGAGGTGCTCGCCGAAGTCGCCACTCTGACAGCCACTTTGCGTCAACTGCTGCCGATCACCGAAATTGCGGCGACCGATGTCGTCTCCACGGCCACCAGCATGGCCGGGGCGCTATGGCAGATGGCCGCGCCCGGTACCGGCCTGCGCGCACTCTACGAGTCCCGCCCCGAACTGGCCCACGCCGTGGTCGACGTCGAACCGAAACTCACCCGCATCCTCACCGCCCTGCTGATCGGGCTCGAGACGGCATCCTGACTGCTGGTCCTTCAATCGAGATTCGCACGGGCGCAGCGGAATTGAACATGTGAGGTACCGGGTCCGGATCGCCGTCGTCTGCTCATGTTCCGTGGATCGGCTCGGGGGGTCCGGCAAGCTCGGTCTGACGCCACTGGCCCGGCGGTTGCCCATGGTGGCGGCGGAAGGCGGCGGCGAAGGCGTTGGGTGAGGTGTAGCCGGTACGGTCGGCGATCTGGGCGAGGGTCAGCTCGCCGGTACGGAGATGGTCACGAGCGAGGGTCATTCGCCATTCGGTGAGGTACTGCAGGGGAGGTTGGCCGAGGGCTCGTTCGAAGTGCCGAGCGAATGCAGGACGTGAAAGTCGGCTCAGAGCTGCCAGTTCGGGCACCGTCCATGGATGACCGGGGTCGGAGTGGATGGCGTGCAGTGCTGGGCCCAGCCGGGAATCGCCGGCCGCCCGGTACCACGCGGGCGCTGTCGGGTTCTGTTCGAAACAGGCACGCATCGCCAGCACCAGCAGCACATCGAGAAGCCGGTCGAGGACGGTTTGCTGTCCGGGGGCCGGTCCGCTCAGCTCGCGCGACAGCATGGCGATGACATCGTGCAGGGGATCACCGGCGGCGGTGCGCAGGAGCAGGATCGGGGGCAGGGTGCGGATCAGGCCTTGGCCGACGTCGCCGGCGAATCGATATGCGCCACACAGGAATACCGTCGCGTTCCGGAGGTCGGCGTGCTGGTCGTCGGTGTGGAGTTCGCGGAAGCGGTCCGGTGGGATACAGGTTGCTCGCGCGTCGTGTGCGATGTGGTGGTCGGGGCCGCCGCGGACCAGTGCCAGGTCGCCGGGAGTCAGTTCGATCGCGCCCGTGTGATCGTCGTGCCACAGCCATGCGCGGCCCTGTACGACGGTGTGCGCGGTCAGCTGGATGGTGCCGGGCAGCCGCAGCCCCCACGGTGGCTGCGCGACCGAGCGGGCGAACACCCCACCCGACGCGCGGGCACACGCTAAATGGTCTTGCAGAACATCCACTTGATGAGAGTATCTCATTGTAATTGGAGCGTTTCGCACATTGATAAGCTCAATCGACGCCGCCAGGATGATCGTATGAAGAATCCGACTGCTATCACCCTCGTGCTCGGCGCCACCGGTAAGACCGGTTCGCGCGTGGCGAGCAAGCTGCGCGCGGCCGGGATCGGGGTGCGCACCGCGGCCCGAACCGGCGCCGACGTCCGCTTCGATTGGGACGACTCCCGCACCCATGCACCCGCGCTCGCGGGTGCCGAGCGGGTCTATCTCGTCGGTCCGGTCGGGCGTATCGACTTCGCCGGGCAGGTCTCGGCGTTCCTGGATCAGGCCGAGGTCGCCGGCGTCGGTCACATCACCTATCTCAGCGCCTACGGGGTCGACGCCGCGCCACCGGAAATGGCCACGCGCAGTGTGGAACTCGACCTGATCGGTCGCCCGGGGCTCGGCCACACGATCCTGCGCCCGGCGTGGTTCATGCAGAACTTCAGCGAAACCTTCCTGGCTCCGGTCAACGGAGTCATCGCGGTCCCCACCGGCAATGGCGCGGAGGCGTTCATCGATGCGGACGACATCGCCGCGGTCGCGAGCGCGACCCTCGCCGATCCGCTCGCGCACGCGGGCGCGCAGTACACGCTCACCGGTCCGGAAGCGATCACCGTCGCGGACGCGGCCGCCATCATCAGCCGCGTCTCGGGTACCACGGTGACTCATCTCGACATCGACCGCGATGAATGGATCGCCGCCGCCATCGCGGGCGGAATTCCGGACGAGTATGCGTCGGTGCTGCGCATGCTGACCGAAACCATCGCATCCGGACATGGTTCACGGCCGACCGGTGATGTGGAGAAGGTAACCGGTTCGGCGCCAACGGACTTCACCGATTTTGCTCACCGCACGGCAGCGGCCTGGGGTGAGGAGACATCCCGATGACCCGGATCGGCAATCTCGAGGATTTCCGTGCCCTGGACCCGTTCTTCCGAATCATCGAGCAAGGCGTCGACGGCCTCGTGGACGGCGACCATTTCTTCGACATGCTCGCCGAGGATGTCGTCATCGAATACGTGATCACGGTTCCCGGCTATCCACGCCGGGTGATCGGCCGGCAAGCCGTCGCCGACCTGTATCGCCCCTACGGCGAGACCTTCGTCCTCGACCGCTGCCACGACCTGGCCGTCCACCACGACAAGGACACCGGCGTCGTCGTTCTCGAATACGCATCCCAGGGCCGCACCGTCGCCACCGGTGCCGTCTACGCCAACCGCTATATCTCGGTGCTGACCATCGCCGATCGCAAGATCGTGCACTGGCGCGACTACCTCGACCCGCTGGCGGTCTTCGACGCGATCGGATGGCCCACCGACACCTGAGGTCTCCCCTTTACGCCTCCTGGCAGGATTTCGCGGCGGTGCGGATGACGTCGATCACCAGGCCGGGCTGGGACAGCATGGGGACATGGCTGCTGGCCACCTCGTAGGTGCTGGCGTTCATGCGTTTCGCGCAGAAGCGTTCCAACTCGGGATGCACGGTGCGGTCGTTGCCGGCCACGATGTACCAGCTCGGCTTCGACTTCCATGCGGTGCCCGAGACCTGCTGGTCGAAGAGGTCCGCGGTGGGTACGCCCTGGGTCGCCAGCACGAGTTGCTGCTCCTGTTCGGGGAGATCGCCCGCGAAGTACTCGATACCGTCCGGTCGCAACCAGATTCGACCCTCGGCGATCTCGATGTGCGCGAACAGATCCGTCGTGGGGAACTTGGCCTGCAGACTCTGCGACGTCTCGTCCTCGTCCGGGGCGAGCGCGGCGATGTAGACGAGTCCCGCGACACGGTCATCGGTCCCCGCGGCCGTGATGACGGTGCCGCCGTACGAGTGACCGACGAGGATGGCCGGGCTGCTCACCCGGCCCAACGCCCGCTTGACCGCGGCGACGTCACCTTCCAAGGTGTCGAGGCTGTTCTGCGTGGACACCACCTCGTGCCCCTCCGCCTGCAATGTGGGAATCACCTTGCTGAAGCAGGACCCGTCGGCCCACAAACCGTGAGCGAAGACAATGCTCGGTGTGGTCGGCGTCGACATGATGCGCACCCTTCCTCGGCACGGATCAGCCGGATCCGCACCGCACTAGGTTGGTTCTCCGTCTTCGAGCCGTGACGGCCGGATCGGCCCCCACAGCCATCATCGTCCTCCCACGACCCACACCGGGGCCGAGCTTTCGCGAGGTTCTGTCGAACCCACCCTTGCGCACACGCCATTCGAAGAGCCGGCGTCGGCCGCAGCCGGGGTGCGTGCCGCGCGGCGGTGGGTGCGAGGCCGGGAACGCCGGAGGCACTGACCTCGGTCGAGCCGGTCGCGGTTATGGCCGGGTCTTCAGCCCGAGAGCGGGTACGAGTCGGCGGCGCAGGTAGCCGCGCAGGCGTTCGGAGTCGCTGGTGGCGGGGGTGTCGAATTGCAGGATCGAGATGAGGAATCTGATAGTCGTTTCGGCGATTTCGTCGAGATCCAGTTCCAGGTCGGGCTCGTATCGGCGGATGGGTTCGAGATAATGCCGGGCCAGGCGCAGTGACTCCGGTGTCATCAGCGTGGCGAGCCACTCGGCGTCGGCGGAGTCTGCCGAAGACAGGGCGGTCCGCTGGGTTTCACGCAGTAGCCGCGCGCCCGCGACGGTGGCCTCCACCACGAAATCCGCTGCCGTGGACGCATGGCTCGCCTCGTCGACGATGTGCTGGAACAACCCGGCCGAGACATGCGTCGCGGCGAGTTCGATCAACTCTTCGCGGCCGCTGAAGTGCGCGTAGACGGTCGGTCGTGAGACCCGCGCCTCGGCGGCAACCACGCTGATCGACGTACGCGCGCGCCCCAACCGGATCAGGCATCGGGCGGCGGCCTCGACGAGCCGCTGCCGCGCGCCCGCGCCGTCCATGGGTGGATCCCCACCCCAGGCCAACTTCGGAGCTGTCACAGTGGGTCATCCTAGGTGCTTTACAGATTTATCCAGAAGTGTATAGCTTGTAACCCATGGCTGAGTCGCTCTCGTCCGTGGATCTCACCGATCTGGACAACTTCGCCGCGGGCTTCCCGCACGGCCTGTTCGCCCTGCACCGCACCGAATCTCCCGTGTACTGGCACGAGCCCACTGCGCACACTCCCGACGGTGAGGGGTTCTGGTCGGTGGCGACCTACGCCGAGACCAAGGAGGTTCTGACCAGTCCCGCGACCTACTCCTCCGAGACCGGCGGCGACCGGCCCTACGGCGGCACCGTGCTGCAGGACCTGCCGATGGCGGGTGTGGTGTTGAACATGATGGACGATCCGCGGCACTCCAGGATTCGGCGTCTGGTGTCGAAAGGCTTGACGCCCAGGACGGTTCGCAACCTGGAAGAGGATCTGCGGGCGCGTACCGGGCGCCTGCTGGACACCGTCGTCACTGGCGGCGACCACGACTTCCTCACCGAGATCGCGGCCGAGCTTCCGATGCAGGCGATCTGCTTCCTGCTGGGCATCCCCGAGGCGGATCGTCACCGTCTGTTCGGGCTCATCGAGCATGTCTTCGACATTCCCGACGGCCAGGACTACCTGACCACGAGCCCGGAACGGACGGCGGCTATAGGGGAACTCTACGAGTACGGCCTGGCGCAGATCGCCAAGCGCCGGGCAGATCCGGGCGCGGACATGCTGTCGCTGGTCGTCCACGCGGAGATGCCGGACGAGGACCCGCCGCGCCTGTCCGACGAGGAATTGCGATCGTTCTTCAATCTGCTGTTCTCCGGCGGCTCCGACACCACCCGCAACGCCATCGCGGCCGGACTTCTCGCGCTGATCGAAAACCCTTCGCAGCTGGCCGAATTGCGTGACAACCCGGAACTGCTGCCGGTCGCTATCGAGGAGATCGTGCGCTGGACCGCGCCGTCTCCGTCCAAGCGCCGCACCGTCACCCGCCCCGCCGAACTGGCCGGGCACCGGCTGGAGCCGGGTCAGAAAGTGTTGGTCTGGGAGGCCTCGGCCAACCGTGACGAGCTTCGATTCGACCATGCCGACCGCTTCGATATCCATCGAGACCCCAACCCGCACTTGGGATTCGGACAAGGCATTCATTTCTGCCTCGGCGCGCATCTGGCCCGGTTGGAGATGCGGGTCGTATTCGAGGAGCTGTTCGCCCGCTTCGACGGCTTCGAACTCGCCGGACCGGTCGAGTGGACACGCAGCAGCCGCCACACCGGACTGCGTCACCTGCCGCTGCGCATGACCGCACGCTGACCGAATCCATTGCTGCCCTGCGGCACTCGTCAACCAGACCCTCGTGCAGAAGAAAGTTGTTTCCATGGGCAGAGCTCGACAACTCGCCGACCGCTATGTGGACAGGGTCAACGCCGGTGACCTCGATGGCATCGTCGCACTGTTCGCCGACAATGCCGAGTTGCTCAATCCGTTCGGGCATTTCGCCGGTTCCGAGCAGATTCGCGGCTTCTATGAGAAGACCATCCTCGCGGTCACTCCCAGGGTCACCGCCGCCGGGTGGATCGAGCAGGACAACCGAATCGCCTTCGAACTCCAAGCGCGAGTCGACGGCTACGACGCGGTCCGATACGCCATGGACCATCTCACCGTCGCGGCCGACGGCGACCACATCGCACGCATGGCCCTCTACTACCGCCACGTTTCGCAGTGACCCCGAACGTTTCGAAATAGATTGCACAAGTGGGAGATCCGCGTCCGATCGATGTGCCGCGGGACTCAGGGGAGCTGGGGCGCGTGGCGGTCCAGTCGACCATGAGATTGCGTTCGGCGAACAGCGAGACGCCGCCCTGCTTGATCATGGTGTCGAGGTAGCGGATCCAGGCCGTCATGATGGTGCGGGACCCGTCCTCGTTCTCGGTCGGGTGACTATCGCAATGGCCACTACGGCATCACCGAAGAAGACCAGAGGGCAGCCACCATTTGTGCGATGCCTCGGAAATGCCTCCGATTTCGCTCCACAACGCCAGCAGCAGAATGGATTCCAGCGCGTCCCGGAAACAGCCCCATTCGGCATCTGTGAACTCGACCTGAACCAACCCCGCCCGTGGTGCATCGGTGAGCCATATGGCAGCGGTGGCGGGCAGTTCGCATACGTGGTCTCTCCGCGTCGAGCTTTCGTGGAACGTGTGTGGCACTTGCTCGTTTCGCGGCGCTGAAGAAAGCGGCGATTCGATGAGAATCCGGCGCCGCCAATTCTCATAGGAGTCGTCGGCATTGCGATTCGCTCACCGCCCTTGCCCGGGTTCAGGTCCGTGGTCAGGAGTGCAGCGCTGGCTCGAACTGAGTAATTCGATGACAAGTAGCTGACGGCTGGCGCGGTTAGCGGGATATCGGCCGGATGCATTCGGAAGCGGAGGGTGCTGCGCAACGTCTGGTACGGCCACGGATTTGCCAGGTGCGCATGGAATTCGGCATTTCTTCCCGATCCGGCCGTGCCTGCCGCTTAAGCTATCTACGCCGTACGACAAATGCTCGATGTAGAGAAGCTTTGAGTCCAGGAGGTGCGGAATGCCGGAAGCCAGCCGTTGGTGCCGCTCACGTCCACTATTGATTGCGAGTTTTTTGCCGGTTGCCGTCATCCTCGGAACCGGAGTCGCCGCGGCATCCCCGGATGGCACCGCGCCGCCACCTGCCGCGCTACCCACGACAGCGGACTGGCTATCGCTCAGGCAATTCGCGCAGGGGCAGGATCCGTTCGCGCTGCCGACCGAACTCGCTCCGCTCGTCCAGTCGCGGGTCGGCGTCGCACCCGCGGTCGATATGAGCAGCGGCGATCCAGCCTTCGGCCCGGCGAATCCGCTTGCCGCCGCGGGTTGGGCCGGAATCGACAATGTGGACGCGGCGGACTCGATGCCGGCCGTGGATCAGCAACCGGTCCAGTCGTTCTGCGCGTACCTCCCGGTGGATCCCCAGAGATGCTCCGTCGCCGTCGTCGATGCGGGCGTCGGTGCGGCAATCGGTGCAGGCCTCGGCGCGGGAGTGTCCGCGCCCGTCGCGATAGGTGCGGGCCTGGTCGGGGCGGCCGCCGGGTTCGTCGTCGGTATCCCGTTCCTGCCAACCGGTTTGGTTGTCGGCCCGCTCCTCGGCGCGGCTGTCGGCGTGGCGGTCGTCGCCGGACCGGCCGCCCTGCTCGGTGGGGCGCTCGGGGCGTCGGTCGGGGCGATACTGGGCCTCGCTTCGCCCCTCCCGCCGCCGGGCGGCCCGGCCGATGGATCCGGCGCGCCCGTCACGTCGCCCTGAAGGACGCGGTCATCGCTCCAATCGTGTGTTGAGAATCCGGGCGATCTGAGCAACCGCGCCCGGTTCGGTCATCGCGAGGTGGGCCGCATCGATGTCGAAGGTCGAAATCCGGCCACGGACGACCTGCGCCCACCCCTCGTGACCCGCAGCATCGGATCGCCTGTCCTGTGTCGCGGTGAAATAGAGCATGTCGCTGTCCAGGACCGCCGGACGCCACGCACTGGCTGCCCGGATCGCCAGGTTGTAGGCGTCGGTCAGGCGCTCGATCCTGGCGGCGTCGATGCCCAGGCCGCCCCCGAAGTGCCGTTCGATCAGATCGGCAGCCTCCTCGGCGGTCGCATCGGCGCTCACGAAATCGACGCCCATGACCGGGCCGAGATTGCTGATCAGCTCTCCGGCCGTGACGGCGCGGACCGTCGACTCGTCGACACCGCCCACTTCGGCATCCAGCAGTGCCAGTAGCGCGACCTCTTCACCGGCGGCGCGCATCTCGACGGCAATCGCGTGGGCGATCACGCCACCCAGCGACCAGCCGAGGAGGTGATAGGGGCCGTGTGGCTGAACCGCGCGAATCTCCTCGAAATAGCGTTCCGCCATGTCCCGGATCGACGTCGGACCGGGGTCCTCGCCGCCGATCTGCGGCGCCTGAATGCCGTAGATCGGCCGGCCGGCGGCAAGGTACCTGTCGAATGTGCGGTAACACCACGACAGGCCCAGGGCCGGGTGGATACAGAACAGTGGCGGTTGCTCACCGCCGGTCCGGATCGGCAGCAATACGTCGAAGCCGATGTCGGTCCGCTCGACGGTGGTACCGGAGCGCATTCCGGATTCGATCCGCTTCGCCAGGTCGGCCGGGCAGGGATCGGACAACATCCAGCTGATCGGAACCTCGTAGTCGAGTCCCTTGCGCAACTCGCTCACCACTTGCACCGACTTCAGCGAGTTGCCACCCAAGGCGTAGAAGTCGTCGTCGGCGCCCACCCGTTCCACACCGAGTACCGCTTCGAAGGCCCGCGCGACCTCCTCTTCCAGCCACGACGAGGGCTCCCTGAACTCTCGCACCGCGAGCACCGGCTCGGGTAGTCGCGCACGGTCCAACTTGCCCGACACCGTGAGGGGCACCGTGTCGAGCGCCATCACCGTGGTGGGCACCATATAGTCGGGCAGTTCGCTTGCCGCGTGCGCCAGGACCGCCGCGGCGTCGATCGTCGCGCCCGCGGCGGGCACCACGTAGCCGACGAGATGGTCCGCCGTACCGGTGGTGTGCACCACGGCGATCGCGCGGGCGACGCCCGGGTGCTCGGCGAGTACGGCCTCGATTTCACCGAGTTCGATACGCAGGCCGCGCAGCTTCACCTGGAAATCGGTGCGGCCCAGGTATTCCAATTCGCCGCTGTGGCGCCAGCGCACCAGGTCGCCCGTGCGGTACAGGCGTCCGCCGTCACCGTAGGGGTCGGCCACGAACCGTTCCGCGGTCAGGCCCGGACGTGACTGATAGCCGCGCGCGAGCTGGGCGCCCGCCAGGTACAGTTCCCCGGCGACACCGGGTGGTACCGGATGTAACCGGTCGTCGAGTACGTATGCCCGCGCGTTCCATACCGGTGAGCCGATCGGCATGGTGCCGCTGTCGGATTCGATCACCCGATGCGCGGTTGCGGCCACGGTGAACTCGGTCGGCCCGTACAGGTTGTGCAACTCGACCCCGGGCCAGGTTCGCCGCACGTCGGCCACCACATCGGGCCCGAATGCCTCACCACCCACCAGGAGCGTCCGCACCGACTCCAGCGACTCCGCCGGCACCGCGTCCGCGAATACCGCCAGCATCGACGGTACGAGGGCGGTGATCGTGACCCGCTGGGCAGCAATGGTTTCGGCGAGATACGCGAGGTCGGTATGCCCGTCGGCGCGCGCGATCACCAGCCGCGCCCCCATCGCCAGGGTCGTGAACACCTCCCATACCGACATGTCGAACGTAGCCGGGGACTTCTGCAGCACCACGTCGTTCGACGTCAACGCGTAGGTCTCGGCGTGCCACCGCAACTGGTTCACCACCGAACAATGCGATACCGCAACACCTTTCGGCCGGCCGGTCGACCCCGAAGTGAAGAGCACGTAGGCGACGTTGTGCGGTCGCAGCGGTCCGAGCCGATCGGCGTCGGTGACCGGCGCGTCATCGAATCCGGACAGCTCCAGCCCATCGAGGGACGAGAGTTCCAACACCGGCGCGGCGATCGACAGCATGTACTCGATGCGGTCGGCCGGCAGGTCCGGATCGACCGGCACGTACCCACCGCCGGCGGCGTGCACCGCGTACATGGCGGTGACCTGGTCCAGTGAACGCCGCATACGCAGCGCCACCAACGACTCCGGACCCACTCCACGGCCGATCAACCACCGCGCCAACCGGTATACGCGAGAAGCGAATTCCGCATAACTCAGCGACTGTTCGCCGAATACCACCGCGGGCCGATCGGCATGCGCCCGCACCGAGTCGGCGAAGACCGAGGCGAGCGTCTCGTCCGGAGGGAGCCGGTGATCGGTCGAATTCCACTGCGTCAGAACGGCTTCGCGTTCATCGGTGCCGAGTAGATCCACCTCGTGCACCGGCTGCGTCGAATCGGCCGCCAGTGCGCCGAGCAATCGCAGCAGGCGATCGGCGATCCTGGTCACCGTGGCCGCGTCGAAGAGGTCGCTCGCGTACGTGACCGCGCCGCTGATGCCGGCCGGGGCACCGGTGGAGTCGTAGGAATCCGACACCGTGACCAGCAGATCGAACAGCGCGGTGTCGGTCTCGGCCGTCACGGCCGATACCGAGAGCCCCGGCAGGTCGAACTCGGCCTTGGCGAGGTTCTGGAATGCCAGCATCACCTGGAACAGCGGATGGTGAGCGTGCGACCGCACCGGGTTCAGCTCCTGCACCAGCCGCTCGAATGGCACATCGGCGTGCCCGAACGCGGCCAGATCGGTCCCGCGCACGTGCTCGAGCAGCTGGGTGAACGTCATTCCCGGGGTCAACCGGGTCCGCAGCACCAGGGTGTTGACGAACATCCCGACCAGATCGTCGAGTTCGGGCTCGCCGCGTCCCGCGTACGGAGTGCCGATCGCTATGTCGTCCATGTCGGCCAGCCGGGCCAGCGTGGCCGCCAGCGCCGCGTGGAAGACCATGAACAGCGTCGTGTTGTGTGCTCGCGCGACCTGCTGCAATGCCGCGTGCAGATCGGCACCGACGGTGATCGGCACGGTCGCGCCCGCATAGGTCTGCACGGGCGGCCGCGGCCGGTCGGTCGGTAGCTCCAGCAACGGCGGAAGCTCCGCCAATTCGAGTGTCCAGTAGTCGATCTGGGCGCGTAGCACCGAGTCGGGATCGTGTTCGGTCCCCAGCACCGTTCGCTCCCAGATCGCGTAGTCGGCGTACTGCACCGGCAGCACGGGCCAGCTCGGTGTCTCCCCGAGCAGGTGTGCGGTGTACGCGGACATCATGTCCCGGGCCAGCGGGCCGAGCGACGACCCGTCGCAGGAAATGTGGTGCACCACCACGGCCAGGACCCACTCGTGCTGCCCGAGCTCGAACAACCGGATCCGCAACGGTGCGTCGACCGTCACATCGAACACCGTCGAGACGGAGACCGACAACGATTCGGCCAGTTCCGATTCCGTCACCGGGGTCACGGTGACCGGCGGAATCGCCTCGGCTGTGCGCAGGACGACCTGCGACGGCTCGCCCTCGGCATACGGGTAGACGGTCCGCAATACCTCGTGCCGGTTCAGCACATCCGCGATGGCCGCGCGCAGCGCGTCGAGATCCAGCTCTCCGGACAGCCGCAGGATGATCGGAATACTGTAGGCGGCCGAGCCGGGCTCGAGCCGGTTCAGGAACCACATCCGTTGCTGTGCGTACGACAGGGGAATGCGCTGCGGCCGTGGCTGTGCGGTCAGCGCCACCCGCCCGGTGTGGGCCCGCGATTCGGCGCGCGCGGCCAACCTCGCGACCGTCGGCGCCTCGAAGATCATCGACACCGGGACGGTCGCGTCGAGCGCGGCACCGATCCGGGCGGCGACGCGAGTCGCCACCAGGCTGTTGCCACCCAGTTCGAAGAAGTCGTCGTCGGCGCCGATCGGACCGTCGATGCCGAGAACGTCGGCGTAGACGCCGGCCACTATCTCCTCCACCGGTGACGCCGGGGCCCGGAATCGCCTGGCCTGCACGACGGGTGCGGGCAGGGCCGCGCGGTCGAGCTTTCCATTCGGCGACAAGGGGATCGCGTCGAGGATCATCACCGCGGCGGGCACCAGGTACGACGGCAGCATCTCGGCCAGCGCCGCCCGCAACTCCTCGCTCGAGAGGCTCGTCCCGATTTCGGGCACCACATAGGACACCAGCTGCGCCGAACCCGTGCCCGTATGCCACGGCGTCGTGATCGCGTATGCCACGTCCGCCCGCGCGCTCAGCGCGGCGTCGATCTCGCCCAGCTCGACCCGGTAGCCGCGGATCTTCACCTGGAAGTCGTTGCGCCCCAGGAATTCCAGGTCGCCGCCGGCATTCCAGCGCACCACATCACCGGTGCGGTACATGCGGCGCCCGGGTTCCCCGAACGGGTGCGCCACGAAACGCGCCGCACCCACCGCCGCCTTGTCCAGGTACCCGCGCGCCAGTGCCGGGCCTGCCAGATACAACTCTCCGGCCACCCCCACCGGGACCGGCTGCATCCGGGCATCCAGGACCAGCGCCTGGATGCCCGGCAGCGGGGCACCGATCGTCGGCCGGTCACCCGATCGCAGCGCACCCGTCGCCGTGGCGACAATCGTGGCCTCGGTCGGCCCGTACAGCTCCCGGAACGTCCGGGCGCCGGCGGGATCGGTTCCCGCCCAACGGTTCACCAGATCCGCCGGGACTTCGTCACCGCCGGACATCACCACCCGCACGTGGTCCAGCCCGGCCGGATCCACCGACGCCAGCGCGGCAGGGGTCATGAAGGCATGGGTCACCCGCTGCACGCGCAAGAGCTCGGCCAACTCTGCACCGCCGTAGATCCCCGTCGGCGCCACGACCAGCGCACCGGCCCGGCTGACCGCCATCACGGTCTCCAGCAGGGCGGCGTCGAACGACGGCGACGCGAAATGCAACACCCTGGACGTGTGCCGGAGGTCGAGGGCGGCGCGGAGCCACGAGACGAAATCGGCGATGCCGGAATGGGTGACGGCGACGCCCTTCGGCACCCCGGTGGATCCGGAGGTGAAGATCACGTAGGCAACGTTCGAGGCCCGCAGCGGCCGGAGTCGCTCGTCATCGCCGACCGGGCCGCTCGCCAACCCGTCGATCCGTGCGGCCACGGCCTCGTCGTCGAGCACGATCCAGTCCACCGTATCGGGCATCCCGGCAGCTGCCGACGACACCGTCACGCCCAGCGTCGCACCAGAATCCGCCACCATCTGCGTGATCCGGCCTTCGGGATAGCTGGGGTCGACCGGCACGAAGGCCGCACCCGACTTCACCACCGCCCACCACGCGACGACGGACTCCATCGACCGCGCTGCCGCCACCAGCACCGAATTCTCCGGTCCGGCGCCTCGGCTGATCAGCAACCTCGCCAGCCGGCTCGATCGCTCGTCCAGCTGTGCATACGACAACGTGGCATCTCCCGCGACGACGGCAATACCGTCGCCGTTGTCCCGGACGGCCGAGGCGAACACCTCCGGCAGCGATCCGCACGGCTCCGACGCCGCCGAGGTGCGTTTGCCCACCCGCGAGGTGAGCGCCGAGCGCTCGTCGGCGTCGAGCCAGTCGATGTCCCCGACCACAATGGCCGGATCGTCGACGACGGCTTCCAGGACCCGCACCAGCCGCCGGGCGATTCCCGCCGCGGTCTCCTCGTCGAAGAGATCCCGTGCATAGCTCATCATTCCCGAGATACCTTGCGCCACACCGGAATCGAACGATTCCGACAGCACCAGTTGCAGGTCGAACTGGGTCGCCCCGGTATCCACCTCCGCCCGGGCGACCCGGACATCGGGCAGTGTTACCTCGACGTTCGACAGGTTCTGGAACGCCAGGACCACCTGGAACAACGGATGCCGCGCCGCGGATCGCTCCGGCTTCAGCTCCTCCACGACCCGCTCGAACGGCACATCCGCGTGCTCGAATGCCAGCAGGTCCGTGTCACGCGCGCGCGTCAGCAACTCGGTGAACGGCTCGCCGGTATCCACCCGGGTCCGCAATGCCAGCGTGTTCACGAACATCCCGACCAGCTCGTCCAGGCCGGGCTCGCCCCGCCCCGCGACCGGGGTGCCGATCACGATGTCCTCGGTGTTGCCGAGCCGCCCCAGAACCGTTGCCAGCGCGGCATGCATCACCATGAACAGCGACGATCCCCGCGACCGTGCCAGCGCGAGCAGCTGCTCGTGCAGCCTCGCACCGATCTCCAGCGGTATCCGGCCGCCCGACAGCGAGGCGACGGCCGGGCGTGGCCGGTCCGCCGGGAGGTCCAGCCGGTCCGGTGCGCCGGCGAGCGTCGAGCGCCAGAAGTCCAGCTGGGTGGACATCAACGACGCCGGATCGTCTGCGGCCCCCAGCATCTGCCGTTGCCACCACGCGAAATCCGCGTACTGCACCGCGAGTGGCTCCCACTCCGGCGCGTGCCCGGCCAGCCGCGCGGCATACGCCACCATCACGTCATGGGCCAGCGGGCCCATCGACTGACCATCGCCGGCGATGTGATGGACCACCAGCACGAGCAGGAATTCTCCTGTGTCACTGCCGGGTTCGGCGTCGAGCTCGAACAATCCGACTCGCATCGGCACTCGGGCGGTCACATCGAATCCGCGTCGCACGAACTCGCCCACCACGTCCGGGACCGCATCCGCTGATACCCGCACCGGCTCCACCGGCACCGCGGGCTCGTCGACGACGACCTGCCGCGGCTCACCGGAGACTTCCGGATAGATCGTCCGCAAGACTTCGTGCCGTGCGGCCACGTCCGCGAGCGCGGCCGCCAGCGCTTCGGTGTTCAGCCGCCCCGACAACCGCAGCATCACCGGAATGTTGTAGGCCGGAGAATCCGGCTCGAACCGGTTCAGGAACCACATCCGCTGCTGCGCCAGCGACAGCGGCACGGGGTCGGGGTGCACGCCGGACACCAGGGGCAAGCGGCCCCCATCGCCGAGTGACCCAGTGCGCGTGGCCAATTCGGCGACGGTCGGCGCCTCGAAAACCGATCGCACCGGCACTCGCACGTTCAAGGCCGCACCCAGGCGCCCCACCACCAGCGAGGCGCTCAGCGAATCGCCGCCCAGCGCGAAGAAGTCGTCGTCGGCGCCCACCCCGTCCACGTCGAGCACCTGCTCGAATGTTCGCGCGACCAGCTCTTCCATCCCCGGTGCCGGTGCCCGGAACTCGCGCACGACGGCAACCGGCTCGGGCAGCCGCTCACGATCCAGCTTCCCGTTGGCGGTCAGCGGTACCTCGTCCAGCACGATCACCGCGGACGGCACCATGGTCCGGGGCAGCGTCTCGGCCAGTGCCGCACGCAACTCCGCGCCCGATACCTCGGTTCCGGCCGCGGGCATGACATAGGACACCAGCTGCACCGACCGGCCGTCCTCGCGGCGCGGCACGGTGACCGCGTATGCCACATCCGCACGCGCGCCCAGCGCCGCGTCGATCTCCCCGAGCTCGATTCTGGTGCCGTGCACCTTGACCTGAAAATCGTTGCGTCCCAGGAATTCCAATTCGCCATCGGCGCTGCGGCGCACCACGTCACCGGTGCGGTACATGCGCTGACCCGGCCCCTCGAACGGGCATGCGACGAACCGCGCCGCGGTCAACCCCGTCCTGGCGACGTAGCCATCGGCCAGTCCGGCGCCGAACAGGTACAGCTCGCCCGCGATACCGTCCGGTACGGGTCGCAGCCAGGTATCGAGGACCACGGCCGCGACGGTACCGACCGGCCTGCCGATCGTGATCGCGGCACCGGGCGCCAACGCAGCGCTGGTGGTAGCCCAGATCGTGGTCTCGGTCGGCCCGTACAGATTGACCATGGTGCGGCGCGGCGCCCACCGATCGACCAGTTCGGTTCCGACCGGCTCACCGGCTGCCGCGAGCACCCGCAGCCCGTCGAGACCGTCGGGCGAGACCGTCGCCAGCGCCGAGGGGGTCACGATGGCGTGCGAAATACGTTCATGCGCAATCAGATCCGCCAATTGGGGGCCGGCGTAGATCTCGGCGGGAGATATGACCAGCCGGCCGCCCGAACCGTGCGCCATCAACAACTCGAACACCGAGGCGTCGAAGCTGGGCGAGGCGACCTGCAGGACCACCGACATCGGGTCGGCGCCGAACAGTCGCCGTTGCGCCGCGACGATTTCGGCCAGGCCGCGATGGCTGACGAGTACGCCCTTGGGCGTTCCGGTCGACCCGGAGGTGTAGCTCACGTAGGCGATCTGATCCCGCCGGATCGGCCCGCCGCGTTCGGCATCGGTGATCGGCAGGGCGGGCGCCGAGTCCACGGTCCCGAGCGCCTGGTCCTCGTCGAGGATCAGCCACTCGACTCCGCCGGGAGGACGTTTCCCGGCGGACGTATCGGTCAGTCCGAGCACGGTTCCCGAGTCGGACAGCAGAAATTCGATTCGCTCCGAGGGCAGGGCCGGATCGATCGGCAGGAATGCGGCACCGGTCTTCGCCACGGCCCACACGGTGACTGTCGCCGCCGGGGAACGCGGCAGCACGGCGGCGACGACCTGTCCCCGCCGGGCGCCGTGCCGCAGCAGGACCCGGGCCAGCCGGGTGGATCGCTCGTCGAGCTGGCGGTAGGTCATGGTGGTCGTGCCGTATCGCACGGCGATCGCGTCGGGATCGGCGGCAGCGGAGTCGGCGAGCATCCGGTCCAGCGTGTCCGGGATCGTCGCTTCCGCACGGGAATCCGGCCACGATGGCCGCGGTTCCTCGTCGAGCGGTAGCTCACCGAGTCGCGTATCGGCGTTCGCGGCGAACCGGCACAGCAACTCGACGAAGCGGTCGAGGATGCGGCGCGCCGAGACGGTGTCGAATTCACGGTCATGGAACCGGAGGGTGATCCGCAGTCCTTGTGGCTGGCCGTGCTCGGACTGCGTGGGTTCCACGATCAGGCTCAACGGGTACGGTGTCGCGTCCAGTTCACTGAGTTCGTTCACCCGCAGGCCCGCCGAATCGACGAGTTGCTGCAGTGCCGTCCGGTCGACGGGGAACGACTGGAAGGTGAGGGCGGTGTCGAAGAGTTCGGGCAGGCCGGCACTGCGGTGGATCTCGGGCAGGCCGATATGGTGATGCTCCAGCATGCGGGCGTGCCGCTCCTGAATGCCGATCAGCAACTCGCGAACCGTCATCGTGGGTTCGAGCGGGACGCGCACGGGAATCGTATTCAGGAACATGCCGAGCGCCTGATCGACCAGCGGCAGTTCCGGGGGGCGGCCCGACACCGAGGAACCGAAGATCACATCGGTCTCGCCGGTGAGTACCCGCAGATTCAGGGCCCAGGCCGCGGCCACGGCCGTATTGATGGTGACGGCCGTCTCCGCCGCCACGCGACGGAGTGCTCCGAAACGATCCGCCGTCACCTCGGCCCCGACCGCGGCGGCGGATACCGCGCCCGCCGCGTCGGCGTCGCGGGACACCCGGGTGGGTGCATCGACATCCGAAAAGGCTTGCGCCCATGCCGCTTTGGATGCCGCGCTGTCCTGCCTACCCAGCCAGGCCAGATAGTCGCGGTAGGAGGGCGCGGGTCCGGCGGAGTCGATATGTTCGGGAGAACCGTAGTAGTCGAGCAGTTCTCGCATCAGCAGCGGCATCGACCAGCCGTCCAGGATCACATGGTGATTCGTGACGAGCAGCCGGAAGGACTCCGCATCGAGACGGATCAGCGTCAAGCGCAACAGCGGGGGAGCCGACAGGTCGAATCCCGCCGCCGCGTCCGCCGCGGCAATCGATTCCGGGTCGGCCGGGGATTCCGCATCGCCGCCAGCGGCGAGATCGATCTCCCGGAAGTCGACGTCGGCATGGTCCAGCACGATCTGGCACGGCCCGGCCGATGTCTCCGCGAAAGCGGCCCGCAGGATGTCGTGCCGGTCGACGACGGCCTGCGCGGCACGCCGCAGGCGCTCACCATCGACCGCGCCGGAAAATCCGATCATCGTCTGGACGGTGTAATCGTCCGCCGCATCCGGATCGAACGTCGAGTCGAAGTGCATCCCGGATTGCATGGGCGACAACGGCCATACGTCGGACAGCCCGGGGTACTGCCGCTCGAGCCGATCGATGTCCTGCTGGGTGAGCGCGACGAGCGAAGAATCCGAGGCGCGATACGCGCGATCCGCTTTCGGGAGCCGCGGGGGTTCCTCGATGGTCACCGGAGCCGCGTCGCCGCCCGCCATCACGGCGAGAGCAGCAACTGTCTTGCCTTCGAACACATCTCGCGGCGTCAGCGTGAGCCCGGCGGATCTCGCCAGCGCCACCAGCCGCATCGAGACGATGCTGTCCCCGCCGAGGGCGAAGAAGTTGCTGTCGGCGGACACGGTGTCGAGATGGAGCACATCGGCGAAGAGTTTCGCCACGACCTGCTCCGTCGGCGTCGACGGCGGTCTGCCGCCCGTGGCACCGGCATCGAAGGCGCGCTGCTGCAAGGCCTTCCGATCGACCTTGCCCGTGGGCGTGCGCGGCATCTCCTCCAGCCGCACGATCGCCGCGGGATTCATATAGCGCGGCAGCCTGCCCGCGAGATCGCCTTCGATGGCCGCCACATCGACTGCAGCGCCCGGCGCGGAGACGACATAGGACACCAGAACCGGTTCGCCGGCAGGCCCTTTCACCGCCACGGTGGCGACGCTCGCCACGTCCGGGCGCCGGGCCACGTGCGCATCGATTTCCCCCGGCTCGATCCGCAGGCCGTGAATCTTGACCTGCTGATCGCAGCGGCCCAGATATTCCAGTGCCAACCCGGCGGGTCCGCGCACCCAGCGCACGGAATCACCGGTGCGGTAGATCCGTTCGCCGCGGGTCGATCGCGGATCCGCGACGAAGCGGGACGCGGTCACGCCCCGGCGACCGACGTATCCGCGGGCGAGTCCGGGTCCGCCGATATAGAGTTCGCCCGCGACACCGACCGGCACCGGTCGCAGCCACGGGTCCAGCACCATCGCGGACGCGCCCCGGATCGGGCCACCGATCGTCACCGGGGCGCCGGGTGCGAGGACATCCGATCCCGTTGCCCAGATCGTGCACTCGGTCGGCCCGTAGTGATTCATCAGCCGTCGCCCCGGGGCCCACCGGCTCACGGTGTCCGGCCCGACCGATTCACCGACGACCGCGAGCGATGTCAGCGACGGTATCCGGGACGGATCCATGGTGTTGAGCACGGACGGGGTGATGATCGCGTGCGAAACCTGCTGCGACCGCAGCAATTCCTCGAGGTCGGTCCCGGCGAATACCTCCGGCGGCGCCACCACGAGACAGGCGCCGCTGCTGTGCGCCAACAGCAACTCCGACACGCAGGCGTCGAATCCCGGCGACGCGACCTGCAACACCACCGAATCCGGAGTCGGTGCGAAGGCATCGGCCTGCGCCGCGACCAGATCGGCCAGACCTCGATGGCTGAGGTGGACCGCCTTCGGCGTGCCGGTCGATCCGGATGTGTAGATCACGTATGCCGCATTGTCGGCCGACAGGCGGTCGCCCCCGGCCATTCCGGACGGGCGGGGGAGACCCTCGTGAGGGTCCGATGTGGCAGCGTCCAGGATCAACCAGTCGACGGTATCCGGAAGCTGCTGTGCCACAGCGCTTGTCGTCACACCCAGCGTGGTCCGCGAGTCGGACAGCAACTCCCCGATCCGCGCGGCGGGGTTGCCGGGATCCAACGGCAGGAAGGCGGCACCTGTTGTCGCCACCGCCCAGATCGCGACGACGAGTTCGGCCGAGCGGGGCAGGGCCAAGGCGACGATCGACTCGGCGCGAGCACCGCGCCCGACCAGCAGGCGAGCGAACGCGTCGGCGCGACGCTCCAGCTCACGATAGGTCCACATGCTGTCACCGCACCGGACAGCCACGGCATCCGGATACCTCCGCGCGGTCCCCGACAGGATGTCGCGGAGCACGAGGTCCGCGGCCGGCTGCTCGCTGCCGACCGAAAGCAGTTGCGCGCGTTCGGAATCCCAGCAGGAGGAGATCGAGGAGACCGTCCGGGCGGGATCGCCGACGATCTGCGTGAGCAGCAACTCGAAGCGTTCGAGCAGCGTGCGGGCCTCGTCCGAGTCGAATCGTTCGGTGGCGAATTTCAGTGTCACCGTGTAGGTTCCGGCCTCGCCGGTGTCCGGTCCGCCCTCACGACTCGACCGCGGCGGGGTCACCTGCAGGCTCAGCGGATACGGCGTGGCATCGTGCGCGACGATCTCGACGAGCCGCAATCCGGCGTCGGAGAGATCGTGTGCCAGCAGTTCCCGGTCGAACGGATAGGACTCGAGCACCGTCGCGGTATCGAACATGTCGGTGATGCCGGCGGCCCGCTGCAGCTCCGCCAAGCCGATGTGCTGATGATCCAGCATCGCCGCC
The DNA here is from genome assembly GCF_040609015.1 of Nocardia sp. NPDC004860. Taxonomy (NCBI): domain Bacteria; kingdom Bacillati; phylum Actinomycetota; class Actinomycetes; order Mycobacteriales; family Nocardiaceae; genus Nocardia; species Nocardia sp. NPDC004860. The sequence goes on along the minus strand of NZ_JBEXJI010000025.1, from coordinate 7,413 downwards.
TGCTCGGATTGCACGCGGACGAGCAGGTCGCCGATGGTCTCGTCGGGTTCGAGCCGGACGCGGACGGGCAGCGTGTTGACCATGAGCCCGACCATGCGCTCGACATCCGGAATCCGCGGCGGGCGGTTCGACACCGTATTGCCGAACACCACGTCCGGCCGTCCGGCCTGGACGGCCACCAGCAATGCCCACGCCACGTGCAGGGCCGTGTTGGGGGTGACGCCATGCGAGCGGCCGAGGCCGAGAATCGCGGCGGTGGTCGCGGCGTCCAGGTTCAGGCCGACTTCGTCGGCATGCGCGGTGACGGTCCGATCCGGCCCGTTCGTGATGCGTGTCGGACTGTCGATTCCGGCGAGCATCTCCCGCCACGCGGCGGTCGCGGCGTCTCGGTCCTGAGCCTGCAGCCACTGCAGATACTCACGGTACGAATGAGGGGGTGGGAGCTGGGCCGTATCGCAGTCGGATATGTACAGCGCGAGTAGCTCGTGGATCAGCAGGGGCATCGACCAGCCGTCGAGCACGAGGTGGTGGTTGGTGACCAGCAACTGGAACATATCGACGCCGGTGCGGACGAGGTGGAAACGCACCAGCGGCGGGCGGGCCGGATCGAACGGGGCCGCGGCCGCCGTCGCGAGTCGCCGCAGTGCTTCCGCCTGCCGGCCGACACCGCTGATATTCGACTCGCCCCAATCGATCGTGGTGTCGCGCAATACGATCTGCCGTGGCCCATCGTCACTCTCGACGAACGCGGTCCGGAGACTGTCGTGCCGGTCGATGAGCACCTGCGCGGCCCGCCGCATCCGGTCGCCATCCACCTGCCCGGTGAACGTCAGCGCCGCCTGCACGATGTAGCCGTCGACGCCGTCCGGGTCGTAGATCGTGTGGAACAGCAGCCCGGACTGCAGGGCGGTGAGTGGCCACACATCGGTCATCGACGGGTATTCCCGCAGCCAGCGGTCGATATCGTCCTGCGATACCGCGGTGAGCGGGAAGTCGGATGGCGTGAAGCTGTCGGTGGTTTCGGATCGGACGTGATCGGCCAGCGCCCCCAGGGCCCGAGCCCACAGCCCGGCGAGCTCGTCGACCTCCTCACCCGTCAACACCTGTGAGGCGAACTCCCAGGTCGCAGCGAGTTCGAGCCCGCCGTTGCCTCCTTCGGCGATCGCATTGATATCGAGCACGGCCGGCAGCGCCATCGCCGGATCGCTCGTCGCGGTCAGCGCGGTGAATTCGGTGGTAGGTGCCCAGGGCCCCGAGCGGTCACGGGAACCCACCCGCCCGAGGTAGTTGAAGCTGACCTGAGGTTCGGGCAGCTCTGCGAGCTCGGCGCGGCCCTGGGAGTCGAGATGACGCAGTACCTGATAGCCGATGCCGTTGCCGGGCGCCGCGCGCAGCTGCTCCTTCACCTGCCTTATCGCCAGTCCCGCACTCACGCCGCCGGCCAGCGCATCATCGAGATCGACGTTCTCCCAATCGATCCGGACCGGGAATCGGGTGGTGAACCAGCCGACGGTGGCGCTCAGATCGGCGCCGGGTACGGCCGACTCCTCGCGGCCGTGTCCTTCCAGCGAGATCAACTCTCCGGCCGCCGCCGTGCCGCGCCTGCGCCGCCACTCACCGAGGGCGAGCACCAGAGCTGCCACCAGCGGATCGTTGGCACTGCAGTGGAAGCGGTCCGGGATGGTGGTGAGCACCGCCTCGGCAACCGCTGCCGGGATACGCTGATCGACCCGGCCCGCCGTGGCCCCGATGTCACGGTCCGGGATCAGACGACGCGATCCGAGTAGCTGATCGCCGCGCTCGAGGACGTCTTTCCACAGGTCGAGCTCCGCCGCCCGCCTGCCCGGGGCCTGCTCGACCAAGCCGTGCGCCCACCGGCGAAACGAGGTGGTGAGCGGGCCGAAATGCGGCTCGCCGCCGGCGGAGACCTGCGCCCAGGCCTGCGCGAGGTCGGTGAGGATGATGCGCCACGACACCGCGTCGACGGCGAGATGGTGGATCACCAACCACATCAGGTCGGGTCCAGAGCCGCTGCGATCGTGAATCCAGACGGCCTGCACGAGCACACCGTTGCCCGGGTCCAATCGATCCGCGGCTCGGTTCAGGTGCCGGTCGACGTCGGCGGCGTCACGTCGATCGATCCGGACTTCGACCAGCGCGGCCTCCGGGTCGACCGCTTCCCGATCGAGTACCTCGACGAAGCGATCGGCCGAATCGCCGCCGCGCAACACCGCGCGCAGCATGTCGTGGCGGTCCAGCAGGGATCCCAGCGCGCGTACCAGACCCGCTCGATCGACCCCCTCGGGCAGCTGCACCAGTGCGGCCTGCGCAAATCGGTCGTAATGACCCCGATCCAGCATTGCGTGCATGATCGGCGACAACGGCATCGGCCCGACGCCGCCACCGGGCAACTCGGCCAATCCGGGGGCATCGCCGACTTCCGTCGCCGTGGCCGCCAGGCCCGCAACGGTCTTGTGTACGAACACGTCCTGTGTGGAGAAGCTCAGGCCTTCGGCCTTGGCTCCCGCCACCAGCCGGATCGACAGAATGCTGTCGCCGCCGAGGGCGAAGAAGCTGTCGTCCGCCCCGACCCGGGACACGCCGAGTACCTCGGTGAACAACCGTGCGATCGTCTTTTCCCGGGCCGTGGCCGGTGCCCGCCCGACCGGCGCGGCCCCGAATTCGGGCTTCGGCAGAGCGCGGCGATCGAGCTTGCCGAAGGCGTTCACCGGGAGGCTGTCCAACGGGAGGACCACCGCCGGGACCATGTGCGGCGGCAGCGAATCGCGAGCGAAGCGCAGGATTTCGACCGGATCGATCCGACGGCCGCTGACCGGGACGACATAGGACGCCAGCACGGTCGTGCCGACGTTGTTCTGCACCGGCACCGTGACGCACAGGTCCACGTCGTCGTGTGTGGTGAGCGCGGCGTCGACTTCACCCGGTTCGATCCGGTATCCGCGGATCTTGATCTGGAAGTCGCTGCGGCCCATCAACTCCAGCGTCGTCTCGCCGTTCTCGCCGGTCCAGCGCGCGATATCGCCGGTGCGGTACATGCGCGCGCCGGTGCCGCCGTACGGATCGGCGACGAACCGGGCGGCGGTCTCGACGAACAGATGGCTGTATCCCCGGGCCAATCCCGGCCCGGCGAGGTACAACTCGCCCGCGGTGCCCCTGGGCACCGGCTGCAGCGTCCGGTCCAGCACCATGGCCGAGACGCCGCGGATGGGGCCACCGACCGTGTGGGCGCGGCCGGGTCTCAGCATGGCGCCGGTGGCGGTCACGGTGGATTCGGTGGGACCGTATTCGTTGTACATGGACGCCGACAGGGTCCACCGTTCGACGAGGTGTGGTGGGCATACGTCGCCCCCGACCACGACCACCTGCACGTCGGTCGGCAGCTGCGGGTCGACCGTGGCCAGCATCGTGGGCGTCAGCGTCAGGTGGGTCACGTGCTCGTCGGCCAGCAGCTGCGTGAGCGACTCACCGCCGGTCACCTCCGGCGGCACGATCACCAACGTGGATCCGTTCGCGAAGCAGGTCAGAAACTGTTCCAGGGAAGCGTCGAAACTGGGCGAAAGGGCATAGGACACACGGGATTTCGTGTCGATGCCGTACGTGGAGGCGCGATCGGCAATGAGATTCGCGAGGCCGGTGTGCGTGACCTGCACGCCTTTCGGCGCTCCGGTGGATCCCGAGGTGTAGGTCATATAGGCGACGTTGGACGGTCGCAGTGGGCGGATGCGGTCCACATCGGAAATCGGCCCGCTCGCGGTGTCGCTGTCGGCCAGGGTCGCGGGGTCGTCGAGAACCACATGGTGAATCCCCCGCGGGAGCCGCCCGCGCAGGGCGTCGACCGTGATCGCCACGGTCGCGCCGCTGTCGGCAACCATGTGGTCTATCCGCTTCGACGGGTACTCGGGGGCCAGCTGGACGAAGGCCGCCCCACTCTTCGCGACCGCCCATGTCGCCACGACCGATTCGACCGAGCGTCGCAGCATGATCGCCACCGCCGTGTCCGGACCACACCCCAGCGCGATCAAATGCCGGGCCAGTTGCGAGGATCTGGTGTCCAGCTCGCCGTACGTCATCGTCTGGCCGTCCGAGACGATCGCGCACCCGCCACTGTTCCGGCGCGCGCTTTCGGTGAGAATCTCTGGAAGCAGCCGTGTTTCGACCGCGCTGGGCCCTCGCACGGGTAGTAGCGCAGAGCGTTCCTGAATTTCGAGTAGCGGCAGTCTGCTGACCTTGCATTCCGCTCCGCCGGCGAGGAATTCGTGCATGAACATGCGGAACCGTCGATGGTGATCAGCGAGCTCTTCAGGGCTGTACGAATTCGGATTCCCCTGGAAGTCGATATGGGTGCTCTCTCTGCCCGCCCCCGGGTAGATATTGACGAAGAGGTCGGCGGTAGGTCCGGAGGTGAGGACGTGCAGGCGGCCTGTCGTGTTGCCCAGTACAACCTCGTTCTCGACCATCATGAGGTTCACGGCGGGCCCGAATGATGCCGCCTCGTCGCGCGCAATCCCCATGTCATGGAATATGTCCTCTTGGCGGTAGCGCTGCCGCCGGAGTGCACTCGTCAACTCGCTTTTCACCGCGGCGATCAGTTCACCGACGCTTTGGCCGGCGACCTGCACTCGCAGCGGGACCACATTTGCCACCATCCCCCCGGAACGGCGCAGCACGGCAGAGTGCCGACCCGACACGGGCAGGCTCAGCAATACTTCATCGCTTCCGGTCATCCGCGCGAGATATGCCGCGAACGCCGCAACGATGATCGGAGTCACGCTCGACTCGTGCTCGAACGCGACGTTTTCGAGTAGCTGCGCGGTGTCGTCGGCCAGCTCTGTGCTGACCAGCGTGGGATGAATGGTGGGTTTGCTCACGCGGGCGGCCAGACTGACGACGGGAGGTGCGCCCGCGAGGTGCTCCCTCCAGTGTTCGCGGTCATTGTCCAGACGCGTCGAATCGCGGTATGCCAGATCTTGCTCGACGACTTCCCGCAGGTCCTGTGCCTGGCACGGCGCCGGCTCCTCGGACTTCACCCAAGCGTTGTACAGCTCGGTCATCCGATGCAGCATTGTTACCGCGGCGAATCCGTCGAGCGCGATGTGGTGTGCGCGCTGATACCACAGGTAATGGTCCTCGCCGACCCGGAACACGATGCTCGTCATGAGGTTGTCGTTCAGCAGGTCCAGTGGAGCGGAATAATCCTCGACCATCATTCTGTGCGCGGTCGCAACGGGATCGACGTGCCGGCGCAGGTCCATGACCGATACCGGGCCGCCATTTTCCTCGTCGACGAACTGGCAGGGCTCTCCGTCGACCTCGATCAAGCGCATATGCCCGGAGCCGAACTCCCGGCCGGCGGTTCTGCATGTCTCGGCAAGCAGTTCCGCATCCAACTCGCCGACGATCTCGACGTATTGGGCGACAGATATCGGCGTGGATTCCGCGAGATGCTGGGCAAACCAGATTCCCCGCTGCGCCGAGGTCAGCGGAAGAATATCGGCCGGCGATGCATTACTGCTGGGCGTGTTGGAACTGTTACCCGAATGTGTGTGCCTGGAGGATTGACTGGAGGATTGAAATGTGCCAGTTGGCAACGATTTGGAACGGTCGGGACTGCCTTCGATGCCACTCTTCGATTGGCGCATTTCGACCTCCGCAAAATATCGTTCATTTCAGGAACTCAAAACGCCCGAGGACCGGCGGATACGCTGTCGCGCGCCGGTCCGGGGACCACGAACGAGGCCAGGGCGGGGACCATTTCCAACACCCGCATAGTGCTGAATACGTCGAGTCCGCCGCCAAGATCATTACAGCCGATGTCGGCCGATTCGGGACTCATTACGCCGATGGCTAATTTCCGGACAACAGTTGCGGTACCTTCGACCGGCGCTCGACCGTCGACCGATACACGATGGCAACATCCCCGACCCCGATATCGCCCCCCGACTCCTCGGCGAACGGTCCAGTACGTCGACGACCCCGGCATCGACCACACCCCGTCGCAGACCCCGCTGTACCGACCGGCAACCCTTCCCTGGCGGTCCCTCCGCCGACTCAACCCCGCGCACCACCGTCTGCTCCGTTGCAGCTTCGACTGAGGCCATGCCGGACATCCCTACGTCAAAAGCGACTGTCCATTATGATTCGACGCCGACGCCGCAACCGATTGGTCTCTCGACCAAAATTTTTGAAACAGATGCACTCCAGTCATGCATGCCCACGGTGCCGAGCGCCTCGGCACCTGGTCCGACCTGCGTGATGAGTGTTTCTTCGCTTCGGTTCGGCTGGTGGCGTGACCTGGCGACATGCCGGGAGCTGCCCTCGTTGACGGCATCGATCGGCGATGAGTGGGCAGTGAGCGAACAGTCTGCAATCCCTGGTTCGTTCCACCGGGGCCTTACCTCATTCCACTGTTTCAATCAATGATTGAAACAGTGATTGAAGACATGCTTAGCTGCCCTCATGACCGAGAAGCTCTCAATGGAAGGCCTGAGCATGAACAAGCGAGTCGCGGGCAAGGTGGCCCTCATCAGCGGAGGCGCGCGTGGCATGGGCGCGGCGCATGCCCGTGCTCTGGTCGAGCACGGAGCCCGCGTGGTGATCGGCGACCTGCTCGAGACCGAAGGCAGAGCGCTGGTGGCCGAATTGGGTCCGGCGGCTCGCTTCGTTCACCTGGACGTGACCGACCCCGAGCACTGGAAGCGGGCCGTGAGTGTCGCCGTCGAGGAGTTCGGTTCGCTGACCGTCCTGGTGAACAATGCCGGAATCGTCAACGGCAACACCATCGTCGACTTCGAACTGGCGGCCTGGCAGCAGATCGTCGACATCAATCTGACCGGTACCTTCCTCGGCATTCAGGCCGCGGCCACGGCGATGATGAATGCCGGCGTCGGGTCGATCGTCAATATCTCGTCGGTCGAGGGCCTGCGCGGCAGCGTCGGACTGCATGGCTACACCGCCACCAAGTTCGCGGTCCGCGGATTGACCAAATCGGCCGCACTCGAGCTGGCGCAGCACAATATTCGCGTGAACTCGGTCCACCCCGGCATGGTGCGCACACCGATGACCGAGGGCATCCCCGAGGACTTTCTGCAGATCCCGCTCGGCCGCGCCGCCACCGCCGATGAGGTCGCCAATCTCATCGTCTACCTGGCCAGCGACGAATCGAGCTACACGACCGGCGCGGAGCACGTGATCGACGGCGGACTGATCGTCGGCGTCCCGCACAAGACGCTCGGATAACGCTGCTACCCAACGGATTCGAGGACTTGATTCATGACCAACGCTGTTGATCTGCAGGCTCTGGCCGCGCAGGTGGCCGGGAAGCTGACCGGGCCGGGTGGGCCGTTCGAGATGACGGTCGAGCCGGTGCTCGGGGTGCCGATGCCGGTGTTCGAG